>NZ_AMZN01000055.1 GCF_000331535.1 Fulvivirga imtechensis AK7 | reverse complement strand
GACTTATGAGGATGAAGCGCTATTTTATCTGTCATGCACTCGTTCACACTGTCCTGAGTAAGTTACACACAAGCAGTGGACAGCGCTACTAAAAAAGCTACCCATAGAGAACTCACAAAGAAAGGATCAACCTAAGGTAACTCCATACCTCCCGAAGATTCAACAATCGGATTGCTACCCTCACCTCATAATAAAGCCTTTTTTTCAAAGCCGTAGCTTCTTCTTTGGTCCTGACCAGCTTACTCGCTTTTTTACAAACCAAATAAGTAGAGCGTGTATGCCCGCTCCCAAGACTAAATTGTTTTCTACTCAAGGAATTTCGGACTATCCGCTTTTTTACCAGCACCTGATCTACATAATTATATTTAAAATGCCGGGATGAGCGTATCCAGAAGTCAAAATCTTCGTAGGTCAATTGTTCATCGTAGCCTCCCAACTGCTCGATCACTTGTCTTTTGAACATAACTGTAGGCGGGCAAATGAAATATCTTCTGATCACCTCCAGAAAAACATCTCCTTCCGGCACTTCCATCTTTGACTTCCCCTGCCCGTCTATCGGATAATGATATTGCACAAAATTTCCCTCCTCATCAATGATTTCGCAATTTGCGATGGTTACTCCGAAGTGATCTCCGGCTTCCTCTAGTGCCTTTACCCCTGCCTCCACCCTCTCAGGCAGAAGAACGTCATCAGTAGCCAGATCTATAATATATTCCCCTTTTGAAGCCTGTAGACCTATATTAAAAGCCTTGCAGTTACCTACGTTCCGTTCCAGCGGTATAAATCTGATCTGCGGATATTGCCTCACCAATTGTTCAATAATTTTTCGGCTGCTGTCAGAACTTGCGTCATCCACTACAATAATTTCTATATTGTGATAAGTTTGCTGTAGTACAGACTGTATCGCCTCCTCTATAAACCGCTCATGGTTGTAGCAGAGGCAGATGACAGAAACCAGAGGTTGTGAACTCATATAGACATAGTTGCTTAGGTATTATAAACATAGCGAAATAGACATTGAAAAATGGGATCAATGCGTGTTAAAATCAGAAAATGGTCTGGTTTACGTTACTTCATGGTACCTCAATATTATTTGCCCTGACTGGGAGGCGTTGATAGAGGAAAGAGAAGGTGAATATTATACTATTGCACCTCTTCTTGGTCAACAAAAGTGGGGGATAAAGTTTCACCCCAAGCCTCCGCTTGTGCAACAATTAGGAATTGTCTCCATAAAACCGACAACGGAGCATACCCTAAAAGAGGTTGTAGAATTCTTAAAAAGAAAGTATTTATCCTTTAGCTATCCGATCAGCAATACTGTAGCAGAAAATATCCGAGATATTGAAATTCAAAAATGCAACAATCATATTCTTAGCCTGAACAGAGATTACAAGACGATTTTCTCTACATACAGGAGAGACAGAAAAGCTCGTATTAAACAGGGACAGCAGCAGAATATATCACTACATTTTACTGATAATATCGATCAGTTGTTAGAACTATTCCAAACTGAAGTTACTCCTAAAATTGTAGGAGGAGTCAGCGAAAGTTCTATTGAACATATTCAGTCCATTGCTAAATATGCTTTAAAAAAACAGTGTGGCTTTATTTTAGAAGCACTGAACAATGAAAATAAAGTTATAAGTATAGGATTGTTTTTGAAGTTTAAGAACAGAATTATTTACTTAATTGCAGCCACCACTAAGGAAGGTAAAATCTTACAAGCGAATTCGTTGTTGTTAGATCATGTAATTGCAACACATGCTCAAAAACCATTAATACTCGACTTTGAAGGATCCATTGTTCCTGGAATTGCAGATTTTTACAGGAGTTTTGGGGCGGAAGTGGAGGAATATTTTTTATTGATGCATATTCACTCACTGGGTAAGTTACTTTTTAAAATAAAATCAATTTTCCATAAATGATGTTAAGGTCATTGATTGAAATAGGGCGCAGCTTAGGAAAGAAGCTATCCGGTCCATTCCTTATGGACATCGGAAGGCTGGGTGTTGGTAATTTATTTGCAGTAATAATAAGTTTCATTGGCTATCCAATCCTTGCACGTTTATATTCTGATTTAGAATTTGGAGAATTTGCCCTATTTCAAAGCGTCTTTTTAGTCTTAGTATTTTTGTCATCCTTGAATTATCAAGAAGCTTTGCTGTTGATAAAATCTAAAACTCAATTCACTCACCTGCTTAATGGCTTAATTTTAGTCATTATTGGCTTTTCTTTATTGATCACTTTCTTTATATCCTTTTCTGGATTTTCATTCCTAGGTATTAACCTTAACCAACATCATATTTGGTTACTGCCGATCACAGTGATGCTAGGGGCATTTGCACAAATAGGTCACTATGCATTTCTGCGTCAGAAAAAATTTAAGTTCATTTCCTTAGTAAAAATAGTAGAACGAATAATTTTCCTGTCAACAGCTATTTTATTAGCTATTACCAAAGTTATTCACAGCGGCCTAATCTGGGGGCTATTGGCGGGAAGGTTTGCAGCATTTTCTATCTCACTCTGCCATATTACTCCGAAACAGTTTAGAATAACCAAACAGTTTAGGAAAATACTATGTAGACACAGAAATTTTCTTTTTTATGCACTTCCCGGGGGTCTTTTAGAAAGGATTTCACGCCATTTACCCATAATTATAATATCTACACTTGCCGGTAAGATAGCAACAGGTCAGTATGCAATGGCATACAAAATTCTCACTCTACCTGAACTAGTAATTGGGGCGAGTATCGGTCAGGTTTTTTACCAGCGTGCAAGTAAAAAGTTTTTGAGCAACCGAAAGCTTTTGCCCATAATTATACAAACTTGGGGTCTACAATTTATGTTGGGAATTATTCCCTTAGTAGTAATTGTCTTTTTTGGGGATTATCTATTTGCCTTTTTTTTAGGGGACTCGTGGCTGCAAGCTGGTGAAATAGCAAAAATATTGGGAGTAATGTTATTTGCTATGTTTGTAAGTACTCCAACAAGTTCAATACTTAATATACTGAATAAGCAGCATATAGGATTAGTCTTTGGTATTATAGTGTTAGCTACAAGGTCGGTAAGCTTGGTAATAGGCCTGAAACTATTTGCACTAGATGGGGCGTTATGGACATTTGTGATTACCGAGATTGTTGTTATCATCGCTTTTAATCTGTTCCTTCTTAAATTCACCTCCAATTGGGATAATCAATTGACATGAAAATTTTAAAGTGGGCACTGAAATGGACTTATTTGCTTTTTTTAAGCTTAAAAGGATGTTTGTATAGAAATAGACGTATCTTCTATAGTAAAAAACTAGATCTACGATTCTTATTGGACTTGGATGATCTAGTCGATTTTTTGATTTTTCATAAGGGAGTTTTTCAACCTGAAATTATACATAGTATTGCGTTGATCCTGACATCAATAAAATGTACTCATTTTATTGATGTAGGCTCTCACATTGGACAAATGAGTCTTTATGTTGCAAAACACTTTACAAGTGTCAAAATAATTTCATTCGAACCAAATCTGCATTTGGTAGAACGTCAAAAAGAGAATATGCAACAAAATAAATTAAGTTATCAAATAGAAAATGTCGCGCTCTACTCCAAATCTGGATTCGAGCAGCTAGTTGGTGATTCAAAACGTTATAAAGGAGAATATTTTAAGCGTAATACCGGCAAATATACTATTGTATCAACTCCCAAAAATGATAAACAAACAATTTTTCGGGTTTCTACTACAAGCTTAGATAGTTATTTATTAGGCACAAAAAAGCAAACTATATTAGTAAAATTGGATACAGAAGGGTCTGAATTGGAAATATTAAAAGGGGCAAATAATCTTTTTAACCAAAATAACATAATTGTAATTATTGAACTTCTATTTTCCGAATATTCTGAAAAATGCAGTCAAATTTGTAACTTCTTTACAGAAAGATCTTATTCCATTTTTGATCTTCAATTAAAGCCCCTCTCCATAAACGACCTTAAAGATGGCGATTACATATTTATGTATAGAACGCAATGAACATTTTTATCATTCCCTCATGGTATCCATCTGAAAGTAATCCTCTTAATGGAATATTTGTTAAGGAACAAACTTTGTTGATGGCCCAACACTATCCTGATATCAACTTTGGGATTAGCCGGTGGGGACAGAATGACGAAAGCTTTCTTCTACATTCCCAACAGGTAATGAGAAACATAAGGAAGATCTTAAACAAACAAACTGCTTTTGATCATTTGTTGCTGGAAAATGTCTCGGAATTCTTTAGCCCTGCTTATTCCTGGCATCAAAGTATTACAAAAGGTAATATCAAAGGCAAGATAAAAGCATGCCTGAATAACCTGAGACACTTTGAACAGAAATTTGGTAAAGCAGATATTATCCATGCCCATGTCTCATACCCTGCCGGATACATTGCCCAGCAGTTGAGTAAAATCACAGGAATTCCATATGTAATCACTGAGCATATGGCTCCATTTCCTCAAAAATATCATTTAACTAAGACAGGTACACTCAAGCCAGAAATATTAGAAGCTATTAACAAAGCTCATAAAGTAATCGCTGTTAGTGCTGATTTAAAAAAAATGATGCGTCAATATTGCGTATATAATCGTCCCCTGGTAATTCCCAATTTTATACAGATAGCACCACCCATTAAGAAAGCTCCCAGCAAAAAAATATTCAGGTTTATTGTACTAAGTGGAATGATTGAACGAAAAGCAATTGATCAATTGCTGAATGCCATTGATATTGCAACTAAATCCAACAAGAAAATCCACTTCACATTGGTGGGAGATGGTCCGTTACTTAATAAATTGGAACAAAAAGGTACCGATCTAAACTTAGACAAATACCTGACGTGGACTGGTTTCAAACCCAGAAGTGAAATTACAAATCTTCTACTTGAAAGTAATGCTCACATTCTGGTTAGTCACTATGATTCCTTTGGCGTAGCCTATATTGAAGCCATGGCTATGGGCCTGCCTAGCATAGCTGCGGCCATCGGAGGTCCCTTGGACATCATTGATGAGAACACAGGGGTACTTGTGAAGGAGGTAAAACCTGAATTGATCGCTGAAAAAATTCTTTGGATGGTGGACAATTATCAGCAATTTGAAGCAAAAACCATTAGAAAATCTTTTGAAGAACGATTTTCCGTTGAAGCGGTAGCTCCAAAGATCCGAAGTGTGTATGAATCACTCTTGTAGGTGCCTTATCATTACTTTTTTGGAGGTGGTCCTGCAACCACAGTTTCTCTTAAACCGAAGCAAACCTTCATTCACCTCTCCATTGACCGATGAGATGCCAAGGTCCAGATACTTTATCTTTTTTTCCTGGCAATACGCATAAACCCCATCGAGCAACATCACCACCGGGCTATAGCTTCGATAGTCAGCAGCATCTCCGTGATAAAAATTATAAAGCACTTCATTGCTCACCCTGATGCTTACAGCAGTTGCTATCAGCCTGTCTTTGTCATACACGCCAAAAAGCAAATAATTTTCAGGAAGATTGTGGTACATCTTATCCAATGCCTCAAAAGTCATTGTTACGGGGAAACCCCTTCTTAAGCGATTATCTTTGATCAACTCATAAGCCTCCTGAAGCTGACCGGGAGACAGCTGTTTGAATTTAAAACCAGCCTCCCGGCATTTTCTTAGTCGCTTACGCTCATTTTTCCGGATAATAGCCTGATATGCTTCAGAGGAAACTACAATGTGCTGATTAAGTTCGTCTGATAATACTTCAAAACGGTTGTCTGTTAAAATTCGCTCTGTTTGGATAGCGTTGGAGACATAGAATGGCGCTGGCAGCTTTAGCTTCAGCAATAACACCTGCTGCTCTGAACACCAGTCCAATAGTTTTTGGATAAACCATTGCAACATTTCATCTGACAGCTCATGCTCAATTCCCCCAAAACCCGAAAAAACAGCATTGAGCGCCTCATTTTGCCTGATATGAAGGTTCACCTGTGCGTAAGTCGTGTTATTCTTTATCATTACCAACCGATAAAAGGCATCTGTGGGGTAGTTGCCAAGGAATTTCTCAGTATTATAGAGGGCTGAATTTTTATAGCTGTGAGCAAACGGATATTGAAGTACCTGGAAAGAATATGACTCCTGCATCATGATTGTCTGAAAAGATCATAGTCCTTTTGATACTGATCATCTTCAAACTTGCACGAAGTTAATGTTAGCAGCAGAGCATCTTCCGAGCACCGCATTCTGATCCAGTGCTTTCTGGGAAAATACAACGCTTCCCGGGCCTTTGCCAGCTCAAAATGGTATTTTTGCCCTTTACTGCTTTCCAACTCAACCTCAACACGGCCTTTGAGACAGATCAACACACGGTCGGAGTTCAAGTGGCTGTGCCCTCCTCTCACAGCATTGTCCTGCAAGTCGTAGATCCAATACAACCGCTTTACATCAAAAGGGATCGCTGGATTTTCGATAAAACTTAATTTTCCTCCCTTACTTTCTGTCTCGGAAAGCTCGATAATGTATGGCTCCACTATTACTTCCGGCTTCTTAATAAGGTATTCCGATTCTTTTGTAGATAAAGTGCATCAGCCAGGCCGGCCCAATAAGCAGGAATTGCACATCCTTAAAAAACGAAGGTTTTTTCCCTTCCACCTTGTGCCCGTAAAACTGGCCTATCCACGCCACGATAAAAATGACAATCGCAATCAACCAAAGCGGGGCTATATTTAACTGCACCAACCCTCTTGCTGCAAACAAACAAAGCACGGAAAACAGCATCATACCGATGGTCAGGGGTATGGAAAGTGTTACATAATAGATCAATACGATCACCAACACCACAGTAGCCCAGTTCACAAACGGATTCCCGTCATTGCCTAAAAACCTCTCCAGTGGGCCATGAGGTATAGACCAGATCAGCGCCACTATGCTGAAGAATATCAATGGCACACATATCCAGTGGATCATTTTATTGGTCTTATTCTGATGACTTTCGCCATACTCCTGAAGCAGTTGATCTATTTTTCGCATGATTATTCAGTTCTCAGTTCTCAGTTCTCAGTTTACAGTTCTCAGTTCACAGTTCTCAGTTTTCTGTATGCTAATGCGCCCCCAGTCATCCCGACTTTGGAGGGATCTATGTACAAGAAACTGCTTTAAAGATGCATAAATCTCTCCCTTAGACTCAAAATGACCGTTCTTTTTCTTAACTAGTGTCTCTAAGAAAACTCTTGCCGTCATCGCGAGGAATCGAAGCGATCCCCTCTTAATGCACGCTAAAGAAGGGGGATTGCCGCACTTCGTTCGCAATGACGATAAGTTGGTGAGTTTCCTTACAGACACTAAGCCGAACTAATTTAACAATTTTCGAGTAAACCTAAGCAGTCACTTTCGTTTTTACTTTGCTCCAGGCCTTCACCTGCCAATGTACTTTTCCAGTGGTGAGATGATTACCGGCCTCGTCATGGATCTTAATTTCACAGACTACAACAGTAGCATCATTATTTTCCAACGGATCATAGATATTTTCCTGAAGCCACTGATCAGTAATCTCAAAGGCGCCATAGGCCTTCATTTTTCCCTGGTAATGGTAGTCCATTTCCAATGTTTTGAGTATGATCCTGTATTTCTTAGGATCGAGGCGGGATACCATCAGGAAGCCGGTGGTGAACTCAGAAAGTGTGGCCAGGGCACAGGCATGGAGCCCTCTGATGTGGTTGAAATTCCTCTTCTTAAAAGGTAATGAGGTTTTTATGTAATCTTCCCTGATCTCTTCTACTTTAAAACCATGTGGTTTATTGAAAGGGATCATCCTGTTGAGCCCTACATTGAGTACCCACAGGTAAAATTTGGAGATTTTTGCTTTTTCTACTATTCTGGAAGTATCCATGGTTGGTTTTGTTCAAAACGAAAAGATAAATAATTCCGGGGTAAAGTCATTACTCACAAAGCATATTAGTTCAACCATCTCCCTGCTTAATCAATAAGGTAAAAAGTCGTTTGGGCTTTACTCCTAAAAACTGTTGCACACGGCTCAGTACTTCCTGAGCATCAGTGGTAAGCGCTTCATAAGTCACCTCAAGCATCTGATGGCTGGCGAATAAGGAGCGAATTTCTGTGGCACTACTATTAATTTTCTTCTCATAAGCTACCAACTCTTCCGCAGAGAAATCCACCTCCACCTTTGTCTGTAATTTGGAAGTACTGCTCCATATCCCCGTCTCCTCGGCCCGTTTAAGTGAAATCAATTGCTGCCGTTTATCCTCCCTGGTCAGATGAATGACTTTTATATCACGGTCATTTACAACCTCTTCAAAAGCCCTTTGGTAAGCCTCCTGCTCTCGATAGTCGTAAAACATCTTTAGACCAATGGCCCTGATCGCTTTGGTATGAGGTTTAAAAACCATTCTTTCCAATGAAATTATGGGTTTCTCTTTGACCAATCTTTTACGCAGTATTTCCCCATAAGACCATATTTGAGGGTGTGAGTTAAGATAAGTATGTAACAATGTGGATCCCGACCGTCCAGTGCAAACAATAACAAACCTGGTATAATAATTTCCTTTGGGCAGAAGGAGATTAAACAACTGCTTTCGCTTGATAATCCACCAGGTGCTGAAGTATTTCCACTTACTTTTCATGTTAGCCTGATGGTATTGGGAACAAAAGTTAAACCTCCGACTGAGATATACATTAATGAGATCCAAATGTTTAAAAAGCAGAATACGAGTTTCACCAAATCCCCTCCGAATCATAAACCAACACTTTTTCCCACAGATGTTCTGACTCTTTAATAAAGGTTTTATGCACTTCCTCTGCCTGGTATTTGTCCTGCTCCTCCTTGGAAGCAAAGGTCAGGATCATGCAATAGGTGTAGGTATTATCAATTACCGGACGGTCTGTAGCGGCAGGCAGGCCGAGGTATTTCGTTTTTACATATTTGGAGCTGTCGATAAACTTTTTCAAAGAAGCCTCAAATTTTGCCCTATCCTCCTGATTATCGGGGTTCTTCAGCCAGATGAAGACCATGTGGACAAAATCATTATTATCAATCTTCTGAGCTGTTGCTTCATGGACAATCAAGCACGTAATAGCTAAAATGATGACGGATAGATATTTTTTCATGATGGGTGACCATTAAGGTTTAGAAACGATTGCAGAGTTGCGTTTAATTTTAAATATAGGCAGTCTATCCATAGTTTGGATAAAAAAGTTGGATTTTCACTTATAGGACGCGCTGCATGTGTCTTTCGTGTTACATATTTTGATATTTTATTCCAAAATATGTAACTTAGCTCATTCCATGAGAATTGTAAGTAAGAAAAAAATAGTTGATTATTATTCTAAACATGCTGACTCTAAAACTGCTCTGGAGGAATGGTACAAAAAAGTCTCAAAAGTTGAATGGCAAAACCTTAATGAGCTGAAACAACATTTTGTGAGTGCCGATTATGTTGGCAACAGCAGGGTGGTGTTTAACATCAAAGGAAATGATTACCGACTTCTAGCAATTGTAATTTACATATCGGGAAAGGTGTATATCCGGTGGATAGGAACACATGCAGAGTATGATAAAATAGATGCTAAAAACATTTAAAACTATGAAGAAAATTGAAACGGACGCGCAATATCAGAAAGCATTAAAGCAGATCGATGAACTGATGCTCAAGATCGGTGACGATCATAGTTTCGACAATCCGGAATTTGTTATGATGGACAGGTTATCGGACTTAGTTACTGACTATGAAGATCAACATTATAAAATTGAAACACCGTCACTCATAGAGGTGATCAAACTGCGAATGTATGAAATGGGTCTTAAGCAATCCGATCTTGCACAGCTCCTTGGTGTTTCCAAAAGTAGAATTAGTGAGTATCTACGCGGAAAAAGAGATATCACACTCGATGTGGCGAGAAAGCTTCACAACCAATTAAAAATAGATGGCGATATCATCCTTCAATGATAAGTAATTCCGCTTTGCACTGCGGAAGAGGCAAAAAAATCCCGCCTTTCAGCGAGGCTAATGAGCCAAAAAATTCCTTTACACTTGGCTCAAACCACCATCCACAACAATTTCGGCTCCATTGACAAACGATGCTTCGGATGATGCTAAGAATACAACAGCACGGGCTATCTCATCTGCTGAACCGAAGCGACCCAAGGGAACCTGTGCTGCAAAAGCGGCTCCCATCTGCTCCACTTCTTCTTCCGACTTTCCAAGCTTACTGAAAATAGGTGTATCGATAGGGCCCGGGCTAACTGCCACTGCGCGTATTCCTTTTTCTTTCAGTTCAGAGGTGAGTATGCGAACGAGGGACCGTAATCCTGCTTTGGAGGCCACATAGGCGCCTGTGTGAGGAAAACCTTTCGTGTGAGCTATGGTTGTATTAAATATAACCACGCCATTGTCATTCAAAAAAGGTATGGCTTCTTTCACCAGAAAGAATGGCCCTTTTAAATTGGTGCCAATCACCTCATCAAAAAGCGCTTCGGATGTTTGCTCAACAGGGAAGAATGGGGCAATGCCAGCATTGGGAAACAAGATATCAATGCTTCCAAATTTCGACACTGTAGTACTTATCACCCTTTTAATATCATCGATCTTCCCTGCATCGGCAGTTATTGCCAAAACTTCACCGTCAATTTCGGAGGCAGCTTCTTTAAGTGCTTCCTCCCTCCTGCCGGTAATTACTACCTTAGCCCCTTCGCGGGCAAATAATTTAGCTGTAGCTAAACCTATGCCACTGTTGGCCCCGGTAATTATGGCTACTTTTCCAGTTAATTTAGTCATGTTATTTAGTTTTATTTGAAACGAATATTCCAATATACGTTATATTGAAACGATCGTTTCAAATAATTTCAAAAAAAATTATCCGAGGGAAGACATAATTTCCTCTGCTATCCCTTCAAGTTCCTTTCTTGAATTATTAAGCATTCCGGTAAGTCTTAATCCCTGAAGGCTGGAAAAAAGATAGAGTGCCAGGTGTCTCGCATCCTTTGTGGCAGGTATTTCACCGTTTTGTTGCCCGGAATGTATCAGATCGGTAAATGCTCTGATTAGAGAATGTTGGTTATCAGTAAGGAAATCACGGACATGAGGATCCGTGGCGGATAATTCTGCAGTGCAGTTAATTAAATAACAGCCCTTTTTATCTTTATCCTCCTCAATATTGTCTATCAAAGCAATAAAAAAAGACTGTATGCATTCAACGGCTGAGCCACTTTTAAAAAGGTGACTGTATGCAGCGCCTTGCTCCTGCTGCTGGTAGTATTTCATTGATTCAAGAAACAGGGCAAACTTATCACCAAAAGTATTATAAAGGCTGGAACGGTTTAAACCGGTCGTATCCACGAGATCTTGCATAGAGGTGCCATGATAGCCTTTTCGCCAGAAAAGCTCCGTGACCTTTTTGATGACCACCTCTCTATCGAATGTGATGTGCTTCGGCATTCTTTCTAAGACATCATATTTGGACTAATCGTTCCCGATAACAAGAACTTACAAATGCAAATGTAATACTTTGTGGATGTTAATTATTAATTGTGCCCGTTTGCTTTTCTTTCTTACCCGCTGCCGGAACCTTCCACCTTTACCCCAACTCAATATCCGGAGAAAGTCCCACTAATAGCAATTACCCCATTATACCATTAACTCATCATAAATCAAAAAAGGCCACCTTATAGGCAGCCTTTTCTTGCTTTATATTTTAGGGTGTTTAGTATAAGTAATTTAAAGCAGTTTTGTCTGCATTTGTAAATGGTCTGCTTGAACCATCAGTACAAGCCAGCATCCATGAACCATTACCTTGTAGGTCAGCGCCAGTTGGCGTACCTGGTATATGATTAGCTCCTATACTACCACTACCTTCGTTAGCAGTTCCCCCTCCGCAACTGATGCTTCTGTCAAAGTAATCAGTATGACGGAAGCCAATGCAGTGGCCCATTTCATGAGCCATAATTGTGGCAATGCCATCGGTGCTCAACCCATAAGTTGATTCCAATATTCCGCTCATTTTTATAGTACCATAAGGATCACCCGAAGCCGTAGGAAAACCTGCAGAACCAAGAATACCCCTGCGCTCATCACCCTTACTCAATCTCTGAAACACGATGTCTGCACTGCTGCTGGTTACTCTCTGGAATGTTATTGTCAGGTTCTCAGCATTATATCTGCGAATTGCCTCATCCAGACCGGCCTGCTCACCTGAGCTAAACCCCTTTCTTCCTGTAGGCATATAAACGGTTATCACTCTCGGAGTGGCCGTAACCAGGTTATCTGTACTATACTGCTCAACAACTGGTATATTGTGACCAGGACTCATGCGATGAATATCACCTGCGGTTAAATAAATATCATTTTCCACCAGAAAACCGTCTTCGAAACGCATTACACCATCTGTACTAAAACCCAGTTGTGTTAGTTTGGAAAGAATTTCCTCCGGCACCTCATCGCCAGGAGATACATTTTCATTTTCGCATGAAAAGAACAGGAAACCGGCTGCTATAGCTAGCGCCAAAATATGATTTAGCTTTCTCATAATAAAATTGGTTTAGGTTTGTAAAATAAATAATAACGCAAGGTTCGGATTCCTGCCGACTTATCAAAACCTTATTTGGCCTTTTTGCCTTTGGTAGAAATATCAGAAGATCAATTTGAATAATATGAAAATAATATTTTGTCGGTTCAGGGAGTCGGGAGTATTTGACGTTTTGCTTGCAGCTTGAAGCTTAGAGCTTGCAGCTCTAAAATCCCACCCATTAAGGATTAACTATCATAACGTTAACTTTCCTGTAAACCAAAAAAGGCCACCTTGTGGGCAGCCCTTTCTTTTTTTATGTTTAAGATTGATTAGTATAAGTAATTTAAAGCAGTTTTGTCTGCGCTGGTGAACGGTCTGCTAGACCCATCAGTACAAGCCAGCATCCATGAACCATTTCCTGCCAGGTCAGCGCCCGTTGGAGTACCAGGGATATGGTTAGCCCCTACACCGCCATCACCTTCGTTAGCAGTTGAGCCTCCACAACTGATGCTTCTGTCGAAATAGTCAGTGTGACGGAAGCCGATGCAGTGACCCATTTCATGCGCCATGATAGTAGCAATACCATCTGTGCTCAGACCATATTTTGACTCAAGAATACCACTCATCTTGATAGTGCCATAAGGATCACCGGAAGCAGTAGGGAAACCTGCAGAGCCCAGTACTCCTCTACGCTCATCCCCTTTGCTCAGTCTCTGGAAAACAATATCAGCGCTGCTTGTAGTCACCCTTTGGAAGGTAAGGTTTAGATTTTCAGCATTATATCTCCTGATAGCCTCGTCAAGTCCTGCTTGCTCACCAGAGCTGAACCCTTTGCTACCTGTAGGCATGTAAACTGTGATCACCCTTGGTGTACCTGTCACGAGGTTGTTGGTACTATACTGCTCAACAACAGGAATGCTTTGACCCGGGCTCATTCTATTGATATCGTCTGCGGTCAGGTAGATATCATTCTCTACAAGAAATCCATCTTCAAAGCGCATCACTCCTTCGGTACTGAAGCCCAATTGAGTAAGCTTAGACAACACTTCCTGAGGTACATCATCTCCTGGGGCAACACTTTCATTTTCACATGAGAAAAAGAAACTACCGGCTAAAATTGCCAACGCCAAAACAGAATTTAATCTTTTCATAATAAGAAAATTTGGGTTTAAGGTTTTTAAAATAATTTCGCAATGTTCGAAATGATCCCGAATTGTCAAAACATTATTTTGTATATTTTCTCCCGGTAGAATTATTCCGCATAATAATATTCCAAAAACCAAATAAAATTTCATTCATTAGATTAAAAGATGAGGAATAAAATAATGGAGGAAATTCATTTAAAAACCAACATTGTACTGCCGGTGAGCTCACCCAAAAGGAATCAGTATTTCATGATAAATGACTGAAAATAAGTATATTATAACCTGAGCTCTATATTAAAATACTAAAAGGCTGGCATCCCAGGATCTTCCTAAGTTGTGAATTGTATCTTGAAACTTAGTAAGATCTTTCGTGCCTCCTCGAGGCAAGTTAGGCAAGTTCGGGACAGGCAGAATTACCTCAAAAAGAAGCTTTTTAGGTCTGTTTTTTAGATACGAATACAATTTAATCGGCTCTACTATATCGTACTCACGTTATTATAAATACAAAACAAGTTCAACAGGGCAATGATCCGAGCCGTGGAACTGGTCATGAATCGCAGCCGTTTTTACCTGACCCAAAAGTGCAGGACTCACCAGGAAGTAGTCTATTCGCCAACCAACATTTCGTGCCCTTGAATTAAACATCTGATTCCAATAGGTATACTTAACCTCTTCGGGGAAAAAGTGACGAAATGTATCCACGAAACCATGCTCCAGGTACGACTTGAAGCCGTCTATTTCCTGCTGCGTATAGCCGGCTGACTTGTTATAGTTTTGCTTGGCCCGCGCGATATCTATTTCTTCATGGGCTACGTTAAGATCCCCACACAGCACCACAGGTTTGCGTTGTTCGAGGCTTCTCAGGTGGTTTAGAAAGATGACGTCCCATGCCTGGCGGTATTCAAGCCTGTTTAACCCCTGTCCGGAATTCGGGGTATATACATTTACAAGAAAAAAGTGATCAAATTCGGCTGTTATAACCCGGCCTTCCTGATCATGCTCTTCATGCCCCAGATCGTATGTAATATCCAAAGGTTCTTTTTTGGATAAAATAGCGGTACCGGAATATCCCTTTTTCAGCTTAGAGCAATTGACATAGGCCTTGTAATCCGGTAGCAGTTGAAGTGCGGTTTTAATATCCTCAACCTGCCCCTTCGTCTCCTGCAGACATAAAATATCAGGATCAAGGCTTTTCAAACTTGTAATGAAGCCTTTTTTAATTATGGCTCTTAATCCGTTGACGTTCCATGAAACAAGAGACAAATTATTCATACCTGTTCGTTTTTATGTTTACTACAAATAAATAGAATATTTGCTCAGTGAAAAAATAAAACATCGCTGCTACTTGTATTGCCGGACATATGCTCTTTCCAGGCCTTTAAACATATCCATTAATTGCCTGGTGGTCTCACCGGGCTTACCACCACCTATTATAATCTCATCCACCTGTGTAACAGGCAGAACCTTTTTTGTTGTACCGGTTAAAAAAGCTTCTTTTGCCTGGTGCAAATCTGAAATTAAAATATCTTTTTCTAGCACTTCAACCACCCTGGAAGCCAAACCCAACACCTTTTTTCTGGTGATGCCTTTCAATATCCCTGATCCGGGGGTCACCAGTTGGTCCTGATCATTAACTATAAAAAAATTGCTTCTGGTAAGCTCAGTTATTCTACCTCCGGAATGATATAGTACATCAAAAGCCCCTTGTTTCATGATCTCCCGTTGCATCCAGATGCCCGTCATATAATTAATCGTTTTTACATCCGGAAGCTCACGCACATAATTATGAGTAATAACCTTCACGCCCTTTTCATAGCTAAGATCATCAGGAAACTTTATGGACTCCTGTGTAATTATCAGATTAGCAATGCCCTGGTTATAGGCATTAGCAGAATACCCACCTGTCAAAACCATTCGAATGCCTGATAGCGGAACCCCATTCTTATTTATCAGCGTAGATATCTTTTCCAGTATTTGATCTCTGTCAAAAGATATATGATCCACTACTTTTTCAGCAGAGGCAAAAAAACGCTCTATATGGTCATCGAGAAAAATGGGGACATTATCATTCACCCTAAAAAAATCAAAAATACCATAACCCCTTAAAATGCTAAGGTCTCTGATACCAATAGAAGCTTCTTCTACTTGAAGAAGATCATCATTAACAAAGCAAAACATGGCATGAAATTAATGCATTTGTAGAAAATTGTAGTTACAAGGGGACTATATTTCCACAGCCATGCGCCTGATAAAGTGCATAAAGATCTAAATCCATTAAATGGCATGAATGTAGAAGCTTATTTCATCAAACAAGTATTATATGAGGAGTTGTTTTTTAATACTGATCATCGTTTTGTTGGTAGGCTGGTTGCTGGGATTCTTTGCATTTGACCTGGGCTGGTTTATACATTTTCTACTGGTGGCAGCGCTTATTTTACTACTCTTGCGCCTCATTGGAGGCCGCTAAATAATGCTTATACGAAAACTCTAAGTGACTTTAAGAAAATATTCTCGCCAATTAGTGGGATGAAGTCCCCAAAAGCGGAGTCCCCTGCGGAAGAACATCTTTGGGACAAAGCGCAACGCAGACATTGGCGTTTTCTTAGAGACGCTAAATAGTAAAAACTAAATTACAGACTATGAGAACTGACATTCAAACAGTCGGTTTTGATGCCGATCAGGATCTTTTGAATTTTGTAAACGACAGAATTAAACATCTGGCACAGTTAGAGTCACGGATAACAGGTGTGGATGTGTATTTAAAATCTGTTAAGGATGACCGTAATGACACAAAAGTAGCTGAGATCAAGATATTTCTACCCGGGCCTACACTTTATGCAGACTACCAGTCCGACAGCTACAGGGAATCGGTAATGGAGGCTGTGGACAAAGTGAAGCGACAGTTATTGAGGAGAAAGGAATTGCAAAATGAGAAAAGACCTTAATTATAAATGGGAAGGTTCAGCTTATTACCAATAGTATAGTAATAAGCTGAACTCTTTTTAAGGTACTATTAACAACTTAGAAAGATCCTTATCCGGAAAACCTTAAAGCATTCAGGATAGGAGGCTGCCTGTTTCTAAGCATTTTATATCGAACTCAGGTTATACTACTGTATGGAAGCTGTGCCTGATCCGGTACTAATTTGTATTTTGACTTTACTGTCACCGATGACGGCTGTCTTTTTAACAATAATCTGATTGTGATCCTGATCTATTTCCTCAATAGTATCAAAATCAAAGGGCGCTTTAATGGCACCGTTGCGTTTATTAGCCTTCATTACAATCTCTCCCTCAATTTTTTTACCTCTGAAGTCAAGTCGGGCATCACCCGAACCACTGCTCAAAGCAATATTGTGCTGCAGGGCCGAAGCCAGAAATACTTCTACATCTCCTGAGCCTGAATTAAAGGAACTCTTTCCTTTAAGGGTCACGCTTGTAGCCTTGATACTTCCGCTACCAACATTGGCACTAAAAATTGCCTCACTATCTTTTATTGAAATGTTGCCTGAGCCACAATTAAATTTTAGCTCCCCGGATATTCTATAAGCAGAAATATTGCCTGAGCCCGTGTTGGCTTTAATATCTCCGGTAAATCCTTTAAGAGCGATATCCCCAGAGCCCGTGTTGATATCAATATCTCCTGACACACGCGAGAAGTCGATATCACCGGAGCCGGTATTCATTTTTAAGTTTATCTCCAGATTCTCCGCTTCCATATTTCCTGATCCTGAATTGACTTTGATATCCACACCATCAGGTATAGTCAGCGTCCATTTTGAAGAACCACGGTGAGATCCTTTTTTAAAGTCTTCTTTGATAGTGAGTCGCTCGCCCTGTTGTTCGA
Organism: Fulvivirga imtechensis AK7; assembly: GCF_000331535.1. Lineage (GTDB taxonomy): Bacteria > Bacteroidota > Bacteroidia > Cytophagales > Cyclobacteriaceae > Fulvivirga > Fulvivirga imtechensis. Next base: position 269,827 of record NZ_AMZN01000055.1, on the reverse strand, counting down.
TAACCGGTTGGTATCCACTTCCGAAGCTATGTTTGAGATGTACGCCAACTTCATGATTTGAACCTTTTTTTAGTATGCAATCACCGGAAGAAGTGCTAAGGTTTATTTTCTTAACACCAGAAAATGACCGGGACATCTCCTGAGCAACGATCACTCTTGGTGCAATCAGCAGTAAAGCGACAAAAAGCAAAGTATTAATCTTTTTCATATTTATTTTGAGTTTTTGATCCTTGAGCTAAAGACTGCCCTTGATGCAGAGGGTTGCATTACTATTCCGTGTCTTTAAGAAAACGCCAATGTCTGGTTACGCTATATTTTTACAGTTGCCTCCAATTACTCATTTCGCAGGGTATTCACCGGGTCAAGTAAAGTAGCTTTGATCACCCGGTAGCTCACCGAAACCAGGGCAATAACAAAAGCGACCACTCCAGCCAGCAAAAACTCGGCAACACCTAAATTAAACCTGAATGCAAAGTTGTTCAGCCAGTCATTCATCAAATACCATGAAACAGGCGTGGCTATCAGAAATGCCAGTAGTACCTGAAGTGCAAATGTCTTGGAAAGCAACAGAAACAGATCAACTATTGATGCTCCAAGGACTTTGCGTACTCCAATTTCTTTTGTGCGCTTCTGGATGATAAAAGACGCCAGGCCGAATAGCCCTAAGCAAGCCACGAAAATGGTAATCCCTGCTCCAATGGTAAAAATATTACCGGCCCGTTGATCACTCTTGTAAAACTGTTCCCACTGCTCATCCAGAAAATGGTATTCTATTGGTGTATTTTGATCAAATGTATCGTGGACCTTTGAGGCATGCGCTACCGCTTCTTCGGTATACCTGGGATCAAATTTTAATGAAAAATAGTCTATCTGTTGAAAGGCGTTAGCTCTGTACCCGAGCACCAGCGGAGCTATTCTGTTGTGCAACGACTCAAAGTTAAAATCTTTCACAACGCCTATTACCTGGTATTGCCCACCCCCGATTTGAATATATCGACCAACTGGCTCTTTAAACCCTAATGTCTGTGCCGCTGTTTCATTGATCAGTACATGAAGCGAATCAGTCACAGCATTGCCGGAGAAATTCTCTCCTGCCAGCAGTTCCATTTCGTACACACCGAGCATATGCTCATCAAACCCAATATAATTCGAGCGAAGAGAATCCTGTTGCTCAGCACCGGAAGCTTTCAGATACACCTGTGCAAGATTCTTCCACTCCCCCGGCACACGGGAAGACACTGCTACCCCGGTTATATATGGAGACTTTGCAAATTCATTCTTCATGACCTCAAAGCGTCTTCTCACCTCTCCGCTATTGATGTCCACAACAATAAGTTGCTCTTTGTTAAACCCAAGTGACCTTTCCTGAATGTAGTCCATTTGATTGGATGCTACAATAGTGGCAATGATCATGATAATGGATAAGGTAAACTGCGTAACCACTAGAATTTTTCGCAATGCTACGCTTCCTTTTCCCGTACTCATAGCTCCTTTGAGTATTCTGGCAGGCTTGAGCCTCGACATTACCAACGCAGGATAAATTCCTGACAGTAATCCTATTGCCAATGTAATAATAAAGAGAAGCCCCAGTACACCACCAAATGTTGTGCTGTTAAAAACAAACTGCTTGTCAGTGAGCTGATTAAAGTAAGGAAGCAACACATCTACAAGCCCTATGGAGAGCAGCATAGAAATAAGAGCGATAATTGCAGATTCACTTAAAAATTGCAGCACCAACTGATACTGCTGGGCGCCAGATACTTTCCGCATGCCTATCTCTTTTCCTCTGTGGAGTGACTTTGCAGTAGCAAGGTTCACATAATTAATACTGGCAATTAACAGCATAAAAATGCCGATGCCCATAAATATGAAAATATATGCTTCCTGGCCTTTCGCAGCTTCCGCTCCAAATTCAATGTCTTTGGACTTAAAATGAATATCATTAAGAGATTGCAGGTAAAAGTTGCGGTTGGCTTCCGGCTCGAAATATTTTTCTATGAATGCAGGAATATTCATGGCAAACCGGTCCGCCTGTGCCTGACCATCAAGCACCACATAGGTGTAGGCGCCAAAATTATTCCAGTTTGACATATACCCTCCAAAGCGTTCATCGGTATAAGGCAAAGAGGTCAGGATTTTCAACTGTAGGTGAGAATTTTGGGGCACGTTCTTCATCACTGCTGTGACTACGTAGGCCCCACCATCATCCAGCACTATTTCCTTTCCAATCGGATTCTCATTACCAAACAGCCTTTGCGACCAATCTTCATCTATTACCATTGAAAATGGCTCATCAAGTGCGGTTTTCCTATCCCCTGTGATCAACTCAAAGTCAAAGACCTCAAAAAATGTGGAGTCTGCGAAGTAGTAGGCTCTCTCACCAAACTTGGTGTCACCAATAGAGAAGTTGATATGACCTCCAAACTTAAAAAGCCGGGCACACCGGACCACCTCTTCATAATCGTTCGCCAGAATTGGACCCGTGGGCGGTGATGTCTGACCAAAATATCTTACTTCCCCACCTTTATCATTTATTTCAACGATTCGATATATATCATCTTTTTTGCTGTGCATAGCATCGTAGGCCGTTTCATCAAGTACAAACAAAAAGAGCAGGCTACAGCATGTAATGCCAAGTGTAAGTCCGGCAATATTGATGAAGGAATATACTTTGTTCCTGGCTACATTCCTTATCGCGATCTTTAGATAATTTTTTAACATGTTGTTATAAGTTATTTTGGTTAGAGTTGATCCATCATTCGTTTCGAAGGGTATCCACCGGGTTGGCCAATGCTGCCTTAATGGCCTGGAAACTTACGGTTAGAATTGCAATGGTTAGCGCTGCAATCCCTGACAGGACAAATACACCAACACCTATTTCAACACGGTAGACAAAGTTGGCCAGCCACTTTTCCATACCATAATAGATAATCGGTACTGCTATGAGCAGCGATATCACAATCATTATGGAGAAGCTACCGAACTGAACGCCCACCAGTTGTCCGGCCGAAGCTCCAAATACTTTTCTGATGCTGATCTCCTTTTTCTTTTGTTGCGCCATGAATAATGACAAGCCGAATAGTCCCAGACAGGCGATGATGATGGCTATAATCGTAGCAGAGGAAATAAGCGCCACACCCTTCTGGTCAGCTTCGTATTGTTGGCGCAGGTGCTGATCGAGCTCTGTATATTCCCAGGGAGTATCCGGTATTTGCTCATTCCAAAGACCTGCTATTTGCGCCACTATCGGCTCAAAACTTCCAGGCTCTGCCTCCACCAACATATACTCATAGGCTTCCTCCTGACGATGCTGAAGCATTAAAGGTTCTATACCATGGTGAAGTGACCGCTGATTAAAGTCTTCTACCACTCCTATCACGGTAAAGTTGAAGCGCTCACCGGAAAATGAGTCGGTAAAAACATCTTCACCTATGATATCCTCGGGTGTATAGCCATACTCCTTCACAGCTTTTCGGTTAAGGATCACGTCATTTTCTTTTCCGGTAATGCTTCTCATGAACCCGCGGCCCGCAATGATCCGCAGATCCAACGTCTCAAGGTAGTCGTAGTCGATCCGGTTAATACTGGTGATCACTCCCTCGTTAATGGTGTTTCCTTCGGTATAAACTCTCATGTCGTTAAAGACTTGGTCTCCTGGCAGATAGCTGGCCCCGGTAATATGCATAACACCGGCTACACCCTCCAGATTTGGTCTCATATTATGATAAGCGGCTTTCGCTTCAGGGGTGCGAAGCGGCACAATCACCTTTGAACCCGATGAAAATCCCTTTTCGTAGCTGCTCATGTAGTTCATTTGCTTCAGCATGACCATTACACCACCGATAAGTGCGATAGAGATTACAAACTGAAAAACTACCAGACCCTTTCTAAAAAGCTGAGACCCCCTACCGGGAGCCGTTTTTTGCTTCAAAACTTTGGCTGGCTGGTACGAAGAAAGTAAAAGAGCGGGATAGCTTCCCGAAATAATAGCTGTTAGGAAAAGAATACCACCAATAGCGCTCAAGATATAGAGGTCAAGAAGGGCGCTAAGCTGAAGCGCTTTACCTGTCAGGTAGTTGAAGAATGGCAAAACAATGTCCATCAATAAAAATCCCAGCAAAGTAGCCAATGCAATAAAAAGAACCACCTCCATGAAAAACTGAATGATCAGAGAAGTTCTCTGGGCTCCAAGTGTCTTTCTTACTCCGATTTCCAGCGCACGCTTTCCTGCTTTCGCGGTGGCCAGGTTCACGAAGTTGACACATGCTATCACCAGGATAAAAAAGCCTATCAGAGAAATAATTGTTACCTGCTGAATGCTGCCGTTGGTACTCAGGTCAAAGTTGAAGCCTGAATGCAGGTGTATTTCCTGCACCGGGAACATTCGCAGCATTTTTGTCATGCCGGAAGTGCGGAAGTGCTCAGCACCACGCTTTTGCAGCACATCATTGATTTTTTGCTCCAAAGCTATGGGGTCTGTTCCTTCATTAATTTTTATGTACGAAAAAACAAAATTTTGCCCCGCCCAGGTGGTTACTCCGTTGATAAAATCTCCCCATCCGGGGCTGTTCATAGTAATAAAAAAGTTAGCATTGATGTGAGAGTTTTCCTGCTGATCGGCAATCACCCCTGTCACTTCATATTCATACGGCTCATCTCCATTCGTAATAGTGATCAGTTGGCCAAGGGGAGAAATTTCCGGGAACAATTTTTTGGCAATAGCCTCCTTAAGCACCACAGTGTTAGGCCGGTCCAATACGCTTTCAGGGACACCCTCAGTAAATTTGTAGCTGAAAACATCAAAAAAAGTGGAGTCAACCAGGAAGCCACGGGTCTCGTAGAACCTCCTGTCTTTGAATCGCAGCAAATTCTTATCCACCTGGGGCGGATTTACTACTCTTACAGCAGTGGTGATTTCGGGGATCTCATCCTTCAGCGCCCAGACAATGGGTGGCGACCCTGTGGGCATACCGTTACCTTCTGAACTGGGAAACACTGTAGTTAGGCGATATAAACGATCTGCGTCTCTATGATGCTTGTCATAGCTCAATTCGTTACTGATATAAAGCAGCAAAAGCAGAGTACAACCGATGCCCACGGTAAGACCCGTTATATTCAGGAAAGAGAAGGTTTTTTCTCGCCAGATGTTCCTGAAAGCAATTATGAAGTGATTGCGTAACATATTCTATACAAAATTATAGCGCAATTATTCGTTTCTTAATGTCTCAGCCGGATTGATCATGGCGGCTTTAACAGTTTTATAGCTAACTGTCAGAAATGCTATAATCAAGGTGGCAACCAAAGTGATGATGAAAATATCTGGTTGTAAAGTCATGCGATAAGCAAAGCTTTCCAGCCACTGGTTGCCGAAATACCAGATCAATGGTATGGCAATAAGATTGGCGATCATCACCAAGAGCAAGAACTCTTTTGAGAGCATGCTTGTGATACTCCAAACTCCGGCTCCAAGTACTTTTCTTACCCCAATCTCCTTGGTGCGGGTGACGATCATAAAAGATACCAGTCCGAATAAACCTACGCTGGCTATTATTATGGTAAGCACAGCAAAGATGATCATTACATTCATCAGCCTCTCCTCCGCACGATATTGCTTATCGAAATCTTCATCAAGGAAAAAATAATCGAAATTATCATCAGGGAAATGTGATTCCCAAACACCGGAAATCTGCGTCACAAGGTCTGCTGTGCTACCGGTATTGAATCGAATCGCAAAATACCTGCTTGCTTGGGGGTTATAGTCCATCACCTTTGGCCATATTCTGTTTTGCAAGCCTAGCCCATGATAATCCTTAACCACACCGATTACGGTACCTTCAGGATAGCCAGATGGGGAGGTAATGGTTTTTCCAATGGCATTTTCGGGTGTTTCCCAGCGCATTTCCCTTACAGCAGTTTCATTGATAATTACGCCTTCCTTCAACTCAGCTCCACGGCTCCGGTCGAAATTATTGCCGGCTATGATCTCTAACCCCAGGGTTTCAATGTAGTGCTCATCAATAGACATGTACTCAACGGTAACATTCTCACCTTTCATAAACCCTTCAGGGAAAGCCCACTGACCTTGCCACCCTGGTCTTCCTGGCAGCGCGTTGGTGAAGGTAATTTGTTGTGCAACTGCTTGAGAATGCATGGCATTTATAAATATTTCATGGCTGGTCCCGGTGAAATTATTGGATGTATGGGAAGCGTCAATGACTAATATTTGCTCCTTTTCAAAGCCCAGGTCCTGATCACGCATGTAGTTCAGTTGTTGGAGCACCACCAGAGTGCCGAGTACCAGACCTGCTGAAATGAAAAACTGAAAAACAACGAGAGTTCTTCTAAGTTTCACTCCCTTTCTACTCGTTTGCATCCTCCCTTTAAGCACTTCAGCAGGTTTATAGCCTGACAAAACCCAGGCAGGGTAATATCCGGAGAGTACTGTAATTAAAATGACAAGGATGGCCACACCACCCAGTGTTGTCAGGTTCAAAAAATTGCCTATCTCATACGATTTGTCCATCAATACATTGAAAAACGGAAGAATAATATCGATAAGTAGCGCCACCAGGAAAAAGGCCATGAGTGTAAGCACAAATGATTCGCTCAGAAACTGCCAAAATAATGAGGATCGGGTAGAGCCGACTATTTTTCTCAGTCCAACCTCCTTCGCCCGGTATACCGCCCTGGCTGTGGTGAGGTTGATAAAGTTGATACAGGCCAAAAGAATGACAAATATTGCTATAGCTGATACCAAGTACACCTGGGATAGGGCGCCTTTGGGGCCTAGCCTGTTGCCGATATCTGATCGTATATAAACATCTCCTAAAGGCTCTAGTCCCACATACAGTTCCATGCCCATTTCATTAAGCCACTCTCCTACATTATCCATGTAAATGTGTTTGGCTTTTGCACTGATCGATGCCAAATCAGTTCCATCTTTTAGCAGTACATAATTGAATACATTGATGTTGCCCCACCCCTCACTACTATGATAATCAAAGAATGGGTTGATCTGTTGATAGGCGGTCATGGGGAGTAAAATATCGAATTGTATATGGGATTGAGAGGGCACATTAGCCAAAACACCTGCAACCTGAAAATCAAGTGTATCTCCAAGTATCATAGTTTTGCCAAGTACCTCCGTTTGGCCGAAGTACTTATCACGGATCTTCTCGGTAATGACAATAGAATTGGGCTCCATTAGTGCCTGATTAAGATTACCCTCCCTCATCTCAAAAGAAAAAACCTTCAAAAATCCGGGGCTGGAAAACTTAATGTTTTCATGGTATTTTTTCCCCTCATGATTAACCTCTAAGAAAGAACCACCTTTAAGATAAACCACCTCTTCCACCTCCGGAAATTCTTCTTTTAGTTTTATCCCAACCGGCCAGCCGTTTGTATCCATGCCCCCACCGGCCGGGTTTCTGGTAACCACTCTGTAGATACGATCCTTATTTTCGTGAAACTTATCAAAAGACAGTTCATCTTGAACGAATAGGAGTATAAGGACTCCTACCGTTAGCCCCAAAGCAAGACCCAGTAGATTTATACCGGCATAGGCTTTGAACCTCAGCAGGTTACGAACAGCTATTTTCAAGTAATTCTTTATCATGATCAGATAGATTTTCTCATTATTCGTTTTTCAGTGCTTTTACAGGATCCATCATAGCAGCCTTCAGCGCTTGTATGCTTACTGCCAGCAGTGTAACTACCAGCGTAGAAGCCAACGCCACTCCAAACACCCCAAAAGGCATATCTATTTTATATGCAAAATCGTTGAGCCATTCGTTCATAAAATGCCAGGCTACCGGAGTAGCCACGATGAATGCCACCACTACCAACAGCACAAATTTCCTGTTGATCATTACGGCTATGCCGGATACTGTCGCACCCAGCACTTTCCTGATCCCAATTTCTTTTGTTCTTTGCTCTATAGTAAAAGAGGTGAGCCCGTACAAGCCCAGGCAGGCCAGTAAAATACTGATGACTGAAAATACAGTAACCGTGTTCAGCAACTGTTCTTCGGTTTTGTACTTGTTGTCGAACCAGGTATCGGCAAAATAATATTCAAAAGGAAAACGACCTTCATACTTATTCCAAACCCTTTCCATATGGACCAATGTTTCATGGATATTGTTACCACTTATTCTTGCTGTCAGGTTGGTAAAGTTGCGGGGGTGGATATACATTACAATGGGTTGTATTGTGTTGCGTGACAAACCTTCGAAATGGAAATCCTTAACCACCCCTATGACAGGGTACTGCTCACCATCAGAACTAAATCGGATCTGCTTTTGCAGTGGTTCTTCCCACGCCATCAGCTTTACAAAAGCCTCATTGATGATCAGGGCATTGGAATCCGTTGCCAAAAGCGGGTTGAACTGTCGCCCGTTTGCCATCTCTATCCCCAATGTATTGATGAAATTGGCATCTGTTCTAAAAATGTTCACGCTGATCTGATCCTCACGCCCTTCAGCCAGCACGGTAGTGCCAAAAGTACCCGAACCAATAGTCGCCTGGCAGGCAGAAGTGGCAATAATATCAGGGTGTTGCTCCAAATCGTGCTGAAAACTATGATATTTATCCTCTATGGCGTTATCGATGTTCATCACCACCACATGCTCCTTATCAAAGCCTAAAGGTTTGTTTCTCAGGAAATTGGTCTGCTTATAAACCAGCAACGTAGCCGCTATCAAAACAATTGCAATGGCAAATTGCAGTGTGGTAAGCACCTGCCTGGGCATATGCCCCGAAAGCTTGCTCTTCCCTGAATTTTTTAGTACTTCGGAAGGTTGAAATGCCGATAACACGAAGGCAGGATAGGTGCCCGATAATAGCCCTACTACCAGCACAATACCAGCCACCCCGGTTAACACCAACGGATGGAGCAGTAGTGAAATTTCCATCTGCTTTCCGGTTAGCGCATTGAAGTATGGAAGTGTGATGTCAACAACAAAAAATGCAATGGCTGATGATATGATTGTCAGCAAAAACGATTCACTCATAAACTGAGTAAATAGTTGCTTCCTGTTGGCTCCGAGTACTTTTCGCATACCCACTTCTCCGGCTCTTTTTGTTGCCTTGGCTGTATTGATATTGACATAGTTGATACATGCAATTAGCAGTATCAATAATGCAGTGATGCCGAATATCTTCACATAGGCATAGCTGCCGGACTTTGTATCCCGGCTATACATAATGTCAGAGGAATAGAGGTAGACATCTTCAAAGTTTTGAAGGTATAAAAAATAGCTTTCCGCCCGCTCCGGAAAATGGGACTTCATAAAATCAGGAAATTTCTTCTCTAATAGCCTTGGATCGGCCTTTTCATCTAACAACAGATAAGTGATAAGCGTCTGGCCAAGCCAGTTATTCATCCAGTCGTAGGAAAGCGGCCCAGTACCGGGCACCGTTGTAGACCACGACATAAGTACATTATATTGAATATGTGAATGCACCGGAGCATCTTCAACAATACCGGTGACGAAATATTCCTGCTCATGTAAACCTGTGACCATTTTTCCCAATGGGTCCTCCTCCCCGAATAATTTTTTAGCCAGACTTTCGGTCAAAACAATAGAGGAGGGCGCCACTAATGCTTTATCAGGATTCCCCCGCAGGAGTTTAAAGTCAAAGAGATGGAAAAATGTACTGTCTACAAACAGCAGATTACCCACCTTGCTCTTTTTATCATTGTATGAAATCACTGTTTCATCAAACCAGGGCATCACCCGCGCTACATTCTCCACTTCAGGATATTCTGCATTTAGGGTAGGTCCCATTAAACCGGAAGTTTCGGCCGTTAGAAACGATTCTCCCGTATTAATTGAAACATTTTTCTTGTTGAGTCTATACAGCCGGTCTTTTTTGCTATGAAACTGATCATAAGCATATTCATCAGCTATAAAAGCAATAGCAAATATTGAACAGGAAACAGCAACTACCAGCCCCAGAATGTTGATCAGCAGATATGCCCTGTGTTTGAGCATATTACGCAGCATGATTTTTAAGTAATTTTTAATCATAATTCATGAAGTTTTACTCGTCCTTCAATACGTTCACCGGGTTAGTTCTGGCAGCTCTAATTGACTGGTAGCTGATAGTAACCCATCCTATAACAATAGTGACGAGGCCAGCCAGCAGATAAGTACCCACCCCTGGAGTGATCCTGTAGGCGAAAGTTTCCAGCCAAATATTCATCCCGTAAATGGAAATGGGAATCGACAGGACAAAAGCAATAATGATCAGCTTCGAAAGATCTCCTGATACCATGATCAGAATATCTTTTACCTCGGCACCCATCGCTTTTCTTACTCCAATTTCTTTAAACCTGCGTTCGGCAAAGAACATAGATAGCGCATAGAGTCCCAAACAACTGATTATCACAGATATTACGGCAAAATACTTGATCAGGTCGAATGTATTACGGTCTGACGCATATTGCTTACCCAAATGGTCCTCAAGGGTAAAGTATTCAAAAGGTGTATCAGGCAGCACCTGCTTCCAGTCACTTTCCAGTGTTGCAAGTAGCTCCTGATAATTATTGGTGTTCACATTTAAAATAAGGTTCTCTTCATAATTCCCTTCAGCGAGCTGAAACATCATGGGGTCAATTTCATCGTGAAGTGAAAACTGGTGAATATCATGAACCACCCCCACAATCCGGAATTGAAATTTCATGTCCCGGAAATCGAAGTAGAGCATTTCTCCGACAGCTTCCTCTGGTGTATAACCCAGTCTGTCTGCAGCAGTTTTATTAAGAATTACTTTAGAGATCACAGTATCTTTCTCGGGCTCCTCAAAATATTTTCCAGAAAGCAGCGGTATGTCAAAAAACTCAAAAAAATCATGCTCTACACGGTTGTTATACATCCTTATCCCATCATCCATCGTCTGTCCCTGTTTATACGCAAAAAGATCTGTGATAACGGATGAGCCTGGTACCGCCTGTACACCTGTTACGCCTTGTACCGGTGCATTGGCAATAAATTTTTGCTTGAGTACTCCATAACTGGACGCAGCTTCATCGGTAGACAGTGGAATGACCAACTTTGCCTCTTTATTAAAACCCAGGTCTTTATCTTTAATAAAATTTACCTGTTTTGAGATAATAATGATTGAGCTGATAAGTACTATGGAAATCACAAATTGAAAGACCACCAACGCTTTCCTCAGGAATGACGCCACGCCCTTATCTTTGTTTTTACCTTTAAGCACCTGCACAGGCTTGAAAGAGGACAAGTAAAATGCCGGATAAAGGCCGGCTAACAATCCGGTAACCATTAGAAACATCAGCAAATACTTGCCTGTAGTCCACAGGTTGGCAGACGATAATGCCACCGGATCGTTCACCAGTTGGTTAAATACCGGCAGTGCCATTTCAGCAAAAAGTATACTGAAAAGCAGAGATATCAGCACAATCACAAAGGACTCTCCTAAAAACTGCGTGATCAATCCTTTTGAGGTTACGCCCATTACTTTCCTTATCCCTACTTCCATGGCCCTGTTACCCGCCTGGGCAGTGGCGAGGTTGATATAGTTAACGCAGGCCAGTATAAGGATGAGTACACCAATGGTCATGAGTACCTGGATAAACACCAGACTTTTCCCTTCAAATACGTCCATGTCAAGGTCTGTTGAGGTATGGATCATCTCTATTGGCTGGAGCTTCATTTCCTTTGTTACACCCAATTCCTTCATCTCCTTTCCTCCATTCTTCAGAAATATCTCATGAATCTTATTCTCAACAGTCGCAATATCAGCCTGTTGATTCAACTGCAGATAGGTTGTGATAAGATTGTTACCTACCCAATTAGACTCGAAGCGTTGTATCAAAGGCTTCCAACCGGCATTCTCCATAGATACTACATAGGTGGGCTTCAAATGTGTTGGATAAGCCTCTGCATCAAATACAGCCGTAACTTCATAGTCCTGAGGGCCTGTGGTACTATTAAGTTTGATCATTTGGCCAATCACCTTTCCATCTCCAAAAATTTTTGCTGCCAGTTTCGCCTCAAGTACAATGGCATTTGTGTGGGGCAGTGGGTTTTCCGTATCACCTTTAATAAATTTGAATTTCAGCAGTTGGAAGAATGATGGATCTACGACCACACCATCCTTCAAGTAAAATGCATCATCTTTATAAGAAATAAGATCCCGACTACCAAAAAGAGATGGCATCATTATCCGAACAGAATTGGTAATTTCAGGGATTTCAGCCTCGATAACAGGAGCAATGGGAATGGAAGAAGAACCAAGGGTTAACTTTTGTCCATCCTTTTGTGTAAGATGTGATATGATCCGCACCAAACGCTCGCCGTGATGTTCATCATAACTGAGCTGCTCAGAGATATACAAAAAAAGAAGCAGACAACACGCCAGGCTTACTGAAAGGCCTAAAATATTAATTGCAGCGAAAAGCTTGTTTCGCATGATATTTCTAAAGGTGATCTTGAGATAATTCTTTATCATAGTTGCATATGTTTCCAAAAACCAGCTTTCCAATGATTATGCCACGCGTTAAAATACTGATAATCAAGAATTTGAAATAAAATTACTTATAATTCAACCGTACAACTGCCCACTCATAGAACAAAAAAGTGCCCATCAGTGGACACTTTGCCCCTTATTTCATATCTTTTACGATAGCTTTGAGGTTAAAAATCAAAGAGTTGTTCCACGGCCAAGCAAAGGGGAAAAAGTTTGGTAAAGCGGAAATGACAAGAAGCACCTACAATGCGTCAGCTTTCCTGGTCCTTGGAGGCTTGGGAAAGCATAAAGAAAAAAAGCTTCAGGGATGCTTTACTAAACTTCCAAAAGTTTGGTGAAGCTAAACCGCTCGGAAGTTCAGGCAGTGCGTCAGCTTTCCTGGTCCTTGAAGGCTTAGGAAAGCATAAAGAAAAAAAGCTTCAGGGATGCTTTACTAAACTTCCAAAGTGGTAAAGCTAAACCGCTCGGAAGTTCAGACAGTGCGTCAGCTTTACTGGTCCTTGAAGGCTTAGGAAAGCATAAAGAAAAAAAGCTTCAGGGATGCTTTACTAAACTTCCAAAAGTTTGGTAAAGCTAAACCGCTCGGAAGTTCAGACAGTGCGTCAGCTTTCCTGGTCCTTGAAGGCTTAGGAAAGCATAAAGAATAAAACTTCCGGGGATGCTTTACTAAACCTCCAAAAGTTTGGTAAAGCTAAACCGCTCGGAAGCTCAGACAGCGCGTCAGCTTTCCTAGTCCTTGGAGGCTTAGGAAAGCATAAAGAAAAAAACTTCCGGGGATGCTTTACTAAACTTCCGAAAGTTTGGTAAAGCTAAACCGCTCGGAAGCTCAGACAGTGCGTCAGCTTTCCTAGTCCTTGAAGGCTTAGGAAAGCATGGAAGCTCAAAGGGGAAAAGATACGTAACCAAACTATGGCTAAGCAAAAAGGAAAAATACTGATCATTGATGATGATGACATTATACTACTAACAGCAAAGATGTTCCTGGAGCAGCATTTTTCTGAGGTCCGTACCCTTGATATCCCAGAAAACATTCCCAGGGAGTTGAGTAGCAAAACTTATGATGTCATCCTTCTGGACATGAACTTTAAACAGGGAGAGACATCAGGCAAAGAAGGCCTGAAGTGGCTGAGGGAGATCATGGCCATTGCTCCAGAGACAACCGTGCTACTCATGACTGCTTACGGTGAAGTAAATCTGGCTGTGGAAGCAATGAAAGAAGGTGCGGCTGACTTTATCGTTAAGCCCTGGCAAAATGAGCGGCTGCTGGCTACTGTTCAAACCGGCCTCAAACTCACTGACCAGCAAAAGCAGGTACGGCAACTGAAATCACAGCAGGAGATATTATCATCTTCCGCAGATCATCAGGCCGGGGATATTATCGGCCAGTCCAAAGCCATAAAAGAGGTATTTAATATCATCAATAAGGTAGCGCGTACAGATGCAGACGTATTGATCCTGGGAGAAAATGGCACGGGCAAAGAAGTAGCTGCCAGAGCCATACACCGTCAGTCGATGCGTGCTGATCAGGTTTTTATAAGCGTGGATTTAGGGTCTATTTCAGAGAATCTATTCGAAAGCGAACTCTTTGGTCATAAAAAAGGGGCTTTTACAGATGCTAAAGGGGATAGAACAGGAAGATTTGAGGCGGCCTCGGGGGGCACCTTGTTTCTCGATGAAATAGGAAACCTTTCGCCTGCACTACAAGCCAAATTATTAACCGTATTACAAAACAGGAAAATCGTTAAAGTAGGTACTAATCATCCAATAGATGTGGATGTAAGAGTGATTTGTGCCACCAACAGTAATCTTCATAACATGGTTGCCGAAGGAACTTTTCGTGAGGACCTGCTTTACAGGATCAATACCGTGGAGTGTACAATTCCTTCACTAAGAGAGCGTACGGAGGATATTCCATTGCTTATCAATCATTTTTTGAAGGCATATTGCAAGAAATATAATAAACCAAAACTTTATGTACCTGAAGGTGTAATTAAAAGATTGCAGAAATACAACTGGCCCGGTAACATACGTGAGCTACAGCATGGCATCGAACGTGCTGTCATTATGAGTGATGGAAATGAGCTACAAAGCAGTGATTTTGCCTTTGCTGGAGATGCAAAAAAAGAAGAACAGCTATTTGAAAATTACAACCTTGAAGATCTGGAAGCCTGGGCCATAAAAAATGCCCTAAAAAAGCACAATGGGAACATCAGCCATGCTGCCAAAGAGCTCGGCCTCTCCCGTGGCGCCATGTACAGAAGAATGGAGAAATACGGGATATGATTATTTAACAGAAACCTCCATGCGTAAAAATTTCAGAGTCAATATTATATTCCGAATTCTGCTGATCACACTGCTGCTCACGTTTTTGATCTATTTCTTGCTAGTAAGCGGAAAATACTTGAGAAGCACCTATTTCGCCATTTTTTTGGTCATTGCTATTGTTGAATTTATCTGGTATGTAGACCGTAGTAACCGCGATTTTGCCGCGTTCTTACTTGCGCTGCTTCAGAACGACTTCACCACCACTTTCTCCGAAACTGCCAAAGGTCGATCTTTCAATGAGCTGCATTCTGCCTTTAACCAGATCACGCAAAAATTTAAAACCATCAGCTCTGAAAAAGAGGTGCAACATATTTACCTGGAGTCATTGGTAGAACATGTTAGGGTGGGTATTCTTAGTTATGACGAAAGAGAAAAAATACACCTGATGAACGAGGCGTTAAAAAGGATGCTTGGAAAGCCACAGCTACTCTACTTAAAAGGACTGGAAGGAGTTGATAAAAAGCTTCTGAAAGCGATCCGAACAATAAAACCTAAGGAAAACAAACTGATTAAGTTAAGGACGGGCACTCAGCTATTACAACTTAGCCTTCATGCCTCAGAATTCAAGCTCCAGGGGCAATATTACAAGCTGGTTTCCTTTCAAAACATAAAAACTGAACTGGATGCCAATGAAATGGATGCCTGGCAAAAGCTGATCAGGGTGCTTACACATGAAATTATGAATTCGGTCACTCCTATTTCTTCTCTGAGCAACACTTTGCATGAAATAGTAGAAAAAGAAAGTCAAAATGGTCCATTACAAAAAGATACTGTCGAGAAGCTCCTTACCGGGCTGGATGCAGTCAAAAGCAGGAGCAGCGGCTTGCAGGCATTTACTGAGGCCTATAGGAACCTAACCAGAATACCACCTCCAAATTTCAAAGAAGTGGCAGTAAAACGGCTGCTGGAAAGAATAGAAGTGCTGCTCAAGCCTAATCTGGAGAACATCAATTTTTACATTAATTACACGAAGCCCAACATTAAAGTGACAGCCGATGCGGATCTGCTGGACCAGGTTTTTATCAATATTTTAAAAAATGCATTAGAGGCGCTGGAAGGGACAAACAACCCCACTTTAGAGGTTCTAATTACAGAAGAAGAAAAAGTACGGATCATCATTAGCGACAATGGTCCTGGAATAGATGAAGATAAAATCGATCAGATATTTATACCCTTCTTTACCACAAAAAAAGGGGGATCGGGGATAGGATTGGCCCTTTCAAAGCAGATCATGAGGCTACACAACGGCACTATTAATGTGGAGTCCGCACCAGGAACAGGAACTTCTTTTATCATTGAATTATAATTCCTTATCCATCTCCTTTTTCTTCCTATAATACCGCTTAGCCTTCACGGTACTGCCACAGGCTTGCATATCGCACCATCTCCTGCTGTTGTTCTTACTCTTATCAAGAAAAAGCCATCCGCAAGCACCACATTCTTTAACACGCGAAAGCCTATCGGACATAAGCAGATCATATGCAGATTTCATTACCGGGTATAAAGGCTTTTCAAGGTCCATCCCGTCCCAATATTCCTGGGGCAGGATTGATCCGTCAACCATTATTTGCAGGTTTGAAAGAGCAGAACCCAACAGCTTGTTAAACTGTTTCTTTATATCTTCAGCGATAGGACTGTTGCGAATTACCACCAAAAACAACTCGTGCAAAACCTTCCTTGCTTTGTTCATTTGATCCAAAACCTGCTCACCTGCCTCTCTGTCTTGTTCGTATTTCTCTCTTAAGGCATTAATGTCATCTTCAGGCAAAACTTTCAATCTCTTACTCCATTTCAACACCGCTTCGTATGAACTCAAATAATCATAAGGTTGGTCTACAGTCCAGTCATGCACTGTATTAATAAAATCAAGACAAAGCCAACCTCCATGCAGGCTGATATTTTCTATGCTTTTTTTCTGCGCCATTACAACAAATATAGTCACTTATAATATAAACATATTTTTACCAGTAAAATTCATTTTGATAGCAACATAAATTACTTATATTTATACCATCAAAAACTAATTAGACGGTAAAAAATAAAGTTATGATAGCCAGAACATGGCACGGAATAGTGCCCATTTCGAAAAAAGAAGCGTATTACCAATATCTTCAAAAAACCGGCTTACAGGATTACTCCAGCATTAAAGGCCATCTCGGACTGCAGGTGTTACAAAGAGACGAGCAGGATGTCACTCATTTCTTTCTCATCACCTTCTGGGATTCGTATGAATCCATCAAACGATTTGCCGGAGAGCAATATGAAAAAGCCCGGTATTACCCGGAAGATCACAATTTTCTCCTGGAGCTGGAGCCGATGGTACAGCACTTCGAGGTGTTGGAAGCAAATCAGATAGTCTCTATCAACCAACGGTTTAAGCTCACGAATTATTTAAAATCCAACATCGGACACATCATTGGCCTTGCCGCACTTATCAAGTAAAAATTTTAACCGGTACTATCATGGGAGTAATTAGCAATTCTTTAATTCATGCTTTGGATGGTCGCAATAGCCATTTACCCGCGTCTGTTGTTCTTGAAGGACTGAAGCCGGAGATTGCCGGAAAGTATATAGAAGGCTCTCCGTATACCATTTGGCAGCAAATAGAACATATTAATTTCTGGCAGGAAAGGTATATTGGTCATATCAAAGGTCAAACGCTTCCCAAGATATCGGATTTGGAAGAGGGATGGCCTGGCGAGGACGCCCCTTCCGGAAAGGCCGAACTTGATGCGGCTATCAGCAGTCTCGCAGCGGGAATAGCAGAAGTAAGAACAATGCTCTCACGAGGGGCTGAGATCAAATACCCTTCCAATTATAACAGCGGTTATGATGTAATTACCTCCATGGCCATGCACCTTTCATATCACCTGGGCCAGATCATGATCATGAGAAGAATTCTGGGAGACTATCCTCCGCCATCGGGTGGCTATACGTGGTAACCCTGTGAGGATCAATAACTAATTCATATGAAATATCCAAAAATATTTCTATATTGTGCCTCGTTGTTCAATAGTTGGCGAAATAACCGCCATGAATGCTCTTTCTATAAAACCAATTGCCACACTGAAAAAGAGCAATGATCTGAAGATTATTGTTGTTTCAGTACTTTATTACCTTTCCGCCCACTTTGGACTATGGTTGTCCTTTCCGGACACCAAAACAATGCCTCTCTGGCCTCCGTCAGGCCTGGCACTAGCCTTATTGATCATATTTAAACACCGCACATGGCCTGCTATCACCATTGGCTCACTCATTGCTGTAGCCATGACATTTTTGCACCTCGGGGTCACCTTTTCCTTTTCCGTGGTGATGTCGTTGGTAATCATTGCCATTGGCAACACATGTGAGGCGCTATTCGGGCATTACCTGATCAATAAGCTCATTCAGGCGCGCAACCCCTTTCTTAAAACTACCCATGTTTTTATCTTCCTTCTTATTGCTTTGCTAATGTGCACACTTGGTTCATTCATAGGTGTGGTTGGCATGTGGCTAAATTATATCATCACCACTGAAGCCATGGTATCATATTTTTCCACCTGGTGGCTAAGTAATGTTGTAAGCGTGCTCATTATAACCCCGTTTATCATCTCGTGGACAGAAGATTTTAAGATAACTTTCACCTGGAAAAAATTTATAGAGCTGGCCATCTTTCTGACCGCCCTGGCCATGGTTTTACTTTCTCTAAGTATTGACTCCATCTCCTCCACTATAGAAAAATCATTTCCTTTTCTGACACTTCCCTTCCTGCTGTGGCTGGGATTCAAATTTAACCTGCAGACTACTATGTCCGGCGTATTGGTAGTATCACTTCTTGCGATATACTTTACCATTTTCGGACAGGGACCTTTTGTATTGAGCACCGAAGACCACTCCAGGCTGATACTACAGATCTTCATTGGGGTTACAAGCATCTCCACCATTATACTGTATGCTACTGTTAAGGAAAGAACTGTAGCCCAGGAAGCTTTGGAACGGTTTAATGAACAACTTGAGATGAAAGTTAAAGAGCGTACCCAGGAGCTGCACGATGAAATCCAAATGCGCAAAAAGATCGAAGAAAAGACCAAGATCTCTAATAGTAAACTGCGCAAGGCCAACATTGAGTTGGATAATTTTGTGTACAGCGTATCTCATGACCTCAGAGCTCCTATTGCCTCTGTACTTGGACTTGTCAACCTGGCAAAAAAGGAAGAGGATATAGAAATGATGAAAAAATATCTCTCGATGGTGGCAGATAGCGCAGAAAGACAGGATAGTTTCATAAAAGATATTCTCGATCTCTCTCGAAATGCACGTCTGGAAATAGATACCGAAGAAATTGAATTTGAAGAAATGATCAATGAAATATTTGATCATCTGAAATATAGCGCCGGGGAGAAAAAGATCACAAAAGAAGTAGACATCCGTCAGGAAGTGCCATTCAGCTCTGACAAAAAGCGTTTAAAAGTCATATTTAACAATCTTATTTCCAATGCAATACGATATAGCAACGGATACGACCCCTATATAAAAATTGAAATTGAAATAGACAGTATTACGGCTAAAATAAATATTAATGACAATGGCCGGGGTATATCCAAAGACCACCTCAAAAATGTATTCAAAATGTTTTACAGAGCCACTGATGACAATGCCGGTTCCGGACTGGGTCTATACATCGTAAAAGAAACGGTAGATAAGTTAAGAGGAAATGTTGCACTTCACTCGGTAGAAAGAAAAGGCACTACAGTTAACCTGGAAATCCCAAATCTGGCAGACAACTAACCCACCATTTTAAACTAAAAATGTTCCTCGAGATGAACCAAGAGCATTAGTTGTTATTATTAAAAGTTTTAGTCCTGCAGAATCACCTGTAACAATGCCCAAGGACACTTTAACCCAAAAACTAATCTGGAACAGTTGCATTATCAAGTGCATGGTATAGCCTCTCCAATTCTCTGAGCTTGGCTTGGTAGTCATCCATTTCATGATAGTAAAAACATGTTAATAACGAATCACCAGAGGTCACTCTGAACCTGGATACCGTATTGCTTTCCCGCCATATGAGCTCATAGTTTCTAAGTGCTTTATTCAATTCATAGTAGCTCCCATATTTTTTCACAATATCCCCTTCTTTCAATAGCTGCTTACTGTGCTCGTCCAGAGGTTTAAATTTTGACAAACCCAACGAATCAAGCAAATAGTCTGATACATTGCCCCTCACCTTATACCTCAGTTTAACAAGAGCAGAGTCCACAAAATAAAAGACCAGTTCTTCCACCCCTGTGCGAGCAAATCTTATAGCCGGATAGTCGATCTTATAAAATATCAACCGATGATCGAAGAATTCACCGATATTTCTGGCCCCTCCCAGGCTTTCAGCCGACAGCTTATCGGATAACTTCAACCTATCAAAATCACGTGAAACACGCTGTTCCTGATCTTTATGAAACTCTTCCGCTACTTCTAATTTGCTATCAGACGGCTGATATTTCGTACAGCCAACCACTATAACCAAACAAGCTATAAAGAATATATCTCTGATCATCTGTCTTTAACTCTATATACCAATTTCAACCCAGACCATACATCATCAACCGCACACACCTTCACGTCTACTAATCCGTTCTGTAATGCCATTGATCTCACAAGGTTCTCATCAACAGTTGTAGGTATCCGGGAGGCTTTTTTTGGCCAGGAGACCCATAGCATGCCGTCTTTTTTCATTCGTTCTTTCAGGAAACGGAGCTGTTCCTCCAGCTCATCTTTTCCTGTAGTAAAAAAATGAATAAAATCCAGCACCTCATGTTCATCACCTTCCTCCACCTCCGGAAAGTTATCAAAAAGATCAAAATAATGATCAGGCTGGTTGACAATAAGGACTTTGAAACCATTTTTAATACCCAGCTTTTTGGCAAGTGGGGTTCCCGAATATCCGGCCATATCTTTAATTTGTGATGTCAATATACCTTCAACAGATTAAAAACAAAAATAAAGGCTGCCTTTAACCAAAAGCAGCCTGCAATAATTCCTGAAAGGAATACCTTACTCTTAAACTTTGCTGGTATTTAGTTTATCAAGCACATCCATTACTTCCTTCACATGATCACGTGATGTGTTAAGCAATGCCTTTTCTTCGTCATTGAGGTCAAGCTCGATTATTTTCTCAATACCATTCTTACCAAGAATGACAGGTACACCCAAGTAGCAATTATCAATACCGTACTCACCTTCAAGCTTCACACACACGGGAAAAACTCTTCTTTGGTCCCTTACAATGGCCTCGGCCATCTGCGCTGCTGCCGAACCGGGAGCGTACCATGCAGAAGTACCCATCAGCTTCACCAGCTCACCTCCACCGGTTTTAGTTCTTTCGATAATGGCGTCTAGTTTATCTTTTTCAATAAGCTCCGTTACCGGGATACCACCGACTGTTGTATACCTTGGTAGCGGCACCATAGTATCACCATGGCCACCCATTAGCACTGCCTGAATATCTTTGGGCGATACATTCAATGCTTCTGCAAGGAACGCTCTGTAACGGGCCGTATCAAGAATACCAGCCATACCCATCACTTTTGTTCTTGGCAGCTTAGAGCTCAGGTGAGCCTGGTAGGTCATAACATCAAGAGGATTGGATACCACTATAATGATAGCTTCCGGAGAATGCTTAATAACGTTTTCTGTTACCGATCTTACAATACCCGCGTTGGTTTCGATAAGATCGTCACGAGTCATACCAGGTTTTCTTGGAAGGCCTGAAGTTATTACAACCACATCAGAACCGGCTGTTTTAGAGTAGTCGTTGGTAGAACCGATGGTTCTGGTGTCGTACAGATTAATAGGAGCTTTCTGCCAAATATCCAATGATTTGCCTTCGGCAACACCCTCTTTAATGTCTACAAGTACTACTTCATTAGCAATTTCTCGATAGGCTAGTACATCGGCACAGGTAGCGCCTACATTACCTGCCCCAACTACGGTTATCTTCATAATTTTATTCTATGATTTTGAATGAATGATTTGAATTTCAAGGTGAGCAAATTTAACCAATCCGCAGAATTTCGCTAAATTATGAGGCAATAAATAGTTATCAGTTCTCAGTTTACTGGCACTTCTAATTTCAGATTTCAGATCTCCGATTTTTCCTAGCCTCTATAAACCTGGCTCAAATTAAAGAAACCGAGTGATGATTTATAGGCTTTGAAAAGGTTTGAATTATAGTCATTATATATCTCCGCCAGCGCCTCCAGCATCTTTGCTTTGATTTTTAAATTGCTATCAAAAATATCAAAGATATTGTCTTGTGGAATTACATAAAACTCAGCACTTTCGGAGCTTACAAAAGCATTGAGCAGCCTGTTGGCATCACGAAGCAAGCAACTTTCACCTAAGGCTATCCCTGCCTGTACCTTAGTCAGACTTTCGAAAGTTTCGTTTACATCTATAGTTAATGAGACCTCTCCTTTTTTAAGTAGGTACAGCGCATGACTTGGATCTCCGCGAAAGAAAACCACCTCATCCTGAACATATTTCCGTTCATGCATAAATGGCAGAAACAGAGACATTTGCTTGTAATTCAGATTAGAAAACAGTCGGATCTTTGCAAGAAACACGAACATGTTATGTTCATGGGCGGTAAACGTTTTCTTAAAAGGATTAATCATTGCGATGCATTACAATATTGTAGATTCTTTTGCTATCAGGGCGAACTTTAAAACGATCATCAATGCGATAACCTACTATCCAAGCCACCTCACCATCAGACTCAAGTACGCAAACACGCTCTTTCAAGTTTAAAGGAATTTTCTCATCTATCATAAAATCACTTATCTTTTTTTTGCCTTTCATCCCTAGTGGACGAAAGGTATCTCCCTGCCTCCACTTCCTCAATTTTAAAGGAAACCTCAGCCTATCATAATCCAGGCTTGCCTCGTTTTTTCCTGTCAAAATCCTTTTATCGGTAGCAACCTCAATGACCAACTGTACCACTTCGTTGCTTACCTTGCTGGCGTCATGAGCTAACAACTGCTCGGTGATTACCTGCCCCATGGGGCTTACGATCAAAATCTCACGATCCACATTGAGCTTATATCGATCGGATTCTAAAATTTTCCCGGATGACCGATGTCTTAGCATTGAGTACAGCTCCTGAGCCTGAGAATAATTGAAACCATAGGGCTTTATCAGCTCCTCCAAAAGCACTGCCTCCCTGTCAACTACTCCCTCAATGGCTATAAATATATCTGACCCTTTTTTACTAATATACTTGCCCTCTATCTCAGCAACCCGATACCTCAGTACGGCCTCCGTTTCCTTCATTTTTTCCAGGGTCTGCCTAAAAGTATCATCCAGGGAAGGATTGATCTCCTTCAACACAGGCACAATTTTGTGTCTGATCAGATTCCTGGTGTATTTCACAGAATCATTACTGCTATCTTCCCTCCATTGCAAACCTTCAGCATGAGCAAAATCCACGATCTGAGATTTTGAAGCAAATAGCAATGGTCTGATAATGCCATTGTTTTTCGGGAGCATTCCGCGTAATCCGGCTATGCCCGTTCCTTTCGCCAGGTTAAAAAGTACTGTCTCTATATTATCATCAAGATGGTGCGCAGTAGCTATAGCCGTAAACGAATGCCTGGCTATCAATTCACTGAACCAATCATAACGCAACTCACGCGCAGCCATCTGCGTGGAAATGTTTGCAACAGCGGCATAATTTTTGGTATCAAAACAGCGAACGAAAAATTGAGCGCCAACAGATTCAGCTAATGCCTTTACAAAAGCTTCATCGGTGTCAGATTCTTCACCGCGGAGCTGAAAGTTGCAATGAGCAATGGCAAAGTTGAATCCAGCCTCTTTAAATAAAACAGTGAGTGCGACAGAATCAACTCCCCCGCTGACTGCGAGCAGAATTTTGTCCTGCGGCTCAAAGAGCTTTTGGAGATTGATAAAATCTAAAAAGGCTTTTAACATCGATGCACCGCTTTTTTATTTAATTTTGAAATCGTAAATGTCGAATTACACAACAAGTTGACAAACATATTGAATTTAAATGTGCCTAAAGGCAAAATCTTAGCCGGGCGAAACAACAGTATGAAATTACTTCTAAAGATAACATATATCCTTGCACTTATTACAACTACGGCATTTTCCGGGCTGGCTCAGACACAGGTTGAACTTATAGCTACTGACGTATTGAAAGGAGGAACTGCCGATGGTGAGCAGGTAAGCAGGTTCATTGGCAATGTGATCTTCAGACATAAAGATACCAATATTTACAGCGATTCTGCGCACCATTATAAAAAGAGAAACTATATCGAAGCTTTTGGACATGTTCGAATAACAGATGGAGATTCCGTTGAGATCACTGCCGAAAAGCTTTTTTATGAAGGCAATAAAAAAGAAGCAAGACTTCGGAACAATGTCGTTTTTGTAAAAAAGGGAAAGGCTACACTTTACACCGATTTCTTAGACTATAACCGGGTAGAACAAGAGGCCCGGTACTACAACGGAGGAAAATTAGTCGATAGCATCAACGTGCTTACCAGCAAAAAAGGGTATTATGATCTAACTACCAATATGGCGTCCTTTAAGTCTAATGTAGTGGGTACCAATCCCGATTACACTCTTAAATCAGACACGCTGCAATATAGTACGGAGACCAACATTGTATACTTTCGGGCAGAAACCGAGCTCACCGATACTGAAGGCAACGTATTTACCTATGAGGAGGGGCAATATGACACCAAAGGAAAACGCTCGGACCTTAATTTAGGAGAGATAGAGACCAGGTCATACATTCTTTCCGGAAATAGTCTCTTCCTTGACGACCTCAGAAAGTACTACACCGCTACCGGAAATGTGGAGATGATCTCTAAAGAGCAGGATGTAGTGATCACCGGTGATAAAAGCTTCTATGATAAAAGAACTGGTATAGCAAAGGTATTCGGACATGCCTTGATGAAAAAAATCATGAAGGAAGACACCCTTTACCTTACAGCCGATACATTAGTAGCTATAGAAAATCAAGATCCTCAGAAAAAGAGACTGCTGGCGTATAAAAATGTGAAAATATTCAAAACAGACCTGCAGGGAAGAGCTGATTCACTGGCTTACTTCAATGCCGACTCTATTATTTACATGTATAACGACCCGGTCCTCTGGTCGAGTGGAAACCAGATGACGGCCGATTCCATCAATATAGAGATTTCCAACGGCACCATAGATAAATTGAACATGTCGGTAAATTCATTTGTGATCTCCCAGGACAGCATCGACAACTTCAATCAGATCAAAGGCCGGATGATGGTGGCTCACTTCAATAATGGGCAACTAAAGAAGGTAGATGTCAATGGCAATGGAGAAAGTCTGTTTTATGCACTCGATGATACCGAATCATACCTTGTAGGCATGAATAAAATTGTTTGCAGCTATATGGTCATTAATTTCAAAGCAAATAAAGCAGATAATATTTCCTTTTATGTCAATCCTGAGGCATCATTTATTCCTCCGCATGAACTCCAGGAACCGCAAAAGAAATTAAAGAACTTTGACTGGCGCGAAGAGGAAAAACCGAATAAAGAAGATATGCTGAGTAACAGTATATTAGCACCGGATAAAAACCTGCCCCCAGTCACTGAAGAGATTGAAAACCAAAAGGTAATGAAAACAAAACCAATTAAAAAGCAGTTAAGAAAAACAGACAACCGTTAAAGTTTCCAAAAAAAGGTTACCGGAATCTTGTCGATTAGTATCAATAATAAATATTTTTGCGTATATTAAACAGTTAGACACCTTCAACAAATAAGGTAAAAATTTATTATGTGCTGCTGATATGAGAATATTTCTAACAACAATATTGAGTTTTATGGTAATGTGTTATACACATGCTCAAAACTTTGAAATTGTTGAACATTCCGGCACATATAAAGGTCACATAGGGGAGCAAATATCTGCTCCTATCAAGATCAAAAACTTATCTGATAAGCCTCTTCAAATCATTGTCAAAAGAATAGATAAAGTGATCGGCACCAGTCAGGAAAACTATATTTGCTGGGATGGAGAATGTTATGGTGCGGACGTTAACCAGGTACCATTATCAAAGCGGATAGAACCCGGAGAAACAAGCGCCAAATTTCGCAGCGTGTTGGAATCTGGCTTAGTAGCCGGCTTTAGCACAGTTAAATATTTGATCTACGACAGAAATAACCCTGCTGATGCCATTGAGTATGAAATTACGTACACAGTAGAGGATGACTCCGCGAAGCCTACCATTTTCACATCAGAAGATGTTCGTATAAATGATGTATACCCCAATCCTGTTGTAGATTTCGCCATAGTAGATTATAACCTTTTAAAAGAAGACACAAAAGCCAAGATTGTTATTCACAACGTACTTGGAAGCATAATTGGAGAATACGAACTGGCATATCTGGAAACCAAACTGAAGATCAAAACAGAAAACTTTAACCCAGGGGTCTACTTTTATACACTATACATAGATAATGATGGTGTAATGACAAGAAAGCTTATCGTAAGAAAATAATTCCGATCTTTAAAACTACCTGCTAAATTCCTACGTTATAATACCCGGTTTGGCCAATGTTGCATTATTGCTTATTAATAAATACTAACCTATATTTGCACCCTTATGTTGAAACGGGTATTTTTTAATCATTTTTTGATTGCTTTTTTACTTTTCTCGCTGGCTTCATGCAGTAAATTCAGAAGAATAGAAAAAAGTGAAGACTGGCGTGTAAAGTATGATGCCGCTCTTAATTACTATGAAAACAAGGATTATTACAGAGCAGGCGCTTTGTTTGAGCAGATATTGCCAATAGTCCGTGGTCTTCCGGAAGGCGAAAAAGTGCAGTTTTACTTTGCATATACCCAGTATAATCAGGACTTTTTCCTGTTAGCAGCACATCACTTCAAGGTGTTCTATCAAACTTATGCGCGCAGTGAGTTTGCACAGGAAGCTCAATATATGCATGCCTACTCGCTGTATGCTAACTCTCCTGCGTATAACCTTGACCAAACAAGCAGCATAGAGGCAGTTATAGCCATGCAGGCATTTGTGAACAGGTATCCAACAAGCGCGTTCAGAGATAAAGCCACAGCGGTTATTGACGACATCCAGGAAAAGTTGGAAAGGAAGGGTTATGAAAATGCCCGTCAGTATTATAAAATGGAGAGATATAAGGCCGCTGTTGTAGCTTTCGAAACTTTTAAGAATGATTTTCCGGATTCTGAGTTTAATGAGGAGATAGCATTCTTAAAATTTATGGCACAATACGAACTGGCAAAAAAAAGTATTACATCCAGGCAACTGGAACGATATCGTGAGGCAAATGAGTTCTATTTGGAATTCATAGATACTTACCCTAACAGCAAATATGCCCGTGAGGCAGAAAAGAAATACAATGACAGTTTGGAAAAAGCAACCGAACTCGCAAAGAAATAATTTAACTTAATCAATATAATTATGGCTATTCAAGCATCTATTGTTACAAGAGATATGGACAAACTTTCGGAACCTACCGGAAATGTGTATGAAAGTGTAGCGGTCATCTCTAAAAGAGCCAGACAGATAGCGGTAAATGTAAAAGAAGAACTCAATGCTAAATTGGCTGAGTTTGCATCTACTGTAGACAATCTTGAAGAGATATTCGAAAACAGAGAACAGATCGAGATCTCAAAGTTCTACGAAAGAATGCCTAAGTCTACCAATGTAGCAATCGAAGAATTTGCCGAAGGTAAAGTGCTATTCAGACGAAGAGAAGAGGAAGAAGGCGGTTTGCAACTTTAATTATCAGTGGCATCATGCTCCAGGGAAAAAAAATTTTATTAGGAGTATGTGGGAGCATTGCTGCTTATAAATCTGCTTTACTAACAAGGCTACTCATAAAGGAAGGTGCAGAGGTAAAAGTTATTATGACTGCCTCTGCAACTGATTTTATTACCCCCCTCACACTATCTACACTATCAAAGCACCCTGTACTTACCGACTTTGTAAAAAATGAAAGCGGTGAGTGGAACAATCATGTAGAGCTTGGCCTTTGGGCCGATCTCATGGTAATAGCACCAGCCAGTGCCAATACTATGGCAAAAATGGCTCAGGGCATATGTGATAATCTTTTACTGGCCACTTATCTGTCAGCGCGATGCCCTGTATATATCGCGCCTGCCATGGACCTGGATATGTATCAGCACCCTGCCACAGCGGGCAACATCGCCCACCTCAAGAGTTTCGGCAACCATATCATTGATGCGGAGCATGGCGAACTGGCAAGTGGCTTAACAGGCACCGGAAGAATGGCCGAGCCGGAAAATATACTGGCCATTATCACAAGCGCCCCTGATAAAAAAAAAGCTCTGACTAACAAAAAAGTCCTGATCACTGCAGGTCCTACATATGAAGCGCTGGATCCCGTCAGGTTCATTGGGAATCATTCCAGCGGGAAAATGGGTTACGCTCTGGCTAATGCCATGGCGGCACAAGGTGCAGAAGTTACACTTGTGAGTGGTCCTTCAAACGCCACAATTGCTCATGCAGGTGTGCATCTCGTTAAAGTTACTTCCGCTCAGGAAATGTATGATGCCTGTATCGGCTATTTTCCAACAACTGACATCACCATACTCGCTGCTGCAGTTGCAGATTACAAACCTGCACAACAGGCCCCTCAGAAAATTAAGAAGAAATCTGAATCGCTAACTCTTGAACTGGTTAAAACCCAGGACATTGCCGCAGCATTGGGAAAATTGAAAAAAAATGGGCAGTTTACAGTTGGGTTTGCCCTCGAAACTGAAAACGAAAAGGAGAATGCCATACAAAAGATCAAAGCAAAAAACTTTGACATGATCGTTCTCAATTCATTAAATGATAAAGGTGCAGGCTTCGGGTATGACACCAATAAAATATCTATTATTGATAAACAAAATAATGTCAGGGATTTTGAGTTAAAGAATAAAAAAGATGTGGCTCAGGACATTGTTAAGACCATCATAGATACTATCCATGTATAAGTCAATTGTTGTACTTTTATTTTTACTCACCAATACTTTTGTTAGCGCACAGGAGCTCAACTGCCGGGTGACCATTAATGCCGATCAGGTACAAACCACTGACCGAAGGATATTTTCGGATATGGAAACAGCTTTTTCCCAGTTCCTTAACAATACCCGGTGGACTGACGATTCTTTCGATAGCCACGAAAGAATAAAGTGCAATATCATCATCACGCTCAAAAATCCTAAATCCATTGGCGATTACGAGGCCTCGGTACAGATACAGTCAGCCAGACCCATTTACAACTCCAACTATGAATCTATTCTTTTCAACTTTGCCGACCGTGACTGGCTTTTTGAATATGTGGAATCACAGCCTCTCCAGTTTAATGAAAATACTTTCACCACTAACCTGACATCGATGCTGGCATATTATGCCTATGTAATTCTGGGACTTGATTATGATTCATTTAGCGAATTGGGTGGCTCGATTCATTTAAGAAAAGCGCAAACTATTGTAAACAATGCTCAACGAGCTAATCGTCCTGGATGGGAAGCCTTAGGAAGCACCCGGAATCGCTACTGGTTAATGGAAAACCTGAACAACCAGCAAATGATCGAGATCAGAAAGGGGATCTATAAATATCACCGGCTGGCGCTCGATACCTACGAACAAGATCGTGATAAGAGCCGACAAATGATCCTGGAGGTATTAAAAGAGTTAAAAAAGGTGAAGGATACCTATCCCAACTCGATACTGGTAATATCATTTCTTGACGCTAAATCCGATGAACTGATCAGTATATTTTCAGAAGGTAACATCCAGGTTCGCAGAGAAGTTTTTGACGTGCTATCAACACTCGATCCTTCCAAAAGAGAGCAATATCAAAAAATCATCAAATAATCGTGGCCAAACGCTTGCTCAGAATTCCCGCACACACCATACCTGAAAAGTGGGCAGAAATTTCGGGTAAAAAGGTTAATATTGTGTTTGGTAATGGAGGCGTGTTGTTAGCTACATTACTCCAACTGAAGAATGGGAATTTGGAAATAAAAGATACACGTCTCGCTAAACAAAAGTTGGACCTGAATCAGATTTCCGAAATCATTTTAGACTATTAACTGCAGATGCTGAAACATCTCTTAATTAAAAATTATGCGCTGATCCAACACCTGGAGATCGACCCCTCTGCTAATCTTAATATCATTACAGGTGAAACAGGAGCAGGTAAGTCTATTATGCTGGGTGCCGTTGGCTTACTTCTAGGCAACCGGGCAGATACGAAGGTGCTTTTTAACGAGGAAGATAAATGTGTTATTGAAGGGCAGTTTGATGTTAAAAGCTACAATATTAAAAAAATCTTTGACGAGGAGGAGCTGGATTATGCCGACCTATCGATCTTCAGAAGAGAAATAAGCCCATCAGGCAAATCCCGGGCTTTTATAAACGATACTCCCGTGACGCTGGATGTACTCAGGAGGTTAGGCGAAAGGCTAATGGACGTACACTCCCAGCATGAAACTCTACACTTGGGGAAGCATACCTATCAACTGGCATTCGTAGATGCTTTTGCAGGTACCTCCGCATTACGTGAGTCGTATAGAAAAGATTATCAGGCTTTCCGCTCTACCATGCAGCACCTTGATCAATTGAAGAGGGAGAATGCCGAAATTGGCAAAGAGGCTGATTATAATGCTTTCCTTCTTGAGGAATTAACAAAAGCGGCATTGAAAGCTGATGAGCAGGAAGAGTTGGAATCCTCATTGGAAGTAATGGAACATGCCGAGGAAATAAAGACCCGGCTTAACGATTCGCTGGCAGCCCTTTCCAATAATGAATTTGCTGCAATTGAAGGACTACAACAAGGAAAAGTTCTCCTCGCCCAACTGAGCAGATACGGCAAAAACTATTCAAGTCTTTCCGAGAGATTAGAAAGCGTATTTATTGAGTTGCAAGACATTATCAGGGAACTTGAGAAAGAAGAAGACCAGGTAGAGTTTGACCCTGAACAAACACAAGCCACTCAAGACCGGCTGAGCTTAATATACCAACTACAGCAGAAACACCACGTGCCGGATATAAAAAGCCTGCTTGAAATACAACAGTCACTGGAAGGCAAAGCTGATCGCTTCAACAATATGGATGAGGCTATCCAACAGGCGGAAGATCAGGTAGCACAACTGCGCAAAGTTGCAGAGGAAAAAGCCAAAGAGCTTAGCAAGAAAAGAGATGCTGTGTTTGGCAACCTTGAAAAGGACCTGACATCGCTTTTAAGTCAGGTAGGCATTCCTGAAGCCTCGGTTAAGATCACTAACACCAAGACCGATCTGACTGATAAAGGTATCGATCAGATCAACATACTTTTTAGCGCCAATAAAGGCGTAGCTCCACAGGAGGTTTCAAAAGTAGCGTCAGGAGGAGAATTTTCGAGGCTGATGTTCTGTGTGAAGTATATACTTGCCGATAAAGTATCATTGCCTACGATCATTTTTGACGAAATAGACACAGGTGTATCAGGGGAAGTAGCCATGAAGCTTGGCGGCATGATGAAAAGAATGGCACAAAATCACCAGGTGATCACCATCAGCCACCTGCCGCAAATTGCTGCTAAGGGGGATAAGCACTACTTCGTATTTAAGGACAGTTCGTCACAAAAAGCACAAAGCAGGATAAAAGCGCTAACAAATAGTGAGCGTATCGAAGAGATAGCCAAAATGATAGGGGGAGAAAATCCTTCCAGTGTAGCTTTTGAAAATGCAAAAGAGCTGATCAGCTCGAGCTGATTTTTTATTATATTTAGGGATTATGTTTGATCAGGTACCCGATATTATTGAAGGCTTCACTCATACTGAATACCTGACGGTTTTTAATGCCATAATCTTCGGATACGTAGGCGCTGAGTACTTCCAGGGATGGGGCTCCATTATCAGGAACCGAAAACACATACAGTCTTACTGGCAACATCTGCTTTGGACCATTTTTGCATTTGTAATGTTCATTCAAAACTGGTGGGGCATATGGCCTCGTGTGGCAGATATCAATCAAAGTATTTTCTTTTTTATCTACTCTCTGCTTCCCATTTTTCTGTTTTATTTAATCAGCGTCATACTATTCCCTGATTTTAAAAATCAGGAGAAAGTAGTTATGAAGGAGTATTTCTATGGCAACACCCGTTGGTTATTTGCCCTTTTTGCAGTGTATTTTGTGCTTACCATTATCAGCTCATTTGTTTACAATGATATTGGCAATGTACTTGTCCAGAATATTATCAGAGGAGGCGGAGTAGTGCTCGCTGCAACAGCAGCATATTTCAACAGAACTGTATGGCTCCATGTGATATTTCTGGCGATTGGGTATTACATGCTGATACAGTTCTTTCTGGCGCTACCCACATAAAAGAGGCCACCCCAAAGCCTCAAAGTACTCCGGAGCGACCTGCTTCCCAGCTAATAAGAAATTCTTAATGTACCCCTGTCGGCATAGTAATATTGCCAGCTTCCCCCCGATCCTGAAGTCCATGTATCAAGCCACAAGTAGCGGCTCCCGGAGGAGTTACCCATTATTTTATAAACCCTGACAGCCTGCCTGTTGCGATACCAGTCTAGCGAGGCTCCAGCCTGGCAACGCTCGGGTCCCGCACCATTTTGCCTCAGGAAAAATGCGTAGCCTGATCCAAACACACGTGCTTTACCATTACTTTCAATGCAGACAGCCGTGCCCTCGTCTACACCTATGCCTTTGGCGGTCATTCCCCAGTCTTTGTTCATTCTGGCAAGAAACGTCAGATGCCGCCCTCTCCTGTCAGGATTGTCGTAGTGTGTATCGGTAATAGTATTGCCCAAATATGGAACATTTAAGAAATTCCCCCTTTGCAGTGTCATATACTGATTGTAAGGGTTATCAAGCGCTTCATCTGAATATACGGTGCCATTTGAAGCATCAAAATAGGCATCGCCCTGTATAGCGCAGCCTGCGCTTGTGCCACCAACCGGCACTTTTTTAGTGTTGATCAAATAGTTGATGGCACTTTCAACTTTTGTGTCTTTCCAATAGTTGACATAATTATACTGGTCTCCACCAGAAATAAACAGCGCCTCAGCACCTCTAATCGTAGCCTCTACACCAGGGTCGTTGGCTAAAGTTCGAGAATTGATCAGCAATGTTTCTACAGAATTAACAGACCCCAGCCCATAGATATAGCTATTGTAAGCGTCCGTTCCCGTAGCCCGAAGCACTACAAAATCACCGCCCCCGGATTTATTGATCATCCATTGTATGGCCTCATCAACATCATTGCCACCACCCATTAAAACCGTACCCTGAGTGGTGGTTCGCGAAACATCAGCCTCACTACCTACTATTCCTATAGAAGCACTGGATCTTCCGGTACTCTTACTTTTTTTACCCGGAATTTCGGTTGTCCCATTAGTGTCATTCTCATTTTCAGGGTTTATTGTTGTTTCCTCACAGGAAAACATAAAGAACATTGCGCAGGCTAAAGCCAGCCCACTTTTTATTGAAGTTTTCATTTGGTTGGGTTTTTAGGTTATAGAATACACCAACAACACTACCTTAAGCCAAGGCCAGGATCAGACAGTATTTCCGGGTATCAAATCCGGTGGAGAAAATCTACGATCAACAAAAGCGGTGGCTGTAATAACCAGCATGAGGCTTCAGGCTGTAAAACGATTGTACATACCCACTTTTTTACCCCACCTCTGTACCTCCTCCCCCGGAGGAGAGTGGTGCATGGGTATAAGCTGACCATCGGTTGTGATTACCAACTATTGACTGCTCGTCAGACTTCCACATCTACCGCTTTTCCACTTAGCCACAAGGCGTGTGTTTAGTGTTAATAAAAGAAAAAGAAAGGATGGCTCGACTAACAGTCGAAGATAGGCTGCAGGTTGCGCAAGCTGATTGGTTTAGAGTGATAACCGCAATCCCGCAGGCGGCTTCGGTATGTCTTAACAGAATCCACACCCTATTCTAATGATAAATTCTGAAAATTCAAAATTTCACCAAATAATATTCGGTCTTCAGAAATGTCCTCTGATGTTTTTGTGAGAAATGTTTTTTATGGTTAAATATGCCTGAGTCTTGAGTCGTGAGACTTTGTCGTGAGTATTGAGTAGAAGAGCAGCAATACTAACTATAAAATGAGATACTCTAGTCTCTAGTCTCAATACCCAATACTCAATACTAATATCTCAATACTGATTACATGAAAAAGCTCAACTGGTTTTTGCTATTCCTTGGTCCTTTTATCTTCATCGTTCTCCTGCAATTTCAACATTCCTCATTTTTTACCCCGGAAATCTGGAAAGTCTTAGCGCTTGCCGGATGGATGATCTCCTGGTGGGTTAGTGAGGCTGCACCCATTCCCATCACTGCACTTTTACCAATGATCCTACTTCCTCTTTTGGAAATCTTCAAAATAGGAGAAGCTGCCGCCCCCTATGCCAGTCCAATTATCTTTCTTTTCATGGGAGGCTTTATTATAGCAATAGCTTTGGAGAAACACAATTTACATTTACGAATAGCCCTGAACCTTATCAAGATCACCGGCACCAGTGGCAACGGGATTATTCTGGGGTTTATGCTTGCTACTGCGCTACTCAGTATGTGGATAAGTAATACTGCCACTGCCGTAATGATGCTTCCTGTAGCGGCATCGGTAATTCATTTGCTCTCAGATCATATGACGATAGGCAAGAACAGCAAAAACTTCGCCCCCGGACTTATGCTGAGTATTGCTTACGCAGCCAATATTGGTGGCACCATGACGCTCATCGGTACCCCTCCTAACATAGTAATGGTCGGATACCTGAAGCAAATCCTGGGTTATGAAATGCTCTTCAGTAAATGGTTACTTATGGGTATCCCTGTAGGTATGCTTTTACTATTGGTCTGTTACTTTTTATTAACCAGAGTATTGTTTCCAAACCATATGAAAAAAATCGTTGGCTCCGAAGACCTTATCACCAATAAGCTACATCAACTGGGACCGGTTTCAAAAGCGGAAAAATTAGTATTGGTAATATTCGGACTTACAGCCATCAACTGGATATTTAAATCTCAGTTGAATCAACTTATTGGGAGTGACTTGTTGACAGATACTACAATAGCTATGGCAGGCGGGGTGCTGATGTTCATAGTCCCCACCAACTCAGAGGGATCAGGTTTCTTGTTAGAATGGGGTGATACTGCAAAATTGCCCTGGGGGATACTGATCCTTTTCGGAGGAGGAATGTGTCTGGCTCAGGCGCTGGAAAAAGTCGGACTTATCCAGTTAATCGGGGAAGCTGTCAGCGCCTACGATAACATCAATCTTTTGATATTAACTCTTATAATCACTGCCATTGTTCTAATGATGACAGAATTAATGAGCAATGTAGCTCTGATAGCTATTTTTATTCCTGTAGTTATTGGCGTAGCCAATGGACTGAACGTAAATCCACTTATACTGGTAATACCTGCCACTCTGGCCTCCAGTTGTGCTTTTATGATGCCCATCTCTACCCCTCCCAATGCCATTGTATTTGCCAGTGGTCATATAAAAATGCGAGAAATGATGAAGGCAGGGATATGGCTAAATATAATGGCCGCCATTTTATTGGTGGCGGCCACAAATTTTCTGGTAAAGTGGGTATTTCTCTAGTACTACTTTAACATGGCTTCCTCCCTGGCCTTCTTTTCTTCAATAATGTAAGATAAGCCGAGCCCTAAACCACCGAAGATGAACAGCATTGAAAAATAGCTGAGTTCTCCCATATTGGTGTTACTCTCTATAAAGTAGCCCACAATAAATCCAAGACCTACTCCGATAAGGAGTAAGGAAAACCTTAACGGCCCGGAGGTATTGGATTTTCTTTTCGGAAGCTCTGCCGGATGAAGGCCCTTTTCTATCATGGCCATGCGCTCATCGTTTTCATATTTCCTCAAGTATATCACCATTACAATGCCTCCGATAATGGCTATGATAGGAATAAAGATTGCTAAAATTTCTGGTTCCATTTTCTTACCTTTTGTTAAAACATTTGCTCCTTTGACGCACCCTTCTTCAAGCAGGTTACACAGGGGTAATAAAATTTTTCATCGCACTCCGAATCCGCACATCTCCCTTATTAAGGCGTGTGAGCCAGTTAATTTATGCTAAAAATGAAAAAACTAAAAATATCATTTTTATGTGTAACTTGATAAAGGGTATTAGCGTCAAAGCATGGTGAACATTCAGAATGATGATATTTTACTCGATCGGATCATCAATGGAGAAACGGATCTTTATAATCATATTATAGAGAAATATAAAAGTTATACCTTTACGATCGCCCTGAACATCTTAAATAACAGAGAAGATGCGGAGGAAGCCACTCAGGATAGCTTCATTAAGGCATATCAGCATTTAAAAAGTTTCAATAGGCAATCGAAGTTTTCAACCTGGCTGTACCGAATTGTGTTTAACACTTCTGTTTCGTACAAACGAAAGCAAAAAGTTAAAAAAGAGACGCTGGAAACTATTAAATATACTTATTATGAGGGCCACTCTTCCGAAATGGAGATAAAAGACCAGCAAAAGTATATTCATGAGGCACTGCAAAAACTGCTTGAACTTGACAGAACGGTAATTACACTTTTCTATTTAAAAGAGTTCTCTCTTGAAGAAATCTCAGAAATCATTAATTTAAATGTAAATACCGTGAAGGTAAGGTTACACAGAGCCCGGAAACGGTTGGCTGATGAAATAAAAACAATGTTAAAAGAAGAAGCGTTAAATTTGTAGCTTATGAAAAAGCCGCTAAAAATAACAGACGAGCTGTTACTTGATTATATAGATGGTAGCCTGACTCCCGAGCAAACTGCTCAGGTCAATGAGTCACTCAATGACCCTGGAACTGCCGAGAGATTGAAGGAGTTAAAGCAAATTGATCAGTTTTTGAGTACTCAAATTCTGGAAACACCATCCAGGAATTTCACATCAAAGGTAATGGCAAACCTTCATAAGCCTATTGTTGATCAGCCGTATTATTCCAGGAGGAACGGATTTATTGTACTAGCTCTTGCGCTGCTTACGGTAATCGCCGGATCAATGTTTATGACAGAAAGCGTTGTCAGTATTGATCTTTTTAACTCAATTGATCTTACCCGGTACAATGCCCCTATTGAAATACCGCAAGTAAATATGCCTGATACCGTTAATTTAAAGATACTAACGGATGGCCTTCTTTTTACCATGGTCATACTTGCGCTGTTACTATTGGACAGGGTGGTGCTCAGGCCTTTTTTCAGAAGCAGACGAACGGAAGTGCAGTTTTGAAGGAAATATCTTAGAATAAAAGAGGCCGTCTCAAAAGCCAACGTGTCATAGGATGACGTCAGAAGCAGGCTTTTGAGACGGCCTCTTTTATTTCTGCTTATTCAAAACAGGTATTAATACCGGTAATAATCAGGCTTATAGGGACCTTCAACCGTTACACCGATATACTTAGCCTGGTCTTCATTCAAAGTTTCAAGCTCCACACCTATTTTTTGAAGATGCAGTCTTGCTACTTTTTCGTCCAGGTGCTTTGGCAATGTATACACCTTATTTTCGTAGTTGTCAGTATTGTTCCAAAGCTCGATCTGCGCCAAAGTTTGGTTAGTAAATGAATTGGACATTACGAATGAAGGGTGTCCTGTAGCACAGCCCAGGTTTACGAGCCTGCCTTCAGCTAACAAGATCACATCCCTGCCATTAGACAGCCTGTACTTATCCACCTGAGGTTTGATCTCATCTTTTTCAGCATTTTTGTTCAACCAGGCTACGTCTATTTCATTGTCAAAGTGGCCGATATTACAAACAATAGCCTTGTCTTTCATTGATTCAAAATGGCGTCCAACGATGATGTCCTTATTACCTGTAGCGGTAACTACAATATCAGCTTCTTTAACGGCATCATCCATTTTCTTTACTTCATATCCGTCCATGGCAGCTTGTAAAGCACAAATAGGATCGATCTCCGTAACAAGTACACGAGCACCGGCTCCTCTTAAGGATGCCGCAGACCCTTTTCCGACATCGCCATAACCGGCGACAACCGCTACTTTTCCAGCCATCATTACATCAGTAGCTCTTCTTATCGCGTCAACAAGAGACTCTTTACATCCGTACTTATTGTCGAATTTAGATTTCGTAACGGAGTCATTTACGTTGATAGCGGGCATTACCAACGTACCATTTTTCTCTCGCTCGATCAGTCTGTGAACACCAGTAGTTGTCTCTTCTGAAAGACCCTTAATGCCATCAACATACTGAGGGTACTTATCAAAAACCATATTGGTAAGGTCACCGCCATCATCAAGGATCATGTTCAAAGGCTGGCCATCAGGGAAGATCAATGTCTGCTCTATACACCAGTCAAACTCTTCGGCTGTCATTCCCTTCCATGCATATACAGGAACTCCGGCAGCAGCTATTGCAGCAGCAGCATGATCCTGTGTAGAGAAGATATTACAAGATGACCAGGTGACCTCTGCCCCTAATTCAACCAGTGTTTCTATCAAAACAGCAGTCTGTATGGTCATATGCAAACAGCCCGCTATTCTGGCTCCCTTTAGTGGTTTTTGCTTACCATATTCCTCACGGAGCGCCATTAGACCAGGCATTTCAGCTTCTGCTAACTCTATCTCCTTTCGGCCCCAGGCAGCCAGAGAAATGTCTTTTACCTTGTATTTCAATTTTTCCTCGATCATTATATGAAATGTGTTTTGTTTCTTTTAAAATGTGGATACAAAGTTACGATAAAGGTTCGAGAAGGGCAATTCTTAAGATAACGCACCTCTATTCCTCACCGTGGTTATTTGCTAAATAATTTGAAGCTATAGACTATAATCATACATTATTTTTGTATTAATTTTATTCAAAATCCCGAATCGTACAGCATATGAACCACAACTATATAGAAAGTAGTAAGAAGCAATTTGTATATTATCGTCAATTGGGTGAGAAGACCATAGAACAGCTTTCTGAAGAGCAACTGTTTTGGCAATACAACGAAGAGAGTAACAGCGTTGCCATCATCATTAAACATTTATGGGGAAATATGCTCTCACGATGGACAGACTTTTTAACTACCGATGGTGAAAAAGAGACAAGGAAACGGGATGAAGAGTTTGAAAACAGTGCGTTATCAAAGGGTGAGCTACTTAAAAAATGGAATGAGGGATGGGATTGCCTTTTTACAGCACTCGAAACTCTGAAAGCAGAGGATTTAGAGAAAATAATTTACATTCGCAATCAGGGTCATACCGTGTTAGAAGCCATCAACCGCCAATTGGCTCATTACCCATATCATATAGGTCAGATAATTTTTATTGGAAAAATGCTGAAGGGAAATCGATGGAAGAGCCTTTCCATTCCCAAAGGAAAATCTGAAGAGTTTAATACCGATAAGTTTTCGAAGGAAAGAAGGCACGAACATTTCACTGATGAACCCTTGAATAAGGCCAAAGATTAAAGGGCGTACCATAGTGTACTATAAATTACCAATGCAGAAGATAACAAAAAGGCTTCATTTTCCATTAGTAGTATAAGCATCATACCCTGCGCCCATGCAAACCCGAAAAAAGTGGGCTCACAGAGCGTGAGGCTGGATTATTGCTAAAAAAGAATTGTTGACCAAAAACTTTAACAAGTAAGCTTTTTTTGTATTTTCAACTATGATACATCCACATACCGAACTAAAATTCATTAACAAAGACATTGGCTACGGGGTTGTAGCTACGTCTTTCATTCCCGCAGGTACTATTACCTGGGTTTTGGATAAACTGGACCGGGAATTCACCCCCTCGGAAATAATGGCGCTGGACGACCTTCACCGAAATATTTTAGACACTTATGCCTATCGCAACAGTGTCGGCAATTTTATTCTTTGCTGGGATAACGGTCGATTTGTAAACCACAGTTTTAACTCAAATTGCTTCACCACTCCCTATGACTTCGAGATAGCTATCAGAGACATAGAGCCAGGTGAGCAACTCACCGATGATTATGGTTACCTGAACTTATCTGAGCCTTTTAGAGCTTTTCCGGA
The DNA here is from genome assembly GCF_000331535.1 of Fulvivirga imtechensis AK7. Classification (GTDB taxonomy): domain Bacteria; phylum Bacteroidota; class Bacteroidia; order Cytophagales; family Cyclobacteriaceae; genus Fulvivirga; species Fulvivirga imtechensis. The sequence goes on along the minus strand of NZ_AMZN01000055.1, from coordinate 229,942 downwards.
AGGAACGCGCAGAAAGGTTGTATATCCGGATGATCTGGTCAAATATGCTAAAGTCTGGGATAAAAAGCTACTCAAACCGTTTAAGCAGATCCCTACCCTGGAGCAACCCCTCCGAAGGTTGGTCAAAGATGAGCTCTGGCAAAAGATCGAGGCTATCGCTATGGGTAAAGAGCAGATGGAGTCGTTGCTCAGTTGTTACTACCAGGAGGATAAAAAACTTGGAGAAGTAAGAACTGTGGGATAACCACTGTCTCTTCCGGTATTATTGTTGGTGTCGTGGATAATATTTCTTGAACAGAAATATTATCCACGTTTTTTATTTCCATGCCCTCACAACTGTATCCATGAACATCCTGACCTTCACAGGGATATCCATTCAGCGGGTTTTTAACAGCCAATAATTTTCTTCTGGCAGCTTTTTTGAACTAATCTGAGTAGTTAAATCTAATTTGAATCCAAATTTTAAAGCTATGAAAACGTCAATTAAGATAATACTCACCTTATGTCTATCCTTATTTCTGGCATCTGCTGGTTTCGCACAAATCAAAACTGATGTTAATGACAATAACTTCAGCACCTGGGATGCCAACGCTGATAGAAGAATAGACAATAATGAGTTTAACAATAGTTTCAGAGATAATAATCCCTATATGGATTGGGATGCCAACAACGATAGTCGACTGGATGAAAATGAATGGAATAATAATTTCACTTCATACTACCAAGATCGTGACGTTGATGATGGGCTATTCGATGACTGGGATATGAACGGTGACGGCTACCTGGACGAAAATGAATACAGGGATGGCACCTTTAAGCTATGGGATGGAAATAACGACAGTTATGTGGATGAAAATGAATATGGCGAATGGTATAATGATGACATTGACTAGTCAGCGAATACCGTTGTAAGCTAATGAGTAAAGTTGAGGCCGTCTCAGGAAGTATTCTTAGACGGCCTCATTTGAATGATGGAATTTTTAGAGTTGTCCTCCAAAAGCATCCCGCTTGGGAAGGCTTTAAAACACAGCCTTGTTTATTTTAATTTATCACAAAGCTACAGGCTCCAGCGCCTTGGCTCGCACCTGCTCCACATCATTTGAAGACCTGGCGAGAGGTGTGCCTAAAAGTGTGCTGCCGGCATCTGTTACTACATAATCATCTTCAACACGTATTCCACCAAACTCCCGGTAGCTCTCCAGCTCCTTGTAGTTAATGAAATCAGCATATTTGTTTTCAGATTTATACATGTCAATCAATTCGGGTATAATATAAATACCAGGCTCTATTGTCACTACAAAGCCTTTTTCCAGCTTCTTACCCAGGCGCAAAGATTTTAGTCCGAATTCCTTGCTTTTCACTAAAGACTCGGTATACCCGATATATTGCTCTCCGAGATTTTCCATGTCATGTACATCGAGGCCCATCATGTGGCCCAGACCACACTGAAAAAACATGGTATGCGCCCCGGCCGACACTGCCTCATCGGCATCTCCTTTCATCAGCCCTACCTGAGTAAGCCCCTGAACAAGTTTCTTACACGCCAGCAGGTGAATATCCTTGAAAAGCGCTCCGGGTTTTAATGCATCCACAGCAGCAGAATGAGCATCTATTACAACATCGTAGAGCGCCCTTTGACGGCTATCAAATTTAGACCCAACGGGATAGGTCCTGGTCATATCACCCGCATACAGAGATGATGACTCGGTACCGCCATCAAAGAGCAGCATCTGCCCTTCTTTTAGTGTGTTTCCATAATAGTGATTATGAAGAATATTGCCATTCACCGTCATTATCGGCGGAAAGGAAAGGTGTACATTATTTTCAGCAGCCTTTTGCACGGCAATTCCCACCAGTTCATGCTCCTTCATGCCGGGTTTGGCTGCCTGCATAACGGCCAGGTGCATATCGCTGGTAATAGACACTGCTTTGTTGATCTCGTCTATTTCCGCGGCAGATTTCACAGACCTTTGCTGTGCAATGGCCCTTATTAAAGGCACGGAATAATCCGAATTGGCTGAAGCAATACCTTTGCCTGTCCACTGGCTTATCTTTACGGTATGTTCAGGTCTATATGGAGGCAAATAAGCTGTATCATTGGACACATGGTCACTGATTTTGGAAGTTGGCAATACCTGTGTAACCCCAACTTTTTCGGCTAGCGAGGCCAGGGAAGGCTGAGGTCCTGTCCAAACGATGTCATCAATACTTAGCTCGTTACCAAAAATAATTTCTCTATTATTATCAATATCAATCAGAGCGCTTATCCCGGGGAGGTTGAGTCCGAAATAATATAAAAAAGTACTATCCTGACGAAAAGGGTACCAGTTGTCTTTGAAGTTGATACTACTCTCATCATTTCCCAAAAGCAAAACGACACCTTTACCCAGTGTTTTTTTCAGGGTATTTCTCCGTTCCACATATGTTTGAGCGCTAAATAATTTGATTTCCATTATTGCTTAGAGATTTATAATTATTATTAAGTTACTTAATATTTTGCTTGATTTGGCAAAGCCACTGAGAAGAATTACAACGCTTCAAATTCCTCTTTACTTAAAACATGGCCGTATTGATCTACATTAGCGTCTCTGGTGATAACGCTGGCATACAGAACATCTCCACTGGAATCCCGGATAGGACTCATAAAATAGAACCTGTAGTTTTCAGCTTCGTTGAGTTGGCTTTTAATGGTAAATTGAAGGCTCTCTCCTGCAAGCACTTTTTTATAATGTTTTTCCCATAAAGTTCTGTGGTCGCCTAACCTTTCTAAAATATTATCCCCCACAGCCATCTGAAATTGCGTGCCATGATACCTTTTCTTAAGTACCTCGTTGAGCAGTACTATATTAAATTGCTGGTCGAATACAATTACTGAATCTCCCGCCTGGTTGAGCAGTACTTCCATAAGCATCTGATTTTTCTCAACAAGGCGCTGCGTTCTTCTCATTTCTTCCTGAGTGGCTTCCATTTCCTCCATATTCTGCCTCATCTCTTCTTCCTGGCTTCTCAGCTCCTCAGATTGTTGCTGTGACTGCTCAAGCAAAACCCTGGTGCGCTGGTTGGTCTTTAATGTAGATATTGTAGAGGCAAGGTTTTCAGCCACCTTTTCTACGAATTCAATTTTATAATCCTCCACTATTTCAAAAGAGGCAAATTCCATTACACCCAGCACTTCCTCTTCTAGCTTAATAGGTACCAGGAAGACATGTGTCGGAGGGGCTACTCCCAAACCCGAGGTTATGCGGATATAATTATCGGGAAGCTCAGTCAGCACCAATTTATCCTTCTCACGATAGCACTGCCCGACAAGTCCCTGATTAAGTTCTATGCGTTTTTCCAGGAACTTCCGTCTTTCATAAGCGTAAGCAGCTACCAACTCCAGGTATATGTCGTTCTCTTCATCATCGTTAATTATGAATAGCCCCGCCTGGTTTACCCCCAAATATTTGACCATCTCACTGATCACTTTTATGTAAAATGCCTCAAGCTCCTCCTCATTCAGCCTGAGTATTTCAGTAAATTTGGCTAAACCACGATTGACCCAGCTTCTCCTCTCTTCTTCCTCACGCGCCTCCTTCAGGCTATCCCGCATGGTGATCAGTGATTGTCCGAGGATATCCTGCTCACCAGCTACCTCGTGAACAAGATCCAGGTTACCTTCGCCTATTCCCTTGGCAAACTCCACCTTATTATTCAGGTTATCTATGAGGATATTGGCAGACACGCTGATCTCACCTACCTCATCTTCAGAAGGTTTGGATACCTTCTTATTGAGGTTAATATCACCATGTGCGATATCTTTTATTAATGCATTTACTCTTTTTAGCGGATCTGTTATCGACCCTGCTATTTTCCACAACACAAAACCTACAATACCCATACCCAACAATGCTATCAGCAGTGATTGTAGCAGACTTTTATTTACCTCCGAAAGGATCACGCTTTTTGGTACGGCAATACCAATAGCCCAAGGGTAATCAGAATTGCCAAGCTCTATTGGAGCCAGCGCCAGCAAGTGGCTTTCCCCATTATTAAGTTCAACGTCTACCAGGTAAGATTGGCCTTTTTTTACACGAAGATCAAGCGCAAACTCCTCAACAATATCGGGAGAGATCATCTCATCCATATTTTTACCAATCAGGGTCTTATTGGGGTGCGCTACAAAAGTACCATTATTAGAAAGAAGAAAGGTTTCTGAATTTTCAAATGGTTTGAAGTCTGATACATACTGAAAATACTCCAGGGAAATATCCACTCCACCGACACCCCCAAATTGACCATTAATAAGTACGGGGGCACATATCGAGGTGCCAAATACGTCATTCCGTTCATCACCGGCATCACTATATTGCGTATAGTAGTAAGGGTCGTTTACCTCTTCCTTTCTTGTTTGCTTCAATTGCAGATAGTTACTGCCCTTCAGGTCTCCTTCCAGGTTGGCAGAGTCAATAGCCGGGCTTCCAGTATGATAAAACGTATACCTTTTTCGGCCATAAGCCTTGTCCCAAGTAGGTTCAAAATGTTGTAATTCAACGCTCAACCAGGCGCTATGATATCGTTCTTCAGTTTGGATAATACCGGATAACATCCCTTTAATAAAATTCTCCCTTGCCACACCGGTGGAATCTTTATATGGGACGACAGAAGAAGCAATCGCTCTTGAAAGCCCTATATCTTCATTTAGCCTGGCTTTCACTTCGTTGGCAAGATTTTCAACATAGCTAAAGGCTAGCTTTTCATTATCCTCAATAGCCTGTGATCTTAATGTAACAACAATAAACCCGATACAAGCTAAAAATACCAGAATAACTACCGGCATAGTCATCATGAGTAGCTTATATTTTAATCCCCTTACTTTCACCAGATGTTAAGTCGTTTAATATTGAAAATTATGTAATATAGGCTTACTTGCCAAAACAGTCAAACCTATTTGTATCTTTTTCCCAAATATATATATGATCGGCTATTTACAAATAAATGACCCCCTCACATAATTTAAAAACTTCTTGCTATCTTTCGCCATGGAACATCCCGGACGCTCGGTAAACTACTCAAAAACCACCATTACAGAACTTATGATCCCATCATATGCCAATTTTGGTGGAAAAATACATGGAGGCATCTTGTTATCTCTAATTGATAAAGTAGCTTACGCCTGTGCTTCGAAACATGCCGGCAACTATTGTGTAACCGTATCGGTGGATGGTGTTGAGTTTCTTCAACCTGTGGAAGTAGGCGACCTGGTATCGCTGCATGCTTCTGTAAACTACGCAGGAAACACTTCAATGGTAGTAGGAATAAAGGTGATAGCGGAAAATGTAAAACTCGGAACAGTTAAGCATACCAACACCTCTTATGTAACCATGGTGGCGAAAGACGACAATAATAACCCTACTTCAGTGCCACCGCTGATACTGGAAAACAAAGAGGAAGTAAGACGATTTGTTGAGTCCCTGAAAAGAAGAGAACTGAAACTTTCTTTTAACGCAAAAATGGATGAAGCAAAATCAGGATTGGACCTTGATCATGCACTCGAAATATTAAGAGATCAGCGATGCATCGTCAAATTACATTGATTTTTATTGTGCTAATTAAACTATTTCACTTTAATTGAAGTTGGATAATCCGGAATTCTATAACAAGATAGTCCTTTAACTTCATGTTTTTGGCAAAAGAAATAGTGAAGAACCGCATCCCTAACTGGTTGAGCCTTAAAAAGTTCATGCAAGGTTTGCATGCCGCTTATGCAGTAGTAATTTTTGCTACTACTTTTATATTTTTTTTCCCTCTTCTCATGTTACCCGTAATATTTCCCAGGCATTTTCATTTGGTTGGTGTTCTCAACAGATGGTGGGCGCGCATCTTTTTAAGCGCGTCTTTCATACCATATGAAAATGACTACAGGGTGAAATTGGATACGAGCAGACAATACATTTTTTGTCCTAATCATTTTTCTTACCTTGATATTCCCTCGATGGGCCTTAATGAGGTCAACAGCATATTTGTAGGTAAAAGTGACATGGAAAAGATCCCACTTTTTGGCTTCATGTATAAGAAACTGCATATAACGGTCAACCGGGATAGCCTCAAAAGCCGGTATAGTACGTTCGTAAAGAGTTGCGAAGCCATTGACCAGGGAAAAAACCTGACAATATTTCCTGAAGGCGGCATAATAACGGTAAATCCTCCGGACATGGCACGGCTAAAAGATGGCGCTTTTCGTACAGCTATTGAAAAACAAATTGCCATCATTCCTGTAACTATTCCCTTTAATTGGATAATTTTACCGGATTCCAGTTTTTTGCCCAGAAGGCGTAAAATGAAAATTATCTACCACGAGCCTATTGAAACGAAAGGCTTAACAATAAGTGATATAGACTATCTGAAGAAAAAAACTTTCGAAGTCATTGATTCAGAACTAAAAAAACAACTAAATGAACATAGATAAGGATCTGTTATATAAAATAGCACACCTTGCTCGTTTGGAGTTTGATGAAAATACCTCTAAGGAAATGATGGAGGATATGACCAAGATCATCACGTGGGTAGAAAAACTGAATGAAATAGATACTGATGGCATAGAGCCTTTAACGACTATGTCTTACGAAGTAAACGCACTACGGGAAGATGAGGTAAAACCACACCTAAGTCATGAGCGGGCACTAAAAAATGCGCCCAAAAAAGATTCTGACTATTTCAGGGTGCCTAAAGTATTGGAATAATAAAACATGCAGTCTAAATTTTTCTGGAAAAACTGGCCATCACCATATAAGCAGCTATACCTGGTCCTTCTTTTCGTTATTACTTTATCTATACTTTGGTTTTGCTATAACTTTCTGGGAGGGGTAGAATCTGTCATTGGCTGGGACATATTGGGAAAAACCGATCGGGTTAATATCATTATTGACACTTTTTCCACAGGACCATTTAATTTGACCACCTCTGCAGACAATATTCTTTTTTTTCAACAGTTTAGCGGCAGTGCTCCTGACACCAACGTGTTATCCTATTACATCTTCCTCCTGGTTGCCGTATTGAGTATCAACATACTGGTGGCTGTGATATCGGCATTGCCCAGATTTTGGTATTTCACCGGTATGGCCATTTTCGCTTTTGTATTGGTAAACTACAAGCTCGAATTACTGCTACTGTTTGGTAGCGAACAAAAATGGGGGTTGATCATTGCCCTTCTTCTGTACTTGCCGGCATCATATTTTTTTAACGCTGTCAGGCAGGAAGTGCCATTTCTAAAAAGGCTATTGACATTTTTATCGATAACTGTCATAATGGCCTTATTGGTAGCCTTCTTTGCTGAAGTGGAGACACCATTCTTATACCTCGCCACTTACGGCATGAGCAATGCGTTGGTCATTAGCCTCATATTTATACTGATGATCGCACATGAGATCATTGCATCTTTCATATACCTGCTCACCAGCTCAGGTAGCACATCAGGTCGTAATACTTTGCTGCACTTTTACCTGATAACGGCAATTTACCTTACCAACCTGGTGCTGGCATATCTCTACGAAACTAACGTCATCAACTGGAATATTATTTATGTTAACTTATTCCTGTTACTATTAATATCAGCGCTGCTAGGACTTTGGGGCTTCAGGCAGCGAGAGGAGCAGTACAAATACCTCTTTAACTTCTTTCCCCTGGGAGCTATCGCCTATGTTACGCTGGCAATATGCTGCTTTACCACCATTGCACATTTCTTTGGAACTTTTAACGACCCCGGCATTGAAGTATTCCGTGACTTCATTATTTATGCACACCTGGGTTATGGAATAATATTCGTGGTATATATCACCAGCAACTTTCTCGATCCGCTAAAGAGAAGTATGCCTGTATACAAGGTACTTTACAAGCCCACAGCTATGCCTTATTTCACCTTCAGACTGGCCGGGCTTATTGCATTTACAGCCTTTTTGGTAAAATCCAACTGGGAGGTGCCCGTTAATCAAAGTATATCTGCCTACTATAATGGTATAGCGGATATGCACTATCACAACAAAGAATTGCGACTAGCGGAAACCTACTATCATGAGGCAGCGGTGTTCGGGTATAGAAACCATAAGTCTCATTACATGCTGGGCTTACTGGCCGCTCAGCGAAAAGATCCTGTTAAAGCCGCTGTTTACTACAAAACTGCTATTGCTAAAAACCCATCACCACAAGGTTATGTTAATCTGAGCAATTTATATTTAGAACAATCGAGATTTTTTGATGCACTATTTGTTCTTAACGAAGGCTTGGAAAATACACCCAAAAATGGCCATATCCTCAACAACCTGGGGCTGGCATATGCCAAAACAAACATCCTGGATACAGCAGCATATTATTTAAATGAAGCATTTGAAAACAAGGTCACACAATATACAGCTAGCAGCAACATCCTTGCTTTACTAGCCAAGCATGATCTACGGCTAAATGCGGATTCAATTATTAATGCCTTTGATGTCCGTGAAGATCCAATATCACTAAACAATAGTTTCGTATTAAAGAACAGAGCGCATGAATATTTGAACAAAGAGTTCACTCCCGAAGACTCGGTATTGAGTTTTCTGGATGCCTCGATCCTATACAATCAGGCATTCAACCATTTATTTGAAGGGGACTCCATAAATACAGGTAAAATCAGTCAATTTATTGATGTCAGCGCCAATTTAAATCATAAAGAGAGCCTTCAATTGGCATTATGCCTCAATCGGTACGATGATCAGGATGTTAACCGGGCCTTTCGGCAGCTCAACTGGCTGGCCAATACGAGTGTTGCGAACGGGGGAAAATATTTCAATCTTATCGGACTTTGGGCGCTTCAGCAAAAAGCCCCCGATGTAGCCGTGGAATACTTCACGTGGGCAGCGGATCGTAATTTCAAAGAGGCAAAGCTTCATTTAGCCATTACTTTAACTGAGAACAGAAGTCTTGAAATGGCACGAGCTGCATGGGAAGAATTACTCACAGTCGGAGACAGTAAAGTAAAGGCTATGGCTCATACTATCCTGAAGATATTAAATACACAACCAACAGACTATCCCGCTTTTAATGATAGCGACAAGTATTTATACCTGCGCTACTTCATCGATCACACAGATACGTTGAAGTTCAACAAGCTTGTATCGGAAATAAAAAGCAGCAACTACAAGGCACAAGCTATTTTCGATATGTCACAAAAACTCTGGAAAAATGATCAAACCGAACCAGCCATTGACTATTACACTCGCCTTTCCGGACTCGAGATTACTGATCAACAGTTGTTTGATGACATCCATTGGTATGAGTTAAAGATGTTGGCAGCCAGAGGCACGGTAAGAGGGCTATCTACAAAGATTAACCAGGGGATAGCGTTTGATGAGAATCGCATTATCGAAAAGCACTACTACACCGCCCTGATCAATGAAGCTAGTGGCGATACGGTGAATGCAAGGCAAAACTATAGTTTTATTGCATACAAGAATCCGTTTTTTGAAGAAGCTGTAATAGCAGCGGCTAATTTTCTAGGCATTAATGACCGATTTGAAGCATATAACATCCTGCTAAGCGCTATTGAGATCAACCCAAGGTCAATAAAGTTATTAAAAGCGTATATACTCCAGTGCGCTCGTGTACAACTCAATAGCTATGCCCGGCACAGCCTGGAGGAGCTTCAGGTGCTTGTATCCGATAATTCTTATAATCAATTTGTCAAAGAATACGAGGAATTGGTTAAAAAAGTAGAAGAAGCAGAACAAAATTTTTAGAACTTTACGGCCCGTTCGATCTGTACGGCAGAATTGTTACCTTTGAATCTCTAAATTTGGAATATTATGGATACTATGGAATTAAAGAAAATACAGCTTAACGATATACATGAAAATTTAGGCGCCAAAATGGTTCCTTTTGCGGGCTACAACATGCCTGTCAGATATTCATCTGATATTGAGGAGCACAACACTGTTAGAAATGGCGTGGGCATATTTGATGTTTCTCATATGGGGGAATTCATGGTACGCGGTCCAAAAGCCCTGGACCTGATACAAAGAGTGACCAGCAATGATGCCTCAAAGCTGGAGGATGGCAAAGCCCAATATTCATGTCTGCCAAATGAAAACGGCGGTATCGTAGATGATCTGCTCGTATACAAGTTAAAAGACAATGAGTATATGCTGGTGGTGAATGCTTCCAACATTGAAAAAGATTGGAACTGGATCCAGAAATACAACACTGAAGGCGCTGAGATGCAGAACATTTCAGATGAGATGTCACTGTTTGCAGTACAGGGGCCAAAAGCTACGGAGGTTTTGCAGAAGCTCACAAACACTGATCTGTCAGAGGTAAAATTCTATACGTTCGTGCATGGCGAATTTGCAGGAGTACCTGATGTAATTATGTCTGCAACAGGCTATACAGGTGCCGGAGGTTTTGAGATCTATGTAAAGAATGAAGATGCCGAAAAGGTATGGCACAAGATAATCGAAGCCGGCCAATCTGAGGGTATCAAACCTATTGGCCTGGGTGCTCGTGATACCTTAAGAATGGAAATGGGATACTGCCTGTATGGCAATGATATTGATGATGCTACATCTCCATTGGAAGCCGGTTTAGGATGGATCACAAAATTCACCAAAGACTTTACCAACTCAGAAAACCTGAAGAAACAAAAAGAAGAAGGTATAACCCGAAAGCTAGTAGGCTTTAAAATGGTGGATAAAGGTATTCCGAGACATGACTATGTTATTGAAAATGCAGAGGGAAATGAAATTGGAAAAGTTACTTCAGGCACCATGTCACCGGTACTCAATCATGGCATTGGCCTGGGGTATGTAAAAAAGGAATTTGCCACACCGGGAACCGAAATATATATTGCCGTAAGAAACAGAAAGCTAAAAGCAGAAGTTGCTAAGCTTCCTTTAATATAATATAAAACAAGGTGGTACTACTATGTTACCACCTTGTTTATCCCACAGTATTCCTTCTACCAAATTTCCTATGAAAACAATTGACGTTTGCCTTAGCCCCGACCTCATCCATCTTTTCGAGGTAAAAAATAAAATCGTTGTGGTCGTTGATATCTTAAGAGCGACATCGTGTATGGCAACCGGACTTGCCTATGGCGTAAAAGCCATTAGGCCCTTTGCCAGCCTTGATGAATGCCGGGCTATGAAATCAGAAGGTTATTTCATAGCCGGTGAACGTAATGGCGATAAAGTACCCGGATTTGACCTCGGTAATTCTCCCTTCGACTACATGGATCCGCTGTTAAAAGACAAAAGTATCGCTGTTACCACTACTAATGGTACAGTTGCCATTGAGAAGTCACAAGAAGCCTCACAGATTGTCATCGGATGTTTCCTGAATATTTCCGCAGTAGCTGAGTACCTGAAGGAGCAGGAAAACGATGCATTGATATTGTGTGCAGGATGGAAAGGTAAAGTGAATATGGAGGACTCTCTGTTTGCGGGAGCTCTTGTGGAAAAGCTTCAAAATGATTTCGCTAATGAATGCGATGCTCCTCTGCTAGTACAGGCCGCCTATCAGGATATGAGCCATAACCTGCTGGCGTTGGTGCAAAGCTCATCTCATGCCAAAAGGCTTCATAAACTGAATATTTACGAAGACATTGAGTACTGTCTGAAAATGGATCTGTACAATATCGTTCCGGTTTTAAAAGATGGTGAGATCGTACTTCTACAAGAAACTACGACCCCCTGATCCGAATCGCAGGCTTACCTGAGCTTGCGATTGTTTTGATGCCGGTCTTTGTCTCTCATCGATTTCTTTTCCAGATTTTTTTGAAAAGCTTCGGTAAGATCCACCCCGGTTTGATTAGCAAGGCATATAAGCACCCATAGCACATCTGCCAATTCGTCTCCCAGGTCCTTATTTTTATCGGATTCCTTTTCCGATTGTTCACCATATCTTCTCGCCATGATCCGCGCCACCTCTCCTACTTCCTCGGCTAGAATAGCCGTATTGGTCAGTTCGTTGAAATACCGGACACCCGTTGTAGTAATCCATTTGTCAACTACCTGTTGTGCTTCTTTTATAGTCATAAGCAATGTATAATTTTTACATAGTTAAAGCCTTGGTTGATAAGAATCAAATTCCATACTACCCGGTTACAGATATTTTTCTGAAAACAGAACTATATTATCTGAAACAGGACGTGACGATTTAAATTGTTAATGCTTTGTTAAAAATAGAACTGTTGCAAGTATACGTGCGTACATAAATCACAATCATCCAAATCCACTTATGAAAAACGCCTTAATTCTCGCCATTAGTCTGACCGCATTATCCTGTTCCTACGAAAAACAAAAAATCACTCCAATCACACAGCAGGATACGACTACATTAAAAAATCTAAAAGAAGTACTTTGGCCGAAGGCATATCACGATCATGATGCCACTTTACTTGCTGAAATTCTACATGATGAGTTTAAAATGATAGACCACGAGGGAGGATGGTCAGACAGAAATGGTGAGTTGGAATGGGTGGAGAATAGCACTTATAAACCCGACTCGTTTTACTATGAAATCAAACGACTCGATATTTTTGACAATGGTACGGCTATCATTTCCGGAACCGGCCACATCCTGAGCGATTCATCGGAAACCGTTTATCAATCCAGTAATGTACTTATTCGACAAAATGGATCATGGAAAGCCATTTCTTCACATGTTTCGGGGGTGAAGAAGCTAGTACTACAGCCATAATTAACGTGAGTTCGATATAGTAGAACCGATTAAATTGTATTCTTATAAAAAAGACCTAAAAAACCTCTTTTTAAGGTCCCCGAACTTGCCTCTGGAAGGCATGAAGAATCTAACTAAGTTCAAGGATACTACCAGCAACTTAGGAAGACCCTTCCTTTCGTACCAATGACAAGTTTTCATTACATGCTGATAGTGAGATGATAGCATCATCGGTATCAAACAGTGTGATTTACAAAGTATACGTGTGGCATTGAAATTCTTACGGCCTCCGCTAAAGGCTTGAAAAACTCTTTTAAGAAGTACAGTCATCTCGCCTGTCCCGAGCTTGCCCTCGGGGACCCCAAGGGAGAAATCCATGCACCTTTGAAGCAGTTACTTGTGCGTAGATACCTCCAGAGCGGGATGACACCTTTAACTTAATAACATTGCCGGAGCCCCTGGGAGAAAGGGCAATAACCGAAGTGATCCTTCTCCAAAACTATGAAACTCCGAAGAAATGGATTTCTGTGCTATTCCATAGCTGGGGTTAGTAGGGCTACTTCTTAAGAGGTGCTTTGCTGAAGGGTGCCGGAACGGGGTCCCATAGCCGTTAACTTAAGAGAATAACGAGCCCCCAGAGGGGGTAAATCTTTGTAGCCCGGGGTGAAGCCCCGGGTTTAAACGAGAAGTTGAGTGTGCCATAGGAAGGCCCAACCATGGAACACAGGCTTCCTTGGCACACATGGCAGGAATGAGTTCGAAGCATTTACCTTAGTAAGCATGGATGCGCCAAAATAGCCTTCTCATCTTCCCAAGCTTGAATGTGGCGCATAAAAAAATCTACTTGTGCGAGGTTTAGTACTAAACTTTTCGCGTTTTGAGCATCGAGATGCTCTAGCCGAATTCAGAATTAAATTTCAAACAAAAAAGCCCGACATTACTGCCAGGCTCTTTGTGACCTCGTCAGGATTCAAACCTGAAACCTCCTGAGCCGTAATCAGGTGCTCTATTCAGTTGAGCTACGAGGCCATTGCTTCAGATTAACTGTGAACTGAGAACAGTAAACAGTCAAACCGTTAACGCGGTGCAAATGTAAATAATTATTGTTCTCAAAAAAAGTGTTATTGATTCATACTTTTTTAAAAAACCTTATCTTTGCCTGCCTCACAATAAAAAAGAGGGATTTAGGTTAAGATATTATGAAGAAAATTTTCGTTTACATACTCACTTTTACTGTTAGCCTTTCTGCTTATGCCGGAAATGGAGATGAAAAAGAATCATCCGATCACAATGGTCCGATGAAGATCCGAAAAAGAGCTGCAAGGCCCGATATTCCCGGTACTTTTCTTATCGATATTGGCTGGAATTTACTTCAAAGTGAACCTTCAACCCTGGAGCTCAGCCTTATGGGATCCAGAACATTGAACATGTATTATTACTACGACATGCCTATCGGCAATTCCAACTTCGTGTTTATGCCAGGTATAGGTGTTGGGTTAAATCGTTTTAAATTTGACAATGATGTAACACTGGTACACGCTCAGGACACAGATGGTAATGATGTTGTTGCAGTAAGCGATCTGAGCACCGGACTTGCAGGCGCTGACATCAAAAAATCGATGCTAATAGCGAATTATATAGACATCCCCATCGAATTTCGCTTTTATGCTAATCCTGACGACAAGAAAAGAAGCTTTAATGTAAGTGTAGGAGGTAGAGCAGGCATCCGCTTCAGCTCTCACACCAAGTTAAAGTATGAGTTGGATGGCGAAAATGTAAAAACTAAAAACAAGCGTGATTTCGGTCTCAACAGATTCAGATATGGCTTAACCGGAAGAATAGGCATCGGAGGCTTTAACCTGTTCTACTACCACAGCCTTTCCGAAATGTTTGATGGTGGTCCATTCGGTACCGAAAACACTTCAAATATTACTGTGGGTTTATCTTTCACAGGATTCTAAACGTTATTTTGATATAAAAAAGGGGCTGCCTCAAAAATCAGTCGTCATTCCAAACTTGATTTGGAATCCCTTGGAAATGAGCAGAAACTAATCGGGGGATCCTGAATCAAGTTCGGGATGACGTCAGAAGGGGATTTTTGAGACAGCCCCTTTTTTTTGACATAATTACTTAACTATTTACCTCTGAACTGCGCCTTTCTTTTCTCCAAAAAGGCTGTTACACCTTCTTTGTAGTCTTCGGAGCTACCAGCAATTTCCTGACAAAATGCTTCATATTCCAGCATTTCATCCAGCGTAGAATTTCCGGATTTATTCAGCATCTTCTTCATCATCCCAATGGCCTTGGTAGGCGCTTGTGAATAATAATCGGTATAAGTTTTCACCGCTTCATCCAGTTGATCAGCAGGCACTACCTTATTGATCAACCCGATATCATATGCTTCCTGACCTTTGATCCTGGAGCCCATAGTGCTCAATTCAAAAGCCTTAGCGCTACCCACCAAACGAGGAAGAAAGTATGAAGACCCGGAATCCAGAACCAGACCAATGTTAACAAACACCTCCGTAAGCATGGCTTCCTCTGCAGCTACAATTATATCACAAGCTAAAGCAATGGAGCAACCCGCTCCGGCGGCCACTCCGTTCAACCTGCAAATTATCGGTTTAGGCAGGTTGCGCATAGCACGAATGATAGGGTTATATCTTTTATGCAATGAGTCTATAAAAGAGCGTTTCTCCTGAGTGGAAGAAGCCTTAAGGTCCTGACCGGAACAAAAAGCCTTACCCTCACCGGTAAGCACCACAACTCTCACAGTATCATCTTTGCCCACCTGCTTCAAAGCATCCTGGAGTTCAAAGGTGATGCCATCGTTCAAAGCATTGTAAACCTCCGGACGGTTAAGCGTAACCGTAGCTACTCCATTATTATTTTCATATTTTAAAAATTCGTACATCCTTATCCAAAGTGTATTTTATGTTAGAAAATATACTGCCCCGAAATTAATAATAAATCCCAACAATGACCCAAAGTGAACTTCTTTAGGATCATGTGTATGGAGATAAAGGCGCGCAGAGCTAACGATGCCATGCAATATAAATGCGGCAACTAAAGGCAAAATTAGCCGGCTGTCGATATATCTTATATGAAATGCCAGCAGGAAGCCGATCAGCCCCGCTGTACCCACCGAATGAGCGCTTACCTTAAAGAACTTAGTAATGATCGTTACCAGCAAAACAGAAAGTGTTATGGATCCGAATATCACCATAAACACCTGTCCTAATTCAAACCTGATGGCAAAAATATAGGTAGCAAACGCATAATAAATAGTGATAAACAAGAAAGGCATCAATCTTTCACGCTTGTCGACCAACCTCAAACTACTGATGGTGTTGGTAAGTCGCAGCATTCCTACACTCAGCAAAGGGAGCACATATGTAAGCAGAAAAACCATGAGCAGTACAGGCAAAATGGCATTCTCGTTAACCGGCTGAATAGCCGTTGGCAGGAAAAAATACAAGGTTGCGATTAACAGCGTTGCCATCAACAATGGATGGAACACGATGGAAATTATATTAGCCAGATGTTTTAACACTATAACTCTTTTCTTAATCTGGCCACGGGAATATTCAACTGCTCACGGTATTTGGCAACTGTCCTTCTGGCTATGTTGTATCCTTTTGCTTTAAGTAATTTCTCTAACTTGTCATCGCTGAGAGGCCTTTTCTTTTCCTCATCATCTATAATCTTCTTCAACTCGCTCTTGACCTCCCTGCTGCTTACATCCTCACCTGAATCAGTAGCAATACCCTCCGAGAAGAAATATTTCAATGGGAAAATGCCGAAATCTGTCTGCACAGACTTACTATTAGCCACCCTGGATACCGTTGATATATCCATATTAATAATATTGGCGATATCCTTTAATATCATAGGCCTCAACTTGCTTTCGTCTCCTTCCAGAAAGTATTCGTATTGAAAGTCAACAATAGCCCGCATGGTGTTTAGAAGTGTGTGCTGGCGTTGTTTGATCGCATCGATAAACCATTTGGCTGCGTCCAGCTTTTGCTTCACAAAGGATACTGTTTCCTTAAGCTTCTTATCCGATTTATCACTTTTATCATAAGCATGAAGCATTTCGGAGTACGATCTGCTCACCCTCAGTTCGGGAGCATTCCTTGAATTCAGCGCTATTTCCAACTCCCCATTATTATTGGTCAGGATAAAATCCGGTATCAGGTATTGTGTCCTTACCAGCCCCGAAGAACTGCCCCCGGGCTTAGGGTTTAACTTCCTTATTAGCTCTATGGCATCCTTGATATAATCCTCATCTTCAAGGTCGAGCTTTTTCATGATCTTACCGTAGTGCTTCTTTGTAAATTCATCAAAGCACTCGCTGATGATCTGTTTAGCCACTATTACATCCACATTCTGTTCGTCTGATCTTCTTTCGAGCTGCAAGAGCAGGCATTCCTGTAAGTCGCGGGCTGCAATGCCCGGAGGATCAAATTCCTGTATCCTTCTAAGGATCTCCTCCACTTCATCTACATCTGTGTCGATGTTCTGAGAGAAGGCCAGATCATTAATAATAGCCTCCAACTCTCTGCGGATATAACCGTCACTTTCTATGCTTCCTATAAGTTGCTTCCCAATGGTATATTGTCTCTCATCGAGACGCAGGAAACCGAGCTGATCCATCAAGCGCTCGTTTAATGTTGTATGCATAGCAATAGGCATCTCCTTATCCTCATTGTCCCCGTCCCCATGCATTTTATACCCACTGAAGTCGTCATCCCTCAGATAATCCTCAACATCCAGTTCATTATCATCAGAAGACTCCTGTTCTTCGTATTCTTCAGGCGCGTCATCCTGCTCCTCCTTTCCCTCTTCCAAAGCCGGGTTATCTTCCAGCTCTTCCTCTACACGAGCTTCAAGCTCGGCAGTAGGTATCTGCAACAGCTTGATAAACTGTATCTGCTGTGGAGATAATTTCTGTTGTAAACTTTGGGTTAATCCAAGCTTCTGCATCCTCTGATTTTTCTTAAATCTTGCTTCAAATAAATTTACGCCAAAGTTATTATATTTCCATGATTCTTTGAATAAAAGCGTAAATTATCGTTTTTTTGCCGTTCTGTTTTACTATTCAGTAAGCATTAACAAATCAATCTGATTTTAGTTGTGAAAGACTTGAAAAGAACAAAGATTAAAGAGCTTTTGGAAGCTCCGATCATCGGCAAAAGAGTGAACGTAAAAGGGTGGGTGCGAACCTTTAGAAACAATCAGTTTATCGCTCTTAATGATGGGTCTACTATTAATAATATGCAATGTGTTGTAGACTTTGAAAATACCGATGAAAAAACCCTGAAAAGGATTACAACAGGGGCGTGTCTTTCACTGACCGGAGACCTTGCCGAATCAAAAGGCAAGGGACAGAGTGTGGAAGTCATTGTCGAGCATATCGAAATACTTGGTGATGCTGATCCTGAAAAGTATCCCCTCCAACCCAAAAAGCATTCATTGGAATTTCTCCGTGAAATTGCCCACCTGAGGGTAAGAACCAATACATTTGGAGCCATTTACAGGGTAAGGCATGCCATGATTTTTGCCGTGCATCAGTTTTTTACCGAAAGAGGCTTCTTCAATGTTCACACCCCCATTATCACAGGGTCAGATGCTGAGGGAGCCGGAGAAATGTTCAGGGTAACTACGCTGGACCCGCTAAATGCTCCTAAGGATGATGAGGGCAATGTAAATTACAAGGAGGATTTCTTTGGCAAGGAAACCAACCTGACGGTTTCAGGACAGTTGGAAGTAGAGACAGCCTGTATGGCACTGTCGGAAGTCTATACTTTTGGCCCGACATTCAGAGCAGAAAACTCCAATACATCACGCCACCTGGCTGAGTTCTGGATGATAGAGCCTGAGATGGCTTTCTACGATATTAATGACAATATGGACCTCGCTGAAGAGTTTTTAAAATACCTGGTGAACTACGCGCTTGACAATTGTGCAGAGGATCTGGCATTTCTCAATCAGCGTGCCCTGGATGATGAGAAGAACAAGCCTCAGCAGGAGCGAAATGAAATGAGCCTTCTCGACCGACTCAAGTTCATTGTTGAAAATGATTTTGAGCGCATTACTTACACTGAGGCCATTGACATATTAAGGAATTCAAAGCCCAATAAGAAGAAAAAATTCCAGTACCTCATTGAAGGCTGGGGTTCTGACCTGCAGTCAGAACATGAGAGATTTCTGGTTGAGAAGCATTTCCAGAAGCCGGTGATCTTATACAACTATCCAAAAGATATTAAGGCGTTTTACATGCGGCTCAATGAAGATGGCAAAACTGTAGCTGCAATGGATGTGCTTTTCCCTGGCATTGGAGAAATAATCGGAGGATCGCAGAGAGAGGAAAGATATGACAACCTAAGGCAGAGAATTGAAGAAATGAATATCCCGGAGAAAGACCTGTGGTGGTATCTTGAGCTAAGGAAGTTTGGCTCTGCTCCGCACAGTGGCTTTGGCCTCGGTTTTGAACGTATGATACAGTTCATCACCGGGATGACTAACATAAGGGATGTAATTCCTTTTCCACGTACTCCGGACAATGCCGAATTCTAAATGATAGATAACCGGTCCATGACCTTTCCCTGGTCATGGACTATTAAAAACCAACTAACCACTCCCCCAACCACTATATTTTTCTTCATTACCCACGTAAGCTCTGTGTAATAATCTCCACGGTTGTTCAATTTTTTACAGTTCTAAAGGACGCTTTTTTACATCATTTTTATGTAAAATTTAATTTATAATAGAAAATCAAATTTTATAAAAAAATTACGTGTGTAAGTTTTGAAAGAAAAAAATCTCAACTACCTTTGCAGCCGCAATCAAAATTCCAAAACTAAAACCTTAAAACTATGAACTATCAGTTGGCTAAAAACTCGTCTGTTAACCTCAAAAAAGAGGATCTTATTCAAAAGCTTGTTCAAAAGAATAAAAAAAATGGCCCCTATCCTTGTGAGGGAGGCGGTGGAATATGCGGTGTTCCTGTTTTCTAGAAAACAAAAAGTGAAGGTACCATTCCTTCACTTTTTATCATTTTTTATTTTCAATTCTGTTCTTTTAAGTAAATCCTCATGACGCAAGATTTGATTGAAGCCTTAGAATGCGAGAATGAAACAGCCATAGTTGAAGGCTTTATGGAGCGATATAATGTTTCATATGAAGAAGCAGTTGACATATTCACAGAAACAAAAAAATGGCTGTGGCTGGCATCTAAAACTTCTGAAGAAGATACTCCTTTATTTATAGATAAACCTCTATTGATTATTGATGAAATGTGGCACACCTTTATTTTGCACACTAAACAATATTACAAGTTTTGTTTGCAAAACTTCAGACGTTTTGTCCATCATCAACCTACACCTCCTAGAGAAAAGATCAAAGCAGAAAAAGAACTGTTAAAAAACCCTACAAAAGCTCTACAAAGACAAGAAGAAAGACTTTCTCGTCAATACAGCTTTATATATGACCATTTAGGACCAGAGACGTTGCTTAAATGGTATGAAATTATGGCAGAAAAATACACACCCGAGTATATTAAATCAATAAAAAAGTATTGAGTAATTTATAAACTTTTCGATCTAAATACACTCATTATTTTTTTATTTCCGTTCAAAGGTTATTTTAGAGCTTTTACAAGAAATTCGATAAATCTTAAAAAGTCAATTAGTAACTCTTGAAAGGATGTTTATTAGGCTCATTGCAGCTCTTTTACTATTTCATCTGCCTGTTGTTGTATTCTCGCAATACCTAGCAAACCACTTTATTAAAAATTATAATAGAAAGGATTATCAAGCTTCTATTGCAAATTTTGGCATCACAAAGGATTCTAATGGGATCATCTATGTGGCTAATTATAACGGAGTGTTGCTATTTAACGGCCAAAATTGGAATGTGGTAAACCTTCCCAGCAGTTCCACGGCCTACTCAATAGCCAGTGACACCAATGATAGGGTATTTGTGAATTTGAAAGACGATTTCGGATATCTAACTGCAGACAAAAAAGGAAATCTAGAGTTCATTTCCTTAGCTAAGGAGGTTCCCGGAAACATCAAAGTTTCCGGTATTAGTAAGATTATCTCCACTGAAGCTGGGGTTTATTTTTTTTCGAAAGAAGTTATTTTTCTGTTGGATAACAATGGAACAATTACATCCATTGAAGCAGGTATGAATTCGTTTGGTTATACCCTACACGAACTAAATGGTAAAGCTACATGCATCCAAGAAAACGTTGGACTTATATCTTTCATATCTGACACCCCAGATGTCTTATTTCAGCACGAAATTATTCCCAACACTTCTCCTATTACATACATTTCGCACTTGTCACATGACACACTTGTACTTGGCACAGCGTCTAACGGATTGTACAAGATGGCTAATGGTCAATCACTAAAGGTTAGTACAGATATATCTCAATATTTGTCATCTAATACATTGTACACTGGAGCAATAATAGAACAAGGTGACTCATCAATTTTCGCATTTGGAACCTTCAAAAATGGAGTAATTATATCAGATAATCATCTTAAAGGATTTTCTATTGTCAACAAAAACACCGGATTACAGAGCAATATGATCAGAGGTTTGACAATGGATAAAAATTCCGGCTTGTGGACAGCTATGCAAGAAGGCATTTCGCGCATTGAAATTAATTCTCCTTGGAAACATTGGAATGAAGAAGACGGAGTAAAAGGGACACCGTGGGATATAATTCGATTTAATAACACGCTGTATGTCGGCACCACCACTGGATTATATTTTATGCAGGACAATCTATTCCTGCCAGTCGTCAACCTCAGTAGTAAGATCTGGTCTTTAGGCACCATAAATAAAAAAGGGGTAAAGACATTACTAGCTGGATCAGAAAGTGGTTTATATGAGATAGTTAACAATACCGCTGAGAAAATTTTACATATTCCAGGAATCACAAAAATTTACACGCCACCTCAATCTCCTGAAAAGATTATTGTAGCAAGCAATAATGGTATAAGTGAAGTTTTTTTTCATGATGGCTATTATGAAAAAAATCTTATAAATGTACCAAGACATACTTTTAGCAGCATCTATAAAGATAAAAAAGGGGATATATGGGTTAGCTCAAAGGCTAAAGGAATATATCATATCTATAAACAAGGTGATCAACAAGCTTTTCAACTTTATGATAAAAAAAATGGATTACCTGATGTTAATGACATAATGATCTGCAGCAATGCCGGTAAACCTTTATTTTTTACTAACCATGGTGTTTATAGCATACTTAGGTCCAACAATGAGAAATCTTTAATTTTTGCTAGCGATACAACTCTCTTTCCTGATGGAACCAATATCAACACCATCGCTCAGAATAAAAATGGAAATTACATTGCTTCAGTTGTTACCGGAGGTACAGTACAAACTATTGGAAGAATATTTAAAAACAGGTCCGGTGAATATAAACACGAAATCACTCCATACAAAAGACTTCCTGAAATGGAAATCATTGCCATTTACCCTGAAGACAACGGTATTACATGGATTGCAGGCTCCGAAGGCCTCTTCAGATACGATGAAAATGTAAAAAAAGATTATACTCTTCCTTTCAATACTGTTGTCAGCAAAGTAAATCTTGCTGACTCAACCATTTTCCATGGATTCTATCCAAAGGAAATTGAAGGCTCCGATATACCTGGCATCAGCATAGAGCAGCCTAAGTCCTACATCCCCACCCTCACTTTCGACAACAACAATATTACCTTCGAATACTCCGCTACCTTTTACGAGGTACCGGAAAAGAATCAGTTCAGCTACTATTTGGCCAACAACGACAAAGGCTGGTCAAACTGGAGCTATGAAACGAAAAAGGAATATACCAACCTGGCTCCGGGCAAATATACTTTTCATGTAAAATCAAAGAATATCTACGATACCGAAGGGAAAACCGCAACTTACCAGTTTGTAATACTAGCTCCCTGGTACCGCACCTCCTGGGCCTACGCGGGATTTTCTCTGCTGGGAGGCGGGTTAATCTGGCTTATCACCATGGCGTACTCTCTGAGAGTAAGGATACAGCGAAAAAAACTACGGCTGATTGTGGCAGACCGTACTTACGAAGTGATGTCGCAAAAGAAAGAGATCGAGAATCAAAATGCGCTTCTTAAAACTAAAAATGAAGAAATCAGCAAGCAAAAGGACGACATTGAATTTAAAAACAGGCAGTTACAGGATTCACAGGAAGAGATCCTGAATATGAATCAAAAGCTAACTGAACTGAATACATATCTGGAGAAAAAAGTCGAAAAAAGAACTTCTAAGATCAAAGCCACGCTAAAAGAGCTTCAGAAGATCAATTTGGAGCTGGATACATTTGTTTATAGGGCTTCACATGACCTGAAAGGCCCCATCAGCCGGATCAATGGCATTACATCTTTAGCAAAATTAGAATCACCGGATACCATCAATCTTAAATACTTTAATTTGATCGAAGAGACTGCAAAAGATATGGGCGTATTGCTGTCTAAGCTTGCTCAGGTACACGAGATCATCAATACACGGGTGGATAAGGAAGAAATAGATATACCTTCTCTGCTCAGCGAAGTCAGGGAAGAAGTCAAATTTCTTGACAAGGGCAGAAATACCAAGTATGCTTTTGATTTGCAAGCTATCATGCTGAACTCAGACCGTTACTTGTTGGGCATTATTATTAAAAACCTGGTGGAAAATGCACTGGTCTTCAGAAAAAATCCGGAGAAAGAGCCTCATCACATACAAATATCTACCTCTTCCTCAAAGGGAACATTTTGTTTAAAAATAAGAGATAATGGAATCGGCATCCAATCAGAACATACCAGTAAAGTTTTTCAAATGTTTTTCCGTGGATCGGATAAATCCAAGGGAAGCGGCTTGGGATTATACCTGGTAAAAATGTGTCTCGACAAGCTGGGGGCGGCCATTGCTTTGGAAAGCAAAGAGAATGAATTCACAGAGTTTACCATAGAAATTCCGACTTGACCAACACCAAAGGAAAGCTTTCCCTTTTCGTCATTCTGAGGCAATCAAACCTGCAGCTTGTTAATAATAAATGAAATAAGGGTAAGTAAATGATTAACCGCAGAGCAAACTGAGGAGAAACAGAGATCACAGAGAAGTCGCTCCGTGTCCGTACCAGTCATCTTTATCTCGGCCTTCCTTGAAAATTGATTTAGAGACAGGAGGATGGATGTCCACGGGCAGCGTGGCCCGTTTGAGGCACGTGCGGAAGCGGCTTTAGGCGTTGGAAATAGCGTTTAGTGGGGAAAACGGGCTTTGCCCTGACGATTCTGTCAGTACCTTGCCTGTGGCGCCTTTTTCTTTTGTTTCGTCCCGATTGGAACATCGGGATGAAAACCAGAGTTGAAACCTCAAAAAGTGGCAAAAATGGCGACTTTTGAGGTTTGCAGAAACCAAACCAGTAGCCAAATCCATGGTTGTAGCGTTCAATAATCAGTTTATAGACCAAAAACAATTATCAAGGGAGCCCTATCTCTGTCTTTTAATAACGATAACGTGTGGATAGCTCAGACACAAAGGATCTGAGTACTGACATGCCAAACTAACTAAAAACAAAAAGCCCCCAGAACAAAGTCCCGGAGGCTCTTCAATAACCCATTAAAATTACCTTTTCAAAAATTTGTAGGTTTCTTTGAAGTAACCTTTCTCATCACGAATAGCCAACAGGTAGTATCCCGGAGCAAGGTCTTTTACTTTTATTTTATATTCATTTTCCCCCACCTTCTCCACATTGGTTTCTACAATATTGCCAATGATATTATGAACGGTGAAGCTGGCTTCCGACAACCTGGAGTTATCAATTCTGACATTCAGATGCTCCACAGTGGGGTTGGGGAATAATTTAACATCGTTTACACGGGCTTCCAGTGATTCATTGCTGAAACGATTCACCTCCCCGGATTGGGCAAACAGGGAGTTACTTCCCAAAACTGTAATCACTGTTAATAATATTGATAGTAGATATATTTTCATGCGCAATCGGTGTCAATTTTATAATTAACCTTGAACAAAAACCGATCCACAATTTGCCGTCATTCACAATTTTTTTGAGCTCCTCGCGTTGCAGACCTCCTAATGAATACGAAGAACGAAACTAAATGTTGTATGAATACCTGATAATCTTTAAAATTATTTGAATTGTTGGTAGGCTTCGGGTATGAAATCAGTGATATCAGTAGCTACCATGCCGATCTCACCAATAACCTCTGCTGCTAGATCTGCCGCTAATCCATGCATGAAGACTCCGATCTTAGCCGCCTCTTCTGGAATATATCCCTGCCCAAGCAACGAAGTGATCATGCCTGTCAATACGTCACCCGAGCCACCACTTGCCATCCCGGGATTGCCGGTGCTATTAAAAAATATATCACCTGAAGGTAAGGCTACGGAGGTATGTGCCCCTTTCAATACTACTATGATGTCATGCTTTCTGGCAAAGTCTTTCTGTAGCGCAAGTTTTTCAAAGTCATCCGACCATTTTCCTACAAGGCGCTCAAACTCTTTCGGGTGCGGAGTGATGATAGTATTTTTTGGTAGAATTTCAAGCATCTCCCCGTGCTCGGAAATAATATTCAAGCCATCAGCATCAATTACCATGGGCTTTTTATAGGTTTGGATAGACTGCATCAAACTGTACACCGTTTCCTGTTCTTTCCCAATGCCGGGTCCCACGCCAACAGCATCATAATTTTCCAGATCAGTATAGCTGGTAAGGAAATGATCTCCCTCATCCGGTATGGCCATTGCCTCGGGTACTGTTGATTGAATAATATCATAACCACAGGTAGGTATATACATCGTAAGCAGTCCGATGCCGGTCCTCAGCGCAGCCCTGGCACAAAGCACCGCTGCCCCCATTTTTCCATAGCTCCCTGACATAATCAACGCCCTGCCATGGTCGCCTTTATGGGCAAATTTCTTTCGTGGCTTCAGCAGTTTGCTTATCATTTCGCTGGTCAGCATATAATAGTGCGACCTCTGCTGATCAATAGCTTCAGCGCTTAAACCAATGTCTACAACATACCACTCCCCAACGTATTGAGCATTCTCAGGAAAGAAAAAAGCCAGTTTAGGTACTTGAAATGTCAACGTATAATCTGCTTCTACAACCGCACCCGGGAAGGTATGGTGATCAGTGAACAGGCCGGAAGGTATGTCGATAGACACCACAGTTTTGCGTGACTTGTTGATCATTTCCACAACATCAGCATGGAGGCCCTGCACCTCCCGGCTCAGGCCTGAACCAAAAAGGCCATCGATAATCACATCAAACTCTTCAAGGAGAGGAATCCCTTTTTCGGTCGTCACTTCCCTCACCGGCTTGATCTCATTAAGCCGCTTTTCGTTTATTTTAAAGTCCGCAGAAGCTTCGTTAGATCTTTTAACTGCAAAAGTATCTACCTGATATTTCTTTCCCAGCAGCATACGAGCCACGGCCAGTCCATCGCCACCGTTGTTGCCCGTACCGCAAATGACCGCCACCTTAGATTTGGGGCTGAAGTGAGAAATAAGCCAATCAGTAAAGGCATGGGCAGCCCTTTCCATCAAGTCAATAGACGGTATGGGTTCATTTTCAATAGTATATTTGTCAACCTCACGTACTTGCTCTGCTGAAAGTATTTTCATCGGTTTAACGGTCTACTTCACCCAAAACAATATCAATTGAACCTAATATGGCTATCAAATCCGCTATCAGACTCCCTTTTGCTAACTCGGAAATGACCGAAAGGTTTACAAAACAACATGACCGGCCTTTGCAGCGGAAAGGAACATCGCTCTTCCCATCCGCTCTGAAAAAGAAGCCCAGTTCACCACGAGGGGTCTCTCCACGCACGTAAAAATCCTGTGCTTTGGGGCGCACCTTTTTCGGCACCAGCTCCTGCGGATCAAACTCGCGTGTGCGCTTATGCTCGTGTGTCAGCTTTTGCAGGCACTGCTCTATAATTTTCAGCGATTCGTGGATCTCCCTTACCCGTACATCAGTACGATCCCAACAATCTCCCACGCTACCCATCTTCCCCTCCCCTACGGGAATATCAAAGTCAATTTCGGGATATACCGAATACCCGTCCACTTTCCTGAGATCATACTTCAGGCCTGAGCCACGGAGCATCGGGCCTGTTATGCCATAGTTGATGGCTAAATCCAACGGAAGTACGCCTATATTGGCAGTCCTTTCTATAAATATTTTATTTTCAATGATCAGTTTCTCCAGCTCAACAAGCTTAGGCCGCAAATACTTTACAAACTCCACACAACGCTCTTCAAACCCAACAGGCAGATCATAAAACAGCCCGCCAATCCACATATAATTATAAAGCATACGCGCCCCGCTGATCCATTCCAACATACGCATGATGTGCTCCCGGTCCCTGATCAGCCAGAAAAAGGGTGTAAAAGCGCCTATATCCATCGCATAGGTACCTATGGCGACAAAATGCGAAGCTATTCGGTTAAGCTCAGCCACTAACACACGGATATACTCTACCCTTTTTGGCAGCTTATCCGCAATACCCAACATACGCTCCACACCCATCGCATAGACATGTTCGGAGTTCATAGCTGCCAGATAGTCCATCCGATCTATAAAGGGAATTACCTGTCCGTAGGGCAGCGATTCGGCATGTTTTTCAAAGCACCGGTGCAGGTAGCCCAAATGGGGCACTACCTCTTTGATGATCTCACCATCACTCACTACCTCAAGCCGTAATACCCCATGAGTAGAAGGGTGTTGCGGCCCAAGGTTAATGACCATCTCTTCCGATCTCAGGTCTTCCTCCCGGTACTTGTTGGGCTCCGACTTGATCAGATTATCCTCTTCGTAGCGATATTGTATGTCGTTAGCCACGGCTAATATTCTACTTTTATGCCTCTATAATACTCTTGCTGCTGATAGTCTTTCCTCAAAGGATACCCCTCCCAATCAGCCGGCATCAATATCCTTCGCATGTCTGGATGGCCAGTAAACCAGATCCCAAACATGTCATAAATTTCGCGCTCCAGCCAATCTGCTGTTTTCCATACTTCAGTCACAGAGCTTACCTCAGGATCCTTCCTGCTTATAACCACCCTGATCATTAATGAAATTTCATAGGGAATGGAATAAAGGTTGTAAACGACCTCCATAGTACCCGCTTCCGGACCATTGTCCAGGCCGGTGATGCAGGAAAGCATATCGAAGTAGGTCTTTTCATTGGCATGAAGCTCTTTGCACACATCCAATAAGTTGGCTGCCTCGATAACAATAGCCTTTGGTGACGCATTTTCGTCCACCTGCACGATGACGTGTTCTGTGAATTTGGTTTTAAGTAGAAGAACTATATCATTAGTAATCATTGTAAATGAATATCTAAAAATTCCTTTAATGGCTTTAAACCTTCTGAATTAAGATTCCAAAGCTGTTTTTCAAAATATTCCCGCTTATCCCCTTTACCCGACCCTCCTACACTAAAAGATTCTACATAAACAAAAAATTTAGCTTTTTCATCAAACCTTTGAAGGTTATCGAGTTGTAGCCGGTCGATGCAGGAAGCATACGAATCTATACACTCAAACAATTGATCATTATCTTTATTTATGCATCCCCTTAATAACGTTTCAAGATTTCCAGAATCATGGTTATTAGGAAAAAGAAAAACATCAAATTCAAAACTCATCTCGTTTCTTTTTTCTTCAATTCGGTCAATTGTTCCATAACAATCTGTATCTGCATCAAAAAAGAGGAGATTAGTTTTCCCTGCCTGAGAACTGGACTTAATACTTTGTTCCACTAAATGAATCTTCTCAATATTTCCCTCAACCACAATAAAATCCTCATCTTCAATAGTAGCTCCAAAATGATATTGAACAAAATGCTTAAGAAAATGCTTATCTGATTTTCCCTCCACTATAAACGAAAGCTCGGCCATTTCAATACCCTCCTCTTATCTCATTACCTACCTCAAGAGCATGATTTAGCTGATCAAAAGTATAGGTAAAGGCTTTCACATCATGTTCTTTGGGATTTTCGACAAGCGTAATAGCTCTTGCATCACTTTCACAACCAAGTTGTCTTATGGCTTTATCAAAATACTGGATACACTCCTTATTATGAGTTGTCATGAACAATTGCACATTATTTTCTATTGCAGTTTGAAGTAATATACCCCAAAACTCGGTAAATCGGCTATAATGAATACCTGTATCTATTTCATCGATCATCAATCTTGTATTTCGAAAAACAATAATTTCGATAAAAAAACGAAACAATTTTAGAGCTCCATCTCCAAAAATTGCCAAAGGGAGCACTGAATTAGAATGTTTCTGTGAAATAACTAAAATAGGTTTTCCCGCTGGTAAAGAAATTTCTATGTTGTCAAGATCAGGAGCTATGGTTCTCAGTGCACTAATTAACTGCTCTTTTCTTTCTCTATTTTTCTGAATGTGATTCGAATACAGATTCACAAGGTCAAAATCATGCCCCTTATAAAATGGTATATAAGGGATAGAATTAAACCCAGCTACATGAAACTCCTTGGATGGACTTACATTTTGATCTTTCTTTTCATTCAGCAATCCAGTGATGCAATGTAAACTAACATTAGATGAGTCAATAGTTAGCTGGTAATTCTCACTTGTCTGAGCGAAATAATCGAATTTGAATAGAACATTTGAAGTATTTTCTTCTATATCTCGAATAAAGTACTTTATATTCTCATATCTTATGGCTGGACCTCCGAAATTTTTGTACGACAGTGCTGTTAACAGGTTCTCACACAATACATTTAAATTCTTATTAAAAAGAAGGGCCTCCAATAAGGAGGTTTTTCCAACATTATTGTCACCCAATATTAAATTGAACTGGCTAATATTTTCAATTTCAAGTGCGTCAAATCGTTTAAAATTATCAAGCCGAATAGATGTTAGGTGCTCCTTTTGCATAAATAAAGATAGTTATATTTCTTTCATCAACTTTTCCAATGCTTTTGGTGCCATCAATGACTCATTCCTGATCTTTTCCTGTAGCTTCATAAATCCCCCTATCAGAGCCTCCGGCCTTGGCGGGCAACCCGGTACATACACATCAACAGGAATAATGCGGTCTACCCCTTTAACTACATGATAGCCGTGCTGCCAGTAAGGCCCCCCACAGTTGGAGCACGATCCCATTGAGATAACATACCTCGGCTCCGACATCTGCTCATACAAGCGTCTGATCCTGTCTGCCATTTTAAACGTGACTGTGCCCGCCACTATCATTACATCTGCCTGCCTGGGAGTAGCTCTGGGAGCCATCCCAAAACGATCCATGTCATAAATGGAAGTGCCGGTAGCCATGAACTCAATAGCACAACACGCGATACCAAAAGTCATCGGCCACATAGATGACAGCCGTGCCCAATTGATCAGATCATCCACTTTTGTGATGATCACTCCTCCGCTATTGAATTTTTTATCTAGTAGACCCATTTGACAGTTCTCAGTTCTCAGTTCTTAGTTCTCAGTTCTCAGTTCTCAGTTGCTGGAACTATATTTTTTGTTAATTCTATCGTATAGTGTTTTTGGCACTGGTGATTTGTAATCAGTTGTGGTTCTTCCCTCCTGCTTAGGCCAGTCGAGATATCCTTTTACCCACGCATACGCCAGACCGAGTGCAAGTATTCCGATGAACACAACCATTTCTATCAACGAAAACCACCCCCATAAACCATTGGTTTGTTCTATTAATTCCTTCTGACCAAACACTGTTGCCCAGGGAAAAAGAAAGACGATCTCCACCTCAAAGAGCACAAAAAGTAATGCCACAATATAAAACCGGATATTAAAACGGACCCAGGCAGAACCTAATGGCTGCTCCCCACTCTCATAGGTGGATAGCTTTTCTTCGTTGGGTCTGTGTGGGCGAACAATCCATGCTGTGACCAGCCCACCCATAACGAATAGCAGACCTCCTATCAGGTAGATCAATATTTCTCCAAATGCTGATATTTCCGGGTAATCCATGTGTTCTTGTGCTTCCGTTCAAATATAGAAAAAAACGGCTATTGAGCCGCCTGTTATATTCATAAGTATCGTCTATAAAGCTATAAAGACAATCAATCTGATTTACGTATCATTAGACCGCACCTTTGCGTTAATAAAAATGAATGAAAACCAAAACAATTATTAATAATGAAGAATTCGAATATTATTCAAAAACTAAACATACTACTTGCAGATTATCAGATCTACTATCAAAACCTAAGGGGCTTCCACTGGAATATCCAGGGTAAGCATTTCTTTCAGTTGCATGATAAGTTTGAAGAGTTGTACACAGACTCCGCCCTCAAGATCGATGACATAGCTGAAAGGATATTGACTATTGAAGGCAAACCTTTGCACGCGTTTGACGACTATATTGAAACTTCTACAATAAAAGCAAAGAAGAATATTCATGATGGAGAAGGCGCAGTGTCTGCCATTATTGATGACTTGAAAAATATTTTGGAGTTAGAAAGGGAAATTAAGGAATTGGCCGTTGAAGCCAGCGATGACGGTACGGAAGACCTGATGTCAGACTTTATTGACGAGCAGGAAAAAACGCTCTGGATGATGAAGGCTTGGCTGAAATAATGATAAGCTATGAGCTTTGGGATTGCGAATTACGAGGCTTTCAATCCCCTGGGCTCATAGCTCCCTCTGATCTTTTAGAGATCTTTTCCAGGTAAGGATTGATGACTTCTATAAACTTCTTTGAGTAAGGTGGTTCAACATTACCATCTATAAGTCTTGTTTTATAATAGATCTGATATTGTGTCATACCAATAGTTCTCCTCAGGTGATATTTTTCTTTCTTCACATCGACACCTAGTCGCAAATGCTTCTCTCCCTCCAGATCATTTTTCTTAATATAGGTCAGCCAGTCATGTCTATTATAATCTAAAGACACAAAAACAAATTTAACTCCTGCGTTCTTTAATCTCTTAATGTTATCTACCGCCCTTTGGTACTGATCTGCTAGAGAAAATCTGCCATTGTATTCATAAAAGGCAATACACAGCAGTGCGTCATTGTGCCTGATAAGACTATCCAAAGCCTTTCTGTTGTTTTGTTCTTCTTCATAAATCTTCAATTCCAATTCTTGCTCTGAAAAATAGTGTTCATTCAGCTTCAATTCGGAATTTTGCTGTAAGTCTTCAACTATTTTTTGCTCTAATTTATTTCTCGTTAACACATTATATGTATCCCAAAATTGAGGATCATAGGTGCTGTAAGCTATATCTGCCCGTGTTATACTGTTTTTATATGTATCAGTGGATTTACCCAAAGTCACCCTGGTATTTAAAATCTCAAAATGGTCTACATGATCCTTACCAAATCTTCTACTCTTTTCTATTCTGAATAGAGAATATCTCTTACCGAAAAGTTTGTAGTCCACCCTGGTCACACCTGTTATAAAATTTAAATTTTCATCACCTTTGTTACTTTCGTATCGCAGTATGGCAAAACTCTTAGAAGATATATATAGTTTACCCGTATGCTCGGCCTTGATTCCATCATAACGTGTATACAATTCTTTGTAAAATCCGATCTCAAACACTTCCTCCCCATCTAAATAGCTCATTTTATTCAATGTGAAAGAATACCCGTCTTTCAGCAATTGTTTTGACCACATAATAGGAGAGGTAAAGGTGGTCTCCATGGCTAAAGCATACATTTCCCCCCTGCTACCCACAATATCAGCGGTCAAAGCCGATCGTACGGCAATAGGTGGATGAAAGCCGTTGTCATGTTGATTGAATAACCTTCGCGTTTGTACCAACTTCAGCTTTCCGTTAAAAGTAGTATCGCGATAAAGACGTTTTCTATACCCCTTGGGCTGATAGAGATCAAAAGCAGCTTCAATCAATCGGGTATAGGTCCCACTCCGTTGGCAATATTCCCGGTAAAAAGCCTGCATGACGAAAGGATCGGTGATATAATTCTTTTTAATTGACCTGATCGCCTTCTTTACAATTTTGTATGCATTAACCTCCTTTGATAATACCACCACTTCCTTCAATATCTTCGAAGCAGGTTTGAGCCATATTGTATCATAAGGCATATCTGCTGATACCTTCTTCGAGAAATAACCCAGACAGGAGATTTTTATGGAGCAGGTATCCTCGCAATCAAATATAAACTCGAACACGCCATTAACATTTGAAGCCGTTCCCTGGTAGCCGCCCTCAACACCAATGCCAGCATAAGGAATTGGCTCACGGGTCACAGAATCATATACAAGGCCGGAAACGAATCTTTTCTGCGCAAATGAACCGGAGGAAATAAGTATTAACAAACATATTATATCAAATCGAGGACTCATTCTTCTTATCATTTTAGCGAGGTTTTCACAATTATCCGAAATTTTTAGGAGTTAAACTAAAGTTTTAGTAATATTACGAAAAATTTAGGAATATGAAAGAACTCACCAAGGCAGAAGAACAGATTATGCGTGTTATCTGGAAGGAAGGACCTGTGTTTATTAAAGACATTATCGATCAGCTTCCGGAACCAAAGCCGGCATATAACACAGTTGGCACGTTTCTTAAAATTCTCGAAGATAAAGGGTTTGTTGCACGAAAAAAGTATGGTGGCGCCTTTCAATATCACCCCTTAGTAGCGAAAAGTAAATACACCAGCTTCCTGATGAAGGGCTTCGTATCCAAGTATTTTGAGGGGTCGGTAGAGAATATGTTTTCGCATTTCATAAAAAACAAAGAGCTCGACCTCAAGACTTTCGAAGAATTGAGCAAAAAATATAAAGACGAAGAACCATGAACTATATATTGACCTCCACTGCCTGCCTGACCGCTTTCTACTTGTGTTACTATCTTTTCCTAAGAGGTGACAAGCTCATGACATTGCAGCGTACTTTTTTGCTTACCGCATTAGCTATTTCCCTGGCAATTCCCATGGTTGACCTCGAATGGAATAACACCACTTCTCCCCTAGAGGCCACTTATTTTCCTATGGAAAATTTACCGGTAACGGAGGCCAGTATGCAAAAAAGCCAGAATTATGCACTTTGGGACTACGTACAATACATCTACTTTCTGGGTGTGGCGTTGATGTTCGTCAGGCTGGTATTAAATTTCAGGAAGCTTTTCCTGATCCTCAAGACAAGTACACTTGAAAAATATGAGCATTATACTTTGGTGTATGTCAACCAGGCCATGCCCATTTCCTCGTTTCTCAGATACATTTTCATATCTACCCGGGAAAATTTTGAACAGGAGGAACTGGAAGGAATCCTGCTGCATGAAAGCAAACATCTTACTGATCTGCATTCCCTAGATGTGCTATTGATGGAAGCAGCAAAGATCATTTACTGGTTCAACCCTATGGTATATATGATGGATCGCTCACTTAAAACGATTCATGAATACATCTGTGATGCGGAAGCCGTTAAGCACTGCGAGCAGTCCAGCTATGAAAAGCTGTTGATCAGTTCGCTGTTTAAAAGATCCGACTTACCATTGCTGAGCCAGTTTAGCGAGGTATCTGTAAAAAAAAGAATCTATATGTTAAACCAAAAAACACCTTCAATTATGAAAAAAGTGAAATATTTGCTGATCATCCCTATCACAGCAGCCCTCATTTTGGCTTGTGATCCTAATGAGCTTAAAGAGATCGAAACTACTTCAAGTGAGACCGGTGAAAATTATAATACCTCCGGTCATGTTACTGACATGATTACCGTTGCAGGTAAAGTTGTTGGCACAGATGGCAGAGCCCTTCCGGGAGTAAATATTATTATAGAAGGAGCAGAAATAGGAACTGTAGCTGACGTCAACGGTAACTACAGTCTACAGGTGCCTGCCGGAAGCAGCCTGACAGCGTCATTTATCGGTATGAATTCTGAAACGATTGCTGTTGGAAATAAATCGGTCATTGACTTTGAACTTAGTGACGACCCCAATTTTAAAGGAACACCCTTTGATGAATTAAAAGCGCTGTCAGTAAATCAAAAAGTTGTTACAGAGCACGGTTCAAAATATTTAACGGGCAAAGTGACCAGTGAAACCGATCAACCTGTTTCGGGAGCGAATATTATTGTAACCGGGCAAAAAGAAGGCGCTACGACTAATCAATACGGGGAATTCAGGTTGAAGCTTGATGACAACAACACTTCCGGCAAAGTAGTTGTAATCAGAGAAGGTTTTAAATTACAGACCCTCGCATTTAAATAGTATTGAAAATCCATGTGGCTTTAAGCAAACATATCAACTAAAAAACGGTTCCGTTGCCGCCTGTCGGATGCGTAACGCAGATGCTGGTGTTTTCTTAGAGACTCTAAATAAATATCCAAAGGTTTCTTCAAAAGCCAGGCTACTACTACAAGCAAACGGCCTTTGAAGAAACCTTTTTTAGCCTTTTCAGATCATCTGCACGTTTTTTTCATTTCTTCACGAAGACTGTAGACCTTTTGTAGACCACTGATTATGAGAATGTTACATTCATAAATATTATCTTGCTGCCTTTTAATATGTTGGAGCAAATAATTTAGATTATGAATGAACATCAAATTAAATTAATCAGAGATTCATGGGGCTACGTTGTCGAGAATGTGCATGAAGCCGGGATGATTTTTTATGATAGACTTTTTGATATCGCACCTGAAGTACGGCCGCTATTTAAAGGAAATATCAAGGATCAATCTCAAAAGCTTACTTTAATGATAAGTTTTGCCATAGACAAGCTAGAGCAATTTGACCTGATCGTCAAAGATATTGAGGCTTTGGGCAGACGCCATAGCAGATATAATGTAAAAGAGGAGCATTATCAAATCGTAGGTCAGGCACTGCTATGGACACTTGAAAAGGGCGCGGGCGATATATGGTCAAAGGAGCATGAAGAAGCATGGACTGCGCTGTATGGAATACTGGCCGCAACTATGACGAAAGCACAAATCAGTGCGTAAGAAGATGGATCGATCAACCAAGGTAGGGTATAAAAAAACCCTGCCTTTTTTTAATACTCAATAGGCACACCTTTGCTAACGTGTCAAAATTGAATAAATAACAACCATTGCTATCGACTCTAAAGATCATTCGTTTCGTACAGACAGCAGTATTTACCCTGGCGTCTCATGAGGTATTTTGCCAACACAATCTTGTACCAAACTACGATTTTGAGGAAATTGAATTTTGTCCTGTCACCTTTTCCCTAAACAGTGGCGACTCTCCACTAGAATATTGGTACTCTCCATCCGAAGGGACTCCGGATGTTTTCCATCACTGCTCAGAAATTAACGGTGTACCTGTAAACTTTGCCGGTGTTGCTTCGCCCCAATCCGGTAAGTCATATGCGGGTATCTACTTAGCTGCAAAAACTGGCAACTACAAAGAGTATTTAGCCATTAAACTTCTGAAGCCGTTGTCACGTGGTATCTATCGTTTCAGAGCATATCTCAGATTGGCTAGCTACAGCGGCTATAAAGTAGATTTACTTCATTTAGGGCTTTCAAAAGATCCCATTTCCATTCGGTCGGCCGGAGAACTGCCCGCACACAAATTTTCAAACTTCTTTAGTATAAATATTTCAGAGGTTACGAGTGGCAAATGGCATCTTGTTGAGGCAAGCTTCATTGCGCACGGAGGTGAAGAGTTTATCACACTCGGAAATTTTGAATACAATAATGATATGGTACTCACTCCTGCCGCTGCAGCCCATAGAAAGTCAAAGGTGAATAACTTTGCATTCTATTACTTTGACAATCTCCTACTCGTAGAAGATATTACTTTTTGGGCTACATCATTTCGGAACAGAAAGAGGTTTACTTTGACTAGTGTATATTTCGATCATGACAAATACCAACTTTCAAAGGAAGGAGTAGATTCCTTAGTTGAGTTAGCCGGATTTCTTAAAATCAATTCACATCTTTCTTTGAAAATATATGGATATGCAGATTCAACGGGCTCAGAAAGTTACAATATGCGGCTATCCAATCTGCGCGCTATAGAAGTCAAAAATCATCTGATATCCAAAGGTATCTCCGGGCATAAAATAACCGTCCTGCCAATGGGTGAGCTTGCAGACAACGTTTCACCAGAAAATAGCCGAAGAGTAGAATTTGAATTTATTGAATAAAAGATATGTCGGACCTGATCACTTATCGGCAACAACGATCAATTCGGCAGAGTTACAGGGTTGTCTATGCTGCCAAATGGCGCTCTGCTTATATCAGATCATACTAACGGGCTAGTTTTTAGACGATTATAAATAGGGAGAACAGCTTTACCTTAATAGACTCCACCAATAGTGAAGGATCTCACAAGGCTGATCAGATAAATTTGATCCCTGTGAAATCCTTTCTTTATCGAAAGCCCGGAAGCTTTGATGCAAACACCTTTGTTTCTAGCAGTCGGTATTAGACCTCAGGCTCCAGTGCCATCCGTCACCACTGGTGTTGGTGATAGAGTAGTAGTGCTGCTTATTCACACGGCAACCCCAGAAGTTTTTACCGCTGTACATGTAGTAGGTGTACACCCAGCCGGCCAGAAGATCTGCATCGAATAATGTTGATCCATTAACTTTACCTTGCAGGTGTATCTGCCCTCCCTGAAATGGATAAACATATACTCTTGAACGGGAGCAATTAGCCCAGGCCCAGTCTGTACCCGGACCATAACGGTTGAGCAGACAGGCTTTATAGCCATTGTAAAAGCTGCTAGGGTTACAATAATTGTCTCTGAACCAGATATCATTTAGCCCTTCCTCTTTAGCTCCTGCCTTGGGTTCCAGGTAAAGAAAATCACCACTGGTCAATTGCTCGTTTTGATAACCATTCTCCACCTCTTCGGATTTCAGCTCAAAGCGCTCATCGATCTGATCCAGTTCAGTGGGTACCGGTCTGCCGGGAGCCAACCGTCTGTGAATTTCGGAGAATGTCATGCCTTCAAACTCTTCTCCAAGTATTGGGGTGTCACCAGGACGATAGCGCTCGAGTATTCCCACATGGCCATCGCGATAAATAAAGGTTACAGACTTGTCATTCACATTAATTTCAGAAACTACCTTCTGATCACCCTGAGTCAGGCTGGGATTATCCTGGATCTGTTGATCAGGGTTTAGATTCTCCTCCTCATTACAACCCATAAAAAATAAGGCCGCAATGCACATTACATACATTAAATTTTTCATTTGTTTAGTCGGTTTAGTTATACATTGGTTTATGCATACAAAGCTGACTAAACGCTGAGGGGGCTACAAGGGCGGTATTCCGGCTTTTAAGTAAGGGAAAATACCGAGGAGGACGGGGAAAAATTCTTTACAAACCATCCCATCTAGCGTTTTACTAACATATTTAGTAAAAACTAAAAAAATTATAGATAAAATTATTAAATTTAAGTGCGAAGGAATTGACAATATTTCCCATTTTTGAAAAAAACAGATAATGCCTGGGCTAAAAAGATTACTTGATCAATTAAACTATAATAAAGAAACTGGGCTCCATACTAAAGATGATATACTTTCTAAGAATCACCTTTTTCCGTTTCGTATTTCTCATGTCTTAAATTTTGTATTAGAACCGACTGCGGTACTTAGTCCTTACCAAAATGGTCCACGAGAATCTTTTAATCCAATAAACAACCCCCTAATTCTCATTTACGATAATCCAAGTAAGGAAAAAAGAAAGGAATTAGTTAGTCAGTGTTTTAGCTTCAGCCAAGCCCCAGTGGTATTAATTACAGATCAAGATGGAAATCCAGAAATTTATCATGGCTATGATTTCGAAGGCAATGGACGGGATCATTTAAAAAAAATAGAGGCAGATATTGATCTATTTCGATCTGAAAGATTGGCTTCAGGGGAAACTTGGAGACATCTTTATCATCAATATTATAAAAATGTAAAAAAAGTAGACAAGTGGTTACTTAGCAATGTAGTCGATGCACGCAGACTTTTGGTTTCCACTGATGTTGGAAATTTGCCCCATACAGTAGCCAATAGATTAATAGGCAGATTACTCTTTATTAGATACTTAATAGACAGAAATGTCCAATTTAGTGATCAAAACCTTGTAACCGGGACAAACAAAAAGGAAAGGGCTCAAAGCTTAAATCGGTTGTTGATGCACAAAGGGAGACTATATAGATTTTTTCACTATATAACAAGCAAATTCCAAGGGGACCTATTTCCTATCAAACCTAGAGATCATGACCCTACAAATGAAATTGAGCTAGTAACAAAAGTACACTTAAATATTTTACATCATTTATTTAGCTGTTCTCAGTTTTTTGTTGGTGAAAATATCGGAGGTTATTATGTTCAGCCATCACTCTTCGATGTTTATGATTTTGAAGTAATTCCCGTTGAACTAATAAGTAATATTTATGAGAATTTCTTAGGTGACACTGATAACAAAGAGAATGAGAGAAAATCATTGAGCTTATTTAAAAAAAGCAGACAATCTGAAATTAAAGCATATTATACCCCTCCCTACATGGTAGACTATGTGCTATCGCAAACTGTTGACAAAAAGCTTAATAACCAGAACACTACATCAGCAAAAATACTTGATCCGTCTTGCGGATCAGGCATTTTTCTCGTTGAAACTATACGTAAGCTTGTTCAGCATCACCTAAAAAATTCAGATACTGCAATATCAAATGAGGAGCTTTGGGACATAGTTAGAAACAACATATATGGAATTGATATAGATAGTGAAGCGATAGAAATATCGATTTTTTCAATATATATAACTCTTTTAGACTACAAAACACCGATTGAGATTGAACATTTTAAATTTCGACCTTTAAAAGGCATAAATCTTTTTAGTGGCTCTAAGAATGACTTCTTTAATACAAACGCGGACTTCCAACCCCTTCTTAGTAATGTAGACTTGGATTTTATTATTGGCAATCCTCCGTGGGGGAAAGTTAAAGAATCTACCTATATGAATTACGTTAAAAATCTTGACAGAGCTGTATTCCCTGAAATAGGAAACCATGAAATATCTCAAGCTTTTTTAATAAGGGTTAACGATTTTATGCATGCTGGTACAGAGTGCATGTTTATTGTAACTGGTAAGGTTCTCTATAACACTGGTATTAGCAAGAGCTGGAGGCAATGGTTTTTAGATTTCTATGAGCTTATTCAAGTAGCAGAACTATCTCCAGTAAATAATAAGGTGACAGGTGGTCCAGAAGTATTTGAAGGAGCCAAGCAATCCCCGGCAATTCTTCATTTTAAAAAAACAACATCTAATGATCATAGAAATTTAGTCAAGCACATTACTTTTCGACCAAATATCAATTTCCTCTATTTTAAAGCGATCACTGTAACAAAAAGAGATATAAAATTCATAAACCAAAACAGATTTATAGAGAAATATGGTGGAAATGATTGGCTATGGAAAATATTAGTGCATGGATCTTTCTTTGATGTTGCTTTTATTAATAGACTTAAAACCTCATACACCACTTTGGGGAAAGTTTTGAATGAATATGGTTTTACCTATAATGGTGGGTTAAAATATAAAGATGGTGATAGAAGACTTGATGTGGCTGCAATCATGAATATGCCATTTCTTGAATTAGAAGAGCGCAAGGAATTTAAGCAATTTCGCACCTGCCCTACTTTATCTTTAGGGGAACAAATCAATAACTTAATATCTAAGGGAAAGTTACAGGATGATAAAATGGGTTATCTTCCAGACCTGAAATTTTTTAAGAGTTTTAAGGTACTTTGTAAAAAAGGATTAGAGGTAGGAAATGATTTCAAAGGTGTGGCTGCAGTTAGTAAAAATGACATTTGCTTCCCCTCTTCCGTAATGTCAATTGTTCCAATTAACAATCAAATCTCGCACAAACAAAGGACAATTCTTTGGAATATTGCAGGATTAATTAACTCTACTCTATTTTCTTATTTTGTTTTTAATACAAGCAGTTCTGCAGGTATTGATAGAACCAGAATATATTTTGAAGAATTTCTAAACTTCCCCATCGTTCTCGATGAGAGAATCGCAATACAATCACAGAAAATACAGGAGTACATTGACCTTGACCATCTCTTTGATGTTGAATATGAAAAGCAGTTAAAAGAGGAATTCAATATTCTTAACTCGCTAATATATGATGCATATAAACTGGATTCCATTGAACGCTCCCTTATAGACTATACAATGAATGTGTCAATTCCATCCTTTAAAAGAATAGAGGATCCAGTTTATCGTATGGGAGGCAATCAAAAGTTTAAGTTATTAAGCCTTCAACTAACTATGTACTCAGAAATTTTCGCAGATCATTTTAGAAAGCTTGGAAGCCTCAATTTAAATATTACTATAAGTATTGGCAGAAATTTTAGCGTTAGCCTTTTCCAAATTACCAAAGAAAACAATAACAGCATACAGGTACTTCCTTACGGGGAGCAATCAAATTTCTTACAAGATGTTGGGCAGTTAACCCTCAACAGGATTTCGCAAGGCATATATTTAGATAGCGATTTAAAGGGCTTTGGCCGAGACTATTTTTACATAATAAAGCCCTCGGAGTTTAAATTTTGGCATGAAGCCATTGCTCACGAAGACTTATCGGAAATTATGAAGACAATAAATGAATCAGCAAGCTAAAAATGGAGGGACTGGAGAGTTTTATTTTCACTGAAGATATAAAAAGGGAATATCGAAGGAACATTGAGAACTTGATTTTCTATGCTTATAAGCAACTGGTTGAAAGTAGCAGTCGTTATTCCTTGGAAAGCATAAAGAAAGAAATCAGAGAACAGGGAAAGAAAACTTCACGTGTCCCGCTTGAAGACTATTTAACCTACGACTTTGTAAACCTTTATTTAAGGCCCAACAGAAGTAGATTTGGTTTACAATATATTTACATTTCCACTCAAATTTCAGAAGTTAAATCAAACATTGAAGTCGGAAAAATTGATATCAAATTTGCTGAACTAAGCGATAACACGTATGTAATAATCGAATGTAAAAGACTTAAAAATGAAGCGGCAAAAATAGACTACTACATTTCAGATGGCATAAAAAGATTCACTAGTAAACAGTATTATCCTTCAATAGATCAAAGATACGCGGGTATGATTGCATTCTTAGAAGATGCAAAACCATCAGCATTTGAAATATTAAAGAATATGAACGACAACTTAGATAAAAGGACAGATATAAAAACAATTAAACTCCTAACTCACGATACACGCTCACCAAATTATAAGTTTGATTCTGCTCATTCCGTCACCGGAGGTTACAATATTGACGTTACCCATTTTTGGTTGGATTATTCCCAACTGATCACAATATAGGTCACCAACTGCCCCTGCTACTGCCTACTGAACCTTCCTACCCTGCCCACCCCTCTCTGTCCAAACTCCTGTACTGGATAGCCTCGGCCAGATGCTCTATCTTGATTTCATCAGAATCTGCCAGGTCAGCAATCGTGCGGGAGACTTTAAGGATGCGGTCATAGGCTCTGGCAGAAAGACCCAGCTTTTCCATTGCAGTTTTTAACAGGGTACGGCCTGCTTCCTGTATTTCACACACATCTTTTACCATCTGCGAAGGCATCATGGCGTTGGAATGGATAGCCTCTTTGTCTTTAAAGCGTATGGCCTGCCGCTCCCGCGCTTTGATCACCCGGTTCCTGATCTCTTCGCTGCTTTCGGTTTTTCTGTTGGCCGTCATCTCATCAAAAGAGACCGGTGTCACCTCCACATGAAGGTCGATCCTGTCCAGCAACGGACCACTGACCTTGCTCAGGTAACGCTGCACCACTCCGGGGGCGCAGACACACTCCTTTTCAGGGTGGTTGTAGTAGCCACAAGGGCATGGGTTCATACTGGCGATCAGCATAAAGTTAGCGGGGTAGTCCAGCGAGACCCTGGCCCTGGAGATCGTCACCCTGCGTTCTTCCATCGGCTGGCGCATCACCTCCAGCACAGTGCGCTTAAACTCCGGCAGCTCATCCAGGAATAATACTCCGTTATGCGATAATGATATCTCTCCTGGCTGCGGATTTCCGCCACCTCCGACCAAAGCCACATCGCTTATCGTATGGTGCGGACTGCGGTAGGGCCTGGTAGAGATCAATGAAGAATTCGAACCCAGCTTGCCGGCCACTGAATGTATTTTTGTAGTCTCTAAAGCTTCGTGAAGCGACAAAGGTGGCAATATGGAGGATAATCGTTTAGCCAGCATGGTCTTCCCTGCTCCGGGAGGACCTATCATGATCACATTGTGGCCACCCGCAGCAGCTATT
The DNA here is from genome assembly GCF_000331535.1 of Fulvivirga imtechensis AK7. Classification (GTDB taxonomy): domain Bacteria; phylum Bacteroidota; class Bacteroidia; order Cytophagales; family Cyclobacteriaceae; genus Fulvivirga; species Fulvivirga imtechensis. The sequence continues at coordinate 186,989 of NZ_AMZN01000055.1, read as the reverse complement.
TCCAGGGCTCTTTTGATGTTTTCCTGACCTTGTACATCTTTAAAGTCGACATCGTAATTATTGAGCTCAGCCATAAAGACATCACGGGTATCTACTTCAAGCGGATCAATGGCGATATCACCTTCGAAAAAATCAACAGCCTCTTTGATATTGCTGACACCTATGACGTCAATATCGTTGACGATGGCTGCCTCTTTGGCATTCTCCTTCGGCAGTACAAAACCTTTGAATTTATTTTTACGAGCTTCTATGGCTATTGGCAGTACGCCCTTGATCGGTCTCAGGTCACCATCAAGGGAGAGTTCTCCCATGATCACGTACTTATCCAGCTCCCCAGCCCTGATCTGACCTGCTGCTTTGAGCATACTTAGTGCAATAGGCAGGTCATAAGCGCTCCCTTCTTTTTTGATATCAGCAGGAGCAAGGTTTACCACCACTTTATTCCTGGGCATGGCGAAGCCGTGGTATTTTATAGCAGACTCAACACGATGTTCACTTTCTTTTACTGCGCTATCGGGCAGACCGCTCATGAAGAATTTCGTGCCCTGACCAACATTAACCTCAATAGTTATCAGTCTGGCATCAACTCCGTAGACAGCCGCTCCAAAAGTTTTTGCCAACATAGCTAAATGGTTTTTTCAATCAACAAAATCAATATATGGATTATTTTTATATGTACTTCCTGTATTCGATCGGCATAGCCGTAGTGAGGCACCCTTAGTTCCAGATCAGCTATCTCGCCAAGTTCTCCTCCACTATTTCCCGTAAGGGCTATTACAGCAGCCCCTTTCAGCTTTGCCTCTTTGGCAGCCTCAATAATATTTTTAGACTTACCACTCGTACTGATGGCCAACAGCACATCGTCTTTGGTTGCAAAAGCTTTTACAAACCTGGAAAAAACTTTTTCATAACCATAGTCATTGCCTACGCAAGACATATAGCTGGGATCTGAAATAGCTATAGCCGGCAAAGGTGCACGGTCATCTCTAAACCTGCCGGTAAGCTCTTCTGCAAAATGCATGGCGTCACAGTGAGAGCCTCCATTACCGCATGAAATGGCTTTCCCTCCTTTTTTAAAAGCCGCAACAAGTATTTCTGCCGCCTTTTCTACCTTTTGAATATGTGTGGGGTCGGATAAAAATTTATCAAGAATGTCATAAGCCTGGAGTAGCTCCTGCTTTATCAATAGCTGGTTAGTCATGTTGAATGGTTTGTTATTCCTCTTTCGGCTCTTCGCTATCTGTCCCCACCGCAGTTATATGTTTGGATGATGCAGACCCGGTGGCCTCCTGTAGATCAAACATTTTAGCCTTTAAAGAGTTGATCTCATGCTCCAGTTTTTCTTTTTCCTTGGTGTGAGTTCTGACAGCCATAGAGATGAGGACAATATCAATAAAAAACAGCAGTAGCCCGACCACCGCTACATAGATCATGAGGTCCATTTTTTCTCTGAGTTTGAGAAGAAACTCAAAATCCTCAGATTTATAATTTACATATATAGAGGCTAGAAGCAAGCCAATATGAAATAGAAAATATATGAAGTAGAATATTGACTTTGGTCTTTTCATTGATCTTCTCTTTAACTCAGGGATGAAATTTAATATAATTCATTAAAAACACACTAATTAAATCTACAAAATTTAATCAGGTATTTTGCATAGCGCTTAACTTTTTGTAGATACCCTCCTGATTCACCAATTCATCGTGAGTACCTCTCTCCACGATCTCGCCTCCCTGAATAACAAGGATCTGATCCGCATGTTGGATAGTGCTGAGGCGATGCGCAATGACCAATGAGGTTCTGTTCTTCATCAGATTAGCCAATGCCTCCTGCACAAGCTTCTCAGATTCAGAGTCTAAGGCTGAAGTAGCTTCATCCAGTATCAGGACAGGAGGATTTTTCATCACCGCCCTGGCTATGCTGATCCGCTGCCGCTGCCCACCAGAAAGTTTAAGACCACGATCTCCAATATTTGTATCGTATCCCTCTTCCATATCCATAATGAAATCATGAGCGTTGGCGATCTTTGCTGCCTGAATAACATCTTCTTCCTTGGGGTCATCCAGCCCAAAGGCTATATTATTAAAAATAGTGTCATTAAATAGAATGGACTCCTGGGTAACGATCCCCATTAATTTTCTAACGGACTCCACGTCACAATCCCGGATATCGGTACCATCAATTTTCACTGCCCCGTCTGTCGGGTCATAAAAACGTGGGATCAGATCCGCCAAAGTGGACTTACCCCCTCCGGAAGGGCCTACGAGGGCAATAGTTTGCCCTTTCTGAAGAGTAAAGGATATGTCCTTCAACACGGGCTCTGTTCCATATGCAAAGCGTACATGATCAAATTCGATCTGTTGTTTAAACGCTTTGATATCAATAGCATTAGGCTTGTTGACAATAGCCGGGGTTGCGTCCACTACTTTAAAGATCCTTTCAGCAGAGGCAATTCCTTTTTGCAACCCGGAAATACCGGCAGCAAAAGCTTTTCCCGGTGAAATGATTTGGGAAAAAATAGCCAGATAAGCAATAAACTGAGGTCCATCCAAACTACCATCAGCGGCCAGTACCAGGGAGCCCCCATAATAGATAATGATACAAACAATGGCTACTCCCAAAAACTCTGAAACCGGTGAGCCTAACTCTTTCTTGTAGGAATAAGACAGGTTAACCCTTCTGTAGTAGTCTGTTTCCTGATCTATTTTATCCGTCACGTATCCTCGTGCGTTAAAAGCTTTTACAATGCGCATACCACCCAGTGTTTCATCTAAAATGTTCACGATCCTTCCCAACGACTCCTGGCTCTGAACAGCGCGCTTCTTCAGACGCCTGACAATTTCCGCAAGCGCCCCACCTGTTATGGGCAACACCAGAATGGTAAAAATGGTCAGTTTAGCCGATATGGAAAATAAGAAAATGAAGTAAATGATAATGGTTACAGGCTCTCTGAAAAGCGCTTTCGGACTATTCAAAATAGAGGCTTCCACTTCCTGCACGTCATTTGTAATTCGCGACATCAGATCACCTTTTCTTTCATTGGTAAAATAGCCAAGGTGCATGGAGGAAACCCTGTTGTAGATATCCATCCTGAGGTACTTGACCACATCCAGCCTTATTTTTGTAACAATGATAGTGGCGAGATACCTGAAAATATTAGTAACAAAAACAGATATAATAACAATGACACATACAAACAGCAGCGCTTGTTGCTTGCCGCTCTGCTGGATAATATTACCGAATGTATAGTAGAAATATTCTATGGCGTAATCCTTTGTCAGCTCAAAGTCACCCGGATCGCTGACTACCTGGGTGTCTGCGGTATCAAATAGTACAGACAGTAGCGGTATCAAAAGGGTAAAGTTGATAGCGCTAAAAACCACCGACAGTAAAATGTATATTATATACTGAGGCAAAAAGGTTCCGAGATTACGGCCGTACTTAAATACCCTGAAAAATGTTCTCATTTATCCTTTGTCATTCATTAACCCAACCCTCAGGGCTGCTTAGCTCTTCAAAAGCATGCTATTGCCAATAGAGGTGCTCAAATTGGGTGTATAATTATCAGTTATTATTCATTTAGGCAGGTTTGGCTTCGGTTTTTGCTTACATCATGGTAAAACGGGTGCAATTTAGGCGTTTACTCGCTAAAACTCACTCAATCGCTGCGGAATATTCCAACGAAGTGCAATAGAGGTGTAGTTTGTCTTTTGACCTGCTACCGGCACTTCGCTTTTGACCTGCCGGTACATATGCCTTAGATCGATAAAGAAGTTGTGCTTCCATTGGTATGATACTGTAAGGTCTGCAAAAAACAGATCCGAATTAACCCCCTGGCCAATCTCATTGCCAAAGTCCTTTTCTCTTGTGCGGTTGCTCAGCAAAATGTTCCCCCCGTAATTTACTCCTGTGGTATCTGCACCGTATTTTGCATACATCAGCTTTCCTGTCAGGCGTAATTTTCCCACAGGTTGATAACGAGCAATAGCCACTAGTTCTTTGAAATTCGCTCCCAGCGGATGAGCCAGAGGCTGGCGATAGTGTGAATAGCTGTTGTATGGATCACCGTGAGAGTAGGTATAAGGCCTGGACAGATTCCCTTCCAATTGAAGGTCGAGGTTATCAATTCCCAAAGCATCCACATACTTAGCGCCTAACTGCAAGGCATATTTGTTAGCCCACCAGCCATCACCTGCCTTGATATTATCCAGCAGGAATTCATCCAGCACCAGTTGCCCGTAAAAAGAAAGCTTCCGGGCTGCAATCCACTTAAAATCAGCGCCCAGGAGCACGTTATCGGAGCTGCCATTCTGCTGCTCAATAGCACGGTAAAAAATTATTGGATTCAGGTACTTCAATTCTATATTCCCATTACCTAAAGAGTCGGCATTACTGTAGATTACGGATTCAAATACCCCTACGTTCAATTTTTTACCGATATTCAGACTCAGGTGATGCAAGGCCATATATTTTTTCGGATATCCGTCACTATCTATAAGGCCTCCGGAATTTCCGAAAACATCAGCCGTCATCTCGGTAAACAGGTTGGTGTAGTTGAGCTTCCATACCTGCGTCTGCGCTTTTAAAAACAGGTAGGCAGGAGCGTAGTCTGAAAGAATAAGTGACCTGTACCCGTTACCCACTTTAAATCTGTCATGTCCAAATTGTAGGTTTATATGGTCTGTAGCCTCAAAACTGATATATCCGCGAGCAGTAAAAAAATCCACACCATTGTCCTTAAAATCTTTCCAGAAGCCTTCGTGTGGTACAACTATCTCTCCAGTGATCTTCTTTCGTACATACTCCGGGTAAATGATTTGATTTTCGCCAATAAATGTGTAGAAACCCACTTTTCTATCAATCATACCCCGTACCTCAACACCGCGGGTATTAATAAAAGTTTTTTCATCATTAGCTGTTTCACGTCCGATCCCCACATATAACACAGGATTGATATGGAGATCAAAATCCTTTGTATCAGCATGAAAAAGATCGGATTCTACTCTATAAAAATGTTTTAGAAAGGGTCTTCTACTTGTATTATTCACACTATCTATCCATTCCCAATTGTCGCTGGCAAGATAATGCAGGTTAAACTGATCCGCAGCCGACCAATTTTGTTGTGAAGGTCGTAATGAATCAACAAAATTCGCTATGTGAGATCTTCTATATGGCTTCCAGGCGCTGAAGAAACCCGGATATATCTTCCCACTTTCTATCTCATACCGGTCTATGATATGGTAGTAATCATCATTCAGGGGAGCGTTAACGCTCTGTGCCAGAGCCACAATGGGCAGGATCAGGAGTATAATAAATGACAGTTGCCTCATAAGAAATTGAATATCCTGCAAAATAAGAAAAAATAGTGTTTATCTTTGCAGAATAAAGTTTTGAAAAGTTTTGCACTTAAAGTTAATTTGGGTAATTTTGTGCCCTCTCTTGGGAAGATTGAACAGAAAAGGTATTAATAAAATGAAAAAAGACATACATCCGGAATACAGAGACGTAGTTTTCTACGACACTTCTAGCGACTACAAGTTCATGACCAAGTCTACTATGACTACTGGCGAGACTATCAAATGGGAAGACGGTAACGAATATCCTTTGATCAAAGTCGAGGTAAGCTCTGCATCTCACCCATTCTACACCGGTAAGAAGCTATTTGTGGATACAGCCGGCCGTGTTGAGAAGTTTAACAAGAAATATAAGAAGAAGTAATTCTCTTTTAATAGCTTTAATTAAAGGTCTTCAGGATAAGCTTATCTTGAAGACTTTTTTATTTTTGTGCCATGAATATTATTCTCTTTGATGACCCTGTCATCAGAAAGTCTTTACTTCCACTAACTTTTACGCGCCCGGTAGCTGAAATACGGGTAGGCATACTCACTATCGCAGAAAAATGGAGTAAACGGCTGGAAAAAAATATTTCATTCAATACTGAGGATTACCTCTGCGAAAAATATCCGTGCATCAAAAAAAATGTCAATCTCTGGATCAATGGTGCCTTTTGTCCTACCGATGACCTGATAGATGCTATTGATGATCTAAACAGTGAAGAGGCGCTGGTACGGGGCACCACTATCGTTGCAGCCAAGACTCAGGGGGATTTTTCCAATTTGCAGCAACTGCCGCAGCAAAAATATGATGGCCATGCTACGGTAATAGATGCTCCCTGGAAAATATTCAAAAAAAATGCAGAGCAGATACAGGCCGATTTCGATCTGATCACGCTTGGTAGAATTTCAGAAGATATTGAAGATGCTCATACCGTCATTTATGGTGCGGAAAATGTATTTGTAGAAGAAGGAGCAACTATTCGCGCAGCCATCATCAATGCTGAAAACGGGCCTGTTTACATAGGAAAAAATGCCGTCATCAGTGAAGGCGCCATTATCCGCGGTGCTTTCGCCCTTTGCGAAGGGGCACACGTAAACATGGGAGCTAAGGTCAGAGGTGACTCTACCATAGGCCCCTTCTGTAAAGTAGGTGGGGAGTTAAGCAATTCAGTACTGTTCGGTTACAGCAATAAAGGTCACGATGGCTTCGTTGGTAATTCTGTAATTGGTGAGTGGTGCAATCTTGGTGCTGATACGAACACTTCTAATCTCAAAAACAACTATGCGAATGTGAAGGTGTGGGACTACGGCAAAGGTGGCTTTACCGATACCGGAGAAATGTTCTGTGGCCTGATCATGGGTGATCACTCCAAATGTAGCATCAACACCATGTTCAATACAGGTACGGTAGTTGGCGTTTCTTCCAACATCTTTGGCGCCGGCTTTCCGAGAAACTTTATTCCTTCGTTTTCCTGGGGTGGCGCTGCCGGCCTCACTACATATCAACTCAACAAAGCTAATGAGGTAATAGCCAGGGTAATGGAGCGAAGAGGATTGATCTATGATGCTGCAGAACAGGAGATCATGAAGAATATTTTCGAACAAACAGCCGAATACAGGATTTGGGAAAACCAATAAATTAAGATTATGCTATTTAGCGACATCAAAGGGTTGGACGAGGTAAAAGAACGGTTGATCAATGCCGTAACTCATGAACAAGTAGCTCATGCACAGTTGTTTCTCGGCAAGCCAGGCAGCCCCAACTTACCGATGGCCCTGGCCTTTGCCAGCTACCTCAACTGTGAAAACAAGCAGCCAAATGATGCATGTGGAGCATGTCCTTCATGTGTGAAAAACACTAAATTTATCCATCCCGATGTGCATTTTGTCTTTCCGGTGAGCGCTACAAAAAATGTTACCGGTAAAGATGTGGTGAGCACCAGTTTCTTAAAAGAATGGAGAACTTTCCTGATGGAAAACGCATTTGGCAACCTCGACAGTTGGTCCGGGTACTATGGCGGAGAAGACAAACAGGTAAATATTTCAAAGGAGGAAAGCCGGCAGATCATTAAAAACCTGTCACTTAAAGCCTTTGAGGGCAAATATAAGGTGATGATCATCTGGTTGCCGGAATATATGCACCCATCTGCTGCTAACGGCATATTGAAAATACTTGAGGAGCCACCCGAACAAACTATCTTTCTTTTAGTTTCTAATGACTCGGAACGGTTGCTGACAACGATCTTATCGCGAACACAAGTTGTTACTATTCCCAAATTTACCGATGAGAGCATTGTTGCTACGCTGGTTGAGAAGCTGGGCATCGATCATCAAAAGGCGGCAGAACTTGCGCATTTGGCAGATGGAGACCTCAACCTGGCCATTAAACTGAATAATAATATAGAAGACAATAGTCATCAGCAGTTTGCGGACTGGATGCGAGATTGTTTTAAAAAGGACTACACTCAGTTGGTAGCTCGTAGTGATGAATTTCACTCGATGAACAAGGTAGCACAAAAAAGTCTGCTCCAGTATGCCCTAAACATGCTTCGGGAATCACTTATCTATGAAACGACTCCCGAATTGAAGCGCGTTAGTGGTAAAATAGATAGCTTTGTGGAAAACTTTAGCAAAGTAGTGGACGGTGACAAGGTAGCCCGGATATCAGGTATGATCAACGAAGCGTACTATCACCTGGAAAGAAATGCAAGTGCAAAAATCATATTTTTGGACCTGTCACTACGAATAGCCAGGGTTATAAAATAGTCGGAAGTCGGGAGTCGGAAGACCGAAGTGGTTGGTAATCAGTGATCGGTAATCGGTAATCAGTAGCCGAGTGACACCGAGAACTACAACTTTAAACTGTAAACTAAGAACTGCAAACTGCAAACTGCAAACTGTAAACTGAAAACTGAGAACTGTAAAACTGAGAACTGAGAACTGAGAACTGAGAACTGTAAATTGAGAACTGTATAGCATGGATAAGATCAGAATAGGAACGAGAGGAAGTAAGCTGGCACTGTGGCAGGCAGAACATGTCGCTTCATTGCTTAGAGAGGGAGGCATTGAATCTGAGATTGTAACCATTGACACGAAGGGTGACAAGATATTGGATGTATCCATAGCTAAAATAGGTAGCAAGGGCGTTTTCACTGAGGAAATTGAAGATGAGCTAAAAAAAGGAAGCATCGACATAGCGGTTCATAGCGCTAAAGATATGCAGTCGGAGCTACCGGAAGGTTTTGAGCTCATCGCCTTTACAACCCGCGAAGTCGTGAACGATGTGTTAGTAGGTACGGACATGAGTCTGTCATTGGAAAAGCAGAAGGAAATTACTATTGGCACCTCTTCTACAAGGAGAGTAGCTTTATTAAAACATTTTTACCCTCACGTAAAAACGGTACCCGTACGCGGAAACCTGCAGACACGTATTGGCAAAATGAAAGATGGCGTGTGCGATGCACTTCTGTTAGCGTATGCCGGTGTACATCGCATGGAATATGACGATATGATCATCTCGAAACTGCCATTAGACAAATTCATTCCTGCTGTCGGTCAGGGTAGCATTGCTATAGAATGTTCCGACTCACTTTCGGAAGACAAGAGAAAGGCCATCAGAGAATTCGTTAATGACACGGAGACAGAAAAAAGATTGCTTTGCGAAAGAGGCTATCTGAGAAGAATGCAGGGCGGCTGCAGTATTCCATTATTTGCGTTAGCTGATCTTCAGAATGGCACACTTACCATTAAAGGAGGTATTGTGAACCTGGAGGGGACAAAGATCATTAGAAAAAGGATGGTCGGACCTGCAGAGAATGCCGAGGCCATCGGTGTTGACCTGGCAGAAGAAGTATTGAAATGTGGTGGGGACGTCATTCTCAGCGATATTAAAGAAAAACTGAACCGAGTATAAACCATGAACATCAAAAACCTGATCGTTGCATTGGCAGTAAGTATTTTTGTTAGTGCCTGTGCCACAGAAAAAGATTACCTCGTTACGATTAAAACCGAGTATGGCGATATGCACGCCATACTCTATGATGAAACCCCAAAGCATAAAGAAAATTTCATCAAGCTGGCCAAAGAAGGCTTTTACGATAGCCTGTTATTTCACCGGGTAATAGAAGATTTTATGATCCAGGGTGGTGATCCCGATACAAAAAAAGCGCAGCCCGGTCAGCAGTTGGGTTCAGGCGGACCGGGATACCAGATCCCGGCTGAGTTTGACAAGGATCTGTTTCATATAAAAGGCGCTCTTTCCGCTGCCCGGACAAATAACCCTGAGAAAAAATCTAGTGGAAGTCAATTCTATATTGTACAGGGAAAGACATGGACAAAAGAAGAGCTTACTACTGATATGAACAAGCTCGGAATGGCTGCCAGACAGCTAATGAACAGAGGTGACCAGGACTCTGTTAAACAAATGTTGATGAATATTTACCAGACCGAAGGACCTGAAGCTTACGGCAACAAGCTCATGGAAATGCGGAGCTATATCGAAGAGGTAATGCAAACAGACGTCACCAAAGAAATGGCTCCTGAGCGCTTGGAAGCATACACCACCGTGGGAGGCGCTCCTCACCTGGATGACGAATACACTGTGTTCGGTAAGGTGATAGGCGGTCTGGATGTTATCGACAAGATTGCGGCACAACCAACCGACCAACGAGACAGGCCCAAAAACGATATTAGAATGTTTGTAGAAGTAGAAGAGCTTCCGAAGAAGAAAATCAGTAAATTATACGGCTACGAATATCCTGAAAAGGAGTAGTTCAGTTGGCAAAAGCGTTGGCAATTGGTAGTGTTGACTAACTAATGCATATAAGAACACTATCAATCATCGTCATTGCGAACGAAGTGCGGCCATCCCCTCTCCCTTGGAGTGTAAAAGGGGATCGCTTCGATTCCTTCCCGAGACAAGCCCGGGGCAGGCGCGAAGACGGCAAGAGTATAGTTAGCAGCGAGTAATTTAAACAGGCTTCCGGCTTCGGGTGTTCATACTTCAAATTTTAAAAAATTATGAAAATATTAGTTACCGGTTCAAATGGCTTATTAGGACAGAAGCTTATCAAACTTTTGCTGAGTGAGCCCGGAATAGAGGTGATAGCTACCGCGAGGAATAGTGACAGGCTTCCTGAAAGCTACGGAAATTATGAGTTTGCTGCTTTGGACATTACTGATGAAACACAGGTATTGTCTGTGATCAAAAAGTATGCTCCCGATGTCGTGATCAATACAGCAGCGATGACAAATGTCGACCAATGTGAATCGGAGAAGGAGGCCTGCCGGAAGCTGAATGTTGATGCGGTAAGCTACCTGATCAAGGCTTGCGAAGCCACAGACAGCCACCTGGTACACTGCTCCACGGATTTTATTTTTGATGGCACCCGTGGGCCTCTGGATGAGAACGAGAAGCCCAACCCTGTCAATTATTATGGAGAAAGCAAACTGGCTGCCGAGGAGCTTATTGAAAAAAGTAATATTTCCTGGGCGATTGCACGCACAGTATTGGTTTACGGCATCGCTCATGACATGAGCCGCTCCAACATTATCCTGTGGGTAAAAAATAGCCTGGAAGGTGGGAAAGATATTAATGTAGTGGATGATCAATGGCGCACCCCTACGCTGGCCGAAGATCTGGCTATGGGGTGCTACCTCATTGCTAAAAAGCGGGCTACGGGCATCTACAACATTAGCGGTAAAGACATGCTCACACCTTATGACATGGCCATAAAAACTGCGGATTTCTTTAAGCTTGACAAATCTCTTATTCATAAAACTGATGGCTCTAAGTTTACACAGCCTGCCAAAAGACCGCCTAAAACGGGTTTTATTATCGATAAAGCCAGAAAAGACCTGGGGTACGAGCCGCATTCTTTTGATGAGGGCTTGAAAGTATTACAAGAGCAGATGCAACTGGCATAGTAGTGGTGGCACCACTATAACCGTTATGGTATGAACGGTGCGACCACTATTATAGTAGTGGCACGACTAACGTCTTTGGCTCGAATAAGATGCAACTGGCGTAGTGGTGGCGCCACTGTGACCGCTATGGCAAGAGTGGTACGACCACTAATACTTTAACACGACTAAATCACTAAACGACACCTTCAGTGAAAACAAAAAGCATCGGCAAGATTGTTATTTTTATAGTCGTTATTTATCTACTGCTCATTATGGCTGCTTTTCTCGCACAGGAAAAACTGATCTTCCATCCCCAACGGTTATCGCAAGCCTTTCAATTTAACCTTCGGCAAGGCGATGAAGAGGTTTTCCTTACCACCTCTGATGGGAAAAAGATCAATGCACTGTTTTATCCGGGCCAAGCTGATGAGGTAATACTCTACTTCCATGGCAATGCTGGCAGTCTGGCGGGGTGGCAGCAAATAGCTGATGACTTCACAGGACTAGGCTACAACTTCCTCATTATCGACTACCGTGGATATGGAAAAAGCTCCGGTGAGATCACCGAGCAGGGTTTATACCTTGATGGCGATGCAGCTTTTCGCTTTTTGGTAGAAGAAAAAGGTTTTCAACCGGAACAGGTCATCATTTATGGGCGGTCCATCGGTAGTGGTATTGCTACGGAGCTCGCTAAAAGGCGTGACACCAAAGGGTTAGTGCTGGAATCTCCGTTCTCAAGTTTAAAAACCCTGGCCAATCAGAAGATGCCCTTTCTATTCCCTTCGCTATTCCTTCAATTTCACTTCGACAATATCGGCAAGCTTACCGATATTGATTGTCCAATCCTTTTTATCCACGGAGGCAGAGATGGGCTAATACCTGCCTCCCACAGTAAAAATCTACATGAGGCTTATTCCGGTGAGAAGAAGCTTATTGTCATTCCACACGGATCTCATAATGACTTGAACCTGTATGAAGAATACCACGAGGCATTAGCCTGGGCTTTCTCGGAATTTTTTTGATTATTAGGCCTTGAGTTGCTGCAGATGATTTTTCATAGCATCTGTCTTACTTTTTTGTCTTGACACAAAAAAGTAACAAACCCCAAAGGGATCCCTATGGGAAAAAGTCAAGCATTGCCTTCGCGTAGCCGCTATGGCGAAGCAAGGGCTGTGAGCAAATGGCTAAATTTCAATGCCTGCGATGACAAATCACAAACTCACCCCGTGAAAAACGGGGCTCAAACAGTGTGATTTATAAAGGGTACGTGTGGCATTGAAATTCTTACGGCCTCCGCTAAAGGCTTCGGCCGCCAGCGGAACGCCATTTTCTCAAGGCCGTTCGGGTAATTGTCATTATCCTCAAAATCAACTGAAAGTTGTTGGATGCCCCCAGGATGACTGGTCTTTTGAGAGCAACTCCTAGTCATGGTCAAGCTCTTCAGACTAAGGCCGGTTATCTCTGACTTTTAGCCTTCTTTGTTCAGAACGAACTTTTGAGAAAAGTAATCCGGAGGGATTGAATGTAAATAGCCCGGTCATGCAATGCCGGGCAGACTAAAGGAAGACACAACAACTCCGGAGGGGTTGAATTAGGCAGGCATCAAAAACCAAAGATTTCATTCCGTTCCATTATGCTGAAATGATCTGCAAAACCAACTCCCGCGTTAAAGGGCGTCCATTGGCTTTGGATTTTATCATAGCGAAGGGATACCTAAAATCACAGCCTGCCCTCCAGTGGCTACAGCCGTAGGCCGTTTTCCCTTTTATCAGCGTTCCCTTTTTACATTTAGGACACAAAGGTTTACTGCTTTTACCTGAGGCCTTCAACTTGGTTTTACCCTCAAACTCCAGTTGGAAATCATCTGTTAACTTCACTACACCTTCCACCTTTTCACCACCATGTATAAAACCCTTCAGCTTTGTCGTAGCCTTTTTCTCCAGTAGCCGCTGTACCTGCTTATGGGTCAGCTTCTTGCTCATAAACTCGAAGGGTATGCGCATATTACAGCCCGCTTTCCACTCACTACAGCCATAGCTGCTTTTTCCTTTAATAATAACCCCCGAGCTGCATTTCGGGCATTTCATTTCTTTGGAAACCTTCTTCTTTGACTCTTTCTTACTGCCCGCACCCCTCGGTGCTACAATGATAGACTTACCGGTCTCGCTTCGCACTTCCGAAACCAGGTCGTCTACCATTTTCTTCATGTTAGCGATGAACTGCCCGGCACCGAACTCACCTTGCTCTATCTCCTTCAGCTTCTTTTCCCAATGCCCTGTAAGCTCAGCAGATTTGAGCAGCTTATTCCGGATCGTATCGATAAGTTGAATCCCGGTTGGCGTGGGAAGAATTTGCTTTTTTCTCCGCTGGGTATACTTTCGTTTGAACAGTGTTTCAATGATACTGGCACGGGTCGATGGCCTTCCGATACCATTGGCCTTCATTAAATCACGCAACTCTTCATCGTCTACTTGCTTACCGGCCGTTTCCATGGCCCGTAGCAACGAGGCTTCGGTGTAGTTTTTTGGAGGCTTGGTCATTTTTTCAATAAAAGAAGGCTCATGCGGACCGCGCTCTCCTTTTTCAAATGATGGCAAAATTCCCTCATCATCTTCGCTGTTTTCCTCATCGTCATCAGCACTACTCTTTTTATTCTCCTTCGGAAAAAGCACCCTCCACCCCTCTTCCAGGATCTCCTTACCCCTTGCTACGAACTTTACGGTTTCTACTTCAGCATCCACCTGCGTTTTGGCCACTTTACAATCGGGATAAAATACCGCTATAAAACGCCTGACAATAATATCATACACTTTTTGTTCATCACCGCTTAATGGCTTTTGCTCTCCGGTCGGTATGATGGCGTGGTGATCCGTCACTTTATTATCGTTAAACACCTTTGTCGACTTTCGGATCTTCTTTCCCAGAAGAGGTTCTGTGAAAGAAGAATAATTAGGCAGCCCCTGAAGTATACCGGGTATTTTAGGGTACATGTCATTCGGCAGAAATGTAGTATCGACCCGTGGATAGGTCACTACCTTTTTCTCATAAAGCGCTTGTACCAATTTGAGTGTTACTTCTGCTGTAAACCCGAATTTGGTATTGCAGTATACCTGCAGGCTGGTAAGATCAAACAGTTTAGGCGCATATTCCTTACCTTCTTTCTTCTCAATGTCTGTGATCACCAGGTCTTTTCCAGTGATCTTGTTGAGAAGTTCCTCCCCTTCCTCTTTTGAGAAGAATTTACCGGTGGTGTTGTTGAATTTAGTTTCTCTGTAGATGGTCTGCAGCTCCCAGTACGGCTGAGGCACAAAATTTTCTATCTCATAATGGCGATTGACCAGCATGGCTAATGTCGGGGTTTGCACTCTGCCAATGGACAGTACCTGCTTATAGCCGCCATATTTAAGGGTATATAGCCGGGTGGCGTTCATTCCTAACAGCCAGTCACCAATGGCACGTGAGCTGCCTGCATAAAAGAGATTATCAAATTCTGTTGCCGGTCGTAGCTTGTCAAATCCCGCTTTAATGGCTTCCGTAGTGAGCGATGATATCCAGAGGCGCTGTACTTCACCCTGATATTTCGCTTCTTTGATCACCCAGCGCTGTATCAATTCCCCTTCTTGCCCGGCATCACCACAGTTAATCACGACAGAGGCATTGGCTAATAAACTTTTAATTACCTTAAACTGCTTCTTTACTCCGCTGTCATTCATAAGCTTGGTTTCGAACCGATCCGGGAGCATGGGAAGTGTGTTGAGGTCCCAGCGCTTCCAATGCGGCTGATAGTCTTCGGGAGCATATAATGTACAGAAATGTCCGAACGTCCACGTTACCTGGTAGCCGTTACCCTCAAAGTATCCCTCCTTACGTGCGCTGGCGCCAATTACCTGCGCTATTTCTCTGGCTACACTTGGCTTCTCCGCAATACAGACCTTCATGCGTATAAATTTAGTATTGAGATATTAAAACTGTATTTACGATTTACAATTTACGATTTTTGATTTTTGATTTACGAATTAAACGGCAGGCCGAAAGTTTAAAGCATGAAGCTTACAGCTGCCTATTGCTTTTGCCAACTGTCGATTTATTCATTCAACTTACCCCAATCGCTATCGGGTTGGTACGGCTTCGCCTTACTTACTTCATATGTGATGGTTTCGATTTTCATTGGCACATCCGACATACTGGCGAAATTACAAAATCTATTCATTTCAGTATTTGTTACTAAAAAGTAGAACATATTTATTTTCCCTCCGTATATTAGTTCTACAACTTAGTAACAAATGAAAAAAACACGCTTAGGTGAATTTGAAGAAGTCATTTTGCTTCTGGTCGGCATCTTAGGCAATGAAGCTTATGCATTTAAGATTGCTGATGAATTTGAAAGCCAGACTGATCGCCCGGTATCCATCGGAGCGGTACACTCCACACTCAACCGGCTTTCCGAAAAAGGCTTTTTAACCTCAGAGATGGGAAGTGCGTCTGCCGAGAGAGGTGGAAGGAGAAAGCGCATCTACTCGCTAACAGCCAGCGGTCAAAGGGTACTTTCTGACGCTCGTGACTTCAGGGTATCACTGTGGAGTCAGTTTCCGGGGTTTGCAGGGGGATGACGAGAGAATGATAGAATGAATGGATGAATGAGTGAGAGAATGAGGGAATGATGGAATGAGGTAATGAATGGATGAATGGAATGGTGATACACGCTGAATAATTGAATAACAACAAATACATACCACCCCGGTTAGCAGAACGGCTACTGCTCTGGTTTCTCCGTAATGACCTTGCAGAAGAGGTATCGGGTGATCTGGAAGAGAGGTTTTACAAAACGGCAGCTAAAAAATCATTATCTAAGGCAAAACTCAACTATTGGTACCAGGTCTTTCACTACCTAAGGCCTTTTGCCATCAAAAAATACAGGTCAAACTCAAACCCATTTATCATGTATCAACATAATTTTAAACTCACCTACCGGAATTTTATCAAGTATAAAACTTCCTTTTTCATTAACCTTATTGGTCTTACCACCGGACTGTCCAGTGCACTGCTTATTTTCCTGTGGGTATCCGATGAGCTGGCGATGGATAAGTTACATGAAAAGGATGAACAATTGTACCAGGTATTTCTCACTCACGAAGAAAATAGTTCCTTGCGTACGGGGCCCGAGACACAGGGTCTTTTGGCTGAGGCTTTACTCGCAGAAGTGCCCGAAGTGGTAATGGCGGCCGCAGACACGGAAACAGAGTGGTTTGGAGATAATTTTGCTGTGTCTAATGGCGAGGAAGTGATCAAAGCGAAAGGTAAATTTTCCGGAGAGGACTATTTCAATCTTTTCAGCTATAAATTTAAGCATGGTATACCAGATAGAGCGTTATCTGATAAATCTTCTATCGTAATTACCGAATCACTGGCATTAAAGCTATTCAATACTACTCAGGTAGTCGGCAAAACGGTGGAATGGCACCTGTTACACTTGCAGGGAGAAGCCAGCATATCAGCAGTTTTGGAAGACCTGCCTTCCAATTCTTCTGAGCAGTTTAACTTTGTTCTTCCATTTTCTATTTATAAAGATATCATTGGTGACGGAATGCATTGGGGCAACTTTAATGCATATACTTATGTGGAGCTGGCAAAAGATATCAATATAAATGCCTTAAATCACAAAATAGCGTCTTTTGTGAAAGATAGAGATGAAGGCAGTAACGTTTCCCCATTTTTCAAGCAATTTTCCAGCAACTACCTGTACGGCACCTTTAACAATGGCATCCAAACTGGGGGGCGGATCACTTACGTAAGGCTTTTCTCGGTCATCGCCATTTTTATTCTGGTTATCGCCTGCATCAATTTCATGAACCTGTCGACAGCCCGGGCTTCAAGAAGGCTGAAAGAGATCGGCATTAAAAAAACACTTGGCGCCGGAAGGGTAAGCCTGATTTTTCAGCACATGGGTGAGGCTGTGCTGATCACTTTCTTTGCTTTATTCCTGGCTTCATTACTGACCTTTATGATCCTGCCTGAGTTTAATGAGCTTACAGGCAAACAGCTATCGCTTCAGTTCACCCCGGAAATTATCGGTGCAGCCATCCTTATTGGACTTTTTACCGGCCTATTGGCAGGCAGCTATCCCGCTTTGTATCTCTCTGGCTTTAAGCCGGTAAGTATTCTCAAAGGCAAGCTCAATGCTTCTTTCGGAGAGGTTTGGATAAGAAAAGGCCTGGTAGTCTTTCAGTTTGCGCTATCTGTCATCATGATCGTAGGCGTGCTGGTTGTTTTTCAGCAGATCCGGTTCATCCAGACAAAAAGCCTGGGCTACAGTAAGGATAATATCTTAAAAATACCAGTGGAAGGCAAAGCCGTTGACAATATGGCAACCTTCTTTGACGAACTCAAAAATCTACCGGGCGTGCTCAATGCTACAGCAACAACACATTCTATGGTAGAAAGCGGAGCGTATACCACCGGTATACATTGGGAAGGAAAAGATCCCGATGTGCCTATACGGTTCGAACAAGCCAGAGTGTATTATGATTTCGTTGAAACTTTAGGTATTAAGGTGCTGGAGGGAAGGAGTTTTTCTAAAAAATTTGGCAATGAACAATCAAAAATAATCTTTAATGAATCTGCCATTGAGGCGATGGATATGCAAGATCCTGTTGGCAAAAAAATCATCATGTGGGGTAAGGAGAAGGAAATAATCGGGGTGGTGAAAGATTTTCACTATGCCTCACTTCACACCCCCGTAGAGCCCATGCTGTTTTACTTTGAACAGCAGCCTCCTCACAGCGCTTTGGTAAAAATAGATGGTGAAAATATCCAGGAGGCTATCGCCAATATCCAGTCATTCTATAAAACATTTAATCCCGGATATATGCTGGATTACAAATTTTTGGATCAGAATTATCAGGCACAATATATTGCAGAACAGCGTGTTTCTGTGCTTTCACAATATTTTGCAGGTATTGCTATCGTGATATCCTGCCTCGGGTTATTCGGCCTGGCTGCTTTTACTGCAGAAAGAAGGCAAAAAGAGATTGGCATAAGAAAGATACTGGGAGCAGGGAATTTCAGTATTGTCACACTTCTTTCCGGAGACTTTACCAAAATGGTGCTTGTTGCTGTCTGCCTTGCCTTACCTGTCAGCTATTTTCTTGCGCAATATTGGTTGAGCGGCTTTGCGTACAAAATTGACCTGCACTGGTGGCTGTTTGGTCTGGCAGGAGTAGCAGCGTTGGTCATCGCCTGGCTTACTGTGGGCTTTCAAACATTGAAGACAGCAAATATTAATCCGGTGCAGTGCTTAAAGGATGAATAATAATACTAAATAGTACCTGCAGGAAACGCGCAACTTATCGTCATTGCGCCTGTCCCCGGCTTGCCACGGGGAACGAAGTGCGGCAATCCCCTCTTCTTTGGTGTGCGTTAAGAGGGGATCACTTCGATTCCTTCCCATGGCAAGCCGGGGCTGGCGGGGATAGTAGTTGTTATTCAACTCGTTCAGAGTTGATGGATATTTATTGATCCCCCCCAATTTCATTGGGGGTTAATCATATTCAAGCCTTTCAGGCTTGGGTCGGGTTATCTGATTTTTAGCCTTCTTTTGTTACGAAGCAACCTTTAAGAAGAGTAATCCGGGGATTGAACATAAATAGTCCTCTCATCCGTTGATTTGATGGTAGGGCGCAGAGTCCCTTACCAGGAGACGCTGCTGTGAAGAAAGAAGAGCAATCCCGGAGGGGTTGAATTAGACACACACCAGCTCCTGGCTCCCGGCCAAGCGAAATATCATAAAAGAACGATTGTTTACTGACTACTTCAGGTTCCTGGCTTTTCCGCCTTAATTCACAGGATAACTCGACTTTTAAGGTATTAACATCGAGATCAGGTTAAATTAATAAATAAATAGTTATATTTCTAGCCGTTTTTACCAAGTGAATTATTTATGGGTGCCACAAAATTTGACTTAAAATCAGGACGCCTTTTTCCCCTGGCATTTTCAGATACTCGCCTTCTGTTTGTTAATAGCGGCTGTAATTGTAGTGTTTCAAAATATCTTTATTGCACTTATACTACTGACGGTAGGTCTGGTCATCCTCACCAGCCATTCTGGTATGGAAATCATTCCGACAAAAAAGACATACAGGCCTTACAACTCCTTCCTGTTTATAAAAAGTGGTAAGGCAAAGCCATATGCAGAGGTAGAGAAGATCTATGTAAACGCCAGCAAAACGAGTCAACGGATCTACACTGCCCATACGAATGACTCCACCGTATTCAAAAATATAGAGTACGATGCCTATATTAAATTCTCCAATGGCACCAAAGAGTATTTGATGACCAGGAAGGATAAAAAGAAGCTGTTGAGTGCGTTGGAGGAACTCTCTCAGGCGCTGAAGATCCCGGTTTCGGATAATACGTGACAACGCAGTTGTCTCTAACAAAACACAAGCGAATTCACAAATATTTATGATCACAGCTTTGAGCGTGTCAGGCTTCAGCTTCTGCCATGGTTCAGGGGGATCCTGAATATTTTCTCCGCTGTGCTGCGAAAATTCCAGGATGACGTGGTGGTTCGCGATCTTTGTTTCTGCGGTTAATGATGGTGTAATGTCATTATACAATAAAGTCAACTGAAGTTTTTTGTTGCCTTGACATTAATTAGTGTTTGTAAGAAAACTCACGGCTTATCGTCATTGCGAACGAAGTGCGGCAATCTCCTCTTCTTTAACGTACTTTAAGAGGGGATCGCTTCGATTCCTCCCCGTGGCGAGCCCGGGACAGGCGCGATGACGGCAAGAGTTTTCTTATAAACACTAATTAGATGGTGATCACCGGAAACTTAGCTGCATTATTGCGTAATAAAAACTACATTTAAGAATAAAATATATTCTAATCCATTTGGTTGGAAGTTTATTTTAACTACATTTAAGAAAAATATACAAAATGAGTAAACATCATCTGGGGGAATTTGAAGAAATTGTAATGCTCACGGTGGCAATTCTGGCCGATGAAGCCTACGGGATCTCCATCATTGAAGAGATGGAAAACCGGCTGGACAGGAAGGTGAGCATTGGGGCGCTGCAAACCGTTTTAAGAAGGCTCGAAAAAAAGGGATACTTATCATCCAGATTCGGTGAAGCTACCAAAGTGAGAGGAGGAAAACGCAAGCGCTATTTTATGCTTACCGCATATGGCAAGAAAGTGCTCACCGAAGTGAAGGAGCAGCGGCTCAGCCTGTGGAATGCTATCCCTCAATTCTCAACAAGCTACTGATATGCCTCACAAGAAGTATCCCCTGCCGCCGCGCTGGGTCAGCAAATTTTTCCAGTGGTATTGCCATCCCGATTACTACGAGGACATCGAGGGCGACCTTTTAGAAAGATTTGAGTCGGGACTGGAAGAACATGGCCTGAAGAACGCAAGATGGAACTATATCAAAGATGTAGTTAGGCTTTTTCGGCCCGGGATCATTCGCTCTTTAGAAATATCATCTCGTATAAATCACTACAGTATGTTTAAAAATTATCTAAAAGTAGGTTACAGGAATATCCTCAAACACAAAGGTTTCTCTTTAATAAATGTTACAGGCCTGGCTATAGGAATAGCCTGTTGTATAATCATCATGCTCTATGTCCAAAATGAGCTTTCCTACGACCGATACCATAAAAATTACAACCAGACATATCGTGTTTTACAAACTTTTCGTAGCGCTGCAGATCCCGGAAGCCTACCTCCCCCGGCGCCTGAAGAATTTCAAGTGTGGGGCTGCGCACCGATAGGTCCGGCTCTGCAGGCTGATTTTCCCGAAATAAAGAGCTTTTTCCGGTTTACCAGTCCGGTAAACCTTCTGTTTCAATACCAGAATAAAAAATTCCAGGAAGACAACATGGTATTTGCAGACTCCACCGCTTTTAAAGTATTCAGTTGGAGGCTTATTTCGGGTCGTGAAGAAACTGCGTTAACCAAGCCCAATAGCATCGTATTAACTCAAAATGTTGCCGCCAAGTACTTTGGCAAAAATGATCCATTAGGCAAAACCATAACTATTGACCAAACCAAATCATTTGTTGTAACCGGTGTGATGGAAGATGTTCCGCACAATTCGCATTTCACTTTTGACGGATTGATCTCTATGACCACCGCCCACAACTGGCGGACTGAAATATTTGACTGGTGGGGATATGTCGATTTTTACACGTATTTCCTTGTAGATGAACAAGCTAATATCGCTGCCCTGGCACAGCGAATTCCTGATTTTGTAAAACGTCACTTACCCGGATGGCAGGACAATACCATAGCCTTTGAACCATTAAGCGATGCATACCTTTACTCCGTGGCCGCAAGACAGCCAGGAGCCATGGGCAGTTTGTCTAATATTTATATGTTCTCTTCCATTGCCGTTTTCATACTGATCATAGCATGCATCAATTTTATGAATCTTTCCACGGCTCGTTCTATGGAAAGAGCAAAAGAAATAGGAATACGAAAATCAATCGGAGCCCACCGGCATTCACTGGTGGTTCAGTTCCTTCTTGAATCCATATTGCTCTCCACAATATCAGCAATACTGGCTGTCGCGTTGGTTTCTATAGCGCTGCCATGGGTACAGGAGCTTTCAGCCAAAACATTGGATCTGTCGAGCCTCCTTTCCTGGAAGTCCGTTATTGCTTTCATGGGCGGAGTATTTTTAATAGGCCTTCTCGCAGGAAGCTACCCTGCCTGGATATTGGCGCAAGTCAGGTCAGCTCAAGTTCTAAAAGGGACCTTTAAGTCATCTTCCAAAGGAGCTGCATTGCGAAAAAGCCTGGTGATATTTCAACTGAGTCTCTCGATAGCGTTGATAGCAGGTACTGCAATAGTTTTTTCCCAGCTTGATTTTATCCGCAGCCGGGATTTGGGATTTACCAAAGAACAAATGCTGGTAATAGACTTTGGTTGGGATAGTGGTGTGCAAGAACAGCTAAATATCATAAAAGCAGAGTTCCTGAGGCACCCGGATGTGCATAGCATAGCTGCTTCCAGGGCAGTTCCCGGCAATTTTCTACCAGATGCCGGCACGAGAATAGAGTCACCGGAAGGAGCTATGATAATGCAGTCTCCGGGAATTTATGAAATAGAGCCGGATTTTGTGCCTACTTATGATATGCAAATGATAGCAGGAAGATCTTTTTCTGCTAACATTCCCAAAGACTCCACAGAAACGCTCCTACTTAATGAAGCCGCCATGCGACTATATGGATATACGGACCCCTCCGAAATAGTAGGCAAGAAATTTTCCCAGTGGGGCCGTAACGGCATCGTAGTGGGAGTTGTCAAAGATTTTAACTATAAGTCGTTACATACAAAGGTGGAACCACTAGCCCTGCGTTTTGCTCCTGTTGGTGCCTTAAGGCATCTATCGCTACAGGTATCGCCTGAAAATATAACCAAAACGATTGCTTAATTAGAGCAATTATGGCAGCAAATGGTACCCCATCGCCCGTTCCTTTATAGCTTTCTTGATGACAGCTTTGATCAGCAATACAAGGCAGACATACAATTTGGAAAAATTTTTAGTGTATTTGCCGGAATAGCTATCTTCATCGCCTGCCTGGGATTATTCGGACTGACTACTTATACCACGGAACAAAAAACCAAGGAGATCGGTATTCGAAAGGCGCTTGGCGCTTCGGTAGTGAGCATAGTTTCCCTCTTGTCTAAAGATTATGTAAAGCTTTTTCTAATGGCCATCGTCATTGCTACTCCGGCATCATGGTATGTTATGAACGGCTGGCTCAATGGCTTTGCTTATAAAATCGAAATAGGACCCGAGGTATTCATAGCGGCAGCATTCATCTGCGTTTTAATTGCCCTCATTACCATTAGCTGGCAATCGATAAAAGCAGCGTTGCGAAATCCGGTAGAGTCTTTGAAAAATGAGTAGGTCTTAATATGTGGCTGTTTCGTCTTGGTTGTTAACCCAAAAATATCTAAATAACGCGAATTCGATATAAAATGCTTAAAATAGGTGGTCATCCTGAGGCGACCAAACCACCGCCTCATCCTGAAATTTTCGTAGAGCAACGGAGAAAATATGAAGGATCCCCCTGATCCGGTGTTAGGGCTTGAAGCTCAGTCACAGCCAGTAGTGAGGAGATCCCGGGTCTTCACTGCGTTACGTCCGGGATGACGGTAGGGGAATTGAATAATTAATTGAATGTAATGAAAACTTGTCATTGGTACGAGAGGAAGGAACTTCCTAAGTTCCTTATTGTACTTAGTAAGATTCTTCGTTCCTCTCCAAAGCCAGTTAAGCCAGTTCGGGACAGGCAGAATGACCTTAAAAGAGGTTTTTTTTGTCTATTTTCTGATAATGCATACCTTTAATCGGTACTACTATGTCGAACTCACGTTAAATAGACCAGATGAAACAGCTACTTACCATATTACTCCTGGCATGGGCAGCCGATGCCGATGTCATTGCCCAGCCTGATACTGAAATCTATGTATTTGATCTACGCAAAAGAGATGGTTCCATCACGTTGGAAAACCCGTATAATGTTACCTACCAGAATCCCGGCTATGACAACCAACCTCACTTTTTGCCTGATGGTTCGATGTATTATGTTTCCACCGACAACGGACAGACTGATATCGCCCAGGTAGAATTTCCTGAAGGCTCCTGGGCATGGCTGACAAGAACCACGATAGGTAGCGAATACTCTCCCACTCCCATCCCCGGCAGTCAGGATTTCTCCTATATACGGCTTGACACCAATGGTATGCAGCGACTTTATCGCCATTCATACGAGTCGCAAAAGCCTGAAGTGCTGTTGGAAGATGTCAAGGTGGGCTACCACTGCTGGCTGGATGACAATACCCTGGCCGCTTTTGTTTTAGGCGAACCTCCCTCACTACAGCTCTGCTATGTAAAAAGTCAAAATTGTACACCAAAACGAAAGAACATAGGGCGATCCTTACATAAGATCCCCGATTCCAAAGCGATTAGCTTTATTCACAAAGACAGTACCCCATGGCAAATCATGTCCTATGATCTTTCAATAGGGACATTTAGTCCCATCATCAATACTTTACCCGAATCAGAAGATATGTGTTGGGGGCCTGACGGCACCATTTTCATGGGCAGTGGGAGTGTTTTGTACAAGTACCACCCGGGAAAAGATAAAGATTGGGTGGCGGTATCGGACCTTTCAGAATTCGATCTCAGCGGGATCACACGTCTGGCGGTAAGCCCTGATGGCGGCAGGATTGCTATTGTTGTTGATCAGGCTTCAGGAGACTAAAAAGAAGCCGTCTTTAAAAGTCACATTCCGTTCGAGAAGTTGAGTATTTGTAAACCGCAGAGGTACCAGAGGCTTATTGGAGAAACAAAGGGAGATTCCTCTGTGTTCTCTGTTTCTCCTCAGTTTCCTCTGCGGTTAATTAGTGTCTCTAAGAAAGCGCCAATGCCTGCGTTACGCTCGCCCCAAAAATGCTCATCCCGACAACTGTACGGGACTCCGCTTTTTGGGACTTCGTCCCGCCCTTTGGCGGGAACGTTTTCTTAAAGCCCCTTAGAGTTTTCTTACAACCACTAATTATGACTTTACGTCATTCAGCTCTTATTCCTTAATGATCTTACTATTGATCACTTCTCTTTCCGTTCTCATGGAGACAATATAAGCTCCCTGAGGAAGGTTAGACATATTGAAACGTACATTTGAACCTGCTGACTCGATGTCTTCTATTACAACTCCTGTTAAGGTCATCAGCTTCAGACTATAGCCTTTGGCTTCATCAGCTATAGCTATTTCCACCATATCTTTTACAGGATTCGGTGTAACCACAAAATAACTTTTCGGTCCTTCATTACCTAACTCCGTAGCATTTCTTGCACCGGCAAAAGTCGTGTTAGACGGTGTGCTGGTAATGTTTATAGTATAATCTTCAACCTCGCCATAGCTGAAAGTACCACATGATGACGGTGCCGCGTTGTACCTCATGGACACCCTCATTCTTGTAGTTCCCAAAGCTGCCGATGATGGTATATTCAATGTTGAGGACAATGTGCCGCTGCTACTCGATGAGCCGCTAACCATTTCTTCTCCTGCGTCAGTAAAGTCACCATCCTGGTTAAGATCGATCCATATTTTCCAGTATTCGGTATAGCTTGAGCTTCTAAATCCAGCGCTGAAATTGATCGTATGCGATGCTCCTCTGGTAAGGTCTGTACTCAAGTTTGTAAAATTACCATACCCACCATTGGCACCGGTCGAATTATTGATCGATCCTACGGCCACGAGGTCTATCCACTCGTAGTAAGCACTGTTACCACTGGAAGTACAGTAGGTGATTGGCGTTTGGGTTGTAAATGTTACGGAACTGGCTGTTGATTGATTTCCGGCAGCATCCTTAGCCCTCACTGAAGCAGTGTAAGTAGTTGAAGCCGTAAGTCCGGTAAGGTTATAAGTGGTGCTTGTAGTATTGGCTACCAACGAACTTCCCAGGTATACGTCATAGCCCGTAACGCCAACATTATCAGTTGATGCTGTCCAGCTTAGCGTAGCAGTAGTTGTAGTAACTCCTGATGCTGTCAACGAACCTGGCGCTGATGGTGGCTGTGTATCTCCGCTTCCGGCCTGAATATTCACTGTATAATCTTCTACCTCTCCATAGCTAAAGCTTTCACAAGAGGTAGGGATACCATTATATTTCATGGATACACGCATCCTTGTTGCTCCCTCCAGGGCTCCTGAAGGTATGGTAAAGGTTCCGCTAACCGGTGAGGATTGAGTGGCGGATTGTGTCCATACCTGTTCGCCTGCATCTGTAAAGTCTCCATCCTTGTTGTAGTCGATCCATACGCTGTAGCCTTCGCTGTACACTGTGCCCGTCCATGTAGGAGTAACCGTAATGGTATATGACGTGTTTTTGCTAAGGTTAGTGGATATAGAAGTGAAATCAGTATACCCTCCGCTACCGGCACCAGAAGAATTATTAATGGATGCCAGTTGAACTCTTCCTATATACTCATCCACAACGCTGTTTCCATTTGAAGAACAATAGTTTAACGTCACCTCGGTGGTAGTGAAGGTGGTAGAGCTACTATAAGTAGAGGTAGAGCCATCAGAGCATTTACTTCTTACCTGCGCCTCATACTGTGTAAGTGCAGTAAGTCCGGTAAGATTTGTGGAGGTGCCTGAAACTGAAACTGTAGTCCAGGTAGTTGTACCGGTTTGACGGTAGCGAACATCATAAGAGGCTCCGGCCACAGCGCTCCAGCTTAAAGTCGCTGATGATGATCCGACATTTGAAGCGCCAAGGCCTGTCGGTGTTGTTGCATTACAAGCCACTGTACCGGCAATACCAGTTACGATCAGTGTAAAATCCTGGCTACCACCGGAAAGCGATCCTTTGTGCGTAACCGTAATGGTGTAAGAACCACTTGCACTGTTGACATTAATTCTCTCGAACGGGTCTACATTATTATCTCCTGTACCATTTGAGTTAACACCTGTCAATCTGTAAGGCATATAAGTAGATGAGCCCTGGCTTACCCTAATATCAAGATCGTTTACCAGCACAGGTGTAGTAAGGTTTGCCGTACCTGTATTAGCAGTGCCAGCAGGGTCTGTCCATGAAATAGAGGCCAATAGCGGGCTACTGCCATCGGAATCTACAGTAATAGTATAGCTTTGACCAGTATTTAAAGTAAGCTCTTCTATTTTAGAAGCGCCTCCATTGTCGGTAATGGCCTGTGCTGCCGCTTTTGCGTTAAGCAGACCCCATCCATAAACTGCATCAGGCCCTGAAATACCTGCATCGTCTGCCGTATGAAGTGCAAGTCCTTTTAGTGTAGCCGCCCTCATATAGTTACCGGTAATATTGTTGTGATGCTGTTGCAGCAACAATAGCGTACCCGTTACATTCGGTGAGGCCATTGAAGTACCCGTGATAGAGTTGTAGGCAGCGTCACTGTTGTCATAAGTAGAATACACGCTGGTGCCGTTACCTGTTATGTCCGGCTTGATCCTCAGGTCATCGGTAGGGCCTTCACTGCTACTGCTATTGATGGAAACACTGTTAAGCGAACCATCATTGTTAACGTTAGCATCTTGAGCGTTAGCTACCACCATGTTGTTTTTACTGGTGGCATGCCCACTCAATTTATCGAAAGAGGAATTACCATTGAGCGGATTGCCGTTAGAAGAGTTGTCATTACCATCATTACCTGCCGCTACTACCATCAGGTAATAAGGCGAATTGTACATCAGGTTATCCCAGTCTCTGGACTCAGCGATATAAGCACCGAAATACCAGTCAGGGATCAGGCTGGCGCGATACCCGTAAGAATGGTTAGAAAGGAGCATACCGTTTGCCGCTTCAGTGGTAGCCTCCGCAAGGTCATTATTCCAGTCGTGCGTCAGGGCTCTGGCATGCGGAGCCATGCCCTTGGCAGCCGCCTGCACACCAGATGCCACTATAGTACCTGTAACGTGCTGGGCATGGAAGCTATTACCATTAAGCGCTGTAACACCATCGTTGATCGTGACCCGGTTATTTCCACCGGCACCATCAAACTCCTGGTGTGTGGGTCGTGTGGGGCCACCATCCCAGACGTGAGCGGTCATGTTCTGTCCGTTTACATTCAGGCCCAGCGTTCCGCCTGAGTGCAGGTGGTTAGCCCGGGTAGACCTGGCAGCATTTACATTGTATACGGTGTAATAAATCGGCTTGCCGTCCGTAGAAACTGCTATTAGTTCATCAAAGGAACCATCATCATTTGTCTTTAGCACATCCCAGCCCTTTTGAGCAGCCATTTCCAAGGCCTGTTGCTTGGCAGCAGCAGCTTTTTGGCTGAACTCTGTTCTGAGCTGAGTAAGACGATTCTGATTGTAACGATTGCTGATCTTTTGCTTTTCTGATTGCGTTTGCGCAAAAGACATAGAAATTGAGAATAGGAAAATGGGTAACACCACTTTCCAGTGTGTGGGTTTGGTTTTCATTTGGGTTTAGGTTTTGGTTGAATTAATAGTTCAATATAGAAAAAAATAGGTCAACTAGCAAAATATTTTGGTGGTGGGTTCGTTGGGGGATTGGTTTTTTGGGAGGTACTCAATGCGCTTAGTTAAGAAAAAGCTCTACTAAGAAGTACCGCATCTCGCGGAATCCAACAACTTTCAGTTGATTTGAGGATAATGACATTACGCCATCATTAACCACAGAAGCAGAGGAGGAACAGAAATCATAACCACCACGCCATCCTGAATATTTTCTCCGTTGCTCTGCGAAAATTTCAGGATGGCGTGGCGGTTTGATTTGCTTCGGCCGTCATTGCTTAGCCAAGTGCTTTACTAAGCCTTTAAGGACTAGTAAAGCTTTCCAGGCATCGAAGGAGGCCATCCTGGCCAATGAAGCCTCATTCGGTCATAGCGTTGCTGTGGAGCTTCATTTTTATATTAGTTCGTATTTGATTTTGAAGCCTTCAATCTTTAGTTTATGCTCATTGAGAAGTTGCTGGACGCTCATGAGTTCGTCCTCGGTTACTCTGAATTTCTGTTCTGCCAAAATTGAGGATGTTGACATTTGAACTTCAGCGTTCCCGTACAGGTGTAATTTACAGATAAAAAGAAGTTCGTTGCTACAATCGAAGTTCCCTAATGCGTAAACCATTGTTCCGATCTCCTCGTGAAATCCCAGTTCAGATATTCGGCAGCTATTTTGCTCATAGGGAAATGCTCAACAACGTTTGGGTTTTGCTACATTTTGTTTTTTATAGTAAAGAATAATTTGTTCCAGGACCGGTTCCATGACGTTCGATTAAATTCAAACTTAGCAAATCACTAAGTATACGTTTAACAGTAGGGTTCGGTATGTCAAGATTTTTAGCAATGTCTCCTGATTTGCATCCTGCATGGTCTGAAATGAATGCCAATATTGACTTTTCTCGCGGGGACAATTTTGAAGTTGTTCCAGTTTGTTCCAGTTTGGCCAAAAGCTGTTCTTGAATATTCATTAAAGCACTGAAAAAGAAATTGATCCAAGTTGTTACGTTCTCATTTGGCCGTTGAGCTTGACAGCTTCTTAATTCTCGGTAATATTCGGGTTTTCGACTTTCAATTTCATGTTCGAAACTGACATACTGAATCCATTTATACCCACCTTTCAGAAGGAGTAGACTGGCTAGTAATCTACTCAGTCTCCCATTACCATCTTGAAAAGGGTGAATGGAAACAAATTCGTAAGAGAAAAGAGCGCTTTTGACGAGTTGGTGTGTTTGAGTATCCCTATTGTACCATTCGAATAGAGATCTCATTGCATCATCTGTTTCAAAACCAGGAGAAGTTGTCTCAAAAATCAGTTGTTTGGTACCATCAGGTAAATTTGCTTCCACATTATTACTGTGTTGCTTATAATTGCCTTTATGCCATTGATCTTTTTCGCTATATTTCAAAAGGATATTGTGAAGGTTTTTTATTTCGTTTTCCGTTATTCGTATGTCATTATATGATTCCGAAATAATATCTAGAGCTTCAAAATATCCAGCGACCTCTTGCTTATATCTTTCGGTTAATTTATCGATTGAAAGGTTGCGTAATAAAATATCAACCTCTTCATCACTCATCTTCGATCCTTCAATGCGTGTAGAAGCACCAACACTTCTGACAGTTGCGATAGACTTGAGCTGTTTAAGGCTTTGACCTTCCCTTTTTTCTATTGAATTCCAGGAGGCATCAAACCGATCCAGTTTGCTTATGTTGTTGACCAGTTCCCAGTCAAAATCTAATTCAAAATTGTATACTTTCATTTAAAATGATACGATATGATTCGTAAATATACGATAATGAAACGATAAGTTTGATACGATATGAGCCGAAAATATACGTAAATCCGAAGCTTATGAAATGTAACCATTAAATATGCAACATTGCACATATATCCATTATATTCCTTGTCTGTAATTACCACACACATATCATTACCCGACTAAAAACGACTAGCTCCTCACTATTTGGTTGGGTTCGGGTTTCAGCTTCTACCTCGGATCGGGGAATCCCGGATATTTTCTCTTTACGACCCTGTGACCCTGCCTGTCCCAAGCTTGTCCTCGGGGAGGAACGAAGGGTCTTCCTCAGTTTAGAGGGACAACCTCTGTTCTTAGTAAGATTCTTTCTTCGTCAGAATGACCTGGGAAGGGTGGGAAATTCCAGGATGACGAGGTGGTTTGAAAACACAGAGAAATCTCTCCGCGACCTCTGTTTCTCCTCTGTGTCCTCCACGGTTAGTTCACTGCCCAAGGGCAGCCCTACTCCGAAACCTCTTTCTTGCGTGACGATTCCCGCTTCATGGCCAGGCCGAGAAAGTAGATGAAACCACCCACTACGGTGCCTACGATCAGTATCATTGAAATTATGGCTGCTGTACTCATGATCTGTTCTTTACGAAAATCCTGTATAAATATTTATTGAGCAATAATCCTGCAATGATCACCAGTCCCCACTGCGTGACAATGGAGGCGTTGCTATAAACATCGAACACATTCCAGTTTCCTTCCGCATTGAACCAGGGGTATTCGGAATAGCCTTGTGACATCCACCAGTAAACGAGGACTACACCAAGAAATGCATTGAAAATCAGTGCTACAGCAAAGTAGGTTGCAGGAACGTTGAAATCTGAGTCGGTATCAATATAATCGCGCTTAAACTTACTCACCCCATATCGAAGCACGGCAACAATGAGTAACAGGCCGGAAATGATCAATCCAATGCCCCAAACCCAGTCTTGGTTGTTAAAAACATTGAGCGAATAGGCCGAGGGGAAACCAAACACTATGCAAAAAATGGCTGTTCTAAGAGCGGCTGATTTCCTGCTGAATCCCATATCTTTCAGGTTGCTGATGAATAGCTCCAACATGGGCAGTAGTGAGCTAAAGGCTGCCAGGAAAAACGCCAGGAAGAAGATAAATGACAGTATGGCTCCACCTGTTACTGTGGCAAACAGTTTGGGAATAATGGTGAAGGTCAGTGCCTGATTACCACTTTGCAGATAAGTAATGGCATCGCCCTCACTGGCAGAGAGCGCAAACACCGCAGGCAATATGGCCATACCCGCCATCAGAGAGGCTGTATTATTACCAAACCCACCGATAAAAGTGTTCAGTACCACGTCCTCCCGTTTCCTGGAATACGATGAGATGGTCATGATCAGCCCCCAGCCCGCCCCTGTTGACCATGCCGACTGTGACAACGCCTCTATCCATATGGTAGCATTGGTAAAATGCTTTACATCAATGAAAAACATATATTCCAGGCCTTTGTAGCCATTTTCCATATTCAGCGACATCATCGTAATGATTATGAGCAGTACGAACAAAGAGGGGATAAGTATCTTATTGGCCTTTTCGAGACCATTTTGGATCCCCTTTATCAACACCACTATTCCGGTGATCACTGCCAGTATGTATAAAATAATAGTCCAGGTGTTGCCGCTTGAGATAGAATTCCAATATTGATCAAGGTAGGCAGGGTCTGCGCTGAGCGCCTTGGCAATGGTCTCCCCTCCACTGATAAACGCCCATAGATTTTGAGTAGACAGCCCCAAATACTGGAGCGCCCAGCCCGTGACCACTGAATAGTAAAAAGCTATGCCCAGTGTGCAGAGTGTAATAAAAAAACCGCCCCAGGTGAACTTCCGGCCTCCTATCTGCCCGTAAGAGCCTATTACACCCAGTTTGTACTTTTTACCAATAGAAAATTCAGCCATCAGCAAGGGAATGGACCAAATGAGTAGGAACAAGATCCAAAGGATCAGGAATGCACCACCATACTGACCGGCCAGTCGTGGAAAGCGCCAGAGGTTGCCAGCTCCAATAGCCATACCGAGAGATGCCAGTACTATCCCCCAGCGGTTACTGAATTCTTCTGCTTTTTGCATTTTTGGTTTCAGTCTAAATTCGCGCTAATGATAGCTAAAAATAATTTAGTTACGAAATGCGGTATGCCAGAAGGTATTAGAATGGTGTAAATGGTATCAGTTTTTGAATAATTCCTCAATAGGTTGGCCAGTAACACCATTGGGCAGTTTAATTTCTAACATGAGGCACAGTGTGGGCACAATATCTGTTATTTCTGTATATGACACCGAAACTCCGGGTGTGATATTGGCACCATACCAGAGTAGGGGCACATGAGTATCATATGTAAATGCTGAACCATGGGTAGTGCCGGTGCTCCTTTTGCTATCCAGCCATGCGGGCTCAAGGCTATATAAAACATCGCCCGATCTTTTTTGGTTGTAACCTCTGGCAAGCAGGCCTTTAATACCTCCCGCAGCATAGTCGAGCCAATTGATCACATAAGCAGGGTAGCTTTCAAGCAGACCATCATATTGCAAAATGTAGTGTGCCGCAAACTCCTGTACTTCGTGAAGTTTTATACCCTTATTAAAAATCAGTTCCCTGTTTAAAAATATCTGCATGTTGCTTACATTTCTCACCCATTCACCGTCACCGTATCGCTGCGATAGCGCTGCCGTAATCTCATGCTTTAGATCGATACTGAAATATCCTGCGGGCACTTTGCTATCGATCAAAAATTGTGGCACTTCTGCTACTGCATGATCGGAGGTAAGGAACAAAATGTAGTTATCCTTACCGACTTGCATGTCGAGCGCCCGGATCAGAGAAGCTATATTTTTATCTAACCTTAAATAGGTATCTTCCAGTTCAACAGAATTAGGTCCAAAATCGTGACCAATGTAGTCGGTAGATGAAAAACTTACAGACAAAAAATCAGTGTAGTCGCCTTTTCCTAGTTGCTCCCCCTCGAGGGCAGCCAGAGCCATATCCAACAAGATGTCGTTGCCAAAAGGAGTGCCGGGAAGCAGGCTATAGTCTCTATGGCTTGAAAGGTCGTAAGGGAATACAGCCTCTTTACCTTCTATTTTGCCCTCGTAGGGAGACTTATCAGGACCACTGGCGGTATATGTGTCAATATCATAGAGTGGTTCCCACTTACGCTTCAGGTATGTATCGGCCAGCTTTCTTTGGTTAAACTTTTCTACCCATTGAGGAAGTTTATCTGCATAATAGGTACTGGTAATGAACTTTCCATTAGTATGATCATACCAATAAGCCTGTCCCAGATGCCCGGCCGGGAATATGGCTCCACGGTCCTTTATCGATACTCCAACGCTTTTAGACCGTTTCTGGTTTGAAAGCAGCAGCTCATCGGCAAACGTAGTGGTCAACATATTTCTGGGAGACATTTTCCCTTTATCTGATGCGCTGCCAACGGTCTGTTCAGTATTATCTCCTGCACAATAGATCATACTTCCCAGGCTTTTACTGAACCAGTAGTTGCCTGTCACTCCATGCACGGCAGGTGTCGTGCCGGTAAAGATGGAAGCATGTCCCGGACCTGTATAGGTGGGCACATAGTTGTAGTGTACATTCCTAAGCTGAAAGCCATCGTTCATCAACTTTTTGAAGCCATCATCACCAAATCTGCTCCCAAACCGGTACAGGTACTCCTGCGCCATTTGATCAACAACTACCCCAACTACAAGCCTGGGCTTTTGTTGTTGGCCGTAACACAAGGCATACGCAAGGAGAAAAATGGCAATAAGAAAAGTTTTCATAATTAGGTATAGTTTATCAGGTACACAATAATAGGAAGTAATTGCGGAGTATAAAAAACTCTAATATTACCAGTGCATTAATTATCACAATAGATCAGGGAATAATCCTTGGCATCAAACGCCTGTTTGCGCAAGATATTTCCGAAGGCATCGTAATAGATCACTACATAAAATTCAGCTTCATGAATATGCTTTTCGGTGAAGTAAACAGGACGCTCAGCAGTGCCTACATTAACAATATCGTTAAAGGTAGGTGTAATAATTTCTCCTTTTATATTACTCCACACTCCATAGCCTCCCTCCTTGAGCACTACAGCCCTTACCTCTCCTTTGGCTGCCTGTTCAAAATTAATTGACCTGATATTCTCTTCTTTTACTGCTCCACTTACAAGATCGAGCAGTTGCCATTGATCACTTTTTTTCACCAATGCTGCACTATCACTCCAAAAACGAACATCCTGGTAATCAAACGCTGTCAATTTCTTATTGGCCCCGTTAATCACTCCCAGCTTACCACCTTTTTCGGCTATAAAGAGCTGTGGCGTATAAGGTGAGAGGTTTTTATCATATTCAGCAGGAATAAACACTGATTGCTTTTCGTTATAGAGTCCAAATTTCTTATTCCTTAATAAGGAAACAAAGCCGTCACTATAGTTGCCAATAGCATCGTAGTCCATGGGCAGAAGCGTCCTGGCATCTGCGGATATTAATCCCTTTTTCGACCCTCTGGATATTACCAGATAGTCAGGGCCAAGTGGTTTGGCTTCATCAAAACTGCCACTGAATAAGGTTTCGCCTTTATCCGAGAGTATAATTTTTCTATGTCTGTCTCCTTCTATCAGCAGGTATTGCGCTGAATTTAGCTCTGCCAGCAAAGTTATGTGGTCGTTTTTTCCAAGCAGTAATGGTCTTTCAAGTGTAACCACAGCCGTAGAAT
Source organism: Fulvivirga imtechensis AK7 (assembly GCF_000331535.1). GTDB lineage: Bacteria > Bacteroidota > Bacteroidia > Cytophagales > Cyclobacteriaceae > Fulvivirga > Fulvivirga imtechensis. The sequence continues at coordinate 152,200 of NZ_AMZN01000055.1, read as the reverse complement.
CATTCCTGGATATAACAGCGAAGTGATCTCCTATCAAGCCGATCGAGTCCAGATTATTGGCTTTGAGAGCATAGCTGCTTACATCGAACAATGTCCAGAGGCTATCTTGCTGAAAGCCGATCCACGAAGCATTGAACCTCAGCTTTTTAACATTTTCTACCTTCAAAACCTGCTCGTATTCATCATTGAGGATGTTGATGCCCCCCGATTTGCTCACCAACATACCATCCCTGATCACCCTTATCTTTTGATGGGATTGTGGTATTATCTCGCGACAATCTTTGTCTATAACCGCCTCCTCTGATCCCGCCTGAAGCCAGAGATTTCCATCATCCAGCAGATCAAAGTCGTTGTACCCAGCTTTTACATCCAGTCTGCCTTTATCAACACCTTGAATGAGCATGGCCTCATTTTTAACATCGTACCGCTCACCCTTTTCAAAAATAATAAAGTTTCCCAGGGATAAAATATCATCGAATGCAGCAGGAGTTATTTCACGGCCGGATACTGTTGCAAGACCCCACCTTTTTCCCTTTTTAAAAGCCAGGTATTTTCCCAAAAGCAGTCTTACTTCGCCAGCGCCGAATGGCAACACTTTACGGCCCGATTTATGATAAACACCGATCGAGCCCTGGCTTTCAATTTTCAATAGCCCATACCCAAGGTCCTCCACATCATCATACGCACCTTTATAGACAGGCGCTCTGTTTATGCCAATGATCATGTTATCTAAAAACAGGTAGTCTCTCGTTATCCCACCACACAACTCTCCTTCATCCACGCGATCATATTGTGCTGCTATTATTTCCTTTCCCCGGTCATCCATAAACCCATACTGGCCTGCTTCCCGGAATGGTACCAGCACTTTTCCATACAGCGCCTTCAGTGCACGCAAAGAATCCGTCATAAGCTGTGGCGACAGCTCCTGACCGGACTCTTTAAGCACGTGGTACATAAACGCCACTGCCTTAGACCGAAGCTCACTCTTGGGAAACTGCCTGATAAATTTCTGATAGCTGGCCGCACTATGATCGGCCGTCATGATGGCATAGATATTTTGCTCAGCCTCTGATCGATATGGCGTACCCGGGTTGTCTTTGAGAAACTGTAGAAAGCTCTTTAATGTATTGTCTGCCGTACGTTCATAAAAATAAATTTTTTCGTAACGCTTTTTGGCTTCCGGCACCTGCACCGCACCAGGATACTTCTCCATGAAATTCCGATAACTTTGGTAGCTGTTTTCCTGAACAGCCTGCTCATAGGCCCGGGCATTTCTCAGAGAAATAGCTTCCGGCACCTGCTCTGCTGTATTAAAATATGTGATAAAATATATGTAGGCCTCTTCGGTATCCTTTTCGGTAGAACGAGCAAATGCCGCACTATCAATGGCATCCTTTAGGGATTCAATGGCTAAGCCGGTTACTCCTGCATTTTCATGTTTTTTCTTCTCCTTTTCATCTAATCCCCCAAAACCATCCCTCGCAAGAAGGATATAATGATAAGCCGAATCTATGTCTGCCTGATGATAAATCGGACTAAAAAAAAGCCTTGCCTGAACGTAGAAGCCTGCAACAAGGGTACTGTCCTTTTCCAAAGCTTTTTTATTGGTAGCTACAGCTTTATGGATATCCCCTTTTTCAAGATGCTTTAAAGCTCGTTTGGATAAGCTCACCTGCCCCTGGGCAGATAAGCAAAAGAAAAACAATATGATCACCAGCAGTTTTCGCATCTTTCAATACACGACACGAATATGCTTATTTTTCATTAAAGATGGGTACCGATGACCACTTTTTATAAGGATAGGAAGAGTTGAAACAGCGCTCAGCCAGGGGTATTAAAACCCGGAATAGCGATTTTCCTGATACACCAATAACCATATTGTTGCTCGAAGTAGATACTTGCCTTTCCATTAAACACAGTTACATTCTGCTTTTTAATAGCATCGTATTTTAGCGAAACATCTACTTTTGCCTCCCCTTTTTCCTCATCAAATTGTACGTTCAGAATTTCCCGCGTTGTCACTTTGAAGCTTTCCCATGCCTGCTGAAACAATTTGATCCTTTCTATCAATACTTCCTCGCTTATTTCACCTTCTTTGTCAAGTATGTGGCGGCATAGTACGTGTTCGTCATACTTATTCCACTTTCGTTCCAGCAGGGCCTCCAGGAATTCATGCGTATATCTTCTCAGGTCGTCATCATGGTTGGGATAAAACTCTTCATATATAAAATGAGTGAACATACCCTCTATTTTCACGTCCAGGTCTTCAATTTCATATTCAAAAAGCTCTTCCGTGATGAATTTATAGATCACTCTCGCCTCATACTCACAACAGCAGTCCAGCACAACCGAATGCTGGTGCATCACCTCATACAGCCTGTCCAGTTCCTTTTCAATCATTTCATCATTAAGATCCTCCTCCCGCTGAAATTCCGGCCTCCCGATCCTCTCATACACGCTGATCTTTTTGGCGTTTTTATGCAGCGCCTCGAAATTATAAATGTAATTGAGCCAGGCATTTTCCTGTTCCGGGTTAAGCGGGTTTTCATCCTGCTCTGGAAATTGGGCCTGATGCTCAGCCATTAGTTTAAGCTTTAGCAGGTTATTTTCCTGCTGTAGTTTTTCTTCAGGTGTTAACGAGTCGTCATCTTCTTTCATGGGTATATAATTTAGTATTGAGATATTAGTGTTGAGTATTGAGATCAGAGCATCTCGCTTTTGGTTCATATTGCGTCTCTTATTCAATACTCGCGACTAAGTACTCATGACTCTCTTTTTTGCCTACTGCTTCTGCCTACTGCCGATTATTCATCCTCAGTTGGTATGATTTGGCCTTATGGTCATTTCATGAGGATGGATTTCCGACAATTATCATTAGAGTGGTAAGCTAAAATCATTATCTCTCATTGTCAAATTTATTGGCACCCGATCTTAGTAAGACAAGACTTCATCTGTTAAAAAAACTTAAACCCGCTCTATCTTACATATAAAACATCCTGCCTCTGCATTGCGGGCATGCAGATAGGCTACCTGGGGGTAAGCTTTAAATATTTCCCGGATGAGTTCATCCACATCCTGATCTCCGACCAGTTGGGTACAAGCCATCATCTGATCGCTGGAATATCCGATCAAGGTTAATGGAAAATTTACCCTATCTGCTTTTATCTCAGGAGGAAAACGATAAATATCCTGGTAAGGCTCAACCTCCTCTGCGTGAATGAAAACCGGTCCGGGCTGGTCAAAAGCATTTGGCTTTTCAAAGGGCGAATGTTTGAACAACAGCCTTCTGTCTTCTCCGGGCTTGAATGGCTTTAAAGATACCCTGCATGGACCGTATCCTGTTGCCGGCTGTTCCAACACTTCATTACCGTAATCATCCTCTCGCTCTTTTCTGATCCTGGTAGCATACATCGAGCTGAACGGCACAATTTTAAATTTCTTCATAATACTCCTTTTTCAGACAAAGATCGAAAGTAGACTAATGGCTTTCTACCCGTTTTTTGCTATGATATCTTCTTAGCAAGTATCGGGTGGGTGAGAGAATGAAATAAGTTGACATTTACATTATGGAAGAGAAAATAAACAACCAGTTGAATACGAGGGGATATGCTTTGATCCCCTCTTTGTTAACTAAAGAAGCGTGTGGTGAAATGATCTCGCTTTATGAAAATAAGGGGTTATTCAGAAAGCGGGTAGTGATGGAGCGGCACCGGTTTGGAAAGGGAGAATACCAATATTTCAACTATCCGTTGCCGGGTCTCATTACCAATATTCGTGAAAAGTACTACGCAGCGCTTGTGCCATTGGCTAACATGTGGATGAAAGCCTTAAAGATCTCCATAGAATATCCCGCATCGCACGAAGAGTTTATTGAAGAATGCCATACAGCAGGGCAAAAACTGGCCACCCCACTTTTACTAAGGTATCACCAGGATGATTTCAACTGCCTGCACCAGGACCTGTACGGGAAAGTTTTCTTCCCTCTGCAACTGGTCATCTGCCTCAATCAGCCTGGTAAGGATTTTACAGGTGGTGAGTTTGTACTTACAGAGCAAAAGTACATGTCTCAATCGTCTTGTGAAGTGATCACCCCTCAGCTTGGCGATGCCATAATCTTTGCTACACAATACCGGCCAGTAATGGGGGCCAAAGGTTACTATCGGGCGCATATGAAACATGGGGTTAGCCGGGTCCGGTCAGGGGAAAGAAATACGCTTGGTATTATTTTTCATGATGCGGAGGTTTGAAAAATCGGTAATCGGTAATTGGTGACCAACAGCCAGTAGCCAAAATGTTACATCACTACGATATTTCCAGCCATTCTTTCAGGCGATCAAGGTGTTTATATGTTTTGATCAGAACGGGGCAAGTTACGTTAGCAGGTAACAGCCGGCTCAAGATATATGGCTGTCTTGACTGTTCATCTGGAAAGCGGATGAAAATAGAGAACAGGGTCTTCTTTAAAGATGAGGAGGAGGCCCTGGCACATTCATACCGGCCATGTGGACATTGTATGAAAAAAGCATATGAGGTGTGGCGCGGAGCGCAGAGGTCAAAGCGTTGAACTTCGCATTTCTGTGTTTCTTACACCCACCTCTGTATCTCCTCCCGGGAGGAGATTAACATACGTGGTTTGTTGGAGACTGGTTACCCACACGATACCAGGCTCTCACTAACCACCGATTACCAACCACAGACCACTGATTACTGATTACCGCTTACTGATTACCGACTACCGACTCACTCCCCTTGCACGACTCCCAGCCAAGTATAGCCGTTTTCCTGGTAGTACCCCAGTGGTAGTCTCCAATAACCCCTGTAGAGCGGATAACTCTGTGACAGGGTATGAGGTAGGCTACCGGATTGGCTCCGACAGCGCTGCCTACGGCTCGTACTGCTTTCGGGTGCCGGATGGTGTTGGCTATATTGGTATAGGTGGCTGCTCTTCCTGATGGTATCTTAAGCAATGCCTCCCATACTTTCAACTGAAATGGGGTTCCTTTCAAGTGCAGTTTCACTTCCTTCAAATCATTTTGTCCGGTGTAAAACACCTGTAATGCGTTGTTCTGAAGCTCATCAACCGTATTTCTGAATTGTGCTGACGGGAATTCACCCTCCAGGAGCGGCAATGCATGTGCTCTGGCTTCAATAAAGGAAAGGTGGCAGATACCTTTAGGTGTAGAGGCAATAAGTACTTCACCGAACAGGCTGGTGGCAATGCTATAGTTAATGACCAGGTCTTTTCCCTTGTTTTTAAACTCACCAGGGGTCATCCCTTCTATAGAAATGAACAGGTCGTGCAGTCGGCTGCTCCCTGATAAACCGGTTTCAAATGACGTATCCAGAAGTGAATGCTGGTCCAACAATAGCTTCTTGGCATGGCCCAGACTCACAAATTGTAAAAACTTCTTCGGGCTTACACCTGCCCACTCTTTAAACATGCGTTGAAAGTGGAACGGGCTAAGGTGTACTGCATCAGCCACCTCGTCCAATGAAGGCTGTGTCTTAAAATTATCTTTGATGTATTCAATGGCGTTTGCTACTCTATTATAATCTTCCATAACCTTAATTTTTATTCAAAATTACCACTGAGCACCTGTAGAATAAACCCGATTCTTGCTGAGGTAATGTCAGTTAATGGCCATTTTACCCTCTACCAGCAATACTCAATTTAAGAAATAATCTATTCTAAGAATTTCAATGCCACACGTACATGTTATAAATCACACTGTTTGAGCCCCATTTTTTCACGGGGTGAGTTTGTGATTTGTCATCGCAGGCATTGAAATTTATCCATTTGCTCACAGCCTTGACTTTTTTGTTATCCCGAACGCTTTAACGCTTTCGGGAACAAAAAAGTAAGACATATGCTATAAAAAGTCACAATAGACACAAAAGTTACAAACTGAGCAATAAGATGCTATCATCTGACTATCAGCATGTAATGTTTTCTTAAAGCCACTTAGTTTTCTTACAAACACTAACTAACGAGCATTGCCAGAGTCCTTTACGGGATCATGTGGCAAAGACTAATTTGCAAAAAACATGTTTATGCTCTCATTAATTTGATCTATAACTTCTTCGTAGTGCTCTTCATGGTTATCAGTAGAGACTGCGTCATAATTGCTAAGCGTGAAGAAGCCTACGTTATGTTTGGCACTAAAATGTAGTTCCGTAGTCGTTCCAATATCCCCTCCCCGACTACCGAATGCATTTTCTCCGGGATCTATATCCCAAAATATGGTATAGGTTGAAGACGTTTTTGTGAACAACAGTTTATAATACGCTTCACTAAACAATGTATTCGTCTCTCCTCTCGCTCCGGCTATCATGTTTATCATATATTTCATTATATCTTCATTAGACGTTTTTATGCCGCCATCAGGAAAGGATTCGAGATCGTAAAATGGTAGAGGTGTAGCTTTATCCCAGTAGAGTGTAGCATAATTATCATTGGGCAATTGGTACTCAAATGAAGTGTTGTACATGCCCAATGGGTTAAATATATATGTACTCATAAAATTACGGTAGTCCATGCCCGAGGCTTTTGCTATCAAATGTGCCATCAATGAAGATCCAACATTGGAATAATCCTCATTTTCTCCCGGTTCGGTATCCTCGAAATTATCCGGACTATAATAGCTTCCTCCTTCATAGAAATAAGCAGTTATGAATTCTTCCAATGTTTTTGGCTCCCGCTGTGTAACTCCGTAATCCTGAAACATTTCGGCACCTGCTGATGACATACTCTGATCATTTAAAATATAGTAGGAAGTTAAATAGATATCATCGGTATCTACTAAACCAGACGTATGATTGACCAGGTGTTTTACAAGTATTTCGGCTGATGGATTTTTGGGATTGACCAAATCTTCGGTCAAAATGTCATTTATTGGAGTATCTAAAGTAAAATAACCTAACTCGATGCATTTAACGACTGCTACACCAATAAACGATTTGCTGATTGACGCTATGGGTTGGATAGTTTGATTGGTATATGCAATGTTTTCTTCCATATTTTGAACACCAAAACTTCTTTGATAAACCGCAGTACCGTTTTTGACGATTCCCACAGTGAGGCCGGGAAGATCTGAATGATTTATAATATCTTCCAGTCTACGGGTTAAGCTCTTTTCATCTGTTACATTAACAGGATCACCATCATCTTCTCTACAACCCGACATTACCAGGGTTGTAACCAATAAAAAATAAATTGCTCTTTTCATTATTTTGTTTTTTGAATGAGTCTCAAAAGTATAAGGCCTCAAACAAACAAAAGTCACTTTATGTGTGATAGGCGTCCCAAAACAACAGATTTGAACAAATCAGGACTTTTCCCGGAGCTTTCTGTAAGCTCCCGGTGACATACCGGTGGCTGTTTTAAAGATGTTATAGAAAACGCTTTTAGATTTAAAGCCGGCTTCCATACCAATGGCCTCAATCGAATATTTATAGAATTCCGAATCTTGCAACAATTTTTTGGCCAACCCTATCCGGTATTCGTTCACAAACTGGATCGTACTTTTATTGATTTCCTGGTTTATAATCTGGGACAGGTGGCCCTCGCTGATGTTAAGCTGCTTTGCCAGATCGTACCGGCTTAGAAGAGGATCTTTATACAGTTCATCTTCATCCATTAATTTGTACAGTTGCTCAATAACCCTTGAAGTGGTGGCCTGGGCTTTCTTCTTTTTTTCAAAAGTACCTGTAGTCTCTCCAGCAATCAGGCGCTGGTGTATTTCATCCTTTTGAACTATTATTTGCAACCTAAACACGCCATAGTATAGTACCCACCATGACAAGAAGGAAAGCACCAACCACAGCAAATCTGAGGAAAGCTCGGAATTGAGCAGAAAATCTTCAACATCTGATAGTAACCATATCAGGATGATGATTATGATAAACAGATTTAATCTTAACAGCCAGTGCTTTTTCTCTTTAGAGATGGTTTGCGAATGCTTGATCAAACGCCTGCTCCAGAGGATTAAAATAATATTATATGCCAGGGAAAAAGCGGCTTCTAAAGCATAGGTCACTTCAACAGCCGTATCTTCTATGTCAAAGGAAGAATCATAGAGGTTGAAGATAAAATCAAAGCCCAGAAAGGTATCTATGAGCACGGCAATTATAAAAGGAAAGTATAGCCATTTTAGCCAGCTTCGCTTTAGATATTCGTGTTGAATATGAATCAGAAAATAATGAAACAGGGTTGCTGCTACCAGAAACTCCCACATTATGCCTTGCAGGAATTCAAAAATACCCCCTTCGGCTCCGTACCAACCCAACAAGGTTATGGCAACCAGTATTAGTATAGAGAAAGACAGGTAGGCGTTTGCCTTACTTTTGTAGAACGGGGTAGTTAATAGTGCTATGCTTATAAAGCAGCCCAGAACTCCGCTAGCAATGACTACTAAATCCAGAATTATATATAGCAATATGATTTATTTTGTATTTTCCCGGTAAGGTGATATTTCTCCACGCCTAAAAGCCAAACTTAGCATTTTTTCAACTTTATTCATGAGCATGACTATCAGGTATGGGTGAGTAAGCCTAATTTACAATCCTCAGGCGCTCTTAATACACTCACTCATAATTTCCTTACCAAGAATATCAGGGATCTCCTCAATTGGGGCGGGGGACTGAGCCTTAAGTTCCATTCGATACGCTTAATTGGGAATTACATTCTCACATCACTTCCGCAAAGCCGTTATTCAAGATCACCTTTCCTTTACTGTCCGTTAGTCTGACCCCACTAACCTCTCCAAAGCCTCTAAAAACAAATTTGAGCACTTTCAGCTTGCCCATAGCTGTTGAATAATCAAATGTAAATGGCTCGTTGTCTCCTATTTTCACCACCACTTGTTTATTTTTCACCCGTAACCTAAGTTCCTGGGTCGTACTGATGTCGGCCGATAACCGGGAGAGGTCATTTAATTTACCTGGCATGCGTTTATCGCTGAATAGCAAAGAAGTTTCTCCATAGCAACCTTGCTGGCTAACCGGAAGCGCGACTGTTCCGTTTTCTGCTTTTATCAGCACATACATATGCTTACAAAGCAACTTTTCCTGCCCCGGAAGCAACGAAAAGCGAGCTTCAAGAGTGAAATTATCACCATCGAGCGCTTCCAGCAGCGGATTTGATAAAGTGAACACAGGATAATAGACGTTAACATCTTTTGCCTCATATTTATGCAGCAAGTCTGCAGTCATCTGCAATTTACCATCACCAATAAAATCTGCCGGATCAATATAGACTGGAGTAATATCATAATCAGACTGCATTAGCAAACCATGCCAGCCTTTGGTGGTGACATACACGGGCTTTTTCACCAGTATAGAATCATCAACAATCAATTTGGACCAGTGGTAATCCGGATAGTAGTATACTCCGGTATAAAAATGATGCTCCGAATCTAGTTTTGTTCTTTCGTAAGGATTCCACGAAAGCTCGATAAAAACCTCTTTGTTTTCAACTTCACTGATGTCATAATTAAAACCTATGGTAGCGGGAACACCATCATGAATATCCTCGGCAGGGTCCAGGCTAACCATACCATCCGGCAGTGGATTGCTGTTTGGCAACAAAGCGATAAGGGCAAAAGATACCAATGCCGCAAGCAGGATCAACAATGCCGGTAATTTCACCAGCTCCCAGATGGTCTTTGCCGGAGTAGTTTGATCCTGTTGCTGGGCTGCCCTGGTGAATTGCTGCCAGTTGCCATATCCGATAAACTCCGCCAACGCATCCAAAGTCTTTACCTGGGGCAGGCTCTGGTACTGGTTCATCCAGATCCTCCGGAGGGTGGCTGCACTCAGGCGTACCTTTGTCTTCTCATAGATCGAGTCGCTGAGGTATTCAAAGTCACGCTGAACAATGTCCACCTTCTCCGACCAATCCATTTTGGTCAAAATAGCCTCTTTACAGGCCTCGATATATCTTTTCTCCGGTTCCATGCATCAAAAATACTCCATTTCAATACGTGCAAAGGTTTTGACAAGTTTTTGGAAGTGCTTTAAAAGCGCTTAGCAGCAGATTTCATTTTATACTTGATCTTTCCAATAACAAAAAGTTAAACTTATGAAGCTGTACATCCAATACATTGTATTTCTTTTTTTATGTTATAGCCTGGCGGCTACAGGTCAGACACCCTCATTAAAGTGGAAATTCAAAACGGGAGATAAGGTCATCTCCTCTCCGGTTGTTTATAATGACCTGATCTATTTTGGGAGTGAAGACGGCAACTTCTATGCCGTGGACCTGGAGGGCAATGAAAAATGGAGATTGCATACTGCCGGTAAAATCCGCTCGAAAGCGATCATTGCTGAGGGCATTTTATTTTTCGAGTCCGGCAATATTTTTTATGCACTTAATCCCGCTTCAGGTAAAAAACTATGGATATATGATCCTGCCGACACTTTGTATGCCAACCAAATAGACCCTTATGATGATAAACGTCCCTCCGGCACTCTCCATGAAGGTATTATTTACGTGGGATCAAGCAGTGGCACGCTTTATGGCTTTGATACCAAAACGGGAAAAATCAGGCTTAAGATCAATACTGACAATGCTTCGCCTATACGGTCAACGCCTATTGTACAAGATAACAGGCTCTATTTTGGAGACTGGAATGGTGTGGTCTATTGCCGTGATTTGAAGCAGGATAAATACCTGTGGAAGAAAAAGACCTATTCCTTTGATAAGCCTTATTCTACATTTGGTGGTATTGCCTCTGAGTTTGTCATTTTCCAGGACCTCTTGTTTTTTGGCGCCAGAAATTTTGTTCTCAATGTGCTCCGAACCGACTCTGGTGAAAAGGAGTGGACATACATAGAATCCAATGGCGGGTGGGTGATCGGTGACCCGGTAATATATGACAACAAACTGTATTTGGGCGGGTCCGATAACCATAAAATACTGGCTCTCGATCCCATTACAGGACAATTGCTGTGGGACTTCAATGCAGGACAGAATATCTACGCCAAACCTGTGGTTACGAAAGACAAGGTGATCTTTACTTCCGGCCCTATTTATAAGCCCAATGATCCGGGAGGCTTATGGATAGTAGATCGCGCGAAAGGTAAATTGATCGCTAAAGTGCAGATGCCCAAAGGCGCCTACTCGGCTCCTGTAATGGTGGGGCAATCAATATTATTCGGGTGTAACGATGGCAACATTTACTGCTTCTCGCTGGAATAAAAAAAAACAGAGGCCCGTCATTCCTGACGGGCCTCCTACCTAATTTAATCTAACAACTGTTCAAACCGAATTCATCTATTCTTGTTGTACGACCAGCCTTCTCTTTTCTCCATCTATCTCAAGGATATAAACCCCGGCCTGTACTGATTTAAGACTAACCCCTATCTCATTCATACCTTCCTGCAAGTCTACATCCTGATGATAGACAGTAGCTCCAATGCCATTGATAATGCGCACCTGGCCATGCCTTGTTCTTCTTCTGTTCATGTATTTTACATTTACATGATCCAGCGCCGGGTTCGGATAAACCTCCAGGTCCGGGCTCATTGAGGGATCACCCGCTGCAAATGAGGAGTATCCTCCTGTACAAGGCCCAAGATTGGTCCACCAGCCATAGTTCGGAGGCCAATAGATACCACTTATTTGAGCTTCATACAGGTAACCCTGGTAAACCACCCGGTCGCCTGCCGAGTATACCCTACCGCTTTCATAGGGTGGCACACCACTACAGCCTCCGGTATCACCGCTTTCTGTGGTGAAGGTTACCGTGGCATACGGTGCTGTCTGCCCGTTGGAGCAGGTATAGTTGATCCTTACATCATAGGAAATACCTGCTGCAAGCCCGGTAAAAGGTTCGGTATTTGAACTCACTGTTTCCGTTGTCCAGGTTGATCCTGAGCTTCGCTTATATCCGAATCTGTAGCTTGAAACACCGTCCACAGCGTTCCAGGATATCTGCGCAGAATTACTGGTAATTTGTGTCGCTACAAGTCCGGTAACAGCGCTACATGCGCCACCGCCATCACAGGGACCAACCTCTTTCCAGTAAGCGGAAGTGGGAGGCCAGTAGTAAATATTATACAGCGCTTCATAGATCTTATTGTTGTATACCACCTGATCTCCGGCATAATAGTAAGCGTTGTGGTTCCACACCGGCAGGCCGTCACAACCGCCTCCTCCATCAGTGTCTGTGGTGAATGTAGTATTGGCGTATGCCGATGGCTGGCCGTTGCTACAGGTATAGCGCACCCTGACATCGTATGCCGTGCCGGCAGTTAAGCCTGTAAGACCGAAAGAGGTGCCATTAACTGTTTGGCTGGTATAAGAAGATGCGCTTGAAGCCTTATACTCTAAAGTATAAGAAGAAACCCCGGAAACGCCATTCCAGGAAACCGATGCCGATGTTTGTGTGACGCTGCTGACAGAAAGTCCGGTTACGGCATTACAATTCTGATTGTCACTCCCGGTGGTGAAATTGATAGTTGCATATTCTGCTACGGAGCCGTTGCTACAGGTATATCTGGCTCTGACATTGTAGGTTGTGCCCGGTGTGAGACCCGTCAACGTCCGGCTGGTTCCATTTACTGTTAGTGTTGTATAGGTACTGCTGCCGGCGGTTTTATACTCCAAAGTATAGCTGTTTACACCGGAGACGCCATTCCAACTTATAGTAGCTCCGGTGGTGGATATCTGACTTGCAGACAGCCCTGTGAGGGCAGCGCAGGTAGTATTGCCACAATTACCGCTAAAGGCGCTGCCTACGCCCACCGCCCGCATGGCATCCGTTGCGGCTGCCTCCTCACATGAGCCATTGCCGTAAAGATCACGTGCAGCATTGATCACTGCCGTTCTGGCTGCAGAATAGCCCGAGTTAGAGGTGAGATACCTCGTCAGCGCTCTGTAGGCAATTTGTGCCGCCTTTTCAATGCCAACACCGCTTACGCTGAAAGACTGACCGTTGTCGTTGGTGCCACTTCCGCCCTGTGCGGTAAGATAATACCAATAGTTAAGTACGCCACTGTTGGTATGCACTCCACCGTTATCACCTCCGTTGGTAGGCGCCCAGTAGGTGCCTTTGTAAGTATCGGGCTGACGATAACGGTTGGGGTTGCTCATAGACCGCTGGAAAGAGATATTCTCACCCACAGTCCATTTATCCCCTACATTGGCATAGTGCTCCGCATAAGTGCCGAATATATCGCTGAAAGCTTCATTAAGAGCGCCTGACTCTCCCTGATAAATAAGTCGTGCCGAAGTGCCTGTTACACCATGAGCGATCTCATGACCCACTACATCCAAAGGAGTAAATGGCGTACCGCTACTGCTATTTCCAAAAGAAGCGGTACCATTTTGCCAATAGGCATTGTTATTGACCTGTGGATTATTTACCACCAGGTTGATCTTGGAGCCGGCATTATCATAGCCATTACGCCCAAATTTTTCTTTTAAGAAGTCCCACGTTACTTCCGCACCCCAGTATACATCGATGTAATACTTGGCATTTCCTGTTCCTGAAAAGGTTGAGGACGTACTGTAATAAGGGCTGTTGTTGTTGTACAACTGGAAGTTGCGATTTCCTGTTTGACGGGCATAGTAGTAGCCACCACTTTGATCTACCGTAATGGATTTAGCTCCGTAGTAACCCGTATTGGCGGTGCCGTTTACCAGCGCATCGTGAATAAGCGACTCCTCGAATATAATTTCCCCGCTACCGGCATCAACGTAGACATTTTGCTCTGTGTATGGCTCAACCGCAAATACATCGAACCGGTAGGCAAGAGTTAGTTTACTTGCATCCAATTCGTTGTTGATGGTAATATACACCAGTTCACCTTCGGGTTGGTCGTAGTTGATATTCCTGTGGTTACTGCGCTTGCCAGCCTTCACCTCTTTGGCCTCCTCGGTTTGCCAGATATAGGTTTTGGCATCCACCTTCTGTAGTGCCTTGCTTAAGGCTAACTCTTCAGAAATAGCCGGTGATTGTTTCAATGATGCCGGCAGGCGTCTGTACCACTCGCCATTTGCGCTGATCACTTTGCTGTCTCTCACATGCAGGATCAACATAGAGTTAGCGACCACGGCATTGCTTAGCGTTTGTTGCAGCCGGTAATGTGTGATCCCCAGGTTATCTGTTTCTACATCCAGTACTTTGATACCGTAGTCCACATTTGCCTTATAATATTCCTTTACAAATGATTCCGGACTCTGAAATGCCGGGGCTTCACTGAACTGTCTGAAATGCCGGAACAGTCCCTTTTCTTCATATTCACTCACATCTTGTGCATAGGCGAGATTTAGACTGGCCAAAAGCAAAAGTGTAAGCAAATGAGTAAACATTTTGCTCATAAACGTTGGTTTCATATGGGTTTTTGGTTTAAGGTTAAAAATATACCTCCCAAGATGGCCGGTTTTAGGGAATGAGAGGTGACTAACTGTACATGGTGATACAGCCATTTTGTTCAGAAGGGGTTATTTTGTTTAGAAAAGGGTCGATATGTACAAATTAACCCTTGACCTTGTTGTTTTTCAGGAATGCCGAAGGGGAGATACCAAAATAGCCTTTAAAATATTTCCTAAAGTTCTTTACACTGTTGTATCCCACCTCATCGCTGGCTTCGTTGATGTTGTACTGGCCAGACTTCAATAGTTTGGCGCCTTTCCTAACGCGCATGACATGGATAAACTCCTTTGGAGAATAGTTGGTGAGTGCCGGAAATTTAAGATACAGCAACGAACGGCTGACTTTGAGCTTATCAGCAAGGTTCACCACATCAAAATAAGGATCAGCCATATGTTTGTTGACCACAATCATAGCCCGTTTTAGCAGGTCAGAATCCGGTGAGTTTTGAGCCGCCTCATCAATATTCGCCATGGAGTCGGCAAACATAGCTTTTAACGTGGCCCGCGAGCGGATCAGGTTTTGAGCGGAGGCCAGCAATACGGATTTATCGCAAGGTTTAGACAGGTGTACGTCAGCACCGGCAGACAGTACCTCTACTTTTTTGGCATCAGAAACAAACGCTGTGAGCACAATAATGGGAATATGACTGGTCATTTCATCTTCTTTCATCTCCCTGATGAGGGCGTGGCCGCTTTTTCCCGGCATGGCCAGGTCTGTAATGATCAGGTCGGGAAGTTTTGTCTTGGCCAGCTCTATGCCGTCAACACCTGACCTGGCCTCAAATACGGTATAGTAGCCCGACAACACCCCGGCCATATACCGTCTTATATCTTTATTGTCTTCTACTATCAAAATCTTAGCCCCACCATTCTCCCTGTTGACCTCCTTATTAAAGCGCATCAATGACCTCTTCAGGTGATGCTGAAACCGGTATTTCAGCAATTGATCAGGCTTAAAATGGCCGGAGCCTTTGTATAGTATCATAGTAAACGTGGATCCGGCACCCTTTTTACTTGCCGCGCTGAGCTCACCATGATGTAATTGCACCAGTTTTTGGCTCAAATGAAGCCCGATACCGGTACTTTCGAAGCCGCTGGCTTCATTTAACGGGGGCCGTGAAAAGCTGGCATCAAAAACCTTGTCAATATCACTATCAGCTATGCCTGTACCTGTATCACTCACAGTGACTGCAATTGCTTCACGGTTTTGGTACCGGTATTGGCAGTCTATACTTACACTGATCGCCCCTTTTTCAGTGGTGAATTTAAACGCATTGGACAGTAGATTGAACAGCACCTTCTCCAACTGATCTTTGTTAAACCAGATCAACTCGAATTTTTTATTGGTATCAAAGTAGAGGTCTATCTTATTCTTTTTGGCCAGTTCTTCAAATACCTGAACTGTATCCCGCACAAAAGCAATGATATCATACTGTGATACCATCAGTTTAAGTCCCTCCTGTTCAAGTTTTTTCATATCGATCAGCTCGTTGGCCAATCTCTTCAGGCGCTGAGCATTAACCTCGATCTTATGCAGACATTTAGGTGTTGATGAATGTCCGTTGGACTTCAAAACGTCTATATCGTTGAGGATCAGTGTGAGTGGCGTTCGGAATTCATGCGAGATGTTGGACACAAAATCCAGCTTCAGGTTTTGGTTGATCCTGGCCATTTTTTCAAGTTCAAGCTGCTGCTTTAGCCGTACTCCTGCCAGGCGATACCGGTAGTAAGCCGCTACCAGCCCTGCAGCAAGCAGACTATAAATAATAAATGACCACCACGTCTTCCACCATGGCCCCTTCACATCAAAAGGTATTGTAGAAGAAGCTACTACCTCTCCACCATAGCGTACAGCTCTGACCGAAAGATTGTACTCACCCGGATTCAGGCGGTACAGCACTACCCGTGGGCTTACAGGATCTACAGGGAACCATTTTTCATCATCGATGCTATACTCAAAGCTGATGTTGTCATGCAGGTGATGTGCCGGAAACCCCAGTAAGACATCAATAACATCATTCTCCTGCACATCCACTACCGCTTTCCCAGCGTGTGAACCACGAACCTCAGCACCCTTGGATTCATCATTCACCAAAATATCGGAGATCATAATGTTGCAGTCAGCTTTGCAACGATTTTCATCTTCGGCAATGCGTTTTGTATCGATGATCACCACCCCTTTGTTGGTGCCGAAGTATACATTTCCCAGGTGGTCTTTGGCTACCGAACCATAGTGAAAAAAGGGCCAGCCACTGGCTCCCGGCACCCTGTACTGTCTGATCCGACCGGAATAGGGGTGATAGGAAATTATCCCCTGATTAGTACCCATCCACAAAGTACCATATGGATCTTCGGTAATGGCATTGATCTTTTTATTTTTAAAGAACGGCCTTTCTTTAAAATCTATGGTTTTACCTGTTTTCCCCTGATATTTATAAAGCCCCCTGTTGGTACCCAGCCAGCTAATACCGTTGACAGCTACCGAATGGTAAATGTACGCGTCATATGTATCGGTAAAAAGCATTTCGTTCCCCGTAAAAAATCCATCTTTAATAATTCCATTGACCCAGGGGCTGAAGAATACCATGGTGCTGTCACATAGAAAATCCCCATAATACATGGGTTTGACAATGCTGAAGGCGCCTTTTTTAATAGAATCAAGGTGATTAGTGATGGCCCCTGTCTCTGGATCGATCATGTTGAGGCCCGACTGCGTAGTGGCGTAGATATTTCCTCCTGTATCTTCAAAAATATCATTAACGATGCCGGACGTGAAAGGATCGGCAGAAGTGTATTTTGGCGAGTATATCCTGGGAGTAACATCTTTCCCAGCCTTAAAGCGCTCATACTGTTCCCGGGTGTAATAGCATAATCCTTCGTAAGTGGCTATCCACAAATTCCCTTGCCGGTCAAAATGAAACTCACTGATACTGTCGGAAGGTAAATTGAGGCTACCCCCCACTTTTTCCACCTGCTTAGGATCAAAGTTACCGTCTTCCGCTCGCTGCAGATATACTACTCCTCTTCCAAAGGATCCTACAAGAAGGTTGCCTTCGCTGTCCACCTTCACGCTATTCAGGCTGGTGAGATTACCTACATGCTCGTGAAGCGCAATGGTTTTTATCGCCTCATCCTGTAAGCGTGTACTCTTAATGCCATCTCCAATTGTAGCCACCCAAAGGGTGTTATTCCTTACGTAAATAGAAGAGATGCCGTCATCCAGGAAATTGAAATCGGGAATAGATTCAAAAGAAATAGGTTCCGGTACACCGCGTTCATCTTCCAGAAATATCCTGTAGAGCCCCATGCCAGTTACGGAAAAGTACAGGTAACCATCAGCATACGTAGTGGCCGTATAGGGTGTAAGGGTTTGAATATTAGGCATGTTCAAACCCGGCACCTTTTCCAGTTGGCCGGTGGTCAGGTTATAAATGAATGGCCCTTCTGAAAGGTAGTTGATCAGAACCCGGTTTGCTGGCAATACCTGAATGTTTTTACCGAGTTTAAATCCCTTACCCTCTCCTTGCAAGGGATTGTTGATCAGTTGATATTTTTCCCATTGCCCAAGTTCATTGACCTTGCCATGAATAACACCATACCCTGCCAATGAGATGAATAAATGATCGTTACGTGCCGTAGCAAACTCGTTAACGATCAGGTTTTCACCAAAGTGTTTGACATCAAAGCGCTCAACACCCTGGGGTTGGAAGTTTTTATCGGTAGATACAAGATATACTCCGTGCAGATATGAGATCAACACCTGCTGGCGCCCCAGATAAATAATGTCCTCAACAGGGTTGTTAAAGCTTAGTGTATGGCTCACCAACTGCCTGGTATCAGGATCATAGATTCGAAGCCCCAATTTAGTACCAAGCCATAGCCGCTGGTCCGGCATAATGTAGACATAGTATACTGGTATATGTTTGCCCAGACTGTCGAGAAGGGGTACCGTATAAGCGTGATATCCGTCAAATTTTACTACTCCTCCTTCAGTAGCCAGCCACAATACTCCGTTTTTATCTTCTTTTATATCGTAAATATAGTTGGATATCATGCCATCCACCTCTTTATACTCCTTCCATACAGGTTTTTGGCCGTAGCTTTCAAAAAACAACATAAATAAAAGTACACAAAGGTGGGGCTTCATGGTTATCAGGAAGTTAGGTGAATATGTAGAGCAGGAAACATAGCTTGAGCATTGGAAAATTCTTAACCAAAACTCTTTACAGACACAATAGAAGCAATAAATTAAGTGATTTGATGGAAATTATCAAAAGAAAGCATGCGGTTTCTTAACACCTGATGTATTTAGTGTCTCTAAGAAAACGTCAATGTCTGCGTTTACAAACACTATTTAACAAAAAGAAAGAACAAGCGGAAACCTGTGGAGCCGTGGCATTTAAAATCTCCGGTCGCTCACGGTAAAACCTTCACTTATACCTCTGTAAATATTCGGAGCATCAATAAAAGTGTGAAAGTCCTAAAAGCTCAAACTCATATAAATTCCTGGGGTCTTTCCGTTGTAAACAGGGGCCATCATTACTTTGTTCCTTTTCTTTTTATCTCTGTTCAGCCACTTAGTAAGCTTATGCTGATGGGTAAGGTAGACCAGTTCTGTTGCTAAAATGCCAACACCAGCGCCAACGAGTACATCCGGTAGCCAATGATGATTGTTGATCACCCGCAGGGCTCCGGTAGCCACAGCAAAGGTGTATCCCGCCACGCTATACCAAGGGCTTACATCCTTATATTCATGGTGCATGAAGGTGGCTGTAGCAAAGGCTCTGGAAGTGTGTGCGGAGGGAAAAGAAAGTCCCTCGCCACTCGGACGAACCATACCAAAGCCTTTTTTCATGGTGCTGGTGAGTACATGCTGCAGCAGAAATATTTTGGAAAGGATAATAGTACGTTCGCCAAAATTATTCTCACCATGGATCCCCATCATATTCAGTCCGTAAACCATTACAACCGGGGCATAACGTAAGTGGTCGTCTATGCTGGTTTGAAACTGTTGCGGTTCGGCCAGCAGATCCGTCTGAATACTTTCCTGGATCTGGTACTTGCTTAAACCTGTGTGATCTTCTGCAGTCAGTGTGGCCAGTGCCACTGTTGTCAGTGCCATGGGCACTGCAGCAATTCTAAAAGACTGTCTTTGGTGCCATTTCAGGGGTGTTTTAATTGAATCGACTTGTGCGTATGCAATGGATGTGAACAGTAGGAGTGGGAGTAAAAAATAAAGGCCTCTCCCTTTTTTAATGATACTAGTCATAAAAAAATTGCGTTTGAAAAGTTTAAAAAATGAAATACAAAGAGAGGAATGTAATTTTCAAAAAATCAGCAACAACACATTCCACGCCCAAGCTTTAATTTAATGATTTTAGAGCAGATTTTCCACTTCTTGTCGCAGATATTTCGGCATGTAATTGGTAACAAACTGACAGCAAGCGCTTTGCACTTATGATTAAGTATAACTTCAACTAAGTGTAACGTATGTTACAATGCACACACTCCTTATCAGGTACTTTTGCGACAAATATTTTTACAGCCCATGTATCCACACATACTTTCCCACGCCTACATCCTTATTGTTTATGATCAACCTCACAGAATGTCTCGCAAAAGGAGAAATAAACATGCACGTAATTTCTGCACATAGCAAAGAACGAATCATCGGGTATGCCTGGTGGATAACGTTGTACTGGCTCATCATAGGCTTATTTGCTTTTGGTTATGAGACCATTCTGCTGTCACAAGAATGGCCTGTAAACCTTTATATCTTCGCACTCGGTGTATACACGTTGCCTCCAGTCATTTTTGGATTACCCTTCCTGATCCTGGAACAACTATTTGTACTAAAATGGATGAACATGCTCAACTTTTATCTGGCGCTGATCATTCGCTCAATGCTTTACCTGATGGGGATAATTGCGGCTTATAGCCTCATCCAGTATTTTGGCCCGTTGATATTCCCGGCCACTTTTTTTAAAGAACCCTTCCTTCTTAAGTTTATCTTTGTATGGGGTCTTGGAAGTATACTGGCTCTATTGTTTTACAGCCTTTCTTCAAAACATGATCCAAAAATGTTTATGTCGTGGCTAAGAGGAGAATACCACAAGCCAAAGCAAGAAGACCGTGTTTTCTTATTTTGTGACATCAACAAATCTACCCCGGTAGCAGAACGGCTGGGGTCACGCTTGTACTTTGATTTTTTAAACGAGTTTTATTCATTTATTACTCCAATAATCCAGCGATATGAAGGCGAAGTTTATCAATATGTAGGTGATGAAATAGTCATTTCCTGGCCACTACAAAAAGGACTGGCCAACAACAACGCACTCGAATTATTCTTTGAGATAAAAGCTGCCCTGGAAAAAAAAGCAGCGTTCTTTCTGAAAAGCTTTCACTATGCGCCTACTATCAAAGGAAGTTTGCATGTAGGGCAGATTACCAAAGGCGAATTGAATGCCATAAAAAAAGAATTTATCTATACCGGTGATGTACTAAATACCACATCAAGAATGTATGCTATCTGTAAAGAAAAAGACGTACCTCTTGTTATTTCAAGAGGGCTGCTTGAACAGTTCTCCGAGCCAGACCGGTACGTGATCCACGATGAGGGTTACTTTCTTCCTCGCGGCAAACAGGAAAAAATATATATTTATTCTATCCCTGAGAGACAAAGCCCATAAGCCAACGAAAATATAAAGCCACTTGAAAAGCAATAAAAACATACTTTTCGCCCTCATCCTAAGCATCAGCCTCGGCCTGGCGCCCTACACCCCCGAACCGCATATTGTTGGGAAAGTCCGCTGGTTATTGGGTGGCGCTCAGGGCATGCAATTTATAGATTATTTCGATTTGCTGCTACATGGTTTTCCATGGGTATTACTCATTATTACCATTGTCAAACGAGTAAAACAGCCTTCGTAATAAGAATATAATGTGGCAGGTGAGGATTGCTTCTCCAGGTTTGTGCAATGCCTATGCGCCTGTAGAGATAATCGTGAATCTTCTTTAATGCCACTTCCGACTCCACTCATCGAGTTATTTTAAGCCAAATATATACATGAATAAAATTAATAGATACATTAAAAACAATTCATCCAATTAATTAATCTAAGAGTTTTATGATCCGTTTCAGGAGATATAACTTTAAAACGAAGGGTTAATGAAAAAAAACTTACTCACTTTGATATCTCTTCTTACTTCCACCATTTACGCACAGGACCTTTATGAGGTTGCCCGCACTACAGCGCCCATTGAAATTGACGGGGTTGTCAACGAACAGGCCTGGAAATCTGTAGAGCCCTTTCCTATGACCATGTATACGCCTGTATACCAGGGAGAGCTCACCGAGAAAACGGAGATACGCATGTGTTATGATGATGAATATATCTATTTTTCCGGTGTTTTCCTTGATTCTGATCATAAGGGTATCCAGGGCAACTCCTTGTTAAGGGATGGCGACCCCGGGGGTGACTTTTTTAACGTACTACTCGACACCTACAATGACAATGAAAACTTCAGCACATTCAGCACCATGCCATCAGGCAACAGGTTGGATGCGGAAATACTAAATGATGCTGAGGGCGATCAGTCGCAGATCTTTAACGCGAGCTGGAATACCTTTTGGAGCGTAGCCACCACACGGAATGATGCAGGGTGGTATGCTGAAATGAAGATCCCTTTCTCCAGCCTGCGTTTTGACGATAACAATGGCAACGTAATCTTCGGACTGATCACCCACCGGCTGATCGGCAGAAAAAACGAGCGGCAGACATTTCCTGCAATTCCACCGAACTGGAATATGGCAGCATGGAAGCCATCCAGAGCCCAGAAGATATTACTGACAGGCATAAAGCGCAAGAATCCTATTTACTTTACTCCTTATGTGCTGGGCAACTATCAGCAAAATAGTGCCTATGATAGTACCAGAAAAGAAATAGCCGACCATTCTGATACAGACGGAGAGGTAGGCCTGGATGTAAAATTTGCTTTAAGCTCCAACCTCACTCTTGACCTGACGCTGAATACAGACTTCGCTCAGGTAGAAGCTGATAATGTACAGGTAAATCTCACTCGCTTCTCGCTTTTCTTTCCTGAAAAGAGGCAGTTTTTCCAGGAACGTTCCGGAGTTTTCAGCTTCACAACCAGCAACATTTCACAAAACCGCCTCTTTCATAGCCGCAGGATAGGTCTTGATGAAAATGGCAACCTGCTGAGGGTTTATGGCGGAGGACGCCTGGTAGGAAGGTTTAAAAACCTGGATGTGGGAGTTTTAACAATGCAGACAGAAGGTTCCGATCCGTCCATCTCATCGGAAAACTTCGGTATTGTTAGGTTAAGAAAAAGGGTGCTGAATGCCTACTCTTATTTGGGAACCTTGATTACTTCCCGTGTGGACTCGGAGGGCAATTACAATTTTGTGACCGGAGCAGATGCACTCCTCAGGGTTGCAGGACCATACTATTTGACCATAAAAGGAGGCCATGTTTTCTCCGATCACCTGCCCGACTCAGAAAATTCGATGGGCTATATAAAATGGGAAAAAAGAGCGGTATCTGGCTTGGGATATATTGCAGAAGCAGAATATACCGGTAAAAATTTTGATCCTGGTGTAGGCTTTGTGCTTCGCAAAAACAACCTGGCGCTAAATCAAAATGTGGTGTACGGGCATTTTATTGACGGTCAGTGGGTAAGGAAACTGGAGCCCTTTGCTGCTAATTCTATTTTCCTTAGAAACAATGATCAGTCCCTGGAAACCATGACAACCGAACCTGGCATCCTTATTTTGTTTGCGTCCGGTGCAGACATTTCCTTCTCGGTTTTGAGGACCTACGATGAAGTGAAGGAGGATTTTGCCCTATCTGAAGAGGCTTTTGTCCCTGCAGGTAACCATACTTTCAGCACTTTGAATGCGGCATTCAATATGTCAAACGGCAGAATGATTAGAACAAGCGTGAGCGGTGAAACAGGAAAGTTTTACGATGGTGATAAAGCTTCTCTTTCCATATCACCTACCTGGATCCCCTCCAAACATTTCCAGATAAGCCTCAACTATACTTTTAACAGGATCGAGTTTACTGAAAGAGACCAACTGCTGAGGGCAGATATTGCCAGCGCCACCATGCTTGCAGCGCTGGATACAAAATGGTCGCTCAGGTCGCTGGTGCAATATTCAAAGCTCAACAATAAAGTAGCCGTGAACACTGGCCTGCGTTATAACCATAAAGAGGGCAATGACCTCTACCTTGTCTACAACCAGGTATCCAATACGGTGGGTCAGGATATAGAAGGAATTGAACTGCCTGGCACCGAAAGCTGGAGCCTGACATTAAAATATACTTATACCTTCATTAGGTAAGTTGTGTGTGTTAGCCCCTTCTCATCTCCGCCAGTTGCGGTGGTTGGAGGGGCTTTTTTTATAAGGTTGGCAAACTTTTTACTGCAAGCCGGTCTCTTTTCCATCTATGGCGTGTTTTATAGCCTCAGCTAAATTAACACACCGTCTGTTAAACTCACGGGAAGCTTGAGAAGATTCCGGGATGTTGCCACTGAATCTGTACGCATATCCGTTATTGCTGATATTGATAGTAAGCGTAATAACTACAGATTGCCGCACAATGCCCTGGTGTACCTGTATGCGCTCACTTGCAACGAGTGTTCCTTGTTCCGGGTCGGCTTGTCTGATGGTAAGGTCAGCGTCTTCCATCCATTCCAGAAGCCTGCCATAAGCCTGTGTTTTAGAATGGGTTAGTACCCTTTGCTCACCATTATAAGACGCAAGATTTATACCGGAACACTCTCCTGCCAGCAATGGCACGAAGGTACTCAATAGTATAATCATAAAGCTCTTCATTTAAATACTCGTTTGGGAGCATTTTTTACTTCGAGTATTTTTATCTTACCTTTTCCTTTCGGAAATAACCACCGTACCTCATCTCCCTTTTTATAACCGAACAATGCCGATCCCATAGGAGATAGAATGGAAATTTTATCCTGTTCCATATTTCGCTCTGCCGGCACTACTATCTGTATGTTTTTTTTAATTCCATAGGGTGTAAGCACGTCAACCATGCTGTTGATGCGTACAACATATCGTGGCATATCAAACTCCTCCTTTACTACCGCCGATTTCAATTCTTTATGAAGCGCTTCCAGGCAGCTTTGGTTCAGGGGATCTGTATATCTTCGATTCTCAAGCATACCAAGAAGCCAATCGTATTCGTTTTTCTCTACTATAATATTTTGCTGATTCATTTTATATATTATTTCTACAGTTGAATTGAAAAAGGGAGGTTTTAGTGTTTAGCTATAGCCAATTACCCGTAGTGCTCACAGTGATATGTCACAGCATCTTCGCGATACCATTGACAACGATCTTTAGAGCACAATGACTACAGAGACTGGAGCTCTGGTGGTGGCTTTGAATATATGCACCGTTGGCAGCATTAGGTGTTTCCCCCACCTCAGTCTCGAACTCAGAGCAGTCCCATATATAGTCGCCACGGTGCAAACCACAGCTTATATCATGTACACATCTATGGCAGATCCCATCAACAATTGACGTTATCATATACATTCATCCCCTTTCGGAGGTCACATTTACAACATGCGTACCAGTAAGACAGGAAATCGCCAAACAGGGTATTTGGAGTCTTTTTAGCGGTATTGCCACGGTGGCAGGGGAAATAATGACCGGTACATTTTTACCCGGTGGTTCGTTTTGTGCCGCTCTGGTTTATCAACTTCTGACGCAATGTTTTCCTGTTGATGCCTAGGATCCTGGCTGCTTCTGTTTTGTTATGATCCACAGCCTGCAACACTTTCAGTATATGCTCATACTCCACTTCTTTCAATGTTCGAAGTATCGTAGTTTCGGCTGGTACTTCCTGAGAAGCACTTTTTATGTAATCAGGCAGGTGACCGGCTGTAATTTCGCCATCACACAAGATCAATGCCCGCTGAATAACATTCTCCAACTCACGGATATTACCAGGCCAGGCATAGCTTTTTAGCAGGCCGGCTACCTCTTTGGAAAGGGTGATCCCTTCTTTATTAAAATCTTTTGAAAACTTTTGAAGAAAATGCTGCGCCAGTGGCAGTACATCACTCCTGCGATCTCTTAGGGGTGGGGTGGTAATTGATATGACGTTAAGGCGGTAGTAAAGGTCTTCCCGGAATTTACCATTTTTACTCATGGCATAAAGATCACTGTTGGTAGCTGCGATAATACGCACATCTATTTTTTGTGGTTTGTTGGCACCTACCATGGTTATTTCTTTTTCCTGGATTACGCGCAACAGCCTCGTCTGCACTGTGCCTGAGGCCGTACCTATTTCATCTAAAAATATGGTGCCTCCGTCTGCCGCCTGAAAGAAGCCTGCCCTGGATTCATATGCTCCGGTAAAAGCACCTTTTACAAACCCAAACAACTCACTTTCAAGCAAATTTTCTGGAATAGCCCCACAATTTACCGCTATAAAAGGTGATTTGCTGTACTTTCCGCTATAGTGAATGGCTCTGGCCACAAGCTCCTTTCCTGTACCGCTTTCCCCGGTTATCAAGGTGGTGACCTTAGTGTCTTTTACTCTCCGGATCAGGTCTATAAGTTCTTTGATACCTTCGGACTGTCCTATAATACCCCAATAGCTTACGGGTTGATCATTCTTCCATTTTGTTTTTTGCCCATCACCTTCAAATTTCACAGCCCGTTGAGCCAATGCTTTTTCCACTGCCTTTTGTAGCTCCTTTATGGTAAACGGCTTAACCAAATACTCCATTGCCCCGGACTTAACAGCCTCCACTGCACCGGCTACAGACGGATATCCCGTGATCACAAGCACCGGAATATTCGGAAAATGACGAGCGGTGTACTTCACTAACTCCATGCCGTTTTGTACCGGCATTTGCAGGTCAGTAATAAGAAGGTCTACATCGGAGTGCTCCAGTATATCGATAGCATCATTGACATTAGATGATTGAAAGGTGACATAGTTCAGTGCATTCAACTGCCTTTGCAGTACTTCCAGCATATCAAAAGAATCATCTACAATAAGTATTCGTTTCTTATTCATACGATTGTTTTAATGGAAATATTACTGTAAACGTAGACCCGCGATCCACCTCTGATTCCACGACTATTTGCCCCCCATGATTTTTTACAATGCCATGCACCACGCTCAGGCCGAGGCCTGATCCTTTACCAGTGGCTTTGGTAGTAAAGAATGGTTCAAATATCTTTTCACGGATAGATTCCTCAATACCGTGACCTTCATCTTTAATGATCAGGATAAACTGATCAATCTGACGCTCCAATTGCACCTCCAGCTTTCTTCCTTTAGGGGTAGCATGTATGGCGTTGATCAGCAAGTTGAAAACCACCTGTGTAAACTGTACAGGATCTACATGGGCAGTTATCTCACCATTATCTTTTTTGAATAGCACAGTCAATCCAGCATTTTTAAATGAGATCTGCAAAAGATCCAGTGCATCTTCAACCAGGGCATTGATTGACACTTCTTGCATATGCTGTGGCATTTCGCATGAAAAGAACATCAGCTTCTTCACCACCTCACGGGCATGCATGGCCGAGTTGATGATCTTCTCTATGTCCTTCTTCATATGGTTATCGCCAGCCCTGTCCTGGACCAGTTGTGAAAATCCCAGAATATTACCCAGCGGTGTATTCAGCTCGTGGGCTATACCCGCTGTAATCTCTCCCAGTATCGCCAGCCTGTCGTTGTGCTGAAACTTCCGTTGCATGAGTTCCTCTCGCTTTTTCTGCTCGCCTCTTTCTATGATCGCGGCTATTTCCTGCGCCAGTGTTTTTAGCAGTGTCTGCTCTTCAGGAAGAAATGGCGATTGCTGAAAGGAAGAAGCATCATAGTAGATCGCAAGATATCCTCTGGGCTGACGACTGATCTCTATAGGGTGCATCTGTGAAATATGTTCAGCAGGAAGCTTTCCTGAAAAATACGCTACCTCGTCCACGCACAGTTGTACCACAGCCTCTTCAGGAAATTTCCATGCCCTGGGTATCACATTTACAATTGATTGCAGCATGTGTTCTAAAGATTGGGTAGAGGTAGCTACAATATTGGATATTTCATAAAGGCACGTAAGCTCTTTGATCCTCTCATTAAGCGTTTCGACAAGCTGATGGTTATTGGCGTTCATAGTATTATCCATGTAACACAAATATCAGCTTTATTTTCAATACCATGATTATTTACACCATTCCATTCAGGGATCAATGGATATTCCGGAGGAAGTTGCGACCGAAGGCTTTAGCTTCAAGTTGCCAGCCCCGTTTACCAGGCATTCATTACCATTCACTTCTCCCCGATTTTATCAACCTCTGTACCTGCTCCCTATTCGGCTCTCTCATTTCCTTATCTTCCAAAATTCATCCTCTGTGTTTTCCTCAAATATTTCATCGTTATGTACGGTACTGATCTTGTCGAGCTGCTCTTCTGTTGCTGCTTCCTGTATTATGTTAAACAAAACACGCTCTTCAAAGCGGATATGTGCTTCCAACTCCTCCTCCAGTAAGCTAAGGGTGCGTTCAAGGTCGGTATTCATAGTGAAGAGCCTGCGCAATCTCCGATGATCGGCCAATGCTTTCTTTATCAGCTTATGATCCTCACCCAACACAGGAAAAAGATACTTCTCCTCAAGACAGAAATGTGGTTCTGCATATTTTTCAAAAAACCAATCGCAATAAGTCTTGATCCTTTCCAGGGCTATGCCTTTGCTCATACCTTGCCGGATCTTCCAGCTTAGCAGTAAGCTATGATGGTGGTCACGGCTTAATGGTTGCATCTTCTTATCTCTTTTTATAGGCTTTATAGCTTCCATTTTGATTCCTTTAATTTTTAAATTCTTTCCAGACACGTAGGGCAGTTTTGCAACGTACCCTGTTGCAGATGAATGCCATCTACGTGCCGCACCAGAAACTTCCGGATCCTGGTATGGTACCCCAAATGATTATTTACATCCACCTGCTTGTCCTTTATCCTGATCCTGATCTTTCTGTCATACTCCTGGTAGCCCCAGCATACCGGACACAATTTGGGTTTTGCCTTCTTTTTGTTTTCCCGGATATTCATAGGTTACTGTTTTAGTCGTTATTTCAACATTTCAGCCAGCGTTCTTTCCAGGGCTATTGACCGTGGAAATAAAATATTGTTCTCTAAATGAATGTGTAGGTGCAGGTCTGATTCAAAATCCTGAAGCATAGCATAGGTGATCTTAAAAGTATTGCATGCATCAGAAGGTGGCTGGTATGCATCGGTCAGTCCATTTATTTTACGAAATCTGTCCCCTTCGGCCTCGTGCTCAGCCATCATCATATCCACAGGGTTTTGTACTGAAACAAATTGCGGTGACGCTACGGCTTGCCCGACTGATTTAGATTTTTCCAACTTCCTAATGAAAGGGAATAATATAAGTTCCTCCTTCTTCATATGTGTGGTAAGCTCACCGGCCGAGGCAGTAAAAAGATCCTTAATTTCAAAGAGCTCCGGATGGCGTGCTCCATGTACATCACAAAGCCGTTGCAAAAATTGTGTAATAACAGGTATTTTCTCTTCAACATAAGCATGATGTTTTTTCTCGATCACGTCTACCAACAGGTCTAAAGGCCAGGAATAGTAGTCAACAGCCTGGCCACCACCATTCTGAATAATGTTTTGAATAGCCAATACCATCTCGTCAATCGAGATATCATTTTGCTTGCATACGTCTTTTAACACTCTGTTACCTTTACAGCAAAAGTCCACTCCATAGTGATGAAATACTTCCGCTGCCTTATAGTTTTCCGCCACAATTTCACCAATTGTCTTTTCAATTATCTCGTTCATTATTTCCATATTTAGTTCTATGATTTCGGATATTTTTGTCCTTTATTTATTTAAATTTTTTTACCTGTTCAGAAAAGTTAATCCCACTTCCAGCCCCACAGCCAACTCATAAAGGGAAGTGTTTTCCAGCATTAGTTTTAATTCATCTCTCACCTTTACAAACTTATCATGCACGGGGCAGGGTTGACTGGCACTACATTCGCTGAGTCCAAGGCCACAGCCTTTATAGATAGCGTCTCCGTCTATCGCATCCACGATTTCACTCAACTTCACTTCATCAATTTGGTTTTTAGGAATCTCAAACCCCCCATGCGGACCTTTAACTGAATAAATTATTCTACTTCGCACCAACAGTTGTAAGATCTTGGCTGTAAATGCCTCAGGAGAGTTGATCTCTCTGGTAATATCTTTCAGGCTGGTCCGCTGTCCGTTCAGTGACTCCTGCGCTACTACTATAGCTGCTTTTATCCCATATTCACATGCCTTTGAAAACATTTCAGTTCCTTTTGATGTAAATATAAGCAATATTTTATTATCGGACAAATTTGTCCTTTATTATTAGTACACTTATAATATAGCAGCCCAATGATTAAGCCTATTTAAGAAAACTTAAATAAGGCAACTCCTTAATTAAGTTTTTTTCACATTTCTTAATTAGTGTCTCTAAGAAAACGCCAATGTCCGCGTTACGTTCGTTCCAAAAATGCTCCTCCGGACAACTGTAACAACTGTACGCACTACTACCGTTTTTTGGAACTTCGTCCCGCCCTTAGGCGGGAATGTTTTCTTAAAGACACTTAGAATTTTCTCACATAATTAAGATTATTTAATAAAACTTAAATAAGCTAACTTCTTAATTAAGTTTTTAGCTTATTTCTTAATTAATGGCTATCTTTAATTAAGATTATTAACTATGAAGCATTTCATCGCGGGTAGGTATATCAAACAAGGTACATATAAAAGCTTTCAGCCGGAAAAAATAAACCGGGCATGGTCCATTGAAAATATGGAGCTTCTGAGTTTATTAAGTCAGGCTGACAGGCATCTTGGTAGGTTGGATATGTATTCAGAAAACATCCCAAATGTAGATCTATTCATTAGTATGCATGTCGTCAAAGAAGCCACGCAATCAAGTAAAATAGAAGGCACCAAAACTAACATTGAAGAGGCTCTTTTAGACAAAAAAAATATCGCTGAAGAAAAAAGAGATGATTGGGAAGAGGTACAAAATTATATCAAGGCTCTTAACGAAGCTATTAATAAACTTGAAGATTTACCTTTTTCATCAAGACTCATAAAACAGACTCATAGAATCTTATTGTCAGGAGTTAGAGGTAAACATAAATCACCAGGGGAGTTTAGAACTAGCCAAAACTGGATTGGCGGTGCCACTATTATGGATGCAACATTTATTCCACCCATACATTCAACCATTGACGAGTATATGAGTGATCTGGAGGAGTTTGTTCATAGTGAAGAAATATATTTTCCTGAGCTTCTAAAGATTGCACTAATCCATTATCAATTCGAAACTATACACCCGTTTCTCGATGGGAATGGACGCGTAGGCCGATTAATGATAACACTTTACTTAGTGGAAAAAGGAATTTTAAAGAAGCCAATCCTGTATCTATCCGATTTTTTTGAACGAAATAGAACCCTGTACTATGACAATCTAATGCGGGTTCGGGAAAAAAATGACATTACTCAATGGTTCAAATTCTTTCTTGTAGGGATAATCGAAACAGCAAAAAATGGCATTTCAACTTTTGATAAAATTCTAAAACTCCAACAAGATGTTGAGAATAGAATTCAAACTTTAGGAAGCAGATCGAGCAGTGCCAACATCCTTATTAAAGACCTATACCAACATCCGATCATAGATGCTCAAAAGGCAAAAGAAGTTACAGGTTTGTCTGCTCCCTCTGTTTATAAACTACTTGTAGAATTAGAAAAGTTAAAAATCATTCATGAGGTGACTGGAAGTAAGAGAGGCAAAATCTATTTCTTTAGAGATTATGTTAATATTTTTAATAGGGAAGATTAACAAGGATCAGATCATTGGTATAAACGCGTGATGCACAACCAACTGTGCTAAAACCTGGAGAACTATTTATTTATATTTATAGCTTTACTGTAAAAGAAAATAGAGCCATATCTATACTCAACATGGCTCTCTCTCTAGGTTTTCTTTTTCCTTCTAATGCATCGCTATTCTAAAACTTTTAGCTGAGCCATCCCTTAAGAATACCTTAACCCAATAAATACCACTTTCAAAGGATGAGACATCTATCTTCATGTCCGATGAAATTCTACTAGCGGGCAATTCTGCCACTTTCTGACCAGTTAGGTTTCTTATTTGCAACAGCTCAGCATTTACAAGGATCTCTCCCCTGAAGTAAATAAAATCACTAGCAGGGTTTGGATAAGCGTATAAGGCCTGAGTTAAATTCTCTGGTACACCGGTCACAATATTCACCGGGATCTCAAAAGCTTGCTCTACAGATGCTTCACCGGTATCTGTACTTCTAACTCTTACATTGAGAAAATCATCAGAAAGGTACTTCGACAGCACTTCTTTTAAATGCAGGTTGGCGCCATCTATGACAAACATGTCGTTGTGATCATCTCCGGCCCCAGTCACCAAGACATACGTATGTGAATCATCAGCATCGTCATCAGCAGTAGTGAATGTTCCGATCACTACATCAGTACCGGTTTGCTCTGTAAGTTCAATAGATGTAAAACTGATACTCACAGGATCATCATTTACGTTATTGAGTTGGAGCGTAAATATTTCTTCAACCGAACCTCCGTTTCCGTCATTCGCCCGGATTCTTACAGACAGACTTCCACTGATAGGATCATCAAAAACTGCACCTAAAACAAGCTGATTTCCATCAATATTAAAGCTTCCGTTGTCGTCATCTCCGTCACCGACTACCAGGGTAAAAGTATGTGTATCAGCGACATCATCATCCGAAACCGATAACGTACCTACAACAGTGTTGACAGGCTCTCCTTCAGTAACCGAAGCAGAAGATAATGTAAGATCTGTTGGTGCATCATTTACGTTGTTGAGTTGGAGCGTAAATATTTCTTCAACCGAACCTCCGTTTCCGTCATTCGCCCGGATTCTTACAGACAGGCTTCCACTAATAGGATCATCAAAAACTGCACCTAAAACAAGCTGATTTCCATCAATATTAAAGCTTCCGTTGTCGTCATCTCCGTCACCGACTACCAGGGTAAAGGTATGTGTATCAGCAACATCAACATCCGAAACCGATAGCGTACCTACAACAGTGTTGACAGGCTCTCCTTCAGTAACCGAAGCAGAAGATAATGTAAGATCTGTTGGAGCATCATTTACACTGATAATATCTATGCTAAAAGCTTCATCACGTGT
Organism: Fulvivirga imtechensis AK7; assembly: GCF_000331535.1. Classification (GTDB taxonomy): domain Bacteria; phylum Bacteroidota; class Bacteroidia; order Cytophagales; family Cyclobacteriaceae; genus Fulvivirga; species Fulvivirga imtechensis. The sequence goes on along the minus strand of NZ_AMZN01000055.1, from coordinate 119,550 downwards.
TATACTTCCGTTGTCTATTGTTACTGTGATAGTAGCCACACCATGCTGATCCGGCTGTGGGATAATTGCAAGAGTAGCAGTTGATTCAGGATTGGTATAATCGATATTAACAGAGGCAATAAGGCTTTCATCGTAACTTGCTGTTAACACTAATATCCCGGAATTAAAAGCTCCCCCTGAAATATTGCCGACAGCCACATCCAGAGAGGTGTCCTCATCCGTTATTTGATCTTCAATGGGATCAATTGTTGGAATAGATCCTATTTGTATCAGACCTAATCCAGCAATTTCATTAGTGAATGAACCATGCTCACTATCTGCCTCCGCTGTGGTAACCAAATAATACTGCCTACCGGCTATAAGTTCATGCTCAATTTTACCAAGGATCGATTCATCGCCACCAGAGGATGCCAAAACATTCTTTAATGGATTATTAGGATCAAAGCTTGTCTTATAAAGCGCCAGGAAGTTATCAAAATTTGCTGTTTTTGTTTTAAGGCTATATACGGCATCTTGCTTCACCACAAAAGGCTGAACATGATATCCGCTGATGATACTGGTCAGCGAACCCGGTGGAACCCCTTCTTCCGGGCGGTCCCAGGTTAGATCACCCGATGTAGCAGATTTGTAGGTTTCTGCATTTCTGACAGTAACCTCAATTTGGTGGAAATTAGTATCAAAGCCATTATCCTGTACACCACCATCATCAGAAACTTCTATGGTAATTGTTGCTGTTCCAAACTGATCAGCGATAGGAGTAAAACTGATAGTACCGATTGCTTCCGGGCTTGAATAAGTTACCACCGGGTCTGTGATTAATCCAGAATTATCAGAGGTAGCAGCTATTGAGATAGTTTGTGTACCACCGTTGTTATCTGTAATAGCAGAAAGATTAATAGTTTGTTCACCGGAATTCTCATTTATTACTATAGAGGAAACGGCATCCAAAGTAGGTGCCAGGTTTCCTCCACTAACATCAATAGCGAAGGTTGTGGTATACTCGTTGATCCCACCGAAGGTAGTGGCACCATCATCTGTTACGGTTACAGTTATGATAGCCGTTCCAAATTCAGAAGCTACTGGGTTGATAGTTAAACTCCCAGTGTTGCCAGGACTGGTATAGTTAACAGTGGGGTCAGGAATGAGAGCAACGTTGTCAGAAGTAGCCGTTATTGTAATGTTTTGGGTTTCGTTACTTCCGGCTGTTATTCCGGTAAGATCAATATCAAACGGAGCAGCATCCATGAGCACAATAACATCATCAATATCATCGATTGTTGGTGCGAAGTTGTTACTTACATTAACACTAAATACCATCGTAGTTTCATTAGCTCCACCAAAAGCTGTACCTCCGTCATCAGATATTGTTACGGTGATATCTGCAACGCCTACTTGATCCGGAGCAGGTGTGAAGGACAACGTTGCTGAATTATCAGGGCTTGTGTATGTCACAGAAACATCGGAGATGAGCTGAGTATTGCTTGAAGAAGCCTCGACAGTAATTGTCTGATCATTTTCATCTCCGGAAGTGATACCTGATAAACCAACATCGGTTGCTCCTGTGTTCATGGCCAAATACTCGTCATCTACGGGATCAACTGTAGGCGCGGTATTAGGTGATACCGTCACAGAAAACGTTCTGAAAAATGTGTTCACGGCGGTTCCGGATGACATCCCATCATCGGTCACGGTCACGGTGATAAGGGCTGTACCCACTGCATCAGCAACAGGAGAAAGTGTAAGTGTCCCCGTAGCATCCGGAGATGTATAGGTCACCACTGGATCAGGTATCAAACCTGGCTTGTTTGAACTGGCAGTAACTGTAAGAGTTTGTGCCTCAGATGTATTTAAACCGGCAGTTATCCCGGTAAGATCGATGTCAACCGGATCAAAATTTAATGGCAAAGACTGAGAACCTATGGGATTAAGTGTAGGTGGAAAATTGGCTTGCACCTGAATGGTAAAATGCATTTGGTAAGTATCAACACCTCCGTTGTCTGTACCTCCGTCATCCATTACTGTAACAGTAATAACAGCCTCTCCCGTTACACCTGCCGCGGGAGTAATAGTCAATGTACCGAGTGAGCCAGGTGAAGCGTATGCTACTACAGGATTAGGTATAAGGCCAGCGTTATCGGAAGTAGCTGTTAATGTAATCTCCTGTGCTTCTCCTATTCCTGCCGAGATACCGGTTAAATCAACATCAAACGCACTGGCGTTTTGACCAATATAAACCGCATTCTGCTGATCAATGACTGGACTTGAGTTTCTGAAAGGGCTAAAATCGGTTATGGTCAACTCTCCAGCACCTAAAGCGCCATCTTCTGTATGTACCCTAAAGCCAAAAACGTCACCTTCAGCCACTGTTACGACCATTTCTCCTGATTGGCTGGGAGGCCCGCCCGTATCTACCAAAGGAGTAAATGTTCCGTTTAAAAGATAACCTGCCGGATCGTAAGAGGCTCCATCCACATCAGTACTGAAATAAGACCATCTGAATTTGACCTCCCCTGATCCCACAACAGAAATAGTATAGTCAGTATCACCTTCTACTTCATCGTTTCCTCCAACAAGACGAACTTCATCCGGAGAGCCAGACAGGTCAAGAAATGCATCGGAATTATCCGAGACAAACGACCAGTTACCCGGTGCAAAATCGCCCTGAAACTGCGCTAGCAAATTCAGGAGCGGGAAGAATAGGCATATCAATGTTACAACTAAAGTAAACGTTCTCTTCATAATTGAATTAATTAAATAATACTTACAGTGTTTAAATCTGGGATAGAATTGAATAACGGACGGTAAAATGAACCAGGAAGTTGCCTTAATTAGATTTAGGAAAACCAAATCTACAAAAAACTCATAATAATGATCACATTTTATAATATATATTACACGATTTGTGTTATTCCTTGCAACCTTTTATTTGCTAATATCAATATGAAAGCCCCGGATTTATGCAACCTATTGATAAAAGCCTGGTCTTTTGGCATGAATTACCTGTTACCTTTTGAAAAAACCGGAGTATTCTCTGTAAACACCTATAGCCATGCTGAAAAACTACTTCCTTGTTACTTTTAGAAATTTGTATAAAAACAGCGCTTATTCAATAATCAACATAGCCGGTCTGGCCATTGGCATCACCTGCAGCATTTTGATCTTACTTTGGGTAGATCATGAAACTTCGTATGATAAGTTTCTGCCTAAAAATGACAGGCTTTACCAGGTATGGGTTAATGCGGCATTCGATGGTAAGATCAACTCCTGGCGGTCGGTGCCTCTGCCCACCTATGAGGCTATGAAAACCAGTGATGCTAACATTGTAAATTCCGTAGTAACAGGATGGGGAAGCACGCACTTGCTCAGGTATGAGGATACCAGAATGAACAAGCAGGGTTACTTTGCCAGTAAAGAATTTTTAGAGATGTTCCAATACCCGCTGACCCGGGGGTCTGCTGAAACTGTGCTGGATGATCCCTATTCAATAGTACTGACGGAGTCGGCTGCCAAAGCGCTTTTCGGAGATGAAGATCCGATAGACAAGATGGTGCGTGTCGATGATCAGTATGACCTGAAAGTAACTGGTATTTTGAAAGATATTCCTACCAACTCTTCATTTCAGTTTGAATACCTCATTCCATGGGAATTCAGAGCGCTCATTCAAGAATGGGTAGTGAGAAATCAGGACAACTGGGGCAATTATTCCTTCCAGATCTTTATTGAACTCAACGATAAAAAAAATGAAAAAGCGGTATCCGAGACCATTAGACACATGCTTACGGAAAAAGGGCAGGATGATATTGAAAGGGAGTTCTTTTTACATCCGCTGCTTGACTGGAGGCTAAAATCGAACTTTGAGAATGGTGTACAATCCGGAGGTATGAGCGATTATGTACGACTGTTTACCGTAATAGCTATTTTCATCTTATTCATTGCCTGCATTAATTTCATGAATCTTGCCACTGCACGCTCTGAACGCAGGGCTAAGGAAGTAGGGATCCGTAAGAGTGTGGGCTCTAACCGGTGGGAGCTCATTATGCAATTTTTGGGTGAGTCTGTTTTTATTACATTCATTTCTTTTGTTATCGCCATACTCATAGCCTATCTCGTACTGCCCGCCTACAACCAGTTGGTGGAAAAACAACTTTATATTGATTTTGCATCTGGTAAATTCTGGCTTGCAGCGTTGAGTTTCATCCTTTTTACCGGCATCATTGCAGGAAGTTACCCGGCCTTTTATCTCTCCGGATTTCAGCCGGCCCGGGTGCTGAAAGGACAACTAAAAGTTGGTAAGAGCGCCAGTACACCAAGAAAAGTACTGGTGACACTACAGTTTGGTGTAGCCATTTTGCTCATAATCGGCACCCTGGTGATTTATAAGCAGATACAACTCGTACAGAACAGGGAACTGGGCTACAGCAAAGAAAACCTCATTACTGTATTGCTCAACGATGAACTAAGTAAAAATTATTCGACACTAAAAACAGAATTGGAAGCGTCCGGGGATGTCGAATCCGTAACAAAATCAAACAGCGCCATTACTTCTATCAATTCCAACAACTTCTTAGGGTGGCCTGGCAAGCCTGAGGACCTGCGGGTAATATTTACCACCATTGTGGCTGACTATGACTATTCAAAAACGATGGGAATAAAAATCTTGGAGGGTCGTGATTTCTCAAAAGATTTTGGAAGTGATACCTCGGCAATAATCATCAACAAAGCAGCCCTGGAGCTGATGGGCCTGGAGGATCCTATCGGCACCCAGCTTGATCTTTGGGGGGATAAGCGGCCATTGATTGGCGTTGTAGACGATGTGCTGATGGGATCACTTTACGATCCTGTAAAACCCATGTTCATCATTCTTGATGACTGGGGAGGTACAATCACCCTACGCCTAAAGAAAACCAACGATTTAAATGCGTCTCTGGCCCAGGTGCAAAGCATTTTTGAAAAACATGATCCGGCACACCCTTTTGAATACACCTTTGTGGATGATGATTTTAAAAAGAAGTTCACCACGATAAACCTAACCAGTAATCTTGCCTCTATTTTTGCCACTTTAGCCATCATTATCACTGGTTTGGGACTTTTCGGATTAGCCAGTTTTACTGCCGAGCAAAAGACCAAAGAAATCGGCATCAGGAAGGTGTTGGGAGCTTCCATACAGAGCCTGGTGGCGCTAATTTCAGGCGAATTCTCTCGATTGGTTATTATTTCATTTGTTATCTCCGCTCCTCTGGCCTGGTGGCTGCTTAACCAATATTTGGAACGCTATCCCATCAGGACCGGCATTGCATGGTGGATATTTCCGCTCACCGGGCTCATCGCTTTAACTTTTGCGCTTCTGATTGTGGCTTACCAGGCCTGGAATGCTGCCCGGGCTAATCCTGTGAAAGCTTTGAGAAGCGAATAACATAAAATGCCACACGGTAAAAAAGCGCTCCTGGCTGGATAAAATGCTCCGGTTGTTCAAACGAAACCGAGGCCTAGCTATTCATCCATCCAGGGGCTCCGGAATATCACACCTGTATCATGGACAATAACCCGATCAGGGATGTTCCTGCTAATATTGTGAATCGCTTTATCGCGATCAATCACATCCGCCTTCTATGCTATTGTTACCACAGACCTGTACACCCGCCTTTGGCACACACCCTGCAAAACGCCCTGAAGCATCCTGCTCAACCATGCAGGTATCAAAGATCATTTTCCTTATTTTCTCGCGTCCTCTCTGCACTTTGGAGCGCAAGGTAACGTAGTTAAGCCCGAGTGATTCGGATATTTCTTTTTGACTTTTTCCCTCTATTTCAGAAAGTCTGATAATGGTTCTGTAATCATCCGGAAGCTGGTCAATGAAATCATGAAGGCAAGGTTCAAGTTCTTCGTATACATTGGTTTCATCACTATCTGCTACAAATCGAGCAGGGAGTGGTTCCGCATCCGGCAGAAGCTTTCTGCCACGATAGAAATCGATAACCTGGTTTTTCGCAATTGTAAATAACCAGCTTTTTAAGCTTTGGGCATTCTTCAACTGATTTGATTTACCCACTAGTTTCAAGATCACCTCCTGATAAATATCCTGTGCGTCATCAGGCGATGATACTTTGCTCCGAATGAAATTAAACAGATGACCACCAAACCTGCTTTGTATATGATCAATATTATTCATGACGATAATTAAATTTACGTATTTTAAACCAAATAGATATAAGTATCAGAAACAGGGAAATAAATATACCTGACGGGGCAGCAATACTTAGCAAGCCAAGTCCGGTTAATGAGCCTGTAGCAGACCCCATGTCTCTGGAAGTATTGATCCGCGTCAGGGCATCAAAACTTTTATATTCAGGACCAAAATCTATAGCTACGATAGGAACAAGTGTCAGGTTGATAGCTGATCCGACAAAACACAAAAAGATACCACCTCCACTACTACCCAATCCGATCAGAGCTGTCCCTGATGCTATCATCAGGCAGGAAGCCTGAAAGATCGTTAGAAAGCCAAACCTGTCGCTTAGCCAGCCCGATACAGGTGAAATTATAACATTTAGCAACCTTCGCAGCGATATGTAAATGGATGAAACCAGAAGCAGTCGATCGGCATCTCTATTATCTATATTGAGAATATGGCTCATCCCCACGATTAGAAAGCCTTCAACAACGAAAGATGTTCCAAACACCCATACATCGATCCATGCCGGCTTTTGAAATGAAAAAGGCTTAATTTTTTGCTTTTGGTGCTGTACAACGGGTATCAGGTAAAAAACAGGGAATAGTAAGACAAGTAGTGCTCCCCAGGTAGCAAAGGTGAACCCAGCGCCCAGTGACGTGAGCATAACCGGCCCGATCCAATAAGCCAACATAGGCCCTGCATCCTGTATACTTCTTGCTATTCCCAAAGCACTTCCTTTATTTTTATTTTTACCTGCATATTGGATGGTAGCAAAGCGCATAGCAGAATAAGCAGCACCCCACATCAGCCTGCCGGCTATCCATATCCACACTGCATGGCCCAGCGCATATATAAAGGTGGAAATGGTTGAAAAAACAACTCCCAGAAGTAAAACATTTTTTACTCCCCAACGACTGCATAGCCAGGCTATCCACCGGTTGGTAAAAAAGCGCGAGAACTTGTTGATGGAAAGCAGCAATCCAATGCTAAAAAGGGAAAGTCCGAGTGCTTCGCCTTTCACCGGCAGGTACGCGTAAAGCAGTGCATCTCCCATGCCCCCTATAGCCATCAGTAGTGACGACCACATGGAGGGGCTCAGGGAAATATTCCCTTCAACGTCATCCTCCCGGCCAGCTTGGATCAACTGATCTTTACCCCACAGCATAATATTTTGACGACTGTACAACACCGCCAACTAAGACGACCATACCATTCAATTGATGCGAAAACTTAAAAAAAATGGAAGAGCCCCGAATACAGACTGCCTGTACCTGCCCTTCCATAATTAATGTCTTTAAGAGAAATTACAACTTATCGTTATCGGTAACGAAGTGCGGCAATCCCCCTCTTCCTTGGCGTACATTAAGAGGGATTGCTTCGATTCCTCCCCGTAGCAAGCCCCATAGCCGTTAACTTAAGAAAAAACGAGCACCCAGAGGGGGCAAATCTTTGTAGCCCTGGGTGAAGCCCCGGGGTTAACCAGAAGTTGAATGTGCCATAGGAAAGCCGGCCAAAAAAATACTAGCTTCCTTGGCACACACAGCAGGTAATGAGCTCAAAGCATTTATCACGCAAGCATGATCACCAAAACAGCCTTCACCTCTCCCAAAGCTTGAATATAGTGCATTAAATATTAATCCTTTCCCGAGGCTTCACCCAGGCTACAAAGATTCCATCACTCCGCGATGCTTAGCTTGACGGCTATGGTGGCAGGCGCGATGACGGCCAGAGTTTTCTTATAGACACTATTCCACGCTTAGCAACAGGAAGCCACTTTAGCTTCCCGTTCTTTTTCAGGAACCGAATTACAGCCACAACCCGCTTCTCCTTCTGCCTTTTTCTCTTCATCTAGTTTGCAACAAGCCTCCTCGTTATCAGTTGGCGCACCACCACAGCAGCCCTCTGCAGCAGAAGTTTCTAATACATTTTTTTCTATCTTTTCCATTGCTTTCATATTTAAGTTGTCATTTTTTGATGGGGAACAACAAGCTCCCGCATTATTATTCTCTTCTTCGTTTGCAACAACTGCCGGTCCACAGCATGCCACGCCTGTAGCAGCGTCAGTGCTACATACTCCTGTTTCAGGCAGTTCGAGTTCTACTCTTTTGGCTGCCTCCGCATCGCCATCCAGCCAGGCAGCAATACTCCTCACCTGCTCATAACCAGTAGCCATCAGGAAAGTAGGCGCTCTTCCGTAGCTCTTCGCACCAACAACATAAAAATTTGACTCAGGTTGCCTAAGCTCCAACTCTCCGTGTGGCCTTACGGTACCACAACTATGAATGTTAGGATCGATCAGTTCTGCCAGTTCAGGAACACTTTCCAAAGCAACATCTACCTGCACCCTAACCTCTCGTAGCATAGAAAGGTCAGGCCTGGCACCCGTATTAGCTATAATTTCGTCCACACCGAAGATTTGCAGCAACTTATCATCAGTATACCCTTCAATGCTCAACCTCTCGCTTTTTGCAGAGATCTTTTGGATGAGGAAGGGAGTATATATTTCCAGGTGTCCGCTGTTGACCAGTTTTTCGATCCTGATCCCCAAAGCGCCACGGGCTTCCAGTGCATCGTCTTCTTTCCCGCCATATACAGCAGAAAGATTTTCCGCCCGCAATATCCAGGTCATCCTGGTCTCAGGATATTCTTCTCTTAAAGTCGCCAAATCAAGCAATGTATTGATAGCAGAATGACCACTGCCGACAACCGCCACATGTTTATTTGCATATCGCTTTTTGTCTTTTCCCAGAATGTCAGGAATTCTATAACGTATACGATCTGCATGTTCCAACTCCCCCTCTGCAAAGACGCCACCCGCACCAAGTGGGTTTGGATTCTTCCAGGTTCCTGATGCATCAATAACAGCGGATGCTTCATATGTGTAGCGCTTCTCTTTTTCATTCACCTGAATAATGAATGGCTGGTTTTCACGGCCTGATGTACGCATTTTATCAATTCGCTTCCTTGTAATCGCTACCACTTTGGACGATAAGCGAAGAAAAGGCTTTATTTGAGGGTGAAAACTTAGCGGAAGAAGGTAATCTTCAACTATCTCTCGTCCTGTCGGGAGTTTATCTTCATCCGGCTTTTGCCAGTTCATCTCTTGCAGCAGCTTCTCAGCAGCTTTATTAATATTGTACTTCCAGGGAGAAAATACGCGTACATGCCCCCAGTCCAGCAGGTTGGCGCCCACCGATCCACCGGATTCAAATATTATGAATGGTATATTCCTCTCTTTTAGATGAGCAGCCGCTGCCATTCCAACCGGACCTGCCCCGATAATCGCTACCGGATAGTCTCTTACTGTCATAATTGTTTTATTATTTGATTTTCGTCCTTAAGACGGGAAGGAAAGGCTATTGATGCAACAAAATATTAAAAATTAACACCCACGACCACTCGCTCCGCTATTTTAGCCGCTGTGGTAATTTTTGTCAGGTCATGATATAATGTACCGTTTTTTCCCGAATGATGACCGTGCCCCAGCAGTTCCATCAGATAATACCGTGAGCGATCATCGCGGTACACACGGGCGCTATAGATCAATGAAGGCTGTCCGAGCAGGCCGGTACCTCCATGATATTCGCTGTCTTCAAGGTAATCGTATTCGGAAAAGAATTCATTCTGATCAAAAGCCACATTAATTTCCATTTTAACTACAAATACACTGAGCTGGTTTAGCGCCTCATAACCTGCCGACTTAAATAGGAAACTACCTGTAGGAGTGGCCCCTGTTATTCCATCAACAAGCGGGGCTCCCCGATGTGGAGCATAACTGCCATCAATGGCTTTGACCCCTCGTTGATGAGACCAGTGTGGCAGCGCATTTACACGCCTGATATCTCGCTGCTCGACCTGTTTAACGCCATCGTATTCCCTGAAATTATCGGGTGATCGTCCACTATAAAACAACCCCCTGGCTGTAGAGTTGGTCACCATTAAGGTAGTTATATAATTGCCAAGGGTGTCCTCAATCCAGAATGCCATCTGCGGGTTCCAAAAGTGCTCCCCTTTTACAAAGTCTATGGTAATAAAGGCGGCCTCTCCTTCAGAAAAATCATATAATTGATAGTTGTGACCCTCAACCTGGCGACTGGTTCTGGCTTTAACTGAACTACGCCAGTCCATCAAAGACCTAAACGGTTCCAGGTCCCGGTAAGCCATTAATAGCACTAAGGCCCCTGCAACAATTACGAACAACGCTTTTGGACGCTTAAAATAGGATAGGAGGCTTTTACAATTATTGTACACATGAGGCAAAACCGCCAACACGAAAAGGAGTCCGAATATGGAATGAACCGCATCTACTGTACGGTGATATGGCAAAAAAAACAAAATCAGGCCTGATACAGACAGTACAAAAAAGGTGACTGCCAGTACCAGGCTTGTCCACAGGCGTATCTTCATAACCTATCTCATATCTTTGAGACCTGTTCAGTAAGCAGGCTCACCTCTATCTTCACATTTTTCAACACTTGCTGCTTTGAAGAGGCGGGGTCCGGCCTGAAATGCCGAAGTTCATGCATAAGTATGCTTTCCGGAAGCCTTTCTACAAGTTCGGCGCGTACAACAGCCGCTGCCTGTGCAATAAACAGTACACTTTCATCATCAGAACTGCCTGCAGGCACTTCAAATGAAGTTATTTCAGTACTAAAAAAAATAGAAGAGTTTTTCATTGACATTATTACTGTCTCTAATTCCGACCGGAGCTCGGTGATCACTTTGGCCTCTGCAACCTTTGTATTATCCGGGCCGCATGACTTCGGCTCACATCCGGTCTTTAACTGTGCAAAGCCCTGACTGATTGTTAATGTCATCAAAAGGGTAAAATACGCAAATTTGAAAGCTTTATTATTCATCTTATCTATTGTTTTAGACAATGAGACGATCGGAGAAGCCGATTGATGCAAAAGATCGAAAAAAATTCCCGCCAATCATGTCTCTACTAACTGCAATGGAGCAATTTGTGGACCTGATTCCATAATCAGTGGCTTTTTAAGCCGTACTTCGCAATGGCTTCTCCAGACGCAAAAATCATTGCATACATTTTACCTTTCCATCTCATTACTTATCTATGTATTTTTAAAATCGACTGAGATACTGACCAATGGACTTTTCGCTAATAATTGACAACATCAATAAACACATTTCCCTTAACTCCGAAGAGCAGGACTACTTTACTTCTCTGCTGGAAGTACAGCAGGTAAAAAGGAGGGCTTTCCTCGTGCGAAAAGGTGAGATTGCCAGATATACTTACTTCATAACAAAAGGATGTCTTCGCAACTACGAGATCGACCGGGAGGGGACAATACACATTGGGCTTTTTGCTGTTGAAGACTGGTGGATATCAGACCTACAGAGCTTTTTAACACAGACGCCTTCTTTTGGGTTTGTTGATGCCATTGAAGAAACGGAGGTTATGCGTTTGTCAAAATCAAACTATGAAAGCTTGTTTGAAAAGGTACCCCAGTTTGAGCGTTTCTTTCGGATCATCCATCAAAACGCCTTTATCGCTCTGAAAAACCGGCTGATCGACAACTTATCCCTTACAGCAGAAGGGCGGTACCTCAATTTTATCGATAAATATCCTCAGTTCAACCAACGCATCCCACAGAAACAGATCGCAGCTTACCTGGGCATCACCCCTGAATTTTTAAGTATGCTTAGAAGCCGGATGGCCAGGAGATCCTAAAAAGGGGAACCCTCAATATCGGCTTTTCTTAAACTAGTTTATTTTTTTTGGGGGCCAACCCTTGTTGCTTTGAACTAAAAATAAATGACTATGGAAAAAGCAACAAAAATTATCCGGCTCGTACTGGGAGGCATGATCACCGTATTAGGTTTAAATGGTTTCATTCCGTTTATGCCCACACCGTCTGTGAACGAGGAGATGGGGGTGTTTCTCGGAGCTTTGGGAGCCACCGGCTATATGTTCCCCATGATCTCACTTATCAAAATAGTCTCTGGAATTCTTCTTTTGTTGAACAGATGGGTTCCGCTGGCACTGGTAGTATTATTCACCATTTTGGCAAATGCTCTCCTGGCACACCTGTTCCTTGATCCTGCAGGCATTGGTATGGCCATTGTAGCAGTTGCCTTAAATGGATTTTTGATCCTCGGATATAAAGAAAAATACCTGGAATTGGCCGCTAAAAACAAATAAAAAATTAAATCAAAAGTTATGAAATGAGCATAAAGTTTAGTCATCCTAATTATACTAGCCAGGGATGAATAAAGTTTATGCAAATTCCATCCCGAAAGGATAAAGGATCGGGACAGGTAGTGACCATTGAAAATAAACTATATACATATGAAAAAGATATTGGCATTTTCGGGCAGCAACAGCCCTAACTCAATCAATCAGCAATTGGTAGCCTATGCAAGTGGTTTACTAAATGAAACCCCCTCCGTACTGATCAATCTTCGTGATTTCCCCATGGAAGTATTCGGCCTGGAGATTATGGAAACCAGCGGGATACCCAAAAGTGCTGCTAAACTTTACCAATTGATCCGCGAGCATGATGCTTTCATCATTGCGGTAAGCGAAAATAACCACTCTGTGTCAGCAGCATTTAAAAATGCTATGGATTGGATATCCCGTGCGGGCACATCTTACAATGTTTTTGAAAACAAACCCGTACTGCTTCTGGGCACATCACCCGGACAAGGTGGCGCAGCATTTGCCATCAGGCATGCAACGGATATCATCACCTTGCTCAAAGGCAAGATAGTTAATTCCTTACCTGTTCCCGGGTTTCACAAAACTGTAGAACTGCGAGAACAAGGCTTACATTTTAACGATCAGGAATTACACGACCGCCTGCATAACCTTGTTGAAAATTTTGAAAGTCAACTGCAAGAGGAAGCAGGAATCAGCAAGTAAATTGTCCAAAATAGTCGTGAACGGTGCAGAGAACACTAAGTAAATAAGAAGCTTATGTTCTCTGCACTTTTCAATATTTCCTCCAGACTAAAGCAGAATATCTTCAAAGGATTTGATCAGACCTTTTCCCCACAGTTGAACATCCAATGAACCCCAAACTTATCCGTGCAACTGCCAAAATAGTCTCCCCAGAACATTTCCTGCAGCTCCATGGTCACCTGTCCACCTTCCGAGAGTGCTTTGAAGAGCCTGTCAGTCTCTTTGCGCGTATCAGGCTGAAGGTTAATGTGTACATTATTACCTTTATTGAGTTTAAAACCCATACTTTCCGGGGCGTCAGTGCCCATCAGCGAGTGCCCTCCCAAAATAGACAATTCCACATGCATCACCAGGTTTTTATCTCCCTCAGCGCATGGAGGCATGCCATCCGTAGCAGGAACATCTCCCATACGCATAATGCCATCACCGAAAAACTCCCCACCAAAGACGGATCTATAAAAATTGAATGCTTCTTCGGTATTTCGCTCAAAATTCAAATAAGTGCTTACTGTAGCCATAATGATAACTTGATTTTATTTTTAATGATTCTAACAACTCCAAAGATCTATACTTTCACACTATAAAAAGGGGTATGATTACGACCCTTTACTAGGTGAAATGCGTCACCCGCATGGATATCAGAAGACTAAAATCACACCTCATCGGACGAGTTCCTCCTGTTGGCAAGTCTCATTCGATGAATAGAGGAAGCCGGAAATCAGGACAATAAAAATTTTTCTCCGATACTTGAGATTTGATTGTGGAAATTCATTTAACTTTATAAGGAAACTATTATCCCCTCCACTTACAGTCATTAGCATAATCAACAGTATTAACACACGATTATGCGAACAACTATACTCTATTTCATCTGCTTTTTAGCAACATGTGCGTATTCATACGGTTTGACTATGCGCATTGAGAAGACGCCCGCGGGCACGGAATATCTGATATTCACGCCCCCAGGTTATGATGGCACACAAGCCTATCCTTTACTTATCTATTTGCATGGCGCCCAGGATATCGGGCCCACTATCTCCTGTCTGGCTGGCAAAGGACTTCCGGGGGCCATTAAGAGGAACAGTTTCTTCAACAGTATACCTATGATCATCATTGCTCCACATGTCAAACTAGGCACAAAATGTAATAATTCTGCTAATAACAACTATGAGTGGGACCCCAGCTATGTAGATGAGGTGGTAAGGCATGTGATGAAGCCGGCCAACTACAACATTGATCCGGACAGGGTCTTCGGAACCGGCATCAGTCTCGGAGCCAAAGGCATATGGGATTATGCGCTTGCGTTTCCCGGTAAGCTGGCAGGACTGGCGCCATTTAGTGGCAACGCACCCATCGAAAATATCTGTACTCTAAAAGGTGTGGCCGTTTGGGCTTTCCACGGCCAGGCAGATGGCATCATCCCCCCAACAGGTGGCACCACAAGAAAAGGTCAACAGACAGTGGTAGAGGCTATCAACAACTGTATCAAGCCCCCATACTTGCCGGCACACCTCACACTCTTTGAGGCCAAAGGCCATAACGGCTGGGACCAGGTCTACGACCGGACCAGTGGATATGATATCTATGAATGGATGCTTGCGCTCAAAAAAAATAACCCTAACAACTACAAGCCCATGGTCAACCTGGGCAGCGATAAATCATTTTTGATCCCTAAGCACCCTCTCAGGCTACACAGCTTCACGTATGACCCGAACGGTAACATCACCAAATACACGTGGCAAAAAATTTCCGGTCCTGCTGTATCCTTTACAAACGGAAAACCATTCCTGCAGATAAAACCGACCACAGCCGGTACCTACCATTTCCGGCTAACAGTCACGGATGACGAAGGAAATACCAACAGCGATGAAATAAAGATCAATATTTTAAGCAGCACCACTGCCCCTGAAGTGACAGAACTTCGTCTTTATGATGGCAAAAACAAAGCAGATCTGGGCCCGATCACCTTCAATAAAGTAGTCAATCTGAACAACTACAATGCAACGCTGCTCGACATTAAGGCCATCACCAAAAACCTGATACCACAGTCCAGCAGTGTGCGCTTTGAAATCGACCATAATCGCAACTTCAACACTATGAATGATAAGGTGTTGACGGCCACCTACCCTAATTATACCATCGGACAGCAGAATCATAAATTCTTTGTGCCTTTTGTTGACGAATATACCGTTACAGCCACTGCTTACAGTGACAGGTTGTCAACCAAACCGAGCATCTCTTATCAGGTGACGCTCAGCTTTACCAGAGGCACACAAGCGATGGACGAAGCAAAATCGACCAGTGAAAATGTAGAGAAAAGAGACGAAGCTACACTCTATCCTGCCCCGGCTGCCAAAGGTGAAGTCGTATTCCAAAGTGATAAGCTAAAAGGAGGCGAGTCGCTGAAACTGATAGCCCCTACCGGTGTAGTCATTCGGGAATACGAGATTGCCAACCACCAAAAACAAATACCCATCGACACGAGAGGACTTAAAACAGGCATCTATTTCCTCCAGGTCAATTATCACGATAAGATCGTGACGCACAAAGTACTTGTGCAGAATGAGTAGGTATTGGTAGCCACTGTTTAGGCGTCTGACGGTTTGAAACCGTTCAGACGCCTTTTCCATAGTATAATTTCCGCTAAATATGCGGAGATTAGATCGTTTATTCTCCGCATACAATATCAGGATCGTCACCGCGAGGCACGAAGCGGTCCCCTTATCGTGTATACAGCCCTAATGAACACCCCAATTTCACTGCGAACGATAAAAAGAAAAAATTATCTACCAATCACCAGCTTCTTTAATCCCCTGCTTTTCAACAACCATCCCCCCTCTTCCTATAGGGTAGTTTGTCGCTCAAAAAAGTCACTATAATTTGTATCTTTAACCACAGATGCCTGGTTTTTCAATTAACAATAACCCCTTAAAACATGTTAAACAATTTTACCAAACAACTTCCGGCTCGTATGAATGCGCGCTTACACCTATTGTTAATCTCCCTTTTTATGGCTTGTCAAATGCCTGTAGAAACAGAGGCTCCTCTTACCATAGCATCTCCTTCAGGCAACAATACTGTCTCCTTTTTTCTTAGTGCCAAAGGGGAACCTGGTTACACAATAACGCACAATCAGACACTGGTCATTGATACTTCATGGATTGGCTTTGATTTCAAAGATGCCAACCCTTTAAGGTCGGGCCTGGTCGTCAAAAATTCCTCCTCCAAAACAGTGACTGAAACATGGGAAATGCCGTGGGGAGAGCAAAGAAAAGTAAAAAATAACTTCAATGAGTTAACCATAGACCTGGAAGAACAGGAAGGATTGCAACGCCATTTTTCAATGATATTCAGGGTGTATGACGATGGTCTCGGCTTCAGGTATCATTTTCCGAAACAGGAAAATATGAAGGAGGTGATCATTACTGATGAAAATACACAATTTCAGCTTACAGGAGACCATCAGGTATGGTGGATTCCGGGGGATTGGGATATCTATGAACATCTCTACAATGAAACCCGGTTTTCTGAAATAGATGCATTGAGTAAGCGTGACCACCCTAACCTCGCTCAGACCTATATTCCTGAAAACGCGGTAAATACTCCGGTAACTATGAAAACTGCGGAAGGTCTGTACCTGAGCTTTCATGAGGCTAACCTCACTGACTATTCCGGTATGACCCTCAAAGTCGACCCGGACAATCTCTCCATGCGCAGTGAGCTTGTAGGCTCGGAAATAACAGGCTACAAAGTAAAAAGGAATACACCCTTCAGTACCCCATGGCGCACCATCCAAATTGCTGACAAAGCAGGCGATCTGATTGAATCTAAGTTGATCGTCAACCTCAATGAGCCCAATAAAATCGGAGATGTTTCATGGTTTAAGCCTACTAAGTATGTTGGCATCTGGTGGGAAATGCACCTGGGCAAGTCTTCATGGGACAGGGCAAGCGATAAGCATGGAGCTACAACAGAGAATACTAAAAAATTTATTGATTTTGCTGCCGCTAATAACATAGGAGCTGTTCTTGTTGAGGGCTGGAATACAGGCTGGGAGCACTGGATAGGCTTTGAAGACCGTGAAGGCGTGTTTGACTTCGTTACTCCTTACGAAGACTATGACCTGCAGGAAGTGGTGCACTATGGTAAAGAAAAGGGTGTGGAGATCATTATGCATCATGAAACCTCAGCAGCGCCCCGCACTTATGAACAGCAGTTGGACACTGCTTACAAGCTCATGGAAAGCCTGGGCATCCATGCCGTGAAAACAGGTTATGTAGGCAAAATAATACCGAAAGGCGAATACCATCACGGCCAGTGGATGGTCAACCATTATAGAAAAGTATTGGAGAAAGCTGCCGAACATCAAGTGGCTGTTAATGCGCATGAACCCATAAAAGCAACAGGCATCAGACGCACATTGCCCAATGCTATTGCTCGTGAGGGATTGCGAGGACAAGAGTTCAATGCATGGGCCAGTGATGGAGGCAACCCACCATCTCATTTGCCCACGGTAGCCTTTACGAGGATGCTGGCCGGACCAATAGATTATACCCCGGGTATTTTTAACATCAAACTTAAGCCCTGGAAGGAAAATAACCAGGTCAACACTACTCTTGCCCATCAACTGGCCCTGTTTGTGGTAATTTACAGTCCGGTACAAATGGCGGCCGACCTGCCCGAATACTATGAGGGCAATAAGGCTTTCCAGTTTATCCGAGATGTTGGCGTTGATTGGGAAGAATCAAAGGTCCTTAATGGTGAGGTAGGAGATTATGTAACGATCGCCAGAAGAGAAAGAGGCTCTGATAAATGGTTTGTAGGCTCTATCACAGATGAAAATACCAGACAATTGAATATTCCGCTTGACTTCCTCGATAATGGCAAAAACTATAAAGCCACCATTTATGGAGATGAAAGAGATGCGCACTGGGACAAAAACCCAACTGCTTACCGGATCACTGAGCGAACTGTCACCAGCGAAGATTCACTGGACTTACGCCTTGCGCCAGGGGGTGGCGCGGCTATAAGCCTGATTCCTGCTGAATAGTAACATTTCAGGAGCTGTCTTAAACGACCAGTCATCCTGTGGAAACGAGGGAGGGATCTTACTAAACGATAAGACAGGCACTTTCGATCTTAGTAGTATTCTTCCTCCGTCAGAATGACTTTCAGTTTTTGAGACAGCCCCTTTTTATCATGCAGAAAGAGTGAAAAAGTTAATCAACATATTCATCGCTTTTCTTGCCATCATATCAATGGCTTTCGTCTGGCTTTATATCAAAAGAGTTACCCTTCCATATAATTCTGAAGGCATGTATTTTGATCCTGAGGAGAGTGTGGTTTATCATCAGCAAACAGCGGATGTCTTTGGCCTGATTGCTCTGGTCCTTATTATTTTAACCGTAGTATTACTCATTATCAGAAAGAAGTCCAAATGAATCTATACCCATCACTGCAAAACAGGCTGCTCGATCAGCATCATGCGATCAGAGAATTGATTGGCAAAATGGATGAGGTCGTTCTCCGAAAAAAACCAGTTCCGAAAAAATGGTCCGTCTACGAAAATCTTGCACATTTGGTGAGGTATCAGCAAATATTTCTTGAGCGCCTGAACCTGATCCTTACCACCAACACCCCCTCCTTCGACAGGTATAAAGCAGAGGATGATCCTGACTTTGGGAATTTTCTCTCCCACACCATGGAAGAGTTATTGACAAAGCTAGAAAATGACCGGAAAAAGATTATTGCTCAAATCCAGGGGCTAAGCCAGGAAGAGCTTTTGAAAACCGGCACCCATCCCAAATTGGGTGTGATGACTGTTGTCGAATGGACTGAGTTTTTCATTTTACATGAAGCGCATCATTTGTATGTGATTTTTCATTGGAGAAAGTGAGCTAGCTGATATCAATTCCCTTCTCCGCTCGAAATCTTTGATAAAAAGCCCGAGCTTAGTCCTGTCTCGGAAGCTGATTTCTGTTCGTAATATTTTTTTAGCGACGGATCACAAGGATCAACCTTCAGAACTTTCACAATTCTATTAAGCTGGTCTAGTCTTAGTGTATTTAAGGCTCAAAAGCCTCATTTTGAGGAGAACCTATTCTCCGACCAATCTAAAACAAAAATAGCCATAATAGTACGTAGTCATGGCTAGTTATTTTAGTATCATTAACCAGTTAATGGTAGTGACTCACATCTTCCAAGTAGTTCTTTATAACTTCAGCCTGAGACTTCTTATAATTAATAAGTGTCAGGTTTTCTTTAATAAAATCAAGCCCATACAACTCGATTAGCTCTCCAAATGAAGAATTCAAAAATGAAGATGTCATAGCTCCAGACCCTTTCAGGGATAATTGAACACAATTTCCAACTTCAAAATTCTTATCTAAAATGGTTAATAGTTGAAAGCCTGCAGAATTTGACATAGTCCCTTGAGTGATTTCGGACAATTCGACAACTGTTACAGCATTAGCCTTTTTTTTCATTTTTCCTACCTTTCTCCTCTCTTAGGAGGGTATAACTCTTAAACTACAAAAAAAATTCATCATCAACAATCTCTTGCTCCATTTCAGGCAGATAACGACAGTCCAACTCTAAGCTTACTAACGTCCCGGGAAACGAAATGTTTTTAGTTTCATATGTATTTATACCAGTGGGATATTGGATGTAACTAGCATAATTAGATATTATATTTAATCTACCTTTTAAGGCGTTAGCAATCGATTTCAAATTGTCCAAACCAAACCCTTTGTTATTCGGAGTTGATTGAGTTGTAAATCTTTTTCGAAGAGCAATTCTCAGAGCAGATTCATCGGATAACAATACTCCTTTCTCCCTCTTCCACATTTCATTAACTGCGTTTGGTATTCCTATTCCAAAATCACAAACTGAGGTCACAATTTTTTCCTTTTTTTGATAATACTGTGTAAATACATAACCTTGGATGGTGGATCTTGAGTGGTCAAATATATTATTAAAGATTTCTCCCATAGCCGTGTTCATGGGATCCAATGTCAGCCCATCAAAATAATGCGTTTCATAATATCGCTGCGCCTGAAAAGCATAGTTAAACATCATTTCCTTAGATATATGCCACAAGCAAAGCGCGGTATTAATAAAAGTCGGTGTAAATCTATCCCGGTCAAAATTTTCAGTCCAATAGTCGCTAAACCTGACATCCTTCAGATATTGGTTATTGTTATTCCTAAATTCAATAGAAATATTTTGCTTTGCATATTCTTCGATTAAACATGCTATTGACACAAGATGATATGGTTCAAGAAAACCCTTGTTACCTAGGTCGATAATTAACTTATCTATTTTTCTCCGATTTATAACATATGTATATCTATTAGAAATTATTTGCCGCGTCCAAAGGTCAAAGCTATATGGAATTGGTTTAAAGATGTGCATGGAAATATTTAAATCAATTTAAACATCGAAAATAAACATTTTTAAAAGAAATATAAAAATTATAAGACATTTTATCAATTAATCACTTCTTCTGAAACCTCAAGTGTCTGTAGCAATTAAATATTGATTTTAAATATTGTAGCTAGCTGCCTAAAGATGATCGACAATTTCAGAAACCCTCACTGAACTGTAGAATTAAAGAGACTATGCCGTCTAATCCACCACCCACTGCAAAAAATAACCAGCAAAACGTTTTGGCCTGCCCCGGGCTAATTTTCTCATCGCTAATAAGTTTATTATATTTTACTTGATTAATAATCTTTGCCTGCTGCTTCTCTTCCTCTTGAACAACATTTTTGTAATGCAAGTAACCACCTACTAAGGTGGTATGATTACCTGCAGCGGCCAGTCTATGAGTATATTGATTTTCAAGAAAGCCAGGAATAAAACGAAACATTTCTATAACCCTATTTCCTTATAAGGTAATTATCAATAATAAATTAAATACCCAATAAGAATCCGATCACATGATATGACCCCAATGATGACAATCCTAATAAAATAAAAAGTCCTCAGATAATACCTAAAGGCCTATATTTACAGAGGAGGAGGGATTACTCGTACCCACCAGCAGCCGCACAGCCCCTCGTGAATTCCGCTGTGCTACATTTCGAATCCTGGCCTACCCTTTGGTTCTGATTCTCTCACTTTTAAATATATCGTGAGGAAACCAAAAAAAAGCCCGAGCTTATGCCCAAGCTTAACTTTTGCAGGGAAGGAGAAGATCATAATCTCATCGCCAACCCCCACCTAAGACTTTATACATGTTAATTCTCGATTGGAAAAGCCTCTGTTTCATTTCAATTAATTCCATTCTGGCTTCCAATGCATTTTGCTGGGTTAACAATACCTCCAGGTAAGAAGCACGACCCGTTTTAAAAAGTTCGGATGATGTCTCGATTGAGTTGGTGAGAATATCAACTTCCTGGTTTTTAAGTTTATATTGCTCTTTAAGATTTTCGAAATTAGCTAACTCAGTACTCACTTCAGTATAAGCCACTAAAATAACCTTTTGGTAGTTGTACAATGCCTCTAATTGCACAGCATTGGCATAGTGGAATTCAGATTTTATTGCCGATCTGTTCAAAATCGGTGCACTTAAATTACCAAAAAGGTTAAAAGCTATTGATTGGGGAAACTGAAAAAGCAGATCCGGTTTAAATGCATTATATCCTGCACCTGCTGATAATCCTATTGTAGGATAAAAAGCAGCCCTGGCGGCTCGCACATCGGCTTTTGATGCTTCAAGCTCTTTCTCTGCCTGTTTAATATCAGGTCTGTTCAGCAATAGCTGTGCAGGTTGTCCGGGCGATAGACTAACAGAGAATACATCTTCCAGATCACCACTATTTCTTTCAATGGATGTATTGTATCTGCCGGTGAGGTAGTTGATCAGGTTCTCAGTAGCATTAATCTCTTGCAGTATTTCTCTCTCCATACCTTTTACTTTTAGCAACTGCACCTCAAATTGTTGCACTGCCAAAGCATTGGCCCTACCTGCTTCCTTTTGCACCCTTACAATATCCAGCGCCCCTTCCTGAACCTTTATGGTCTCCTGTATTGCTTCAAGCTGATGATCAAGTGAAACGAGCTGATAGTATGCTGCGGCTATGTCAGCGACCAGGTTTGAAGTCACCAGATGTTTTCCTTCAATTGAAGCTAAAAATCGTGATATTGCTGCTTTTTTTCTATTTTTCAGCTTTCCCCATACATCTGCTTCCCATGTGGTTTGTAAACCCAGATAATAATCAGTGTAAGTTGGGTTGAGAGGATCTCCGGAAATAAAAGTTCCGCCCTCATTGCCGGCCCAGTTTACTGAGTTTTCTGCCGTGCGTGCCTGCCCTCCCCAACCTTCTATACTTAAATTTGGCATTCGCAGCCCCCTTCTATACATAACATCAGCTCTAGCCATCTCCAAACGCTGCAACCCCATATTCAGGTCAGGATTATGACGTAGTGCGGAGTCAATTAACGCTACCAATTCAGGGGTATCAAAGAATTCAACCCAGGTGTCGTTTGCTAAATTGGTGGAATCATTATTATAGGAGTAGGTATCCGGTAGTGGCAATACCTGATCCTGCACTACTTTTGACGTCTTGCATGATGTTATGCTAAAAGCAACAACTATTGCAACAGCACTAAATTGTCTATATTTCATGTGTATCTATTTAGTATTGAGTATTGAGATAGTTCGAAGACCGCAGTCGGAAGGCCAAAGTGCATCATTGAATACGCTCAAATATTACTCACCCTTTTTTTGCCAACCGCCGGCTATTCATCCTGCCTGTCCCGATCACTATATCACTATCGGGATATGACTAAAATTTATGCTCATGTCATGAGTTATTTCGCAACTACATATTCTGTGGGAATTGAATTTCCGGTCTGCACCGGCTTTTTCTTATCACGAAGGCTGGCAAAAACAAAATAAAGCCCCGGAATCAGCAAAACTCCTATAAGTGTTCCAAATACCATTCCTCCGGCAGCGGCGGCACCGATGGTTTTGTTACCTATGGAACCAGCTCCTGATGCGAAAACAAGAGGTATGAGTCCCGCGGTAAAGGCAAATGATGTCATAAGGATAGGTCTTAATCGTTCGGTAGCCCCTTCGATGGCTGCTTTTAAAGGCGTTAGGCCTTCGCGCTGTCTTTGGAGGGCAAATTCAACGACCAGGATGGCATTCTTACCTAACATACCAATGAGCATCACCATGGCCACCTGTGCATAGATATTATTCTCAAGATTTAATACCCACAACAAAAAGAATGCACCGAATATCCCCACGGGTAGTGAAAGGATCACTGATAATGGTAAAAGAAAACTTTCATACTGCGCGCACAGTAAGAGGTATACAAACAGCAGACAGATCAGGAAAATCCATACGGCCTGGTCTCCTGTGGCTACCTCGTCATAGGTCATTCCGGCCCATGCAATATCATAGCCACGGGGCAATTTTTCTGCTGCCACTCTTTGAATTGCAGCAATGGCGCTTCCACTACTATACCCCTGCGCTGGCTCTCCGTTTATTTCAGCAGAAGTATACATATTATATCTTGTTATCTGCTCGGGGCCCAATACCTTCTCGATTTCCATAAAAGAGGCATAGGGTACCATCTCTCCCGCCTTATTCTTAACATAGAGCTTAAGAATGTCTTCAGGCTGAGCCCTGTAGCCGGGGTGCGCCTGCACCATTACCCTGTAGGTTTTTCCATAACGGATAAAATCAGATGCCCATTCACCCCCTAACAGCGTTTGAAGAGTAGTCATCGCATTATTAACAGATACTCCTTGTTTTGCAGCCCTATCATAATCCACACGTAATAAATATTGAGGATAATTATTATCAAAAAGCGAAAATGCGCTTTCTATTTCGGGTTGTTTTCTAAGCTCATCTACAAAGTCTCTCATCACTGACTCCATTTTATGAAGGTCATCACTACCGGTTTTGTCAAGGAATCGCAATTCAAACCCACCGGCATTACCATAGCCGGGAACAGCAGGTGGTGGCAGGAAATCTATATTTGCATCCTTAATATGCCTCGTTCCTTCACGCAGGAGCTCTGCTACTTCATCTACAGTCTCCTTGCGCTCACTCCAGTTCTTAAGATTTATTAAAACCGTACCATAAGGTGCACCCGTACCGTCAGAGAAAATATTGGTACCAGCAAGGGTTGAAACAGACTGAACCGCATCAAGAGAATTGGCCACATCTTGTATGGCATCAACCACCTCCTGAGTACGCTCAACTGTCGCACCCGGAGGGGCCAGAACATTGGCATATAAGATCCCCTGGTCCTCATTAGGTATAAAACCCGTGGGTATTATACTGCTGAATTGAAATGTAACAAGGCAAAAAATGATCAATGCACCGTAGGTTACTGCCCTCCGGTTAATTATGAGCTCTATTATTCGGCGGTATTTATCTGCAAGGGCGTTGTATCGCCTGTTAAAGCCGCTAATAAACTTATCTATGAAGTTTTTCTTTCTTTGTCTGCCATTTTCATGGTGAGGGTTCTTTAACAAAATTGCACATAAGGCTGGTGTAAGCGTGAGAGCAACCACACCCGACAGGATAATAGATATTGCCAGCGTAATAGAAAATTGACGATAAAAAACACCGACCGGTCCTGACATAAAGGCCATTGGGATATAAACTGCTGACATCACCAGTGTAATAGCTACGATCGCACCCGTTATCTTCTTCATGGAATTGCGTGTAGCCGTTAAAGCATTCACCCCCTTAGCTTCCATCTCGGCATGTACCGCTTCTACTACAACAATGGCATTATCTACTACGATACCAATTGCCAGCACCAGGGCAAAAAGAGTGATCATATTAATGGAAAAGCCAAAAAGCTGCATAAAGAAAAAGGTGCCTATGAGTGATACCGGCACCGCGATCGCAGGGATCAAAGTGGATCTGACATCTCCCAAAAAAATGAATACTACCAACGAAACCAAAAGGAATGCTTCAAGAAAGGTTTTCAATACCTGCGCCATAGAGGCAGACAAGAATCTTGAAACATCATAACCAAATGAATAGTCCATTCCCGGCAGAAAGGTCTTTTCCTTCAGCTCCTCCATTTTACTTTTGATATTCTCGATTACCTCCTGGGCATTTGTTCCCGGTAGCTGTTTTATAATAATAGCTGCTGATGGTTTTCCATCTAACTTGGCATATGTATCATAATAGGCAGTGCTGAATTCTATATCAGCCACATCACCTAACCTTAGGATCAGCCCATCCGATGTGGCTCTTATAGGTATTTTTTTATACTCCTCTTCCTCTGTAAACCTGCCCGTGTATTTGAGGATATATTGCATAGACTGCGAGTCCTTCATAGAGCTTTCACCTACTTTTCCGGGAGCAGCTTCGATATTCTGTTCCTGAAGGGCTTC
This sequence comes from Fulvivirga imtechensis AK7, assembly GCF_000331535.1. Classification (GTDB taxonomy): domain Bacteria; phylum Bacteroidota; class Bacteroidia; order Cytophagales; family Cyclobacteriaceae; genus Fulvivirga; species Fulvivirga imtechensis. The sequence goes on along the minus strand of NZ_AMZN01000055.1, from coordinate 94,084 downwards.
AATTACTTCATCTACGGAAAGTTTATAAGCTGAAAGCCTGTCTGGTTTGAGCCACACTCTTATGGCATATTCCCGTTGACCTAAAATGTCTATGAACCCTACACCCTTTATCCTTCTCAGCTCTTCCAGAACATTAATATGGACGAAATTGTGTATAAACTTTTCATCCATGGATTCATCTGAGCTGGAGATGTTCAGGTATAGCAATATACTATTTACCTCCTTGGACACTTTAACGCCATAGAGCCTCACTTCCTCTGGCAGCTTGCCGATCACTGAAGCTACCCTGTTCTGCACGTTCACGGCAGCGATATCTGCGTCAGTACCGGTTTCAAACGCAATACGAATAATACTGGTACCATCGTTTCCAGCATCGGAAGACATGTATTTCATGCCCGGAACACCATTAAGAGCCATTTCCAAGGGGCGAATAACGGCTTTAACCGATGTTTCAGCATTCGCTCCCGCATACTCTGCAGTAACACCAACCACTGGTGGCGCGATCTCAGGAAACTGGGCAACAGGTAGTTGGATAATGGCCAGCGCCCCCATAATGGTGAGCATCAGTGATATTACAATTGATAATACCGGTCGTTGAATGAATTTATCCATTTTTTTTTACTGGATACCCACTATTGGGTATAGATTTAAGTTCTGGAATTAGAGGAATTTAATTTTTTGAGAAAGCCAGGTTCTCATCATTCTTATGGGCAGATTGCAAAAAATTTACGACTTCAGTCTCCACCTTCAGCCCATCATATACATGTTGCAGCCCTTTGAAAATGATCTTATCATTCTTACTAAGCCCTTCATTTATTACATATAGACGCGGTAGCCTGTAGGCAGGAGTTATTTTTTTTCTTTCTATAATGTTGTTATCATTTACCGCAAAAACATACATGATGTCCTGTGCTTCCATAGTAGCCGCCTGTGGTATGACCAGCGCATTTTCCAAAAGAGTGTTTATCCGCACTTTTCCTGTAGCGCCATGTATAAGCCTTCCTGTCGGATTAGGAAAGGAAGCCCGAAAGGTTATTGTTCCGGTAGCGTGATCCACAGCATTATCTAATGTTTCGATCGCTCCTGGCTGAGGATATACCTTCTGGTCTGCCTGAATGAGGTTTACCTGATCATTTGATTTTTGCTCCTTGTCAAATATTTGTAGGTACTCCCGTTCGGAAACATTGAAATAAGCATAAATGGTGCTATTGTCTGATATTGTAGTTAGTAGTGCTCCCTCCTCTTCAAGGCTCCCCACTTTATTGGGTATCCTGCCTATGGTACCATTAAAAGGCGCCCTAATTTCAGCATATGACACCTGTAACTTTGCGCTTTTCTCATGAGATCGCGCTTCATCAACTTTAGCTTTTAACGCATCTATTTTTGCTTGCGCCAGGTTCAATTGAGTTACTGATTCTATATTTTTATCAACCAGCTCTTTAGTACTCTGCCACTCCACTTCAGCAGCCTTTAACTCAGCCATGGCACTGTTAGATGCCGATGTAGCTTTTAAAAGCTCCGTCTCATATTCACTTTTGCTTATGCTGAATAATAGTTGTCCCTTTTGCACTTTTTGCCCCTCATCAACGTGAATGGCTTCAAGGAATCCTCTGATGCGAGAACGTATTTCAACGTGCCGGGCAGCATGAAGAGTGGCTATGTAATCCCTGGAAAAGGCGGTATCAATGACCGCAGGATGAACCACTTCAAATGTATCTACTGTTTTGTTATCCACTAAACTTTCTTCAGTATCTACAGTAAAAAAAACAGAATAGAGGGAAACCAGTAATACCGGAACCCCTAAACTTAATATTGCTATTGATTTTTTCGTTTTCATATTTTTTAACACGAATATAGTTTTAGGTGATTAAGAAGATTTAAGAAAAAGATTAGAGGGATATTAGAATTACCACCTGCGGATGGTCCTTAAATTCCTTACCCACTGTTTCAGTTGCAATCGTTCTGCCCCTTGGAGTTGTAAGAAAGCCTTCTTGTATTCTTTAGCAAAAAGGATCGTATCAAAACTGACTTTTTCAAGAATGGTTTTGCTGTATTCTAAAAGTGAAAGGCTCATATCAAAAATGTTTTATCGTTCTATAAGCATAAACGATCAGCTTTTTAGTAAATGTTAAGAAAATGATTAGAGAAAGATTAGAATTCCCTCAAAGGTGAAAATTTATGAATAGATACAGAAGGATTAGATTACCACCCTCTTTTGACATAATAACAGGCAAGCAAAAAGGTTATAAAAGCACGAAGAATTCAATCCTATCGAAATAATACGGTCTGGTAATGAACTTTAGTCGGCTGATGTTGCGGAAACAGGAAGTTTGACAGTAACCGTAGTTCCTTCATTTATGGCTGATTTTACATGTAGGGAGCCTTTATGCATTCTAAGAATTTTATGGGCCAGTGTTAATCCTATTCCAAAACCATTAATTCCTCTCGCATTTTCAGCCCGGTATAAAGGCTCGCTTATCGTTTGCAGGTCATTCTCAGGGATACCAATACCAGAATCTATAATGGTAATCATTATATGTGATGACTCATGGTGAAGCTGAACAATCACAGGTTGATTATTGGAAAATTTGCAGGCATTATCCATTATATTGGTAATAGATACTGTTAGTAAACTGGAACTACCATTTACAACTAAATTATGTTGGTCTTCTGGTAAGTTGCTGAAGTCGAGCCGAATACGATTTGCCGGATATACTTTGTTGAAATAACCTTTTACCTGAATCAACAACTCATCGATCCTTATGGGTTCGATCAGTTGTTCTCCTGAAACATTTCCAGCCTGAGCGAGTTGTAGTAAGCTATTGATTAAAATTTCCAAACGATGAGCTTCGTTTTCAATAGACGCCAGAGCTGCAATATATTCTTCAACATGCCGCTTCTTCTTTAACACTATTTCAGCTTCTCCTAAAATAACCGCCAATGGATTTTTCAATTCATGTGATGCATTATTAATAAAGGTCTTCTGAAGATCGAAAGTGCTCTCAAGTCTGTCAAGCATATTATTGAATGTTCTTGCCAGTTCCCCCAATTCATCTTTATTATTTTCTATTGGCAACCTTAAATGAAGATTTGTGGCCGTTATAGAATTTACACTATTGGTAATTTTGGTAATGGGCTCTAAAACTTTACCCGAATAATATCTGCCAATTATATAAAGGGAAAGTATAGTAAAAAGAAATGACACTATTAATACTTGCGCCAGGTTATTCATTTTGGCCTCCCCATAAATATTATCCGCTGAGGAGATCACAATAAAATCACCTTGGTTATCAAAATATAATATTCCTGAATAGTATGTATTTTCTATTTTTAGACTTCCTTCTTTATCTTTTAATATTTTATAAAGAAAGCTCTTCGGAAGCTCCGAAAACAGCGTATCATGTAAAATCACCGATTCCTGAAGATTTACCCTAAAAACAGCCTCTCTTTCATTAGGCAGTATTTGAGAGTGTTTTTTTCTTACCTCATCATATATAATTGAACTCAGCTCATCCTTTTCAAGGTAGATCTGTGCCACAATTTTTGCCCGGCCATTAAGCCTGTCGAAAAATTCCGATTTGGTGTAAGTATTGGAAAACAGATAAATAAGAATGAACAACGCTAACAATAAAACACCGGTCAGCACAACATAGATCAGGGTTATTTTCTTTCGGATCTTCATCTTCTTTTTACTCCTCCTTCATTGTATATCCCATGCCAAAAACTGTATGAATAAGTTTTGAACTGAAACCCTTATCGATTTTATTCCTTAAATAATTCACATAAACGTCTACCACATTTGTACCCAGATCAAAATTTATGTCCCATACATTCTCAAGCAAGTCTATTCGGGAAAGTACTTTCCCTTTGTTTCGAAGAAAATATTCGAGGAGTCTATATTCCGTTGAAGTCAATTTTATTGGCTTACCGGATCTTTTAGCCGTTTTCGCATTTCTATCCAAGGTTAGGTCTGCAATACCTAAGGTATCATTTTCCTCCATTTCAAATTTGTCTCTTCGTCTCAGCAAAGCCCTGATTCTAGCCAGAAGCTCCTTCAGCTTAAAGGGTTTGGTCAGATAATCATCTGCGCCACTATCCAGTCCGGTAACAATATTTTCTGTTGAACCCAAAGCGGTTAGTATCAGGATAGGTGAAGACGAGTACTTGTGTGTCTTAATTTTCCGGCATAGCTCAATACCATTTTCACCTGGAAGTATGATATCCAGAATAATCAGGTCGGTACCGATTTGTGAAAGTAATTGAATAGCAGAAAAACTATCATATGCCAGTGTGACCTGATACCCCTCTTCTTCCAGCCCCTTTTTTATAAATGATGCCACACTTGGTTCATCTTCAACAAGTAAAATGTGCTTCATTTTGATTAATCCTTAATAGGTATGAATGATAGTATATTATATAATTTTTAAGATACTAAGTAAGAATGGTCGGTACATAATATTAGTATTGATATTAGTACTGAGTATTAAAACAAGAGTATCTCATTTTATCGTTCGTATTGCCGCCATTCTACTCAATATTCACCACTAAGTTACTCATGACTCTCTTTTGTTTTGAGTATTGAGACAGCCCGAAGGCTAAGGTCGGAGACTCACGACTAGATACACAATACTTTCCTTGCCCGCTGCCGATAGGCTTTGAACGTTTGCCTGAAACTAACAGCTTGAGGCTCTACTGCCAACTGCCGACTGTTCATACCCTGTTACAATTGCTATAATCACTATCAGGGCCTGTACAATCTCATTAGGCGGACTTATGGTTATTCATATAAATTAATTCGTGTCTCTAAGAAAACGCCTATGTCCGCGTTACGCTCGTTCCAAAAATGCTCTCGCACCACTTAGAGTTTTCTTATAGACACTAATTCATCACTTAAAAGTTCTATTAACTAAAGTATTAAGGAAAGAAAAATTTAAGCAGTGCAAGCATCAAACCTGTGACTAAAATGATCATAAGAATGGCCAACCTCAGTTTGTAAGGATTTCTAAACATCCACTAATGTTAAAAATCCTCATAGAAAATTTAAAAGAAAGTACATTAAAAAAGTATTAGAATTTCTTGCACAGAAGACTCAGTGATCCCGCAGACACTAATAGTAGAAAAAAAGCCTGAGGTGATCAACTCAGGCTTTCCTTGCAGAGGAGGAGGGAGTTTTTTTATCCTTTGTAACAACCTCACCCCCAACCGCTTACATATATTCCAAGGTTTTGGTACCATTATGGGTGAGTTGATCCGGGTATCCACCTTAAATGAGGGTGTTTTTTCAAGGGGGCGGATCGAGGAGATATACCACCAGCTCACACCCCTTTTTATGCGGGGATATATGCCCTCCATTTCCAGGAAGTCCACAATAGGTTGCTCGTTCAACTGCTGTATGTTCACCTCAACTTATTATTGATACTGGATAAAATTAGCACTTCTCTATTTAGATAACGATGTAGTGGACAAAAGGCTAAGGAAACTATTCTACAGGCAGGCATTCAAGCAATTGATAAATCCCATCTTTATCGCCAGTATAATGATGTAAATGAGTGGCTGCTGAAGAACTTTAAAAAGTTTAAAAATCAGATAAAGCGATAGGAGGCATACATAGCTACCGATCTACTAACCCGGAACGCTTCTTCTCATGAACTTCGTCATGGCATTTCTTGCACAACGACACCAAATCCTCCAAAGGTTCATCAAAAAGGTTGTTATAGGTTTTGTGGTGAACTTCTTCTGCTGGCCTCTCCTTACACTCCTGGCACAGGTAATGATCACGTTCCAGAACTAGCTTACGTTTTTTTCTCCATTCATCTGAGGCAATATAGGAGTGATATTTGTAATACCTGGAATTCACCAGATTGTAGTGCTTCCTATCTTCAGCCAAGCATGCACCTTCGTTGTTTCTTGCATACTTCCAAGCCTCAAAAGCGCTGATGGAAAATTCATTCCTGATTTTTTCACCATAAATTTTTGAGCTCAGGGGTTTGCTTCTATTGGTTGATCCACCACAGTTTGTACATTGCCAGTACAGGAAAAATTGACCGGAGCTTTTATGATCAATGGTCACTATTAGGTAAGGTTTTCTGCAGCACTTCTCAATTCTTTTAAATTCCCAATAGCCACAATTGCCGCACTCGTAAATATCATGATATAAATAAATAGTGTTTACTAAGATAAATGAATCAGTACATTTAAGACACTTTTGCATAGGCTACATTTAAAAAAGCTTTGACTTTAATACTAACGTGGTTGAAACCAGTAGTTATGATGACTATTCCAAAGTACCTAGGAATTCTTTAAGACGATTTACATGCTGATCGTATTTTTCCGGATTGTTATCTTTTAGTCGCTGTAGGTTCAATAATTTCCATCTAATCGAAGGGTATTGTTCATAGGAGTAAATAGACCAATCTGGTTGTAGTCCTTTAAACCCTATTAAGAAATCCTTATCCTTTTGCGTTAGGGAATTTTGCACCAGCCCAATTAACTTTTCTCTCGTATCTTCATAATTTTCATAAGTGAAAGGCTCTAAGGTCATACCCTCAAATTGGTTTAAAAGGGCATCCTTTTGATCTAACCGATGGGGATTCAATATTTCATAAATGGGTCTTTCGCTCCCAGGATACAGAAGATAAATCCGGCTATTAGTTCACCTGAAAATCCTTCATTTTCCAATAAATATTTAACGTCAAACAAGTCTCTAGGGTGTTGACGATCAAGGGCAGCACATATCTTCCCTCCGTATAGTTGCTGCACGGGAACCATCTTCATTTCCACAAATACATCGAATTCTTCTTGTGCACTTTCGCACAATATTGCTGTTTCCGGCTTTTTATAAGTACCACGGCCAACAAGGTTGATTTCCAACTTTATTAAGGCATTTTCTTTAGAAATAAAGAGTTTTCCAACGTCTATTTTAGGTTCAATGGATATTCCTTCTATAGTTGATTCCAGCCTTGTCTGTATTCTTTTTAATATCGCTGCAATATTCTTTAATGAGGTATCCCGATCCTCTATGGGAAGATAGGTAAGATCTACATCCACAGATAAGCGGGGCATGTTACGGACAAAAAGGTTTATGGCCGTACCACCATGCAATGCTATATCATCTTCCTCAGCAATAAAAGGAAGTACATCCAATAATAGACTTACCTGCCTTTTATATGCCTCGTTCATCTTTTTTTTTTAGTTCTTTGGGTAATGTTATTTGATATTTTTGATCAAACACTCCATTTGGCACTATACTTCGTTTGCCTTTACCTAAATCGACACTTTCGGTGTTTATATATCGGAACCATTGGTGAGCGGCTTTTTCCGCCATAAAAAGAAACAATCTTTTCACTTTTATGGAATTACAGTTTTCAAGCAGTTGCTGTACACTGTTGGGTCGTAGATTATTCAGACCTTCCATTATTTCATAGCATTCCATCAGGGGTTGTTTTTCAGGTGCGAGATACAGGCATTCCATGATAGCTCTGGCGGGTGTAGAAATTTTAAGTTTATAGGCACCAAAGTCAAAATCAGTTACACCTATGTCTACTGGTAAAAAATCACTTTGGGTCAAGCTGTACTTATCTTTCCATTGATCCCTGAACCATTTGGGCGGGTTTTCTTTTAAAGGCCCGAACAATGATGTTCTTGAAGCATTTAATTTTAGGTAATGTGCTTTTCCTTGTAAGCCCAATGCTGACTTCGCTCCGATATGTATATGCATTCCCAATTGGTGCTGTAAGGCAAAAAGGGCCCCTTCTAATGGAATGTCATCGCCGGTTCTTTTCATCGCTCCAGAACCTATTGATTCAAGCCAATTACTTTTCTTGTACTGCTTCTGTAAGTCAAGACTATAGCCTCTTTCAACCAACCAGGAGCTGGTGAATATAGTACCGTATGGCTGCGATCTCAAAAGTTGGTTTATTTTGGATGACTTTTCCGTATTCATAATACCAAAATACAGATTTATTTAAACCAAAGATTGCATTTAGTTTAAAAATTTCCAATTTTCAGTATTATAAATACTGACTTGATTATTTTTTTAAACAAAAAATGTGATACACAATAAGATATTACAACCAAAGATCATTTCTCATTTATACGTCCCGTTCAAAGATGTGAATAACAGCTTTGCTTAATGATCTCAAAAAAATCAAAAAAAAATGTGACTTTCCAGAATCAATTTTGGGGATTTTTGATTTTCCCCTTTTCTTTAAGATAACGAATTAGTATCTCTCCTGGTGAGACCTGGGCCTTATACTTTATTTCTTCAGTATCATCGAGAATTTTTATTTTTTCGGAACCAATATACTCTCCAATTCCCTCAATCAGAACAGCATACTTTTCAAGAATAAGAGTTTTATAAATTTTCCATTGGTCATTCTCTTTGGCTTGAATATCGATTTTGATCCTACTTAGAATATTTTTCTCATCAAATTCAATATCATTGACTTCTTCCTGAATCTCAACCAAATGCGAAATGTTTATCATTAGATTATTTAGGGCAGAATCAATTCTATAGCTATAGGGGCGTTGCCAATGTGATTTTCTATCGTATTCCCAATTTTCACTTTCTATCCATTCATTGAGTATATCCCGTGGCAGTTTATACTTCCGGCAAATAAATCCTCGCGGCTTCCCTTCAAAAACAAAGTCAGAATGGCACACATGCTTCAAAGATTCCCATGTCCATTCAATATTATCTAAAACCACACTTCCATCAGGATCATAAACTATTTTGGGTTTGGCCATAGCAGCTAAGATTGGAACAGGCTAAAAATAAAATTCCCTATGGAGCTAAATTGCGATCCATATTCTAAAATTGATTTCATCAAGCGTTCTGGTAATTTACCGGTTTGATTTATTGCCTGTTTTGCTTGAACAAAATCACCTACTATCGATGTCCTTTCTTCTTCATTAATTGTATCATCCTTTTTAAGAATTTCAATAATTTCATCCAACTTGTATGATGCATTATTTCTGTTATTGATTGTCACATCTCTTGATTCGATAACAAATGTATTGTTCGTACTTGTCCCCGATACATTAATGCTATACTTGTCTTCATTCTGCATTTGTAATTCCTCCTTTAAATATTTAGAACCCCTAAATGTTATTTTGGCTCGAAATTCGTCCTCCTTTACTCTTTGATTTAGTTCGTTGAGTGGACTTTCCGTCCATTTAGTTTTACCTGTAACAAGATTTGCCTCCATTATGAAAGAATCGTATTTTGTTTCACGTCCTTCCATAGCAATAAGCCGTTCAACAACTAGTTCATTAAAGATGGCTTTTTTTTCCTTTAGAGTAAGACCCGGAAAAAGATGTTCTATAGGGTGCATTTTGCCATCCCCTTCAAATTGTTTTAAATAAAGAAGTAGTTTTAGGTAATTATTCATCGGTAATTGTAAATCAATACCTTAAGATAGACTTTAATATTAAGAATTTCTAGCCACTCGGATAATCACTATTGGAAACATGTGAATAAATATGCCGTTTACGCGGTGAAAGTCGTTACTTTATTGAAAGCTTTGCTATTGGAGCAAAAAAGGAGCTATAACAGCCCCTCATCACTAAAGGAAAAAAATCCTTCAGTAGTTACAATCAGGTGATCAAGCAAAGGTATTTCCAGAAGTTTACCTATTTCCTTTAATACCTTTGTAATATTTATATCAGGTTGACTTGGCCTGCGTGATCCACTCGGATGGTTATGCGCAACTATTATATTTGAGGCATTGCTCTTTATTGCTGCTGCAAATAATAACTTAGGATCAACAATAGTTCTAGTAGTACCTCCACATGACAAATTATATATACCTAAGACTCTGTGGCCCCTGTTGAGCAGCATAACCTTAAATTCCTCAACGAATCCGATTTTATCTGAATCCCAATCTTCGATAAATACTTCGTAAGCCGTTTGAGAGCTGCTAACAGATGGTCTTTCGGAGGGCTTAACCTTTGACTTGTACACGAGCTGAATTTCTGCTACTTCCCATTTTTTGTTCTTTGAATTTTCCATAATCGTAAGAATTTGAATTATGGGGCCACCGGCTCAGGGAAGGGGGATTTCCGGCAAAAAAGAACGGAATTGGGTGAGGATTTTCGGGGAGGGCCGTTCTCTCGCCACGTTTTTGCCGGAAATATTCCCTTCCCGATAAATTTGCGACAGAATTCAAATTCTTACGATTGTGGAATGTGTTTGAAAGATGGGAAGCAGCCAGGAATCTGCGTGCTGTCTTTGATGGTAATAGTGCTTTCATTCCACCTTACTCACATCTTTTCACTATTACCTGTTTTATAGAAAGGTAAAAAATGGTTGACGAAATAAAGAGGAGGAGGGATTACTCGTACCCACGAGCGTGCCGCACAACCCCTCGTGAATTCCGCTACGCTACATTTCGAACCCAGGCCTGCCCTTCGGTTCTCATCCCTTTCCTATTAAGTGTTTTTTGTAGAAAACAAAAAAGCCTGAGGTGATTAACTCAGGCTTTCCTTGCAGAGGAGGAGGGATTCGAACCCCCGGTACCTTGCGGTACAACGGTTTTCAAGACCGCCGCATTCGACCACTCTGCCACTCCTCTGTGTTTTAATCCCTTCGGAGCACTCCTTTCTGAGCTTTGAAATCAAACGATTTCCCGAATGGGACTGCAAATGTATATTATATTTTATTTTTGACAAATAAGTCTTTTATATTTTTTGTCGCTTTTTATTAAAAAACAGGTCAAACTCCATAGAACGGATATCATATTGCTCCCCCGCACGCTCAAGCGTCAGCGATTGAATATGCAAAAGGTACTCCATCTGATCCGTGCTTCCCTTCAATGACAATTCCTTCGGATCCATGTCATGAACATTTTCAGTCTGAAGCTTCACCAGTTTGTTGATCAAAGAATCAAAATCAATGGCAGCACCCCAACCAGCGGAATCCTTTATACTAAGCACACTTTTGTCTTTATCCCAATTTACTGTTAGTGTACCCATTGTATGCTCCTGCTGATAATAGCTCTGATACCTGACAAACTCATCAAACTCCTTAATGCTTGCATAATATTCCCTTCTCGAACTAAAGGATAAAAAGTTTCTGACACCTGACTCGTTAGTCTGCCATTCAGAGATATAGTTGATGTTATACTCGTTCAGCAATATAGCGGGTATGTTTGCGTGCTTTTGAGCCAGAAGCGAATCGATGTCATACGTAAAATACCGGCCCACCTCATCAAGTTGCTCACGCCTCTCCAGATAGGTCAGGATAGATGACAAAGCTTTTTTATCCTGGAAAGTAAGCTCATCAGACCCTTTTACTTTACTTTCCATAACCTTCTCAAAGCGGCTCACCTGATTGTTAACAGAGAGTGAAAAAGCACCCCAGGGACCAAATGATGACAATAATATAATAACGGCCAGGGTAATCGGTATTAGTTTGATGTTTCTGGTTTTTGAAAATAGAAAGTAAAGTGCTATTCCGAGAAGCCAAAAATCAAGCAGATATAAATAATACCGGTTTTCTGTAATTCCGTATTCCGACACTCTCCTGTACACCGCAAGAAAGAGTACTCCCACCAAGGGCACCAGGGATATAAAAAACCATTTGGAGAAAAGCCGTATCCAGGCTTTTGGTCCTGATGTAGCCAATGGATGAATCAAAAGATAGGACAGTATTCCTAAAACTGCGTAGCTCACAAAAAGGTAGGCTATCCAACCCCGGGGCCAGTCCCACGCGATGATGATCTTAATGGTATACAGGTACAAAATGATATTATAAATGCCAACTAGCGGTATCAAAATGTATTGAGCAAAGACAGAAAGCCCCGTTGGATATGAATGATCCGCCTGATAAGTCTCCTCCCTGCGGGGAATGCCTCCTAAAAAGTAGAGCATAGAAAAAATACCCATCACAACAAAGAATAGCCTCGCATATATCCGCTCATGCACATCTACATCAAAAAGATTTTGAACAGCGGCAATGGCTAACGCCAGACCACCATAAAGAACCAGAGCATAGAAAAAAGCTATCAAGATCTGTAAGAACAACTGCTTATTATACGACCAAAAGCCTTCCTTTTCAAAGTGTAGAATGTGCGGAGCAAAAGAAACGAGCAGATGAGCAGTGATAAGGAACAAAACATATCGGATGATCTGCACTTCGGAGATTGCATCCGGCAGAGCAAAATAATAGAAAACCAGCAAACTCAGCCCTGCAGCGTGCGCCGCATATCGAGCCCACATGGCATGAAGGCCCTCACTAAATAGCTGTAGTGCCGTAAAAAAAGAGATACCAAGTATTGAAACTAAAACTAATCTTACAAGTTGCGGCTTCAGCGCCTCTTCATGATAAGGTATGCCAACAAGATAACATAAAGCCAGCATACCAGCAATGCCACAGGCCGTGGCCAATGGAAATCTGGCAATGGTTTTTAAAGTAAGGCCAAGTGTCTCTTTTAGATCAGGTATTTTCATACTATAGCAATTGTTAAAAACAGCTACAGTATACGAAAAAGAAAGGAATTATTTTTTAGCAGCAGAGAGCTTGCTATAATCAATACCGGAAATTCGGAAAGCATGATGCACACTGGCATTAACCTCGTAACCCACCAACAGTACAATCGACAGGATCTCCTGCCAGATCATTAAAGCAATTAACACCCCCAATGAGCCATAGAGTTTATTATAGGTCGCAAAATTAGATACATAGAAGGAAAACCCATAGGTAACCGCCATGCATAGCAACGTGGCTATTAGTGAGCCTATCGAGAAGAATCGCCAATTGTAGTGCACAGCCGGACCAAAATAATAAATAAAAGATATGGCGATAAAGAAGACTATAAAGAGAACTATAAAACGTAACAGGAAAAATATATAGATCTGGTATGCTTCTATATCCAACCATTCGAAACTATATATGATCTCAATAAAGAAGTTGCCAATTACCAGCAAAATACTGGCCAGGATCAGTGCAAATGCCAGCATGACTGTAAGCGCAGTGGCCACCAGGCGCATTTTTAGAAACCCTCGCTTTTCAATCGTTTTATAGCAGGCATTGAAAGCCTTCATCAACGACATCATACCATTGGTGGCCAGGTATAGGGAAAATAACGCACCAAATGTCAAAAGCCCTCCACGGGTGTTGCCTACAATATCCTCAACGGTAGTAAAAACTGTTTCATACATATTCTGAGGCAGCATCTCACCAATGAACTGCAAAATACTGTCTTTGCTCACATCAGGCACCACCTGATGAATGTAGGGGGTAAGCGTAAACAAAAAGATAATAGCCGGAAATATGGCCAGTGTAAAATTAAAAGCCACGCCATTGGCCCGCTCGATGATCTCATCTTTAGTAACCTTACCGATGAACACCATAATGATCTCATAAAGGCTAAGATCATCATATCGCCTGAACTTTACCTTCTTGAGAAAGGCTATCAGCTTTTGATAAAAATCTGATTCTACAATATAATTGGTAATTCTCTTTTTCATTTATTCGAAAAAAGGACGTAACAGGTTGACCATCGCCTCGGGAGGGCCACACGGACGCCCGGTTTTCATATTTATAAAAACAAGCATAGTCTCCCCCGTATGTATCAATTTATCCGATTCATTATAAATTTCATAATGAAACAATATCCTCACCTTAGGGGCCTTGTGAATAGTTGTTTTAATAGTCAGCAACTCATCGTAAGTAGCCGGAGCTATATACTTCGACTTGTTTTCGAGCACCGGCATCATTACTCCCTGTTCTTCCAACTGCCGATAGCTTAATCCGAGACTTCTGAGGCTTTCTACACGTGCTACTTCATAGTATGCAGCATAATTGCCGTAATACACATAGCCCATTTGATCGGTTTCGGCATATCGAACTCTTATTTGTGTCTGGTGCTGAAACATTATTTATTATTCATTCTGGCTTTTCTTTGCTCTATTGTAAGCTGCCTCTGATAACGAGCAGCATTATTCAAGTGTTCGCTTAGTGTGCTGGCGAAGTTATGATAGCCCGAAAAGTCCTCTCTGGCACACATATAAAAATAGTTATGGTCTTCGTAATTTAATACTGCATCAATTGAATGGATAAAAGGCATGTTGATCGGCCCCGGAGGTAAACCCGGGTATTTGTAGGTATTATAGGGGGAGTCTATTTCCTTATGTACATTCAATACACGCTTGATGGTAAAATCACCCGAGGCAAAGACCAGGGTAGGATCGGCCTGTAGCGCTATTCCCTTTTTTAGCCTGTTCATATACAAACCTGCTATTTTTTTACCTTCATCACGCTTGATACTCTCTGCCTGCACGATAGATGCAAGTGTAGACACTTCTAATGGAGTAAGACCAATGCTATCAGCTTTTCTTTTTCTTTCCTCGCTCCAAAACTGCCGGTATTCATAATGCATCCTTTCCACCAGTTCATCTCCTGAAATATCATAATAAACATGATATGTATTCGGTATGAACATACTGACTATATTTTTTTCGTTAAAACCCTCCTGATTATCAGCAATAAATTTATTGAGCGACCGATTAAATTCATAAGGGGTGAGCTCAATATTTTTTGTGATCTTTTCAGCTATCTCGTCTTTTAACCTGATATTGTTGAAAGTGAGATTGACAGGCTCCTGCAACCCGGCCCTTAACATTCTGATCGCATCTATGTTAGACATATTGGCCTTTAACTTGTAACGTCCCGGTTTTATATACTGATCATAATCCATAATTTTTGCCAGCAGACTAAAAGCCACTATATCCTGCACAAAATCATCTTCATAAAGCTTACTCTGTAAAGATTTGAAAGTTTCATCAGAATCAATAATCAATATTCTGCTTTCCTTTTCAACCAAAACATTAGGAGCGTAAACTACCTGGTAGGCGTAGAATGAAAATGAAGATAACAGAATAGTAAAAACCAGTAAAAAAATAATAAAAAGCTTTCTTCCCTTCATTGTTAGTTAGAATAAAATGAGGTTGCTTCTACTGTCAACACAACCCCTGTTCTTCGTTAAACTTCGACAAAAGTAATAATTAGTTTAATAAAATAGTTCCACCTGGTTACATTGTGATCTAAGAACACAAGAAAAGCCGTCCAATAAAACAAAATCCAAACCCTCTTCCCACACATTTATTTTTATACCTTTGCACGAGCAAAATTATACGACCTAATGCCTGCAGAATTTATAAAACTATACCCGGAAAACCCGGAAATAGATAAGATTGAACACATAGTTAATGTACTTCGGGATGGAGGAGTGATCATCTACCCCACCGATACTATCTACGGTATAGGATGTGATCTTTTCAATAAAAAGGCTGTGGACAGGGTCTGTAGGATCAAAGGTATAAAACCCAAAAATTTCAACCTTTCTTTTGTCTGCTATGATCTCAGTGATATATCACACTATGTGAAACGGATTGATACTCCCACCTTTAAAGTTTTGAAAAAAGCGCTGCCAGGGCCCTTCACTTTTATTCTTGAGTCAAACAGCAATGTTCCCAAAATACTCGATACCAACAAAAAAACGGTGGGAATAAGAATTCCCGACAACAATATTCCTCGTGCTATTGTCAAGACCCTGGGTCACCCTATTGTGACTACATCTATAAGAAATAAGGATGAAATAGTGGAGTATACCACTGATCCGGAAATAATTTTTGAAGAGTTTAAACACGTGGTGGATATTGTGATCGATGGCGGCTTTGGAGGTAACATCCCTTCCACGGTGGTAGACTGCACACAGGAACAATTTGTTGTGCTTCGCGAGGGCCTGGGTGATATCTATGAATATGCCTGATGAAGACCCCCTTGCTTGACCTGCATTATCTCCCTTCCCTGGAGTATTTTTCCTGTATTTTAAAGTATGACCAAATACTTATAGAGAGGGAGGAGCATTTTATCAAACAGACCTATCGCAACCGGTGTCATATACTCGGTGCCAATGGAGTGGAGCGCCTCTCAATACCTGTAACAGGTGGTAATAAAAAAATCAAAGTCAAAGATATAAAGATAGACTATAAGCAGAAATGGCTGAATGTACACTGGCGTGCTATTATGTCAGCTTATGGTAGGGCTCCGTTTTACGAATTTTTCGCGGACTATCTTGAGGGTGAATTCCAAAAACGGGAAAAGTATCTTTTCGATTTCAACTACAGGTTACTGACAACATGTCTTAAACTGCTACAAATTAACCCCGATATAATTTTTACCGAGAAGTTTGATAACCATCCTGAAAGTCATATTATTGACCTGAGGTCAGTCATACATCCGAAAAAAAGCTATACTCAAAATCCTTTCTACCGGCCATTACCCTATCAGCAGGTTTTTGGCAAAGGTTTTGTGGCTAACCTCAGTATACTTGATTTATTATTTTGTGAAGGTCCTAATGCTGCAAGTCGGCTCAGGGAGTCGGTGAACATTTAGAATCAAAATTTCGTTAAACGAATAATGAATCTCAACATAAAAAATACTGCCATAAATACTGGTTAAGATGGTAGTAAAATTTTTGAAGAAATCATACATTTACACTAGTCACTAGAATTGCTCAAATATGGAAGCAAAATTTTCAAATAGAGTTAAAGAAGTAATATCCCTAAGCCGGGAAGAGGCGTTACGACTTGGGCATGACTATATAGGCACTGAGCACCTGCTACTGGGAATGATCAGAGAAGGAGAAGGTGTGGCAGTAGGTCTGCTTAGAAAGTTAGGTATCTCACTGGATGAACTCAGAAGTGCAGTGGAAAAGGTATCGAAAGGTACTGCCTCTCACGATGTAAAAAATCTGGCTAACATACCATTAACACGTCAATCGGAAAAGGTACTTAAGATTACATACTTAGAGGCCAAGATCTTTAAGAGCCAACTTATAGGAACCGAGCACCTGCTCCTGTCTATCCTTAGAGACGAAGACAACATAGCTACACAAATATTGGAGAAATTCGATGTTAACTATGATGTGGTGAAAGAGTTGTTGGAGTATCACACACAAAATCCCATGGCTTCATCTGACACTGATGATCCTGATGAAGATTCATCAAAAATCTTTGGTGGCGGAAGCTCCGGAGGAGGAAAGGAAAAGAAAGGCACAGAAAAATCGAGAACTCCTGTTTTGGATAATTTCGGCCGTGACCTGACGAAGCTGGCGGAAGAAAACAAGATGGACCCTATTGTGGGTCGTGAAAAAGAGATCGAGCGTGTAGCTCAGATCCTGAGCCGCAGGAAGAAAAATAACCCCATCCTGATCGGTGAGCCTGGTGTGGGTAAAACAGCCATTGCAGAAGGCCTGGCCTTGAGGATCGTTCAGAAGAAAGTGTCAAGAGTACTTTTCGGTAAGAGAGTAGTAACACTTGATCTTGCTTCGCTGGTAGCAGGAACCAAGTACCGGGGACAGTTCGAAGAAAGGATGAAGGCCGTGATGAACGAACTGGAGAAATCTCCTGAGGTTATATTATTCATTGATGAATTGCACACTATAGTAGGTGCGGGTGGAGCTTCCGGCTCTCTGGATGCCTCAAATATGTTCAAGCCAGCGCTAGCCAGAGGTGAAATACAATGCATCGGGGCCACTACACTTGACGAATACAGACAGTATATCGAAAAAGATGGCGCTCTGGCAAGAAGGTTCCAAATGGTAATGGTAGATGCTACCACTCCTGAAGAAACGATTCAGATCTTAGATAATATCAAAGAAAAATATGAGGAGCACCACCATGTAAATTACACCCCAGAGGCAATTCAAGCATGCGTGAAGCTTTCTGACAGATACATCAGTGACCGGTATCTGCCTGATAAGGCAATAGACGTGCTTGACGAGGCCGGTGCAAGAGTTCATATCAACAATATTCATGTTCCTGACGAGATAGTAAAGCTGGAAGCAGCGATAGAAGATATAAAGGAAGAAAAAAACCAGGTAGTAAAAAGCCAGAAGTATGAAGAGGCTGCACAACTGAGAGACAAGGAGAAAAAGCTGCTGGAACAACTTGAGCAAGCCAAAAACCGTTGGGAAGAAGAAACAAGAAGCAAACGCTACACGGTTAATGAAGACAATGTGGCTGACGTTATCGCCATGATGACCGGCATCCCTACCAAGCGTATTGCTCAGAAAGAGAGCAACAAATTGCTAGGTATGAATGAAGAGCTTAGCAACAAGGTGATAGGACAGGACGAAGCGATCATAAAGCTTACCAAGGCTATACAAAGAACAAGAGTGGGTCTGAAAGACCCTAAGAAGCCTATCGGCTCATTTATATTCCTCGGCCCTACCGGTGTTGGTAAAACCGAGCTGGCAAAAGTATTGTCTACCTATCTTTTTGATAAAGACGATGCGCTGATCAGAATAGATATGAGTGAATACATGGAGAAATTCTCCGTATCACGACTTGTAGGAGCGCCTCCGGGATATGTAGGTTACGAAGAAGGTGGTCAGCTTACTGAAAAAGTAAGGAGAAAGCCTTACAGCGTAGTGCTGCTAGATGAGATTGAAAAGGCTCACCCGGATGTATTTAACCTGTTGCTTCAGGTGCTGGATGATGGTATCCTTACTGATGGGCTCGGAAGAAGAGTAGACTTCAGAAATACCATTATCATTATGACATCTAATATAGGCGTCAGAGATCTGAAAGATTTCGGTGCAGGCATTGGTTTCTCCCCTACTTCCAAGCAAAGAAATGAGGACGAAATAATGAAATCAACCATACAAAGTGCGTTGAAAAAAGCTTTCAGTCCTGAGTTCCTGAACAGACTTGATGATGTGATTGTGTTTAACTCTCTGCAAAGGGAACATATCCATAAGATCATCGACCTAACGCTGAACAAGCTTTTCCAAAGGATCAAAGCACTTGGCTACGATGTAGAGCTTACAACAAAAGCCAAAGACTTCCTTTCAGAAAAGGGTTACGACCCTCAGTATGGTGCACGGCCATTAAATAGAGCTATTCAGAAATACCTTGAAGATCCCGTAGCAGAAGAGATCCTGAGAGGCGAGATAGAGGAAGGTGTTACCATAGTGGCTGACTATGATGGCAAAGGTGAGAGTCTGAAGTTGAAAACAAAAAAGCCAAAAGCCTCTAAGAAGGAGGAGAAAGAAGAATAATTGATTGTTTAAAATAAGCTAAGAGGGCTGTCTCGATATATGGGGCAGCCTTTTTTATTGACCGGTAAACGTAGGACATGAGATGCAGTTTAATTAAATTAGCGTCTCTAAGAAAACGTCAATGTCTGCGTTACGCTTGTCCGAAAAATGCTCTCGCTCCTTAGTACGCTCCGCTTTTGGAACTTCGTCCCGCCCTTTGGCGGGAACGCTTTCTTAAAGCCACTTAGAGTTTTCTTAGATACACTAATTAACTACTTCGGAATCCAATCGGTCAAGAGCATTTTTGCCAACGACATAAGCATATATGCTGTTGGGAACAATTAGTAAATTTGAGAGATCCTGAAATTTTGTCTTGCTTGTAATTATGCCCTTATCCAGCTTATTCTTCTTCATAAAATACTCCAGCTTACCGGGCCGGGGATTGTCAGACCATTTAACTTCAAGAGCCCAATAAACTTTTTGAAAATTAGCACTAATTTGAATTAGATCCACCTCTCCCTCATTGGTCCCTTTTTTCCAATTTGCATACCTTAAAAACTCATGTTCCCTATGTAAATATTGAGCATAAACAGTTGTTTCGACTAAATGAGGAAACCGTTCATCATCTGCGGCTATTTTCCCAAACAACCCTGTGTATAAACTGGGGTTGGTTAAATAAACTTTGAACTGTGTAATATTTTTGAACCTCTTGGCAGTTACATCTACCCGGTGTAGTATCTTAATCAAAAAAGCAGCCTCAAGATACTTTATATATTTCTTAATAGTTTTATTATCAGTGTTGGTCTCCCTCGATACACCTTTATAGTCAAGTATCTCTCCTGTTCGGTAAGACAGCACATTAAAAAACTGTTGCAACTCTAAGGTATTTTCAATTCCAAAGAGTCCGGGTAAATCTTTCATGATAACCTTGTCCGTAATGTCCTTCTGAATGATCCTTTCCGGATTTTTCACCTTGTCAGAATTTAAAGCAATTTCAGGAAATCCACCAAAGTTTATGTAATCAACAAAATGCTTATTAAATGAATCAATATCTGAGGTATTATAGAACTTTTGACTCCCTTTAAAGTTTACTTCTATTTCGCTTAATGAGGTGTTATACCTATTCAGGTCGATATATTCAGCAAAAGTTAGTGGAGGCAGAAAGTAGTCTGTAAAGCGACCAGCCCCACTTTCTATACTTTTCATTCTTAATGCTGCTGCTGCACTACCACTAGCTATGAATTTTGTTTTGCGGTATTTGTCAACAAGTGACTTTAAATGTACTTCCCAATCTTTTAAATATTGAATTTCATCAAAGAATATATAACACCCCTCGAAGTTCATGGAATTAACTGATAGACCTTTCGAAATTAATTCTTCTAGCCCTATATTGGTATAGATAGGTGTGTCCAGGCTGAAATAAAATATCTTACTCGACTTAACACCTACGTGTATTAAATCTTGAATTGCCTGATACATCATTACTGTCTTTCCAATCCTTCTCGGTCCCATTAATACAACTGCCCGATGTGGAAATTCCTGAGAGACTAAATCATAAAATCCGTTAAAATACCTTCTTTTGCTTAAATCTTCGTAAAAGGGGATTTGATTGTTCTCCCACCAGATATTATCAGACTTAATCCGCTCAAGTAAAATTTTCTCATCAAAACCCATAGGTCAAATTTAGGGATAGATATACCAAAAACAATCAAATGTTATAACTTTCGGTGAGAATCTATAGAGAGAGCTGATTATCCCTTTGAACAATATTTCGCTGCAGCCTTCTCGGCATATTTTCGACTATAGCTGGCTGCAGTTTTAAAATCGTCACAGGCCTTGCTGTTAGCTCCAAGCATATAGTTACAGATACCTCTCCTGATAAAAACATCACCGGTATGAAGTTCAAGATCAATAGCGCGATTAAAGTCGTTTCTTGCTTCTTCAAACCGGGTCATCCGCTGGTGAATAATGCCTCTGTTGAAATAGGCTTTTGCAAAATCATTTTTATTTCTGATCACGTAGTTCATATCTTGCAGAGCACCATAATTATCACGGAGGGTGGCCCGTACGATAGATCGATGATAGTAGGCGTTGGTATGTTTCGGTTGAAGCTTTATAGCCTTGTTGAGATCGGCAAAGGCCTCATAAAAGGAGGCCGTCAACATATAACAGCGGCCACGGCCGTATCGTGCTTCAAAATGATCTTCATCCAACTCCAATACATTGGAAAAATCAATAATGGCACTTTTGGGATCCTCCTTTTTCCAATAGCAGCGTGCACGTCCTAAAAAGCCTTCCAGCAGCTTTTTGTTCAGATAGAGGCTCTTTGAGTATAGGTCTATACCTTCACTGTAGAGTTCCAACTCTTCCTTACAACGCGCCAGGTTATAGAGCAGATGCCAATTATGAGGATCAAGCCGCAGCGCTTTCTCAAAGTGATAAGCTGCGCTCTCAAAGTCGCCCTGGGCAAATAACCTGGCCGCCTCTTCTTCATGATCTGTGCAGGACGCTGTTAAAAACAGCACTAATACCAGACAAAATGAATAACACTTTTTCATCAACTATAAACCTAGTTGAATTATTCGTTTAAACCTAGTATTCAGTAAAATTTTTATATTAATAAGAGCCACTGTGCTTTCTAATGAACCATTCAATGGTAAGAAGACCAAGCAAAAAAAAGAATAACCACTTTAGATGAATAAATGGCAGGTATTTCTCCTGAGTGTGGATGATACCAGGCGCTTTCTGAACTTTAATCCCCTGAAGTAGCCTGTCTATTTGACCGGACAGCACAAACTCGCCTCCCGATCTATGGGCCAGCCTCCTTAAAAGATCAAAATCAGCGGTCAGATTGATGGTCTCCAACTGTAGCTCCTTCACCAGAAACTGGCCTTTTACAGCCTCCCTCTGGTCTCCCAATAATGTTGAAGCATTATATTGATAGACACCTTCGGGTATGCCACTGATGGTATATCTTGTATTGTTTTCGTTTGTAACAAAACTATAGTTGGTAGTTTCCCCTTCCGCATTGGTAATAGCAAGATCTATCTTATTGCCGTAAACTCTTTCATACAGATCGTTGTAAACTTCGGTGTCAAAAACAATCTTCTCATTAGACAAAAATTCATTTTTTACCGGATAGGCCTTAAATTTTCTTTTATCTTCCTTGGAAGACAGATACTGCACCAGTTTACCGACCAGCTCATTGAAAGCTTCATTATTACCGTTTTCTGCGTAATCCATTAGCTTCCATTTCCATAAACCGTCACCCAGCACTACCCCGTTTTTTACGTCTTCATTAGTGGATACTGCTATCAGTGGCTTGCTAGTTACAATGTTTCCCACCTTTTGATAAAGCAATACATCTGCTTTGCCTCTCATAGAGATCCTGCCGAAAGGTGTATTGATGGGGGGAAAATCATCCAAAGACTGCTGTAAAGCGTCAGACAATTTAAAGCTTGTAAAATCCTGATTAAAAACGGCTGTCACCTTATCATATTCATTGGGTACAGCATCAATAGCCAGCACCTGGCTGGTTTGGTTAAACTGCCGTACATTGGTCTGAGGGCCAAGGATGGTCAGGGTGGGCACTTTCTGTTGCTGAAACTTTTGAATAAAACGATCGGCTGCACCACGATTATCAGGTATCTGGTGATATATTATCAGGTCATACTTATTTGTGGAGCCTGATAGTTTGCCCAGATCATTATCCATGCTCAGAATATACTGATCGATGCTATAGTTGGCGTTGCTTTCAATAGCTGATCTAATAGCTTTTATATCTGGGTGCGGTGCCGGAGCGATCAATGCTATCTGTTGTTTTCCTTCTATCACTTCTACATATGCCTGCTGCACATTATTGGTATAAGTGAACTCGCCCTGCTTCCTCTCTAGCAGCACCTGATAGCGCTGATAGCCATTTTTATTAGCTTCAATTAAAAATTTCACATCAGACACCTGGTTATCGGCTCCAAGTTGCAGTAGTTGTCTGGCTATTGTATTACCATCGCTTACTACTGAAACATTCACCGTTTCTCCTGCAAAACCAACATGTGTCAACTGGGCTACCAGAGGAAAGCGATTGCCCTCGTAAGATATTTTATTATAAAGTAAAGAGACGATCGACAAGTCAGATTTTGGCACTGTATCACCGATTCCGACTGCATGTATTCTAAAATGATGATCCGAAAAAGTTGGCGACATCCCCTCATTGTAAATACCGTCTGAGATCAGCACCACGCCTCCGAGATTTCTGCCTTCATAGTCTCGCTGCACATCATTAAGGAGGCCATGTATGTTTGAGCTTTGAGCACCATAATCGATGCGACCGGGAACGGAATTCTGAGGCTCACTGGTAAAATCCCTGTATTCAATGTTATACTCACCTTGCAGGTCCGCTGCCAGGCCACGCAACTTGTCGTTAAATTGCTTCAAAGCAATGCTATCTACTACTTCAGCTACAGACCGTGAATTGTCAACGGCAAATACCAATGTAGGATCTTCAGTATAATTTCTGATCTGTCGCAAGATTGGAGACACCAGGAGCGCAGCTATTCCGGCAACGGCTATCGCCCTAAGGACAAACAGCAACTTATTAACTCTTGGTCCCCATGGCCCGCTTTTTCTATAAAGCAGAAAGCCATATATTAAACCTGCCAACAAGCATAGAATTAAAAAAAGTGGAGAATTTTCAAAAATCAACCCGGGTCGCTGCATCACATTGGTTAAAGACTCTGTGCAAATTAAGTAATTTCAAACAAAAACTACTCCTGATTTTTCGTTTGAACGTAGCTGGTGGCTATTTGTTTGTCACTAGCTTTAGGTTGTTTGTCGAAATATCTACGACAGCACATTTTTCACATGGTTATCTAAGCTAATTTTAGGGTATCAATTCATCAAATGCAAGAAAAACTGGTAACATATTACAGGCGGACTCCCCGGGTAGGTAAGCATATTCTTTTTTGGCTGGCATTTATTTCTTTTTTCGCTGTACTATGGGGCAGCTTCAACGATGATTACTTCCACCAGTTTGAGCTGCAATTGTTATACCTGCCTGAAAAATTACTTGCAACCTATATCACCTTGTACATTCTGCTTCCCAGCTTCCTATTGAAGGAAAAGTATATACTTTTTTTCTTTTGGGTAGCAATTGTACTGCTTATAGCCGGGCTGATTCACTGGCTTACCGCCTATTACATAGAACGACCGATCTACTATCGTTATGATGACTGGGGTAGCGTATGGCATCCTGCCAAAGTGCTGAAGTCTGCTACCCACATCTATCCTGTGGTGGTATTGGCTACAATGATCAAATTTTTCGAGCACTGGTACCGCAACCAGCAGGCTACCCAGAACCTGGCCAAGGAGAAGCTAGAAGCTGAGCTGAAATTTCTGCGCGCCCAGGTACACCCTCATTTTCTGTTTAATACCCTGAATAATCTGTATGCTCTGGCGCTAAAAAAAGCCGATAACACCCCTGAAGTAGTTTTGAAGCTGTCAGACCTGCTCAATTATATGCTCTATGAATGCAATACCGACCAGGCACCGCTTGATAAAGAGATCAAATTGGTTGAAAATTATGTGGCGCTGGAAAAATTGCGCTATGGTGACAGGTTAGATGTTTCTATGAGAGTAAAAGGAGATATTTCAGGAAAGGTGATTGCTCCGATGTTAGTGTTACCTTTTGTTGAGAACAGCTTTAAACACGGAACCAGTAGCGAAACCGAAAAAGCCTGGATAAGCATAGATCTGACTGTGAAAGGAAATTTGCTAACACTAAAAGTAGACAATAGTAAGAGCAACCATGAAACTGATGATGAAAAGCAATACAGGGAGGGCATAGGCCTTAAAAATGTAAAAAGAAGGCTCGAGCTTCTGTATGGTGGTAGCTATGAATTAAAAATATTAGATACTGATGAATCATACCTGGTGGTGCTGAAACTGGAATTGAACGAATAACGTAAAATAAAAGATGAAGATAAGATGTCTGATAGTAGATGACGAGCCCCTTGCCATTGAGATCATCGAGTCTTATGTAAACAGACTGGATCACCTGGAGCTGGTGGCTAAGTGCAGTAACGCTTTGAAAGCATTTGAAATATTGCAAAAGGAGCCTGTCGATCTCATCTTTCTGGATATCCAGATGCCTAAACTTACAGGTATCGACCTGATAAAGACACTAAAACAGCCTCCAAAAGTAATACTGACCACTGCATACCGCGACTATGCACTGGAAGGTTTTGAGTTAGATGTTGTTGATTACCTGCTTAAGCCTATTTCATTTGAGCGCTTTTTAAAGGCGGTAAGCCGCGTCTCCAACCAGCATGAAAATGGCGCTGCATCTGACTCTTCCAATATCAATTCTGAAGATGCCTACATATATCTGAAAGCTGATAAGAAGATGGTGAAAGTACACCTAAAAGACATTCTTTACATCGAAAGTTTAAAAGATTATGTGAGGGTGAAAACAGCCGAAAAGGACGTAATCACTCATCAGAAGATCAGTTATCTGGAGGAGAAGCTTCCGGAGGAGTGTTTCCTTCGTATTCACCGTTCTTTCATTGTTTCGATGAAAAAAATCGAAACCTATTCTGCCTCCGCCATAGAAGTACCCGGTAAAGAACTACCCATCGGACGGCTTTATAAGGATCAGGTATTGGAGATACTGAATTCGAAACATCAAATTTGAATCGTTCTCTGTTCTCTGTTCTCATTTTCGCTTTGCTCCAAGCGCTAAGCGCCATGCGTCAATATCCATACTTATCCTTCCAAAGCGCCCGCAGCCGCTTCCTCATCTCTTCCTCTCTGGCATTTTGACCCGGATCGTAGAGCTTCGAGTCCCGGATCTTATCCGGCATAAATTCCATACTGACGAAGTTATTGGAGAAGTCATGGGCATATTTATACCCTTTGCCGTAGCCGGAATCCTTCATCAGCTTGGTAGGAGCATTTCTGATGGACATAGGTACGGGCAGATCTCCTGTTTCCCTTACCAGGGACTTGGCTTTTCTAATAGCCATATAACTGGCATTACTTTTTGGCGAACAAGCCAAATAAGTAGCACACTGCGACAGTATTATTTCAGCCTCAGGATAACCAATTACATTAACAGCCTGGAATGTATTGTTGGCAATAACCAATGCGGTGGGATTGGCATTACCAATATCTTCGGAAGCTAAAATCAGCATTCTTCTGGCAATAAATTTCACATCTTCTCCTCCTTCTATCATACGTGCCATATAGTATACGGCTGCGTTAGGGTCGCTGCCTCGTAATGATTTTATGAACGCGGAAATGATATCATAATGTTGCTCGCCACTCTTATCGTAAATAGCCACACGCTGCTGGGCAATGTTCATGACTTTTTCATCGGTAACCTCGATAACCTCTTCGTCCCCCGCCAAAGAGTCGTATACGAGATCAACAAGGTTAAGTAGCTTTCGCGCGTCACCACCGGATATATTCAGCAGCGCCTTATGTTCCGTAAGCACCACTTTTTTCTTCTTGAGCTTTTCATCCTTAGCCAGTATGTGATCAACTAACCTCAACAAGTCATCTTCACTTAAGGATTTTAAGGTATACACCTGGCACCTGCTTAAAAGTGCGGAGTTCACTTCGAAGGATGGATTTTCCGTAGTGGCACCGATAAGTGTGATTGTTCCCTTTTCTACGGCACCCAATAAAGCATCCTGCTGTGATTTGTTGAACCTGTGGATCTCATCAATAAATAAGATAGCCTTCGACTGGCGTTTTGCTTTGTCTATTACTTCCCGCACATCTTTTACACCGGCACTTACAGCGCTAAGCGTATAGAAAGGCGCCTTCACCTGGTTGGCGATAATATTGGCTATGGTGGTTTTCCCCACGCCAGGCGGTCCCCACAATATCATCGAAGGGATTACTCCCGAATTAATAGTTTTTCTAAGTATTGCGTCTTTACCTACCAGGTGTTCCTGTCCTATCAGTTCATCAAGCGATGCTGGCCGCATGCGCTCCGCTAAAGGTAAATTCAGGTCAAACATACTTCTTTATTTATTCCATTAAAGGTAACAATTTTCATTTCATTAAGAGCTAGATTTGGGCGTGCCTGGTAAGATTAAAATCCATAGCATCCTTCTTTTTGTCACACTACTATTTGGCGCCAACTATACGGTGGCAAAGGTAGCTATGCCGGAATATATAGAGCCATTTGGCTTCATCTTACTTCGAATATCCTCAGTCACGCTGCTATTTTGGCTATACGGAAAAACCAGTGCCTCTGATCCGATAAAATCCAGAAGGGATTTTGGCTTATTGCTACTCTGTGCGCTCTTCGGTGTAGCCATAAACCAAACACTTTTCTTTAAGGGCCTCAGCCTTACCAATCCTATCAATGGCTCTGTGATCATGACTACCTCTCCCATCATGGTTATGCTCGTAGCTTATTTGCTGGGAAAAGAAAGTATTACAATTAAAAAAGTAATTGGTGTGTTAGTTGGTGGAACAGGAGCTTATCTACTGCTGAGCAAGAGCGGGTTTTCTATCAACAATGAAACTTTCATCGGAGATTTGCTCATATTGATCAATGGGGCTTCCTATGCCGTCTATCTGGCAATTGTTAAACCTCTAATGGCAAAATACAGGGCCATTACTGTCATAAAATGGATATTCTTGCTTGGAGGGATAATGACGTTGCCGTTTGGGTCAGCTCAACTGGCACAAGTCGAATGGTCTGTATTACCGCCTATTGTTTGGTTCAGTATCATTTTTATTGTGGTAGCCACCTTTCTTTCTTACCTGCTAAATGTGTGGGCCTTGAAATTTGTTAATTCTTCTGTTGTAGGCAGCTATATATACTTGCAACCGGTCTTCGCTACGTTTATCGCTGTCACTTTCCGCGATGATCAGCTACATTTGTCCACTGTTGTATATTCCCTGATAATTATGTTCGGAGTGTACCTGGTAAGCCAAAAATGATTGTATACCTGCCGGCTTTTTGATAATTTTAACGACATCTAACCGGAAATTTGAAGTGACCATGAGTGGATTACTATATTTGATAGGGCTTATCTGTTGTATTTGGGTGATATATGACGTTTGGGTAATTAATAAGAAATTGGATGAGTCTTCAAAGATACTCTGGACGATCCTTGCGATAATTGCCAATATTCTGGCTGCCATCATTTACTATATGGTTCACAAACGAAGGGTCTAGACCTTCAGTTTTTTCATTGTTGAAACGGTAAGGTCCAGCATCTGATCAGTAAAATCCAGGTGCGTTACCAGGCGGATCTCCCTTGGGCCGAAGCACACAGCATAAATACGTTGATCCGACAGTTTTTGTAAAAAAGCATCCGCATCAATACCTTTTACCAATTCGAATATCACAATGTTGGTGTCTACCGGAAGTACATTCTCAATAAATGACAATTCCTCCAGTACCTGACCTATTTCCCTTGCTCTGGCATGATCCTCTTTTAGCCGGTTCACATGGTGATCTAAAGCATAGATACCTGCGGCAGCGAGATATCCAGCTTGTCGCATACCTCCACCAAACACTTTTCTCATTCGTCTGGCCTGCTGTATGCGATCTTTATTTCCAATTAAAACTGAGCCTACCGGAGCCCCCAAACCTTTAGACAAGCAGATGGAAATGGTATCGAAATATTCACCATAATTAGCTGCATTGTCGCCTGTCTCTACCAACGCATTAAACAACCGGGCGCCATCAAGGTGCATTTTCAGGCCTCGTGATCTGCAGGCAGTGGAGATCTCAGCTATTTCCTCCAGGGTATAGTAGCTGCCCCCACCTTTATTTACGGTATTTTCAAGCTCAACAATAGTGGTCTTAGGATAATGAATATCATCAGGGTTGATATTATCCAGTATATCAGACAGGTCCAGCCGTCCACGGTCGCCATCCAGTAGCTTGAAAGACAAACCACTATTTCCAGCTACGCCACCCCCTTCATATTTATAAATATGAGCGCCTTTATAGCAAATTACTTCCTCATAAGGATTGGAAAGCACATTAATACCTATTTGATTGGTCATGGTGCCTGATGGACAGAAAACGGCAGCTTCCATACGAAACAGATCGGCACATTTTCTTTCCAGGCGATAAACGGTCGGGTCTTCGCCAAAAACATCATCACCCACCTCTGCTGAGAACATAGCCTCCAGCATCTGGGGTGTAGGTTTTGTTACGGTATCACTTCGAAGATCAATTTTCATGCATATATGTTTAGTATTGAGTATTGAGCCTGTATTTACGAATTACGATTTACGATTTACGACCCCTCCTTTGCCTACTGCTTTTGTCTACTGCCGACTATTATTGTGTATTGAACTTCTCCATTTGTCTTTGCATGCTATTTACAGCTATGACCCTCCTGATTGCCAATTGCTTGTGCCTATTGCCTTTGATTAGCAGACTTTTTCAATACCTCAAGTTTAAAGAATATGAACTACATTTGACGAAATTTTCCGGAAATGAGAAATAAAAAAGCTGCCATTAACTTCATTTTTATTACACTGCTCATTGATGTTACAGGCCTGGGCATCATCATTCCTGTAATACCAACGCTCATTCAGGAGCTTATCAACGGAGATTTAAGTGATGCCTCGGTCTATGGGGGATGGCTAATGTTTGCATATGCATTTATGCAATTCTTATTTGCTCCTGTGCTTGGGGGCCTGAGTGACCGGTTTGGCAGGCGGCCTGTATTGCTCTTTTCTCTCTTAGGCTTTGGGCTGGACTATCTGTTAATGGCATGGGCGCCTACTATTGGGTGGTTATTCGTAGGAAGGATCATCTCAGGAGTAACAGGCGCAAGCTTCACTACCGCTTCGGCTTACATTGCAGATGTAAGCCCTCCCGAGAAGCGCTCTCAAAACTTTGGCATTATCGGAGCGGCATTTGGTCTTGGCTTTATCATTGGACCATTCTTAGGAGGAATTCTCGGAGAGTATGGTTCCAGAGTTCCTTTTCTCGCAGCCGCGGCTTTCTCTCTTATAAATTGGCTTTATGGTTATTTTGTATTGCCAGAATCATTGAAAGCTGAAAACAGAAGACCATTCGAATGGAAGCGTGCCAATCCCATTGGTTCTTTGACACAGTTGAAAAGATATCCTGTGATAATAGGATTGGTTTCCTCCCTGGTGCTTGTCTACATTGCTGCACACGCCACTCAAAGTACCTGGGCCTATTATACTATGGAAAAATTTGGCTGGACTGAAAAGTGGGTGGGATATTCTCTGGCCTTTGTCGGACTAATGATAGCCCTGGTACAAGGACTGCTCATCCGGCAGATCATTCCCAAGATAGGTCAGGTCAACGGTGTTTATATCGGCTTGTTGTTATATTCGGTGGGATTCATGTTGTACGCTTTTGCCAATACGGGATGGATGATGTTTGCTTTTACAACCGTATATGCACTTGGCGGAATAGCAGGGCCATCGCTGCAAGGAATTATGTCGAGTCAGGTACCGTCTTCAGAGCAAGGGGAACTACAGGGCGGGCTAACAAGTTTGATCAGTGTCACATCAATTGTCGGACCTCCTCTTATGACAGGGATCTTTGCTTACTTTACTGATCCTAATAAGTATTCGTTGTACCTGCCGGGAGCTCCTTTTATTCTGGGTTCGGTACTTACGTTGATCAGCCTGGCTTTTGCGGCTAAAACGTTGAGAAAGATAAGTTAAATTGATTTAAACTGAACAAAAAAAGCCGTCTCCTTTCGAAGACGGCCCTCTTTTGTTCCTAAAGCCACTAGTGTTTCACTATTCTACCACGCTGTATCGGAGCTCCCGACTGATCTACAACACTGTATAGGTAAATTCCATTCTCAATACCATCCAACGGCAGGTCTCCCTGACTGGTTACCGTTTTTACAGCTCTGCCATCGATGGCGTTCAGGGTGATCTGAACCGGCTCATTGCTTGATGTCAAAGCGATCTGGTACTGGTCTGTTCTGAAGTTCTTTTCAACCTGGGTCAGGTTGCCCATCTCATTAAGGTCATCTTCAATAGTCATGGCCTCGTCCGTGGTACGTGCTCCTGAAGCTGTCTGTCCGGTCAACTGCTGGTTAAGCAGCCAGGAGTACAATGTAGTTACCCCGGGGTCGAAAGTACGTTTCCAGCTTTGTGTCTGCCCTCCTGACTCAGTTACGAATCTCGTTGTAGCAGACGAACAGTTATCTACTTTGTTGTAAAATGTCTGCGCATTGCTAAAGCTATATACTTCGTCAAGCTTTCCATTGGCCATATAAAGTGACGGACCGCTACCTCCCACCTGGCATGCTACTGAGTATGGCATACTGTAGCTCACTACTGCAGCCGCTGCCCATCGGTTAGGGCTATTGCTGGTGTCGGTAATTCTGAACAAGGCATCGATAGCGCCTTCGTCATAGCCTACAATGTAAACGCGGTTAGGATCGATAGAATACTTGCTCATCATAAAATTATAGAACCTGTCTATTTTTCCCTTCCAGAAGCCTGCTCCTTTAGCTATTTGCGGGCTCAGAACGATAAATCCTTGTCCGTTTGCACTGATTGCCTGTCCCTGGTTAGCAAAATAAAGCGGTCCCTCACTCTTCAAAAGATCTGTATTGGTGCCTTCTGCCTCTCCTGAGTGAAGATAAAGGATCACTGGATACTTTTTGCTCGTGCTATATCCGGCAGGTAAATACTCCAGGTATGCTCTGCCGTCAGAAGAAGTCTTCTTTGTGATCCCTCCGGGAGATGTGCCTGTGTTAGAGTCATTGCCACCAGTGCCTAATGGCCGTGCCAATAACCAAGCGTAAACATCTGAAGTACCCGGGTCAAAAAGCGCCTTCCAGCTTTGCGCCTGTGTGCCAGGAGATGACAGGAATTTTGAAGATGATACCCCGCAACCCACTACATCGTTATAAAATTTTTGTGCAGCATTATAGTCGTTAGTGGCATCTGACTTCCCATGTGAGAAGTAGAGGGCGGCATCGGTTCCTGCAACATTGCAGGCCTGAGAAGAAGGGGCGCTGTAACTCACCACAGCAGCTCCTGCCCAGCGATTTGGATTGTTCGTATCGTCTTGCAAACGGGCAATCGCATCAGAAGCCCCTTCATCAAACCCTGCCAGATAGACCTTGTCAGGCGCTACGGAATATTTAGAGGTCACATAATTGTAAAACTGATCTATTTTGCCCTTCCAGAAGCCTGCTCCCTTAGCAATTTGCGGAGCAACTACTATAAAACACTCATTGTTTGAGCACAGGTCTTTTCCCTGGTTGATATAATACAGTGGGCCTTCCTGCTTGATCAGATCCAGGTTAGTTCCTTCTGCCGCTGCAGAATGCAGGTATACCATAACCGGATAACTTTTGGAAGGGTCATAGCCATCAGGCAAAAACTCCAGGTATTTCTGTCCATAGCCGGTTGTTTTACTTACTATTCGAGTGGTCGTGGTATTGTTATCATCAGCTACATTCAACAATACACGATCTGACGCTGATTTTCCTTCGTTATCCTTTACCACTACCTCAAAGGTATATTGTCCTATTTGCAGGTCTTTAACAGTAAGTTTTGACCTGTTAGTATTCCATAAGGTAGCCGAAGGCCCGCTAATTTTTTTCCATTGAAATGATGCCACAGAGCCGTCAGGGTCGGAAGCCTCGGCTGTAATGTATACAGGGTCATCTTCGAGTGTTGCATTGATATCATCTCCGGCATCAACAACAGGCGACTGATTAAGTGTATTGTCATTGCTACCGCCATCTCCACCGCCTGAGTTGTTAAGTGTTTTGGTCAGCATCCACTCATATACATTTTGGCTGTAATTGGAGTGGTCAGGTTTGTATATATCATTCCAAATCCAGTGTTCACCACCCTGAATAGCGGTCCATTTGGTTTCAGCCGTAGCGCCACAGTTTTTTACAGAATTAAACATGTTCAACCCTGAATTATAGTTAATTACATCATCACTGGTTCCATGAAAAGCCCATACGGGTATTTTCCTATTGGCTACGGTACACCCGTTACTGGTCTTTCCCCAGGCGCACAGTGGGGCAATAGCGGCTAATTTATTAGGTCCGTTCTCATCATCATAGGCACGTTCCCATACACCATTACCCCCCAGCGATAACCCGGTGAGATATATCCTGTTTGGGTCATATCTGTAGTTTTCAGGGCCGTTAAGGATATAATCCCAGAATTCTCTTTGAGCATAACCGGTCCAGTTCCCGTTCCCGGTCAATTGCGGAGAAATGACAATGAAACACTCCTGTTTGCCATTTACATTAAAACAAAGGCTTCCATTGTTTTCAACTTCCTTTGGTGGACCAATCTTAGCTACTTTATGCATATCAGCAGGACTGGACCCTCTTTCACCAGCACCATGTAAAAAAATAAGCAACGGATACTTTTTGGTGGGATTGCTTGCGTAACCAGGGGGCAGGTGCTCCAAATACCCCTGGACCTTGTTCAGATTAACTGTCTTTACTTTGTTGTACTTTAAAGCGGAGTTTTGCGCAAAGGCAGCAAAACTGGCTAAAATTAACAGCATTGTGATTGTTAACTTCATGGAAATAATCTGTTAAACTTGAAAAATTGATTTCTATCAGTTGCAGGTGTGAACCATTCTCTACGCGTGCCAAACTCACTTAACTGACGCCACAAAAGTATAGTAAGGGAAAACGCATTGCACTATACTAATATATGAGCTGCAACTTTTACCGATGAGGCAAGAATATAGTCTATGGGCGTCTAATCCCACTACAAATTATTAACGCTTAATAATTTACAGGGATCTTGCAACCAAAATTGTGTGTAAAATTTCCACAACTCACCTGTAGATAAATGGGGACAGTGAATACACCAGAGCTTCTTTGATCTGTTTCATCTCCGGGGTGTCATTGTGCTTTTGATTGATCTCCAGCTCGATGCCGAGGTAGTCATTTTCCTGAAACTTCGTTCTGAGGTAGGTGGTAAATCCATCGTCAGCGCCATTATATGGGCAATTAAGCATAATCACGGACTCAGTTAATTCGGCATTAAGCCGTAGTTTCCATTCTTCGCAAAACCGCTTTTCAGCCAGCCTGGCATCATCATACAAAAGGCCGATGTCTACCGTTCTGATTATACCATTGAGCACCGGGGTAAAGGTATGCACGGAAAGATGCAACACCGGGCTACCCTGATTGATATACTCAGCAATTTTTTGTTCTACCTCAGTCCTGTACGGGTAGTAGTATTTTTCAAGCAGGTGGTCCTTAAGCCGTTGTTCGATGTTAGTTGTAAACTCTGAAAACAGTTCTTTATTGTATAATGAACGGTTCATTTCGATCAAGAGACGAGATGCCTTTTGAATAAAAAGCGGAGCTTCCAGTTGCCTTGCCAGATACTTCGCAAGATTCAGTGCACCGGGGTCCCACCCACGGTGTGACATCAAAATTGTATCAGCCCCTGCAAACATGAACCGATAATCTTTGGGGATATAGTTTCCTGCGTGTTCGCAGGTAATTAAGATCTTTCTTCCATGCATAGACCAAACATTTCGTTGTACATTAGACAATCCGCCAATTCACGATACACCATGGTAATATTTTCAGGGGTATATATGCCCCCAAGAGTTCTCACTATCCTGCTTGCGAGTGTACCATGCTCCAGTATGGTATTAATTTGTGGCAGCCATGGTTTTATTTCTTCCGGATAATATTTGCTGACCAAATTCAGAAGATGCCTCCAGACCTCTACTGCTTTCAATGGTGCATGAGCTCCGACACCAAACATGGCCATATAATCCAAATTATCAATTAGGGCATGTTCTGCATCTTTGATGGTTTTTTGAAAGATCTGATGCAGGGGATCAACCTCCCATGCCTGCTGATCATGAAAGGATACGAGTTTCTCATCAACGAGCACTTTCAGCACACCGATGATCAATGCCACAATAGCCATATCCGCCCGCGGACATTCCTGAATATCCAGAATCCTTATCTCGATGGAGCCTCGGTCGAATCGGGCAATTGCCCCTCTCGAATTAAGCCATACCGGCTGCAGAATGTTATTAGGATCATGAGGAGTAATGTCGTGGATAATCCGATCGTAGATCATCTTATGATATTGTCTCTTCGAAAATGCTCTTTCAGGTATCACCTTTCCTGTAAGTGAAGGAATGATCCGCTGGTTTTTCTGATAATAATCGAGCCGTTTGTCCAAAAATCCCGTATTTCTACCACTGAGAACCGGGGAACTCGCTCCAATAGCAGGCAATAACGGAAGTATTATTCTAATGGCAGCATGAAGTCGGGCAAACTCCTCATCGTCATAAAACGGGAGATTGAGGTGCGTGCTCTGCAAGTTAGACCAGCCATGTCCGCGACAGTTAAATATCCTGTTATAAGTCTCATATATCTCATTGTTATCATGGGGCCAAAGGAAAGTATCTCTATCCGGGTCCATCAATGGATGAGCCGCCGTTGGGAGTAACCTGGCATCGAAAGAGGCAAGTTCTTTGTTGATAGACCGAATGTCTTTGCTGAACTGATCAGCCAGTTCTACCAGGCCCTTTTCAGGCCTGGTACTTTTCAGCTCCACTACATGTAGCACAAGTTCATTGCACCAGCTCACCTTGCCCCTTTCTATCTCACTGGTATACTTGCCTGATATTTTTTTAAATAATTCATCTGTAACCGGTTTAATGGCCAATGAATCTTTATGTACGATCATGTACTCCAGCTCTATACCATAGCCCTGGAACAGGTGTAGTCTTGAATTATTCATCGTTTTTGAAGCCTCTCGATAAATGTCTCCATTACCTTGGTGTAAAGGCCGTTTTTAATCACTCTATCCTCGACCCCTGCATCAATGTTCGGGTTGTCATTAATTTCAATTACATAAAACTTTCCATTAATCTCTTTTATATCCACCCCATATAAGCCCGAGCCTATCAGGGCTGTAGCCTTCAAAGCTGTGTCTATTAAAGCTTTGGGAGCATCCGCTACAGCAATGGTTTCGCTCTTCCCCTCCCGGTGCTGACCATTTTTCTTCCAGTCTACGATCTGCCAGTGGTTTTGTGCCATATAATATTTACATACATATAGGGGCTGTTTATTGATGACCCCTACTCGCCAGTCGTAAGCTGTTGGCACAAATTCCTGCACAATAAGGAGTTCCGATTTCTGAAACAGGTCTTTTAGTGTCTCACGAAGTTGCTGTTCATCGGAAACTTTCTTCACGCCTTTTGAAAAAGAACCATCAGGCTGCTTGATTACCATCGGATAATTAAAATCGGCAGGTATTTGCTGATAGTCCTTTCTGATAATGTGTGACTTGGGCACTGCTATTTTATTGGCAACCAATAATTCGTGTAAATAAACCTTGTTAGTGCATTTTAGAATGGAATTGGAGTCATCTATCACTACCAGACCCTCCGCTTCAGCCTTTTTGGCAAAACGGTAGGTGTAATGGTTCACATTTGTGGTCTCCCGTATGAACAAAGCATCAAACTGTACCAGCTTACCGAAATCGTTTTTGGTAATCGCTTCGGTATTGAAACCAAGTTTATCGGCTGCTGCTATAAACTTCTGCAAAGCTTTGGCGTTTGATGGAGGGGTGGGATCATCGGGGCTAACCATTAATGCCAGATCATATTTCTTTCTGCTATATTTTTTCCTGACCACTTTTTTTCCTGAAATATAATAGTAAAGCGCCTCCTGTAGCTTTTTAATGTTTGCTTCATCAAGGTCTTTGAGGTGTAAAGGCTTTAACCCCTGAAGTTGCCATTTATCTTTTCTCATGAAGGTGGCCTGAATGATGGGTATCTGAAAAAGGTTGAACAACAAAACTCCCAACCTGGAAAATTGAGAGTTTTCAACCTGACCAAACATGATGTTGATGATAACTTTACTATCCTGCTGTGTTTTTAAGCTGTTTTGTATCAAAGTGTCGAACTCCTCGGCATCGTCCTTTATCAGCGAGGGAAACCGGAAGTCCTGTAATGTAGATATCTCAGGTAAAACCTTATGCCCCCTGGCCTCTGCCAGCAAAGAAACATAATACCCCAGACTCTGATATTGGTGTGAACGGCAAAGGTTAACGATCTTAAAGGCTTTTGACTCCTGGTATTCAGGTTTACTAAAATACTCTGAAGGAGATACTACCTCTACCCCTTCAAATTTAAGGTTCCATTTTTCCGGAGTTTCTGTTATAATAATTTTCGGCATTACTTTTTAGGGTATATAATTAATAAATTGGCATCATAGGTCATGACGCCCAACATTATTGAGTTTATAAGCTTCTGAAAGCTCACTTTGTAGTATTGCTTTTCACTAATAGGATTTGGATCTAAAGGGTCAGCTATATAAG
Organism: Fulvivirga imtechensis AK7; assembly: GCF_000331535.1. Classification (GTDB taxonomy): domain Bacteria; phylum Bacteroidota; class Bacteroidia; order Cytophagales; family Cyclobacteriaceae; genus Fulvivirga; species Fulvivirga imtechensis. Next base: position 56,720 of record NZ_AMZN01000055.1, on the reverse strand, counting down.
CCATCCGTTGCTTCTGGTTAAACCCATTGATAATTACAAAATGACCTGTAGCCAATCCGTTGATATCATCGTATCGCACTACAAATTCACCTGTTCCGGTAATGAACTCTCCGGTTTCGCGAGGGCTTTCATACAAGTAAGTTGCGCTAAGTCCTGTTAAGATCGGGATCTTCTTTGTCAGAAAATATTTGATCAGCGCCGGGGTCAATTCTTCAAACTTCAGTTGCCCTCCATTGGCCAAAAACTGCAGATAACCGCTGGTTGCCACTTGTAGTCTGTGGTCGCCCTGCTTCACAGCCAACTGTTGCTTCAACTTAGCCTCAAAGTCGACCTTCTGCTTGAACCAGGAGGGGTCGAAAGTGCTGAGGTTATAGGTATAAATAGTGGTGTTATAGCCTCTTTTTAAAGCATGATTAGCGAGCAACACCGCGATGGTCCCTCCTGAGGAAAGCTGCTTTACCTCGCTGATCACCTGCTTTAGCGGTATATCATCTTTATAGTATTGGTATACGCCATGTAAGCAGGTGGGTCCGCAGGTAACATCGTCAGGTTGCGCCTTAATGTTTAAATCCAGCACCTTTTCTTTGGTTTTTAACAGCATCTTTGCCTAATTTTCAAATCCACTGTTTTGACGCGGTTAGGTTAAAAAGTCACCTTTATTTTTTTGATGATCGATAAAAATATACCGGACGAAGAGCTTGTACTTCTATTGCAGGAAGATTCAAACCTGCGATATTTTTCAGTGCTGACACAGCGACATGAAAAATACATACTAAAGAAGTGCAAGAGTTATGTAAAAGACGAAGATGTTGCCGAAGACCTATGCCAGGAGATACTGATAAAGCTTTTTTTAAAAATAAAAACATTCAAGGGAGAGGCCCGTTTTTCCACGTGGCTCTTTGCTATTATACATAATACATGTATGGACCATTTACGAAGAAATAAGAAAAATGTGCGACAGGTGATCACCGAAAAAATGGCCGATGAAGTATCAGAGATGATCGATGGTGTGGATGACATCCCGGAAGAGCTATCGGTAAAGATCCTGGAGGAGCTTTTGGAAGAAATATCTCCCGATGAAAAAATGATCCTCTTGCTAAAGTACAAGGAGAAACACCCCATAAAGGATATTCAGCTAACGTTGGGTCTTTCGGAAAGTGCCGTAAAAATGCGGTTAAAAAGAGCCAAGGATAAGGTAAATAAGCTGTATCAGAAATACAAATCAGCCAAAAAATAACCTGGGGTCAAATCTGGCTGTAAACCCACATTTAGCAGTGATATTAAGCTAATGCCAGTGTGTAGAATGCAAAGGCTTGCCACGGGGAGGAGTAGAAGCGATCCCCTCTTAATGCACGCCAAGAAAGAGGGGATTGTCGCAATTGGTTACCAATGACAAGATGACATCTTATTGCTCAGTTTGTACTTTTGCGTCTATTTTGACTTTTCATAGCATATGTCTTATTTTTTTGTCTTGGACACAAAAAAGTAACAAAATATCATCGGTCTCAAACAGTGAGGTTTACACAGTGTACGTTTTTACAATGTGCAGATAAAAACAGGGTTTGATCTGGATAAAGCATGCTTGACACAACACTAGAGCACCTTTGTAAGAAAAGTGTCGATTACCTCTACAAAGATGAGGATGATAATGATCCATTCCAGCTTACTACTCTCCTTTTGATGATATAGCTCCATATACGTGTCCAGGTTAGCCTCTACAATGTTAAATGTATTTTCGATGGACCTATACCTGGGGCCAAGGTCGAAATGCCTGGAAAGTGTGGTATGCACTTTGTCAAGGTATTCATTATTCCATGTTACCGGAGGCGCATCAAATATATATAGGTTCTCGGCAATCTTGTTTTTGGTGTTCAGCGCCTTACCTATAAATCTTAAAATGTTCTTTCTGCTAATCTTCAGTTTTCCCTGTTCCTCCATTTGGCTGGTAAATTGTCTTACATGGGCAAGCAGGTCCTGAGACACTTCGTCATAATATATCAGTGCTACGCTTTGCGCCAGGTTGAGCATGATGATCTTAATAGTTTCCTCATTGATCAGTTTTAGTGACAGGCTGTTGAACTGAATATTAATTTCATCAGAATCACTTCTTATCAGCCCGAAGGTATCATGGAACAACGATGCTTTTCTGGTACCGGGAAAAAGCTGCTTGAGTACCGAATCAATTTCTTGTACAGAGAGGTGGTAAAAAACGATAACCCCATAGTTGAAGATAAAGACATACTTCCCCGGAAACGGCTCAAAAAAGATATCGCTCTTACTTTCAGATATTATTTTATAGCAATTTTTTTCCCTACATTGTCGAATGTCAATATTATCTTTTAAATGCCATGCCTGTATCACCAACTCTTTGCGGTCCATTGTTGTTTTAATGGTATCTATCATAAACTTTTGACGAAAGATGAGCCATAAGGTCACTTGATCTTAACTACTACTGACCGTGACTTTTGTTAATTTTTTCGTCTAATTAAAAAATAATGCTATGAAAAAGGTAAGATTAATGTCCGCCCCCTCAGCTCCTGCCGATGCTGAAAGCTATGAGCCGCTGGAGACTGCTGTGATCAGCGAAATAAAAAAGACCAGTGTTACAAAGACCAGGAAAAAAAGGAAAGGCGATCGCAAAGCAAAATGAAAACGTCATTGATTGCAGTATTTTGCTTTTGCTCCACTATCATTTTCGCTCAGCCAAATGTGCCACAGCGGGTTGTGAGCAACTTCAACGCCAAATTTCCTGCGGCTCAGAGCTTACGGTGGTCAGCAGAGAGCGAATCAAAGAACTATATTGCCAGCTTTTATATGCAGGATCTGGAAAAGCGGGCATGTTTTGATGATAAGGGCATTTGGCTATATACTTCCACCATGCTGGATGATAGGGAATTGCCCGAAAATGTTGCTGATGAGATCAGTAACAACTATATAAATGCTATTGTTCTTTTCAGCGAATATCGGATTACACACAAAGGCGATAAAGTTTACATTATAAAAATACAGACAGAAAATGACGATTTCCTTCTGGATGAAGAAGAACAAGATGATGCTGTAGAGAATGAAAGAGGCCCTGCCTACCTGCTTACTTTTGATCCGGAAGGAAAGCTGATAACAGTAAAAGAAGTAATTAATATACCCTAAGTATAAAGTATATATTGAAGATTTTAACTTCCTACCTCACTTTGTAATTCTTCTATAGCACGCTTGTGCAGTATTTCTGACCGGTTGATCAGATCAAGGAATTTTTGTTCGTCAATATTTTGATGATGGCAGTCTATCTCCAAGGTTTCCATATTTTTATGCAGTGCAGAGGCCCCCACCACAGAGCATGACGATTTCATTTTATGGCAGACGCTCTGCAGGCTTTTCCAGTCTTTTTGTTCAAAGTATGTCTTGATCTCATCAATCACTTTCGGAGTTTCTTTGATGAAAATATTGATGATGTTATTGACCATTGCAGAGTTCTTTCCGGAAAGAGCATGAAGATGCCCCAGGTTTATCACCGGCCCTTCATCCACAGGCTCCTCTTGTTGGTCTTGTTTCTCCTGAGGAGTCGTCTTCTGCTCCACGGTTTCCCCTTCCAGGTGCTCCTCATTATTCCTCACCAGTGTCGCTACCTTTCGCGCCAGCTCCTCTACCTGAAATGGCTTGGAAATATAGTCGTCCATGCCCGCATCCAGGCATTTTTGCACCTCTGATTTTAATGCATGGGCAGTAATAGCCATGATAGGAATTTGAGACAGCGGTGGATCAAAATCATTTCGGATCTTAAGTGTCGCCTGATATCCATCCATTTCAGGCATCTGAATATCCATTAACACAATGTCGTACTTATTTTCCCTTAGCTTTTCAAGTGCTACTATCCCATTTTCTGCGATATCGAGAGCCCAACCGAGATCTTCAAAAATAAACTTGGCCAGTTCCTGATTGATCTCATTATCCTCGGCCATAAGCACTTTAACGCCTTTCAGATTACCGATCTCTTCGAAGCCACTCGTATCTTCCTGCTCAATGACCTTTTCAGGACATTGGCTTATTTCAAATGGCAGATCAATAGTAAAGGTAGCTCCCTCTCCCAGTTGACTCTGAACGGATATCTCTCCTTGCTGTAGTTCTACAATTGTTTTTACAATGGTCAACCCAAGCCCTGTACCACCATACTTTCTGGTGGTATCACTGCTGGCCTGAGTAAAGCTATCAAAGATGGATTCAAGCTTGTCTGATGGAATACCAATACCTGTATCCTGCACTGAGAATCGGATAAGCGCTTTGTCGCTGTCTTTTTTAAGTTTCTCCACCTTTAGCTTCACATGTCCTTTTTCAGTAAATTTTATAGCATTATTAATGAGGTTTACCAATACCTGGTTTAAACGAACCGGATCCCCAACCAAATGATGTGGAACATCTTTACCTATCTCATGAAGTAGTTTGATATCCTTCTCCACAACTTTGTGTTTGAAAAGATGCAGCACATTACTGACAACTTGTGGCAGAATAAAATCAACATTCTCAAGTTCAAATTTCCCGGATTCAATCTTGGAAAAATCCAGGATATCGTTGATGATCACCAGCAGATTTTCCCCGGAGTTATGAATTGCATTAATGTATTTGCGCTGTTCAGGAGTAAATGCGTCTTTTTCTTTTAGCAGCAAATTGGCAAAACCAATAATAGCGTTCATAGGGGTTCTGATCTCATGGCTCATGTTTGCCAGAAACTGCTCCTTTACGCGTCCAGACTCCTCGGCCATTTTTTTAGCTTCTATCAACTCCTGCTCTACCTGCTTGCGCTTATTAATGTCTTGCGTAGTACCTACAAATTTATCATAGCTACCATCTACATCATATTGCATGTAAGAGTGGACGTTGACGTATTTAATGGAATTGTCAGGCATCACGGCCCGAAGATCGAGATTGAAGATATGACCACCATCCATACACATCTTGATTTCAGCTTCTATTTTTGGCCTGTCATCCGGATGGAATAAGTCGGTAAAGTGTTTTACACTCGGAAGGAACGAATCCGTATCTACCTCGAAAATGCGATACATCTCCTCTGACCAATAAGTTTCATCGGTTTTAAAGCTATACTCCCAGTTTCCGATCTTTGCTATCCTCTGAGCCTCCGAAAGCCGAACCTCACTTACCTTTCTTGCTCGTTCTGCTATTTCCTTTTCGCGCTCAATTTCCCTTACTACCGTGGCTGTCTGGATGAGTTTTTTGACATTCATAGGGTTGATCTGATCCTTCACCACATAGTCAGAAGCTCCGGATTTCATCATTTCCACCGCTACTTTCTCATCTCCCTGCGAGGTGATAATAATAATAGGTACTTTAACTCCACTTCTCCGTAAGCGCTTCAACAATGTCAGGCCATCGGTACCGGGTAGAAGATAATCGAGGAAGACACAATCGAATTCTTCCTCCCTGAGCCGGGTCAATGCTTCTTCTGCCTCCGAACATTCTGTAAGAGAAAATTCAAGGTCAGCCTTTTTCAAAGCCCGCTTTAAGGTGATTCTATCCACCTCATCGTCATCTATTACCAGTACCTTTATTTCGCTATCCATTTTTTTTTAAAGCTGTTCACACAGTGTCCAATAATGATTTAATATAGATACAGCCTGCACGAATCGTTCGAAAGAAAGTGGCTTAAGGATATAGCCTGCTACGTTTAAATTATATGCTGCGAATTTGTCACTTTCCTCATCAGATGTGGTCATCACAAAAACGCTAAGGGTCCTCAATTCAGGATCTTCCCGCACTTCCTGTAAAAATTCCAACCCACCCATTTTCGGCATATTAAGGTCAAGTAAAATAACCTTAGGTAAAGGATTAAGCCTCTCTTTTCCACCTGTACCTCTAAGCATTTCCAGAGCCTCCAGACCATTTCTGGCTATGTGTAGTGGGTTGGAGATATGGTTTTTCTTAAAGGCTCTCTGCACATTTTTAATATCCACCTCATCGTCCTCTACCAAAAGAATATGTAAGTACTTTTCACTCATGGTTTTATTTTATTTCATTATTAACTACTGCTTTTGGCAACCTGAAGATAAACCTGGTGCCTTTTCCCTCAGCCGAATCTACTTTAATTGATCCTCCTCTGTCTTCAATGATCTTCTTCACGATGGTCAGGCCAATTCCGGTGCTTTCCACATTATCCCTGGCCTGTAAAGTCTGAAATATTACAAATATTTTTTCGTGATATTCAGGAGCTATACCCGGACCATCATCAGCCACAAAAAATTCGTGCCATTCAGGTAACTCTTTATACCCTATGTCGATCCGGCCCTCGGGTTTATCGTGATATTTTACAGCATTGCTTACCAGATTGGAGAACAACTGCTCCAGGTTTACGCGGGGAAACATGATAACAGGTAATTTGTCGGAGATCTTCACATTAAATTTTTCAGGCACCATCAGCGAGTCTACCAGATCCTTTACCAGTTTATGGGTATCAATTTCTTCATATACAATGTCGCCACGGCTCACCCTGGAGTAGGCCAAAATGCCGTTGATAAGGCTCTCCATCCGATGTACCCTTATGCGTAAAAGCTTTAGATTATCCTTCACATCATCATTTTCCACCTCCTCAAGATCTTCTTCTATCCATTCTGAAAGATTAGTGATGGCACGGAGAGGCGCCTTGAGATCATGAGAAATTATGTAGGCAAACTGGTTAAGCTCCCTGTTGATCTTCTCAAGCTCTTTGGCATTTTTCTTGAGTTTTTGCTTCGATATCTTGTTGTCCGTTACATCCAGTGCCAGGCCGATATATTCCTTCTTTTCCGGTTGCCCTTCAAATACATAATTTTCAAAATACCGGTTTTGTGTAGCACTGGCAAAATGTAGGTATTCGTTTTTATCTTTTTGTGCAGATATTTTCTCTACCAGGCTGGAAAGTCCTTCGGCAATGCTCAGTTTTATGATTTTACTTTTCTTGAAATCCGTTTTTAGCTTTGGGGCGCCTAGTAAGATATCCAGTTTTTTATTTCCATAGTATTTATAGATTACCACCGGCATTTTGGAGGTAATGGCATTCAGGATACTGGTTTTTTCCTTTATTTCTATTTCACTGGTTTTCTTTTCGGTGATATCCGTGGAAATCCCGAAAGTACCAATTAGTTCATTGGCCTGATTGTAAAGTGGCATTTTGGTGGACGCCACCCAGGTAATATGCCCATCCGGCCAGGTTTCTTTCTCTTCCTGGTTGAGCATCGGCCGGCCGGTTTGCATGATCCGCCTTTCATCATCAAAAGCTTGCTCGGCATGCTCATCTGTAAAAAGATCAAAGTCTGATTTTCCAATGATATCTTCTCTCGAGAGCCCGAATTTCTTTTCAAAAGCTTTATTAATTTTTAAGAATCGGCTTAACCTGTCTTTAAAATAAATACTGCCGGGAAAATGCTCCATTAATGCATTCAACAAAACAATGTCATCAGCGCTATGCGGTAACTCTACCAGTTGCCCATGTTGACAGGCGGGCTCTCCGTCTGCTGCGGGTATGAGGCTGGCATGGTAGTTAACCAAAACATATGCATCCCTTATTCTGAAACGCACCTTCATCTCCAGCTTCGCCTCCTCCCCATTTACTAAACTTTGTTCCCTTTCCTGGTACAATATCAGATCATCTGGGTGTATAAAGTCATGAAGGTTCTTATATAGCAGTTCCCCTTCTTCAAACTTCAATAAACGGCAGAACAGGATATTAGCCTGCAGAATCTCGCCTGCAGATGAGAGCAAAACCATCCCGGTAGGCGCATGATCAAATATCGATTTAAAATTCAGCGAATGTGTCTGTTTGCCTCTTGTCGTTTCCTTCATTTAAAAAAATAGACCAGGACGTCAGGTTCCTGAGTGAGTTTAAAATTTTCAATAAACCGGCTACGAATTCTATTGATCAGCTCACACTTCTGGTGCACATTACTACATGAACAACAAAAATAAAGCCCAGGTTAAGATTAGTTAGTTATGCGAAATAATATACGAGTTATTTTTTCAATCACAAAAAGATCTACAACTACGTTAGTTTAAAAAATTAAGGGCTGGTCCCCTTTGCCATTATCGGTTAACAGCCTAAGCTACTGAAAAATTCCTGGCATGCATAATACTTCTGAGTTAAAATATCGAAAAAGGTACAGGCAAGCACTAGTACCTCAAAGATACCAAGGCCACCCGTTGTTCGTAGTCTACCGCAGGGACTACGAACTCCTCAATAGCCACCGGTGTCTGTGACACGGCATTAGGTAGCAAATCTCTATTATTTCAAATATTCATTGCTTATCTTCATCAAATGTCTAGTGGCTATAAAATAAGAAACCAGTCGGGTATTCATTTTCTTTCTTTTGCAGTAGTTGAATGGGTTGACGTCTTTACCCGAAGAGCCTATTGTGAGATTATTGTTGATCGCTTAAATCATTGTATACAGAAAAAAGGTCTGGTTGTATATGCATGGGTGATTATGAGCAATCATTTGCATTTAATTGTATCAGCCAAAGATGATAACCTTTCCGATGTACTCCGTGATTTTAAGAAGTTTACTGCCCGAGAGATCATAAAGTCAATCAATAACGATAATATCGGAAGTCGAAAGAATTGGATGTTATGGCTTTTCCGTTCGGCAGGCGCAAAGAACAAAAGAAATAAAGATTATCAATTTACCGATAGTAATCGGTACAGGCTGGCGCCAGGATAACCATCCAGAGGAATTAGAAACTAATAATTTTAAGGATCAAAAGTTAGATTATATTCATACGAACTCAGTTCAGACTGGTATAGTAGATGACCCGGAGCATTACAGGTGGTCAAGCGCGAGGGACTATGCCGGTATGAAAGGGCTGGTTGAGATTGAGATGTTGTAAATAAAAGTAGCTTTAATTTCACCGTGTCACAGACCACTCATGGCCATTTAAAATCCTTAGTCGCCCTGCGGTAAGACTAAGGATAACGGAGCCTGCTTTACTAAGCCTGTGAGGATTAGTAAAGCTTTTCGGCTATGAAAGGCAAGCTTTACCAAACTCTTAAAGTTTAGTAAAGCACGAAAATTAGAATAACAAAAATGACTACGTAGTGGTCTAACACGTGAAGTCTTTGCCGCAAAGACACCAATGCGCAAGAAAGCACAACACTTTGTGCCTTGGTGCCTTCGTGGCAAATCCATCACACCTTACTCAAACCGAACTTCTTGAGCACAAAATTGATGGACCCAACACCCAGATAGCCGCCAATAAGGCTGATAATAAACACACTGAAGACATTGAGCAGAATATCAGGGGCAAAATCGACTATGCCGAAAACGATAATGGCCCAATACAGCACCATCCCAGTGAAAAATCCGGTGAATATTTTCCATTTTTTCGCTTTATCGCCTTCATGGAAATAGGAGATGAACCCTCCCACCAGGCCACCTACTATGCTGGCTATGATAATAAGTACCGGCCAGGTAACGGTTATCGTATTGTTATTCGCATACAAGTTACTGGACACCGCCCTTACCTTGGCCGTACCGATAAAACTTTTGGGTGCAAACTCTGCCTTATCTTCAAATTTATTAGGCTGAATGGTGATCAACTGCGGACTGATCTCTCCTCCACCCTGACTGATCTCCAGGCTCACCTCCCACGGCGTTTTCACTGTTAGAGCCGCACTATCTTCATCAAGAAGCCTGACCAATATCTTTGATTTCTCCAGAAAATTGATCGAAGGCGGGCTGCTGACGCACTGGATATATGTGACCGGTGGCACAAATTTTACCTTTACATCGTTGACTACTTCTATATCAGGGTTGGCGACAACCTGAAGTGTTACATCCTCCTGGTCTTTGCTTACGAGTTTCACAATACCAGGCTCGTCCCCTTTCACTACCAGTTGGGGAGGGTAGACCCTGCCATAGCTGGGGATAATATTGAGCCTTACACCCTCGGGATACCAACCCTCGCGGTCGAAAAGAAAGAAGCTGACCTCAGCACTGTCTTTACCATTGGCCTTAAAGCTGCGGCTCTGGCTGTAAGCTTCGATATAAACATTATTGTCAGGCTGATAATTAGCCAGCCACACTCTGAAGCTCCGCGGTTTGGGTACAAACATGCCATAGCGTGGCATCACCTTAATGAACAAGGAGCCGGAATACAGCTCTGGATGCACAGCCAAAAGTTCAAGTACGCCTTCTTCCTGTAAGACAATTGTGGTTTCTCTTAGAGACTGCCCCCTATCAAAATGAACGGTCTCCAATGGATCTCCCTTCTTTCTACTGTTAAACAACTGAATTTCCAATGCTTTGGGCGCTCCCGCGTACTCGTTGTTATCATTATAAAGGCCAATACTTACCGGCACAGTGTCGCCCTGCTGGTAAACTCTCTTCTTCATGTTCAATTGCAGCACTATTTTGGTGGGTATTCGCTTCCTTATCTTCATTAGAGAATCCTGCCTTACCTGAACTTTCACCGGCAGCTCAATATTTCTTGGCCTCATCTTTTGGCTCACCTGCTGCTGAACCAGCTCCTGGTTGTCAACATCGGCTATAATATGAAAAGCAAGGTTGGACGTGCCGCTGGCTCGGTCGGCAGACTTACTTGTCATGATCAGTTGGTTATGGTTATAATTCATCACCACCGGCATACGCACTTCCTTTTCAGAAACTGAGGTATCATCATATTCAAACCGGCCTACCAGAGTGTGTGTAGTACCCTCCTTTTCATCAGCAGCTTCTTCAACACGCTCTATCTTGAATTTTGATGGTATCGTTTTCCGGGCAACCGATTGGTTATTCTGATACTGAAGTGTATCAATCTTTTGAGGATTGAGGTTGATGTAACCGCTTGAAAGCCTTCCATTAATGAAATTAAACTCCCCTTCTTCAACTCCAATAATTCCGTAGCTTAAAGAATCTTCGCCATACCAGATGCCTTCACTGGCCTGTTTGTCTATCACGACCTGTAGATTCTCCTCAGCAGCCTTTTCCTGAGCACACCCTGTTTGCAAGAGCAGGAGTATAGCTACACCCCCACTAAAAAAGTTGGTTTTCATGGCTGATTAGTTGGTTTTAAACTCAATTTAATCAATTATAGCCATTTCTTAAAGTCAAAAGAAGACACAAAATTACATCCGCTATTCGATAAATAAATTGCCGCAGGTATGCACTTCATTAATTCATAATATATCTTGATTTTCTCAATTTTTTATTAGAACTTTACTTCCATTAACCTTAAATCACCAATGAAGCTCACCTTTTCTATTCTCCTATTCATAGTAGCAATTGCTACCGTTCACGCACAGGATAAGATCTATAAAAAAGACAAGACCATTATCGATTGTAAGATCACAGAAATTGGTATTAATGAAATCAAATATAAAATACCCGATAAAGAACTCGATGACTCTCCCGTGATCGCTATTGCTGTTACTGATGTGGTGAGAGTTCTACTCAGCAGTGGTCGGGAAATAGAGTTTAAAGATCCACTGACAGACCCCATCTCCTATGTGGATGACAGGAAACAGGCATTAAAGTTTCATTTTTTATCACCACTTGCAGAGCACCTGGGCTTTTCCTATGAAAAAAGTATCAGGCCGGGCAGAAGTTTTGAAACTGGCCTGGGCATAATAGGTGCCGGATTTAACTCCGACAGTTATGTAAAGAGTAGTGGCGCTTATATATCTTCCGGTTATAAATTTATGAAAACACCGGATTTCTACGCACAAAGGATGAAATACGCTCATATCCTGAAAGGCAGCTATGTGAAGCCACAGGTTTTGCTTTCCATCTATCACAATGAGATGAAGGATGTGGGATACCCACAGCAAAACATAGAACAGGACATCGTGGCTGGAGCTTTGATCATCAACCTTGGCAAGCAGATTATCTATGACAATTTTTTCCTGATCGACTATTCCGTGGGACTTGGTTATGGATTCAGCAATCAAAAAGAACGCAGAGGGTTTAATGATTATGACAGGTTCCGGGTCTACCACTACGGCTTTATTGTTGGTGAAAGGAATTCACCTATAGCTGCCACTGCCAAGTTAAAGATTGGAATACTGATCAAGTAATTTGTTAACTGGCCGTTTTATTAACGAACTCCACTTCGGGTAAAATAGTTTTGAGGCGCACCAGGTCGCTGGTATCGCCCAGCACCTCATCGATGAGACCGTACTCTTTGGCTTCCAAAGAATTCATATACCGGTCGCGGATGAAGAACTCTTCTATTTCCCGCCACGAGTGGCCGGAGTGTTTGCCTATCAGGTGGAATAGTTGCGCCTGAATTCGCTCCTGCTCCCGGGTAGCAATCCGTACGTCTTCAGTGTAACCTTTGGCTCCACCACCTGTGGGATGCATATGTATTGTTGCGTGTGGCAAGGCATATCGCTTACCTTTATGGCCGGCTACCAGTAATGCTGTACCCATGCTGGCAGAGAAACCGACCGACACTGTAGAAACAGGTGCTGTGATCATTTGCATAGCATCATAAATGGCCAAACCGGCATATACATTTCCTCCCGGGCTGTTGATATACAAATTGATCTGCTCCTTTGAATTTTGGCTGTTTAGATATAGCAGTTGAGCAACTATGACATTGGCCACCTGATCATCAATAGCACTGCCCAAGAAGATAATACGCTCCTTGAGCAAAAGGCTGTATATATCAAAAGCTCGTTCACCACGGCCGTTATTATCCAGCACCATAGGTATTATTCCACTTGCAGTAATCATTCTTTAATCTTTTTGGTTGAAAAATAATTTCAGTACTCTCTTTCGAAATGTTGAGTACCGGGGCTCGATAAACAGTTTGTCATGAATGGCCTGAATCTCCTCTTTTAATGCATTTCGTCCACACTGGTGAATGAGGTGGTAAACCTTTTTCTGGAGCTGCACCTTCTCTGCCAACTCACTGTTCAGCAACAGTTGCGCTTCAAATAATGTAACATCTTCTCCTTTCATATTCCGGAAAAGATAATCTTCAATAACCTTTATCTCATTCAAGGAAGTCCTCATAAACCAATGATTTTTCTTTTACCTGATCTCGTAACTTTTCGAGGCACTTATACTTCTGTACAGTAGCCGACCTCGTGCTTGTGTAGCCGTATTCCCGGGAGATCTCTTCCAGAGATTGCCTGTCGTAGTAGAATGCTTTGAGCATGCTCATGCATTTTTCACCAGCCACTTTCAGAAAGCGAAGCAATTTATTTTCAGCAGGAAAGGCATCTTTAATGTCTGGCAACCTGTCTTCATACCCGTCTAAAGAAGTCCTTTGTATTTGGCTTTGTCTAATCCAAAGGTGGCGGGCTATGCCGAGCAAATAAGCTTTACTACCTTTTTCAATAGGAGTACCTTCAAGCACTACCTTTTCATAGTAGATGACCAACGCATCGTGAAATACATCTTTCGCCTGCTCAAAAGTGCCTTGGGATCGGCTGATATAAGTTGCAACAAGTGGAAAGGCTCCTTTATAAAGCTCTGTCAGGAAAATTTCCCGGTCTTCAACAGTTTTTGTATGGTTTAAGGTGTCCAACATAAGGCTCGTATTTGTTATTAAAGTGTCAAAAACAGGTATAGTATCACCCGAATTCTGTGACTTTTTTTTATAAAACGATATTAAGACGCGAGCAGTGGTCATTTACCAATTAAATTAATAATTACTTAGTGTCTCTAAGAAAACGCCAATGTTCCGCGTTACGCTCGTTCCAAAAATGCTCCTACCTCAGTACGCTCCGCTTTTTGGAACTTCATTTTTTTAAAGCCACTTAGGGTTTTCCTAGCAGCACTACTTAAACCTTTATTTATGTAATTGTTTGCTTTTCTTTTGTATTTATATACTTTTGATGCATAATGTTGTTTAAGGTTGTATAAGCATTTACATGGATAACTACTTAACCATCAGCGAAGCCGCCAAGCTTCTTGGAGTAAGCCCCGAAACCCTGAGACGTTGGGACAAATCGGGAAAATTCAGGAGTGTCCGGCACCCAATAAATAACTACAGAGTATATCCGGAGAACAATTTACTTTCAATCGTTGAAGAGCTTCAACTTGAATTAAGGTATAGTTCTCCTAAGAGAGAAACCAATTTTACTCCATACTTTGAGACCGTACATGGTAAATTATACCAGGCAGATGCATTAAAATTTTTACAATCTTTAGAGAACAACTCCATTGACTTAATTTTTGCAGATCCTCCGTATAATATTAAAAAGGCTCAATGGGATACATTTTCTTCTCAAAAAGAATATGTGGATTGGAGTATGGAGTGGATTAAAGAGGCACAGAGGGTCTTGACAAAAAGAGGTTCTCTATATATATGTGGATTTTCTGAAATCCTGGCTGATATAAAATGGTCAGCAACAAGTCTATTCAAGGGTTGCAAGTGGTTAATATGGTTTTACAGGAATAAAGGCAATCTGGGTAATGATTGGGGAAGATCGCATGAAAGTATCTTACACTTCAGAAAAAGCAGAGATTATATCTTTAACATTGACGAGGTCCGAATTCCCTATAATGAGCATACTTTAAAATACCCAAAACGAAAGCAGGCTGAATCTTCACAGTTTTCAAATGGCAACAGAAAAAAGGACTATGAATGGGAGCCGAATCCTTTGGGAGCAAAACCGAAAGATGTTTTTGAAATTCCTACCATATCCAATGGTTCATGGGAAAGGTATGACCATGCAACCCAAAAACCGGTTGAACTACTAAGAAGAGTTATTCTTTCTTCCTCGAATCATGACAGTATAATTCTTGATCCATTTGGTGGATCGGGCACTACTTACGCTGTAGCAGAGGCTTATAGCAGAAAATGGCTTGGAACAGAACTTGAAGAAGATTATTGTAAGACCATAAAAACTCGTGTAACCGATTTACAACACATTGAAAGGATATTTTCAGGTAAAGATGAAAAAGAGTCTCAGGCCAGAAGAGATAAATTAAGGGGTCAGTAATTCCCACAAATCTTTTGTCAACAACTCCGAAAAAGGTTTCATATGCCTTTTATAGGGTGATTTAAAAGCATTTGGGGGAGCATCAAAATAGTATACGCCTTCTAATTCTTTCAAAAACTTGGTATACACCATAAATAAACCAGATACGAGTGTATAGCTTATATTATTATTTTCCTTTCTCTGGACATCATTCAGGAATAATCCAATCATTTTAATATTGTGTCCTACAAAATGTTCCATTAATATGCGATCCATGAATATTTTCCCCATTCTATCTTTGGACGTAGTCTTTACGGAAACAATGACTTCTTTTTCATCTACATATTTGTTGGTCGATTTTACATTTGTATATGGAGACAAAATTAAGTCAGTCTCACATTTATAGATCTTCTTTCCCTCGTCAGTTTCATAGGGAATCTGAAGTACAATCTTTTTGTTCGTAACATCCAGGTCAACGAATATAGCCTTAATTAACTCTTCAAATCTGTTACCAACATGTTTCCTCGCACTGTTTGGATTTACAAAAAGGTCTAATCCTACGCCTATAGATTGCTGTATAGTATAAAGAACATTGTTGATTATATTTTTTTCTTCTTTGTTAAAATGAAGCTCTCTATTTTTTAACTTGAGGGTAATCTTTTCATACTCACCGAAGGCATCGGCAAAACTCTCCGGATCTGGTATAAATATATTGTAATTGATTGGTCGCACATGCTTAGTTGTGCTTCCACTTTTAGATACATACAAGCGATATCCATTCTTTTCCTCAAAACTTGTTAAGACATCTGGAAGGTGCTGTAGCACCCGCTTAGCAATTGCCGCAAACTCAATTAAGCTGTTTTTCTTCTGTTTTAAGTCTTCCGCCAGGGGTAGCATATAAAAATTTTGAGGGGAAGATAATAAAAACCATTAACTAATAGAAGGTGCATTGACTCGTTATTGCCAACTCAATACCATTAAACCAGCTCAATCTAAGCCCGCTCAAAAAAAGGCTTCCACTTGCTTTCAGGTGATGGCTTGGTCATTAAGCTCACCACTACCAGCAGTACAATTGACACGATCACTGATGGAATGGCAATATAATCGGTATCCAAAGGAAATACCCAGAAGCTTACTTCAACTGATTCCATCACCTTATTGATCACCGGCATGGCCATGCCACCCAATATCGAGGCCACACCTCCTGCCGGAGTCACACGCTTCCAGAAAAAAGATGCCATCAAAACAGGCGCTATTGAAGCTCCGATCATGGTATAGGAAATAAAGGCCATCTCCAGAATAGTAGTGAACTGAGAGATGAGCACATAGGCCAGTATGCCTAATACAACTATACAAATTCTCTGCACAAGCAGGAATTTCTTCTCCACAGTCTCTCCAAACATGTTTTGTAGCAAGTCCCGTGTAACATTTGTGGAAGCTACAATTAAAAAAGTGTTTCCGGTGGAGAGGATAATGGCTACACCGGCAGCGAAAATCAAAGAGCCGGCATAAACAGGAACCTGTTCGTAACCGATCCTGAGTATGATCTCCTCCGACATAGTACGGTCAATCGATCCATCAGGCAGGAAAAAGCGTGGGTCATGAGCATAAATGGCAAATCCTACTACGGCTAATACGCACATCAACAGTTCGATGATCACAACACCGGTTAGCATACCTACCACAGCTTTTTTAGCTGACCGGGCATCTTTGGCAGAAGAGAACTTTTGGTAGATACTACTCTCGCTTAAAAGCAACAGCAGTGTAGGTAGTATCACTCCCAAAGCCCAGGTGAAGTCTATCCCTTCGGTCATTGACAGGTACTCGGGCCTGGTTTCGCTAATAGTTTGCACCACTTCGCCCCATCCACCATGAGATGAGATAGCCAGAGGAACAGCTATGATCACTGCCAGTGTCATGATGATCCCATTGAAAATGTCGATGCTTACAATAGAGACCATTCCTGCCAGGGCTGTAAAACCTATTACTACTATACATGTAATCAGAGTACCTGTTTCAGGAGAAATTGAACCCTCTGTAAGAATGCTAATAAACCGGCCTCCACCTTTAAATTGATAGCCTGCTATTACCAAATAGGCCACAATAATGGTGATAGTGCCGAGTAAGCGGGCAGTTTTATTGTATCTCGTTTCTAAAAGATCGGTTAGTGTATACTTTGAAATGGCTCTGATACGGGCTGCTATGAAATAAATAACAATGATCCCGATCCATGCGCCCATTGAAAACCAGAGTTCTGAAAAACCGGACCTAAAGGTTAGACCGGCTGTACCAAATAAACTGCCTGATCCGATCCAGGTACAAACCAGGGTGCCTACCAGTAAATAAACCGGCACTCCTCGTCCTGCTACTACAAAATCATCCTGAGTCTTAACCGAACGACTTTTATAAATGATAATACCAGTTAAAAATAAGAGGTAAGCAATGGTAACAATTATGTAGGTCATAGTGTATGTGTTATTCCCATCGCTCAGCATAACCCCCGATGGGAAAGTATCAATGAGTTGAAAATTAGGGCATTATAAACAAAGGCGTGAATATAAACTGCAGAGAGGATATTCTCTATGCACATTTTTACCAATTCCGGTTTTAAATTGTTGAACGGCTTTAAAAATATTTAAAGATATGCGACAAAATAACAACTAATGTGGTTAATTTGTCGTTAGTAAAGAAAAAGAGCAATATGGGAGCCGTACCAATTCTTAAGAAACACACAATTTACGAGTTGCTTAATGGTTTTTTATACAAAGAAGAATTAATACCTACTTCTTTCTTAAAAGCATTCATCGACTCTATCGGGGCCAGTCAAAATACGGCCGCTAAGCTGCTGGGCATAGCTACGCGCACACTACAAAGAGAGCTTAACAGCACTCACCTCAGCAGCGAGTTATCCGACCGGTTTTTACAGCTTATGGATCTGTATAAAGAGGGTCTTGAGGCCTTTTATGATCTCGATACCTTTAAACAGTGGCTTGCCACGGGCAAATCGGCATTCCATGGAAAAAAACCTTTCGAACTCATGCACTCCATTACCGGTATTCAGCAGGTAAAGGAAGAAATTATCCGCACCAAACTAGGTATTTTATCTTAATGCTCATCTACAGGCTTGCGCATCCTAAATACGCCAAAGATATCTCTGGGTACGGCTCTATGATGGTTCCGGGAAGGTGGAATTTTAAAGGACACAGGATACTATACACTGCTGAAAACTCCAGTCTCGCTCTGTTGGAATACCTTGCACATACAGAAGGACTTACGAGAAGGTTGCCCTACCAGCTCATCACTATTGAAACGCCTGAAGACAAAATTCAAACTATTACCTTAAAACAGTTGTTGGTCAAGTGGAAAGAGGACGTGGTAAAAACCCGTGAGATTGGCACCAAATGGCTCACCAGTGGCAACAGCCTGCTGCTAAAGGTACCCTCTGTGATCAATGAAGACAACTCTAATTTCCTGGTAAACCCTGAGCATCCACGATTTCAGGAAGTAAAAGTAATCTCAATGAAAGAAATTACTTTTGACAAAAGGCTTTGGTAAGGAAGTCTTGTTCGCGCCTTAAACCCTTACCTACCTATGATAAAAATCATAATCTGCCTGGAGTAAGGTCATTCTTTGGTAAGGTAAATGATAATAGCTTGAATAAAGTTGATACGGGATCAGATATACCTGTGCTGACATTATTCAACGCTAAAAGACAATGCCATGGAAACATTAAACACATCATCAGAAGCACCCATTCTGATAAAGATTGCAGATAAATTAAAGGAGACGCAACAGGAGGTTGATGAACTGGTGGTACAGTTTGCCTTAGGAAAGGCGGAAGCCAAAGCGAAATTTGAGGAGATAAAAAAGGAGTTTAAACAACGTGTGGATGAATTCAAAAATACAACGCTTGCCAATCAATTAGCGGGGGTATCCACCCACCTAAAGGATAAATTTGAAGACCTGGAGCTACAACTAAGCCTGGGAAGGGTCGAATTCAGAGAGATGTTCGAAGAGCAAAAAAACAAAATAGAACATGCGCTGGAGAGGCTTGCATTGGAATCACGAAAACAGCTACCCCTGGCTGCCGAACGAGAATATTTCGAACATGAAATGGAAAAATTCAAACTCAAGCTAGAAATTCTGCGACTGATTTTTGCCTTGAAAAAGATAGAAATAAAAGAGACTTTCAAAAAAAACATGCTCAATGCTCAAAAAAAGATCAAGCAAGTTGCCGATAAAATAAAAAGTAAGGCGCAACCAGAACCAACAAAGTATGAATATTTTAAAAAAGAGGCTGCCCTTGCTTACAAACATATGAAAAAAGCTATCGATGCCCTTTAAATTTGTAATAACGCAATATTAGCAGATCGGACCCCTCCAGTTATAGCTCATCCTAACTGCGAATAATAACCCGGGGATAAATCATTATCATTCCAGGGAACACCATTCCGTTGGCAATCTTCTTTTATGACAAATATCATGTGTTTGTCTAACGTTTATCACGGGAACATGCCTGCATACTTACCAACTTTGCTTTCGTAAAAGTGAGCTTATGGGCCGTTTTCTCTCCATTGTTGGTAAAAATGTTTTTCTCGCGGAAATGGGGAACATTACCCGTTTTGCAGGAAGATTTTTTGTGGAAGGTTTTAAGCCTCGCTATGAATTTCGTGAATTTATAAGGCAGTGCTATTGGGTTGGTTATAAGTCTTTACCACTTGTAGGTATCACTGCTTTCATCATGGGATTGGTCCTCACTATTCAGTCGCGGCCTACATTGGTAGAATTTGGTGCTGAATCCATGCTCCCTGCCATGGTGTCTATCTCATTGGTACGGGAAATATCCCCGGTAATTACTGCCCTGATCTGTGCTGGTAAGGTGGGGTCGGGTATGGGCGCCGAATTAGGCTCTATGCGCGTAACCGAACAGATAGACGCCATGGAAGTGTCAGGAACCAATCCCTTCAAATACCTGATCGTGACCAGAATATTGGCCACCACTCTCATGCTGCCGGTGCTGTCGAATCTATCCAATGCCGTGGCTTTATATGGAGGCTATTTGGGTGTAAATATACGAGGTACAGTGAGCTGGCACTTATACTGGTCTCAGGTATACGATGCACTGAGCTACGGAGATCTCATACCTTCGATCATCAAAACTTTCTTCTTTGGTTTTGCCATAGGTTTAGTAGGCTGTTACAAAGGCTACTACTCCACCAAAGGAACTGAAGGCGTAGGCCGTTCAGCTAATTCAGCGGTGGTTGTAGCATCACTGCTGGTGTTTATCATTGATTTGATAGCAGTTCAGATCACAGATATTTTAGGCCTGACCTGACAGATCATGAATGCCGAACCTGTTATTGAGATAGTCGATATTAACAAGTCCTTCGGTGACAACCATGTGCTGCGTGATTTCACCATGAACTTGTATAAAGGAGAGAATCTTGTGGTGTTGGGAAAATCCGGATCGGGCAAATCGGTATTGATCAAATGTATTATCGGATTGCTGACTCCCGATAGCGGCTCGATAAAAGTATTTGGTGAAGATATTAGTGAGTATGACCGTAGAGAGCTTGACAGGATGCGGGTAAAAGTAGGATTTCTTTTCCAGAGCAATGCCCTTTATGATTCGATGACTGTCCGTGAAAACCTGGAATTTCCGCTGCGCAGGCACCACATAAAGGGAAAACAGGATGCAGAAGAAGTAGAAGTAATGGTAATGGAAGCACTTGGCAACGTGGGCCTGGAGCATACAGTGGATATGATGCCGGCAGAGCTGTCGGGAGGAATGAGAAAGCGCATAGCGTTGGCGAGGACCCTCATCCTGCGACCGGAGATAATCTTGTACGATGAACCGACCACCGGCCTCGACCCGATAACCGGTCGGGAGATCAGTGAACTGATAGTAGAGGTGCAAAAAAAGTATAATGCCTCTTCCATCATTATTTCTCATGATATCAACTGTATAAGCATTACCTCCAACAGGGTAGTAATGTTGATTGATGGCAGATGCTATGCCGAAGGAACTTATCAAGAGCTATCAGGGTCTGAAGACCCTAAGGTTAGGGAATTCTTTAAGTAAAAGTGGCCTCTAAAAAAATTTATGACCTATGAAAACTAAACCCATTGATAATGTCAAGCTTGGTCTTTTCGTACTGGCAGGATTGGTATTTTTAATTTTTTCACTCTACATGATAGGCCGCAACCGTAATATTTTTGGTTCCACTTTTACTGTTGAAGCCAGTTTCCTTGATGTTAAAGGATTAACACCTGGAAACAACGTTCGTTTTGCCGGCATTGATGTGGGTACTGTTCGTAAGATCATTATAGAAAATGACACTTCGATATTGGTGACAATGGTCATTGATAAAAAGGCACGCCCTTACATCAAGAAGAATTCCATAGCCGCAATAGGTACGGATGGCCTGATGGGCAATCAGCTTGTAAACATCAGCTCCATACCGGGAGACGCCCCACCCATAGAAGAAGGTGCCCGCATCCGCTCGCTAAAGCCTGTGGAAACAGATGAGATGCTGCGAACGCTGAACACTACTAACGAAAACATAGCCATCATCACCACTGACTTGAGAAAGATCACCAAAAAGATCAATAATAGTAACAGCTTATGGCAATTACTATCTGATACGCTTATTGCCAGTGACCTTAAACAGGCGGCTGTCAATATCAGGCGTGCAGGGCAGAGCGCTACTATTGCCGGTAATGAGATCGCTGATCTGGCGCGCCAAATGAGAAAGGGGGAAGGTTTAGCCGGTGCTTTGATTGCCGATACAGCACTGGTTACACGTCTGCGGGAAAGTCTGGATGAGATCCATCAGGCAAGCCTGGGCGCTGCGGAAGCAACAAACGACCTGCAAGAGCTGTTTCAAAAAGTTAAAGAGGGTGAGGGCGCAGCCGGAGCATTAATCTCCGACACATTACTGGTCCATAAACTCAACCAAAGCCTCGAAAATATTGAAGAAGGCACCTCCCGTTTTAATGAGAATATGGAAGCGATGCGTCATAATTTTCTTTTCAGAGGATACTTCAAAAAGCTTGAAAAACAGGAAAAAGCGAACAAAAAAGAAAGGTAGCTATATAGAAAAAACCGATCAGGATATGAAAAAGATACTTTGTCCAACAGATTTCACAGATACTGCGCATAATGCCATTGCGTATGCAGCTAAATTTGCTCAAGCCAATGAAGCGCAGTTGATCATCTTCAATGTACAATCGGTGTTTGATATATCACCGGTAGAGATAATAAAAGGCCATTCGGAGGCAGTTGACTTTGTAAGAAGAAACCTTGAGGCACAAGCGCTCGAAGTTGCCAAAGAGTTTAACATATCCTGCTACGGGGAAGTAGAGGTTTCAAATACCCCTCTTTCGTCTATCATCAGTGACCGGGGAAAAGAATTTGACCTGATAATAATGGGCACAAATGGCACAGATGATTTGTACCAATTTTTCATGGGAAGCAATACCTATAATGTCATTCGCAAGTCCAGCATACCTGTATTGCTTATACCTGCTGATTGCGGCTATTCCGCTGTAGATCTTGTAGTATATGCTTACGACTATGTGCACAAAGGAGTACCCGCATTAAATCAACTCACCTCTCTATTACGCCCTTTCAATAGCAGAGTGTGTGTGCTCCAGGTCCTCGATGGCAACTACACACAAGAAATGGAAGTTGAAGTAAGAGAACAACAAGCGCTCTTAAGAGACCTCTTTGAAGATAAACAGGATGTAATATTTGACCTGATCCATAGCGGAGAACTCAGCGAGAGCATTCACCGGTATGTATTGAGGAATAAGGCTGACATATTGGCCCTCAGTATACATCATTATTCCCTGATGGAAAGTATATTTCATAAGAGCCTCACCAAAAAGATCAGCAGCATCGCCGATTATCCGGTTCTGGTTTTTCATGAATAAATACCAAACCATTGTAATGCTACTGCTTAACCCATTTGTAGGTCCTCCTTTCAGTCCATTCATCATCATTGATATTATATGAAGTACCGACTTCATAACCATCATAAATTTGGACGATATGACCTTCTTTATATGCCGTGCCATCCGGTTGGTTAAGTTTTATCTTCCTTCAGCATATCGACAGTACCTCTGCCAACTGTACCAAAAGAATTGACCTGGATCAGAGTGGGTTTTCCGCTTTCAAAATCCCAATATTGGGAGAAGTACCAATATCTATCGGTTCTTTCACCTTTTTTTATGCTAAATAACTCACCTGACAGGCAGTTTTTCGCAATACACCACTTCCATTCGATACCGTAGGCATCTATAGGCTCATGCTCATGTTTATAGGCAGAGTTGTCGGCAACCCAGACACCCACCTTTCTGTTCATTTCATGCTGATACCACGCGGGTATCTGCGACTGGCTGACTTCTGACAGACACAAAAAAAGCAGTACAACAACAGTAATTTTCATAGCATTCTGCAGATTTTAAAACAGACAATTTCAATATGCAAAAACAATTCTACAGTAATATGTAAAGTCAAGATACAAATAGACTGTCCACCCATGGACAGTCTATTGTTTTATCAGTGGGCACTTGATTGGTTATTTTAGCCCTAAAATCATCACAATACATTGATTATCAATTCATTAGTAATTTGGCATTCTTGTTGAATACCATTTTCAAAACGAAATACCCATTCCATATGCTGAAAAACTATTTCAAAATTGCTTTAAGAAATCTTCGCAAACATAAGTTTTATTCTATAGTCAATATATTTGGGCTCACTGTTGGCCTGACCAGTGTGATCTTTATATTGCTTTACGTAGTAGATGAGTTGGGCTACGACAAATTCCACAAAGACCATGACCGTGTATTCCGGGTGGTCGAAAATCAGTATTACGCTGGTCAACCGGTATTCCCTGTTGCGGTTACTCCAGGTCCGCTGGCACCTTCGCTTAAAGACGAGTATCCGGAAGTAACACACGCTACCAGGGTTCAGTTTACCAATAACCAGTTTGAATACGGAGATCAACATTTTTTGGAAAGGGGTATTTATGTGGATCAGGAATTTCTGGATATCTTTTCCTTTGAACTTGTAAACGGAGATACCAAGCAGGTATTTGAGCCTCTAAATGCGCTGGTGATCAACGAAACGCTGGTTGCAAAGTATTTTCCAGAGCAGGATCCAATTGGAAAAACCATCCGTATTAATGGCAAAGACGACATGATGGTGACAGGTGTTTTCAAAGATGTACCAAAAAATTCTCATCTTCAGTTTGACTATTTAATGTCGACCAAAAAACTGGGGACTACCTGGAAAGAAATGAGTAGTGCCTGGAGCAATAATACCCTTTACACCTATATAAAGATCAGCGAAGATGCCAATATCAAAATACTTAATGAAAAGATAAAAGGACAGATTAAAAAGTACAAGGAAGGTTCTGTCACCGATATCTATCTTCAGCCCTTAACAGATATCCATCTTGGTGAGGTGAGTTTTACAGCCGATATTTCTGGCAAGGGCAACAGGACTTACGTAGAGATATTTTCTATTGTGGCAGCATTCATACTAGTAATTGCCTGCATCAATTTTATGAACCTGTCGACTGCACGGTCAGCCAGAAGAGCCAAGGAGGTAGGACTGCGCAAAACCGTTGGGGCGAGTCGCTTTCAGTTGATCTATCAGTTTCTGGGTGAATCAGTGTTATTATCATTGGTGTCGGTTTTGCTATCCATTCTGCTCGTTGACCTGCTCCTGCCTTCCTTTAACCAGCTCTCAGAAAAAACATTGGAGCTTGACCTGTTGAACCCTGAAAACGGACTAAAGATAACAGCATTAATGGCCGTGGCAGTTATTGGTACAGGTTTGCTGGCTGGCAGCTATCCGGCTATCTTTTTATCTTCTTTTCAGCCTGCTAATGTACTCAAGAGCAAAAACAGCAAAACCGGAGGCAGCTTTTTCAGAAAAGTGTTGGTGGTACTTCAGTTTACTGTTTCTATCGTTTTGATGATAGGCACCATAACAGTTTCTACCCAGCTAAGCTTTATTCAAAGTAAAAATCTAGGTATCAATAAGGAGCAGGTAGTTTATATTTCATCACTCAGTGACAATCATGAAATTTTCCAGCACGAACTGATGCAGCAGGAGGGTATAAAGTCAGTAGGTTTTACTAATCAGCATCCTGCTTATGTAGAAAATTCTACCTCGGGAATTTCCTGGGAGGGGGCCAATCCCGATGAAACGATCCTCATCCATCTTCAGGCAGTAGACCCCGGATACATTACTACAATGCAGATTGAAATGGCCGAGGGTCGAAACTTTTCAGAAGAAATAGCCTCAGACAGCAATGCCGTTATCATTAACCAGCAGGCATTAAAGACAATCGGGTATGAAAAGCCAATAGGTGGGCGCCTGCGTGCCGGAGACAAGCAGTACACCATTGTTGGTGTTGCTAAAGATTTTCACTTCAAGTCGATACATCAACCAATCGAACCCCTGATAATGTTTATGAGTCCACAACAGCTCAGCAGAACTGTAGTGAAAATAGATGGCCGGCAGGTAGGAGATGCTATGGCTAAGATAGAGGGGCAATGGCAAAAACTGAACCCCAAAAAGACTTTTAGAGCCAGCTTTCTAGATGAAGATTTTGATAAACTCTACGCTGCCGAAAAACGGACTGCAACGCTATTTAAGTACTTTGCTACACTGGCTATTATCATTTCCGGTTTGGGACTGTTTGGCCTGGCATCATTCATAGCAGAACAACGTACAAAAGAAATAAGTATAAGAAAAGTATTCGGAGCCCCGGTACGCGGACTTTTTTACCTGGTTTCAAAGGACTTTACCAGGCTGGTGCTGATCTCTTTCATTATTTCAGTGCCGGTCGGCTGGTATCTGATGACCATGTGGCTGAATAGCTTTGCTTATAGGATCAATCTTGGCGTTTCCATCTTTCTTGTGTCAGGTGGGATGGCCCTGGCCATAGCACTTGCCACTGTCAGCTACCAGTCTATTACTGCTGCTATGGCCAACCCTGCAAAAATACTTCGCAATGAGTAGTTGCGGCTAAAATTCAAGTAGGCCCAATCAGACTTGCTCGTCACTTTTCTCAAAACGGCCGGTTTTCCGATCGATGTGGATACGATAGATTATTGGTTTGCGCTCCTTCTCCACAAAGTGAGGGATCATAGTCTGCCGGTGAGGTCGCGCTGTAGCACTGGTAATGAGGGGAGAAAGTTTTGAGTCCATAACTTTCATGGCCTGTTTTTGAGCACTCTGTTCCTGCAATTCTTCAAAGGTACCCCACAGGATAACACTACGCCAATTGGCCATATTTTGGATAGCATCTACCTCAAAACACACCTGCTTATTCTCTCGCATCATCCGAATCTTCATTCCCTCCCTCGAATGAGCATATATATGCTGACCATCAAATGCATAGGTAACCGGCACCACATATATTTCTCCACTGGCATAGCATCCAAGCCTGCCAATGGTCTGGCTGTGCAGTACCTGGTCTATTTGTTCATCGGTCAATACTCCAAGCATACACCATGATTTTACGAGCTCTTTCCATACTCCGATGCCTTGGTATTCACATCGTATACCGCAACATCCAACAAGCTGCTATTGGTCTTTTTCTCCCATGCCAATACTTCTGCCAGCAGGTCTACAGCGTTATCCAGTTCCAGTTGCTCGGCAAAAACCAACGCTGTGCTGTACCCGGCTATTTTATAATGATTAATAGTATGCAGACATGCAGTTAGCATCACATCTTTCATCTCATTGGCCATTGCTGATGCAAGCATTCCCTTGGTGTTCTCTATGAGCTTATCGATGATCTTTGATTTATTGTCCGCAGGTTCCTTCATCAGATAGTTATAAACGCGCTCCAGTTTAACCAGTTTATCCCGGCAGCTTTCTCCATATTGCCTAAGTTCGTTCTTCAATGAGGTAGATTTTACTTTATCCAGGCAGCCGGGAATAGCCTCCCGGAGTTTTTTTTCAGCATCATATAACTCATTCAGTTGATAAGCCAATGCCTCTGTAAGATTTGAAATAGCTGGTTGCATAATTTCCTGCTTTTTGAGGTAAAGTTATGAGCAAATGAACAACCGGATACTGATGAATGTTTGCCCAATCGCATGATTAATGTCATTAGTATCAAAACTCCGGCAGAAATTCGAATTCATGCGCCTGATCAGAGGTAAGCTTGAGGTAAGCAATCGCTCTTAGTAAAGACTTCTTGGCTGAAAGCACCTCTCTTTGTACATTCAG
This sequence comes from Fulvivirga imtechensis AK7, assembly GCF_000331535.1. Lineage (GTDB taxonomy): Bacteria > Bacteroidota > Bacteroidia > Cytophagales > Cyclobacteriaceae > Fulvivirga > Fulvivirga imtechensis. Next base: position 29,557 of record NZ_AMZN01000055.1, on the reverse strand, counting down.
AAGTGTGGAAGTTTCCATTTCTGATAACTGTTTCTTCTTAAGTTGCTCCAGAACCAGCGTATTTTGCCTGTTATAATCCCGAAAAACTCCTTTCATGACGGTGGTAAGCTGCTCAAACAATGTAGGCTTATCGTTCAGAGTCAGCAGATTAACTAATGCGGTATCAAACTCAGTCCAGTTATTCTGTAAGGCTGTGTAATGGTCGTATATAATATCATTGCCCGAGGCTTCAAACTCTTTAAGGTCGTGATGAATATCTTTCATAGACTTGGCAGCATGAATATTGTTGCGAAGAGCTGTAATATACTGATTCATCATACTATACTGACTCGTGTCGAGATCATGGAGTTGCAGATTGGCATAGTATTCCAGTATATCACCTTCGGTGCGCTTTAAACGTTCATAGCGAGAGTCAAATGATTGAGATGCCCTGGTAAATGACCGAATGCTATGGAAAAAATGTTCGGGAGAAGCTTTTAGGTGAATATTCAGTACATATTTAATAAACTCAGTAGTTTTTCTCATCAAATTCTCAGCTTCCTTGTAGAGTGCATCGATAGCAAGTTCGGGAATTACAGGCAGATTGGGACTAATAAAGGATACCTCCTGTTCATTCGTACCTTTAAACATACTTTCCAACCATCTGGCAAAAAGGTTGACAAATGGCACAAACAGTAGGATAGACAGCAGGTTTATAGTAGTTTGGAAAGTCACCAGCGCTATAAGTGGATCGCTGATGTGCATAATGTCTGTGATAAAGAAAATAAGTAGTGGCAGGAGCAAGTACGCTACAATACAGGTGACGACATTGAAGAAAAAATTGCTGGATGCCACCCTTTTCTTATCAGGTGAGCCCTGCAACGCCCCCAGCAAGATCTTAATGGTAGTGCCCAGCCCGGAACCAATAACAACAGCCGCAGCAAAAGTCAGGCTAATAATACCGGCATGAAGTGCTGTAAGCGTGATAGCTACCGTAGCGGAGCTGGACTGTATGAGTATGGTGATGATGAACCCAATAAGTACAAACATCAGTGTCCCATATTGTTCGTACACACTCAGGTCAATATCAGTCACCAATATATCTGCTCCGGCCTTCATAAACCCTAACCCCATGAATAAAAGTCCAAGAGCAAATAACATTCGGGCTCCATTGTAAAATGCCGGTGCTCGGCGAAGGAAAAACATAACTATGGCCGAAACTGCCACCACAGGTAGAGAGTAACTCTCAATATCCAGCTTAAAGCCCACTGTAGCCACTATCCAACTGCTTAATGTAGTACCCACATTAGAGCCCAAAATTATACCCAGAGCATTTCGGAATGACAAAATTCCACTCTCAACAAACGCAAGCACAAGCAGTGATACTACCGAACTACTTTGGAGCAAACCGGTAATGAGTACACCACCTGTGATCGATTTAAAAAGGCTTTGAGTATATTTTCGCAGAAAAAGCTTAAAAGAACGCCCTCCCAGCTTTTTCATCACATGCTCCAGCAGATCCATCCCGTATAGGAAAAGGCCCAGACCAGCTAAAAATCGCCATCCTTCTATCATAGGTCAATACTATCAATAATGTCGGGGATTAAACATGACGATGATCAGTTTTACCCTATGATACGGCTCATATACCGGGTGGATAGCCAATGGCTCGTGTTGGTTCGTGTCTCCCTTCATTGGTTCGTGGCGCACGACCCATCATCATCACTCCGCCTCCACCACCTTTTTCCCCTCTCCAAACCCCATCCAATACGGGTTTTTTCCCACCAGTACAGCACCTAATACTTTATAGGTTGCATCACGATGTGCTCTTCTACTCCTGAATAAAACCAGGTTCCCTGCCAACGACCAGCAAAACCATACCCTGTTCCACCAGTTAAAACGAGGGTACTTCTTCAAAAAATAACCAAGGGCCAGCAACCTTCTGTAGTATGTGGTAGCCCCCTCCAGCCTGTTGTCCGTGCTTTGAAGATGATAGGCCTCAGCAGCGGTCACCACCTCAATGGGTTTTGCTCCCGGGAAATTGATCGCCACACCGTAGTTATCACCAATGCCATGTGCATCCAGCACTTCATCATATGGGGAGTGTAGCAGCCATTCCTTTTTGATAACAGATGCACCCAACCCATAAATAGTGGCTTTGGAAACCGGAGCCTTAAATTCTGTAAGCACCGGCCATCCTGCCTTGGAAATACTATTGCCTCTGCGGTGGTAATACCTTCTTAAAAGGAAGTAAAATGGACGTTGCCAAAATGAAACCGGAATATGATCAATATTACCCCAGATGGAGTGCTGGAAAGCGAATGCAAAAAGCAGCTTACCAAATGAAGTAGGAGGATACTCGTGGCACCACTTTCCATTTTCATACTGCATGATCAACCCAGAAGCTGCTCCTGCTCCACTCTTTTGCAGATGTGCCATCAGGATGGATAGATAACTTTCCCCGATACTGATATCATCATCGCACAGGAAAATGTAAGGCGATGTAGCCTTTAAAATGCCGAGATTGCGCTGGATGCAAACTGAAGGCTGGGATTGCATATAGCGGATTTTCAAAATGGGAAATTGCTCATTCAATAGCTTTCCATCCATCTTTTGATCACTAGAATCAACTATGATCACTTCCTTCAAAGGATAAGTCTGTTTTGAAAGATCTGCGAGCAGGTCGCGCACACTGCCTGGTCTGTTCCTGGTCGGAATGACAACACTTACTTCGGCCTTCATACCTCTGGTGGTTTAGCGTGTAATTGTAAATTGCTCTTGAGCGCCAGGAATACCCCTGTCAACTCTTTACCGATGATATGAAGACTGAGAACCAACATCAAGTCAGAGAATTATAAATAGTGGTAAATTGGTCAACGGTATATTCAATACTATGTGCTTTAGCCCAGGTGTAAGCGCTTTCAACGATAGACTCATATCTTTCCTTATCCTCAAGTATGGACAGCACCTTATTTGCCAGGCCTGCGTGATCACCTGGCTCCACAGCTATGGTTTGCTGCCCGAGATCAGCGATCAAGCCGGTTTTCGTACCACAAACCAGCACCTTACACGCAGCGGCCTCGGCCACCACCACGGCTTGTGATTCATAAAGCGAAGTATGCAGAAGAATATGCGCTTTGGCAAAATGGTGGGGTAACTCTGTATTCCTGACAGGGCCTAAAAATAAAACCTCATGCTCAAGCTGTAGTTCATGACACAACCTTTGAAGTTTTCCGTGCAGATAATCGGCCCCGATAATAATCAATTTACAGTCTACCTCATCCCTGATCAGTCGAAAAGTCCGAAGCAGCGTTTCCTGGTCCTTTACCTCAGTGAGGTTCGCTATATGAAGGAAATGAAAGGGCGCCCTAAATTCCTTCTCAACGGGTACAAACAATGAAGTATCCACTCCCGTAGGAACAACCACTACTTCTTTTTCAAAACCATATTTTCGCAAAGCCTCCACCTGAAACCGAGTAAGGGCTGTTACCTGGTTCGCTGTATAAAGACTTCGGAAAAGCCGTTTTCGTTTTGTCCTTTTATGCAAGTGTCCGTACCCAATGGTTTGTACATCGGCTGTTTCCCCACCACGAAGGCTCACCACTGATGGCCGGTCGAGCCATTTCCCTAAGAGTACAGCAAGCATCCCTGATGCACCACCCCATATACCGTGAAACAGCTCGTAAGGTCGCTTTTTGTGATCCTTTAGTATCATTACCGATAGTTTCAGCATTCTCCAGGGCGTCCACTGACGATGATCCGCCTGAAGAAACCTGACAGCAAAACCATCAGGGGAGAAAGTGTCACTAATGCTCACCATAGAATAAACAGTCACATCAAAGCGCTCGGCAAGCCCCGAGATCAGGTTCATCAACGCGGGAAGCCCCTGGTTATAAAAACCACTTCCCACACCACCCGGAACAACAACTGCAATTCTCTTTTTATTCACTGGCCTTCATAAGTTTAATTGCCTCTTTTAATACCATTTGAGGAGTAAATCTGGTGAGGCAGCGTACATCTCCAAACATACATTCTGCCTGCATGCATCCTCCGCATTCCATATCGGCCGAGCTCAGACATATGGAATGTTCTCCCAAAGGTCTTGAGCGTTCACTTATTGTCACGCTATATAAAGCAATGGTTGCCCTACCCGAAACCCAGGCCATGTGCATGAGACCGGAATCCTCTGACAAAACCAAAGAAACCTTTTGTATAACGGCAAATGCCGTAGCCGGAGAGGTCTTTCCTACTAAATTGATCAGGCTCTCCCCCAATTGCACTTGCAAATAATCGACCTTCTCCCTTATCCTTTCGATACCTAAAGCAAGAAATTGAGTATTAGGGTATTCGTTCAAAAATAACCTTCCAAACTCTACGTAGTAGTCTAAGGGCCAGTTTTTTGAAGGTGTAAAACCGGCAGGATTGAGTACTACAAGCTTATTTCCCTCACGCCATCCCACCTCCTTAAGAAGGGCAACACCTTCAGAAGGGTCTTTTAAGCGAAATTTAAAATCCGGAGAAATGTCTCCAAGTCCTATACTCCTGATCGTATTCTCTGTCCTTACCCCTGCAGGGTTGTATGAATGTTTGTCAAATTCGCTCCATGAGGCAGGAGCAAGCAACTTCCTTATTATCTTACTTATCTTGTTGTTTTGCAGGTCCACCACCACATCATAATTGGTCATTCTTAGCTTCAACGCCAGCATAACAGCATAAAATGCCTGCTTCCTGGTGCTTCTGCCGCCTCTTAAAGTATAGACATTAGAAAACAATGCTATGGAATTAGGAATAGTATCAAGTTCTTCACGTGTGACAAAATCTATCTGCGCCTCAGGAAAGCATCTTTTAAACCCCTGAATATAAGGTAAGGTGATGGCCATATCGCCCATGGCCTGTAACCGAATAAAAAGCACTTTTTTTGGCGCTTCCCGGGCAGTCCATGGACGATATTTGGCGTTTTCATTCATCATATAAAAATAAAATAAAAGATTGGGTTGCAGCATATTACTGGTCCTCCAATGAAGTTAACAACTCCGGTACGGTAAAAAGGAGAAAAGCGTTGGCTATACTTATCTGAAGCTATATCTTCCAAAGGCTCTGAAACTAACAAAATCAGTTTTGGAGGTCAAAAAAACATCATTTCCTGCAAACGAATGCGGAAATTTTTTCATATTAATTGTTTGCTTGATAATTATTAACTACTACTTTTACCTCGTCAAAACGAATTTAATTGTAGTGCACCAACAAAATAGCATATTTTCTTCTGCTTCAACCAACCCCACCACAGGGTTGACAGGCACTACCATTACGTTTATTACAACCCCGTAGGGGGTTACTATCTACATACCACCGTAAGGGGCGCGTGCTCCGATTTTTCTTAGAAAAGTTTTATAAATCCAATTTTCACTTCATAATTGATTTGATCTATGCAGGTCTTAAAATTTGGAGGCACTTCTGTAGCTTCCGCAAAAAACATCGCCTTAGTAAAAGATGTAATCTTCGAAAAAAAATCCGATCAACCACTTCTGGCTGTCGTGTCAGCCCTGGGGGGCGTTACTACACAACTGGTCAACTGTAGCGCAATGGCAGCTACCGGGGATGCAGAGTATCTGAAAGAACTGACACAGATCGAGCAAAAGCACATCAAAACAGTACAGGAGCTGATATCACTCAAAAATCAGAGCAAAACCATGGGTAAGGTGAAGATACTCCTCAACGAGCTGGAAGATATCTGCCGTGGGGTTTTTCTCATCCATGAGCTTACCTCCAAAACGAGTGATAAGATATTAAGCTTTGGCGAAAGGCTGTCTTCTACCATCATCGCAGACTATTTTAACGACCTGGGGCACTCCGCCTTCCTGGCTGACCCTCGTGAATTTATCACAACAGATAATAACTATGGCCGTGCAGAAGTAGATTTTAAAGCAACAAATGAAAAGATCAAAGCCCTTTTCAAAAGTTTGAAGGAGAAACTGGTGATCTGCCCTGGTTTTATTGCTGCGTCAAAGGAAGGAGAGATCACCACCCTGGGACGGGGAGGCTCGGATTATACCGCTGCCATTCTGGCGGCCGCACTCAATTCTTCTGAGCTGGAGATCTGGACTGATGTAAGTGGTATGATGACGGCAGACCCGCGGCTTGTATCTTCAGCGTATGCTATCAAGGAGATCTCTTATGAGGAAGCCATGGAACTGTCACACTTCGGAGCCAAGGTGATCTACCCCCCGACCATACAGCCGGTTTTGGAGAAAAAGATACCGATCCGAATAAAAAACACCTTTAAAAAGGACGATGACGGCACCTTGATCACCGAGGCTTCAGCGAGCAACGGGCATTTGATCAAAGGCTTGTCGAGTATACAGAATATCGCACTGTTCAACCTGTCAGGCAGTGGTATGGTGGGAATACCTAACTTCTCACACAGGTTGTTCCGGGCGCTATCTGCTGCCCGGGTAAATGTGGTGCTGATCACCCAGGCCTCATCTGAGCACACTATCTGTGTGGGTATTGATGCCAAAGATGTGGCTACCTCACAAAAAGCCATTGAAAGTGAGTTTGCCTATGAGCTGGAGTCACACAAGATAGATCCTGTGCAGATCGAAAGGGATCTGTCTATCATCGCACTGGTAGGCTCTAACATGAAAGCTAAAGTAGGTGTAAGCGGTCAAATGTTTAGTGTTCTCGGACAGAACGGGGTAAATATCAAGGCTATAGCCCAGGGGTCATCAGAGAAGAACATCTCGGTGGTGATTCGTGAGAAAGAGGTAAAAAAGGCGCTCAATAGCTTGCATGAAAGCTTTTTCCTTTCTGAAAAGAAACGCATGAACCTCTTCCTGATCGGTGTGGGAAATGTCGGGTCTGCTTTTGTAGAGCAGTTGAAGAAACAAAAGGCCTATCTATCGCAACATCATCACCTGGATGTAAGGGTGGTAGCCCTGGCCAACAGCCGGAAGATGTTGTTTGCAGAAGAAGGGATCGCGCTGAAAAACTGGAAGGAGCAACTGGAGGAAAAAGGAGAAAAAATGAAGATGGAAGCGTTTCTGACTCAAATGGAAGAACTCAACCTGCGAAACAGTATTTTTATTGACAATACAGCCAATGCTGATATCGCAGATCTCTACAAACGGGTGTTGGAAAAGAGTATTTCGGTAGTGACACCCAACAAAATTGCCTGTACACGATCACAGCAGGAGTACATGGACTTGAAAAAAATAGCATTGCAATACAAGGCGAAGTTCCTTTTCGAAACCAATGTAGGTGCAGGATTACCCGTGATCAACACACTGAACGACCTGATAAAAAGTGGCGATGAGGTATTGAAAATAGAGGCAGTGCTTTCGGGTAGTCTCAATTTTATTTTCAACAATTTCAACCGTGATAAGAAGTTTGTTGATATTGTGCGGCAAGCCCAAAAAGAAGGGTATACGGAACCGGACCCACGAATTGACCTAAGTGGGGCTGATGTTAAGAGAAAGATCCTGATCCTGATCCGGGAGAGTGGTTTGGCGATGGAAATGGAAGACATTCCTTCTCAGGCTTTCATCCCGGCAGAATGTATGAATGCACCCAGTGTAGACGAGTTCTTTTCCGGACTGGAAAAATATGAAGACGAGTTTCAAAAACTGCTTACCAAGGCGGAAAAGAGCGAAACAAAGATAAAATATGTAGCTTCTTTCAACAAAGGGAAGGCTGAAACCGGACTGCGGTTTGTTGAGAAATCACACCCATTCTACAACCTGGAGGGAAAAGACAATATAGTGCTGTTTACCACCAAACGATATCCTGAGCAGCCTTTGGTGATAAAAGGAGCCGGTGCGGGCGCGGAGGTAACCGCCTCAGGAATTTTTGCAGATGTAATGAGAATCGCCAACACTAACTGATCCTTTAATCATGAACAAAAGCATAAAAGTATTCGCCCCGGCCACAGTGGCCAATGTAGGCCCCGGTTTTGATGTGTTGGGCTTCGCACTCAACGATATTGGTGATGAACTGGAAGTATCAATGACATCAGATGATAAAATCAGGATCAATAAGATCGAAGGGTATGAAGACCTGCCTACCGACCCCGGACAAAACGTTGTGGGCATAGCCATCAGGGCTTTGTTGCAAGAGCTGAACTTAGATCAGGGCTTTGAGATCACCATTAAAAAGCGGGTGATGCCGGGAAGCGGGCTGGGCTCCAGCGCGTCAAGCTCTGCTGCCGCGGTATATGCTGCAAACGTGCTTTTGGGCAATCCTTTCAGTAAAAGAGAGTTGGTAAAATTTGCCATGGAAGGCGAAAGAGCGAGCTCAGGAAAGGCTCATGCTGATAACGTGGCTCCTTCCCTGCTGGGAGGATTTACACTGGTAAGAAGCTATGGCCCGCTGGATGTGGTGAGCCTTCAATACCCGAAAAATATGTTTGCAACGGTTGTACACCCTCAAATAGAGGTAAAAACGGCTGATTCGAAACGTATCCTGAAAAAGGAAGTGAGCCTGGAGGTCGCCATCAGCCAGTGGGGCAATGTAGCCGGATTGGTAGCAGGGCTGGCCAGTGGAGATTTCGACCTCATCGGCAGGTCGCTGGAAGACCATATTATAGAACCGGTACGTTCAGTATTGATCCCCGGGTATGCCGGAGCCAAACATCAGGCTATGGCTTCAGGAGCTTTAGGGTGCAGTATTTCCGGCTCCGGACCGTCCATTTTCGCTCTGAGTGAAGGAAAGACCACTGCTAAAAAGATCGCAAAAGCCTTTGAAGGATACTATTCTGAACTCAATATTGACCATAGGGTGTATATCTCGGATATTAATCCCGAGGGTGCTAAGGTAGTGAAGGTGAGTGATTCGGTGACCGGAGGAAGTCGGAAGACCGAAGTAAGAAGCCGGAAGGTTCAGTAAGAACAGAACTAATCGCACCAGTTCCCGGCCTTGTGCCGGGACCCCGAATATCAGAGCTCTGTCCAAGGTACGCCTTCTGACTTCACCATGGAAATCCGAAGAAATTTCTTTGCCATTTTCTAGAACAGTAACTCTGCCTACTTTGGGAAGAATTTCTTTGCTAAAGGGTCCCGGCACAGGGCCTGGAACTGGTGGGGGGATTAGTGCAAGGGAAACGCCACTGGGATGGCCGGCACTAGTGCGATCGTTTATTAGAATGAAAAATAAGAATGATAAAAAAAATGAAATACTACAGTACTAATCACAAGGCAGAACGCGTCAGCTTTAGAGAAGCTGTGATCAAGGGTTTGCCTGAGGATAATGGTTTATATATGCCGGAGATGATCACTCCCCTGCCTCCTTCTTTTTTTGAAAAGCTGCCGGACACAAGCCTGGCTGAAATTGGCTACAATGTGGCACAGCCTTTTGTGGGCGATGACATCCCTGAGCAAGAGATGCTGGCTATTATCGAAGATACACTCAATTTTGATATCCCTGTTGTAAAAGTAGAAGAGGGTATCTATGCACTCGAGTTGTTCCATGGTCCTACCCTGGCCTTCAAAGATGTTGGGGCTCGGTTTCTGGCCCGCTGCCTGAGCTATTTTTCCAAAAACGAACAGCAAAAGGTAACGGTACTGGTAGCTACCTCCGGTGATACAGGCAGTGCAGTGGCGCATGGTTTCCTTGGTGTTCCTAACGTAGATGTGGTGATCCTTTATCCAAAGGGCAAGGTCAGCACACTGCAGGAGCAGCAACTCACCACACTAGGTCAGAACATCACCGCCCTGGAGATCAACGGTACCTTTGATGATTGCCAGCGAATGGTAAAATCAGCTTTTCTCGATAAGTCACTCAACGAAAGTGTACGGTTGACCTCTGCCAACTCCATCAACATGGCGCGACTGCTGCCACAATCTTTTTATTACTTCTGGGCTAAGGCACAACTGCCCGGTCGTGACCTGGTATTTTCCGTGCCAAGCGGCAACTATGGCAACCTTACTGCCGGTCTGCTCGCAAAAAGATTGGGCCTCGACATCAGGGCCTTTGTTGCTTCGTCCAACATCAACGATGTGGTGCCCAATTATCTGGCTACCGGTGATTTTAAACCTACTGCTTCACGGCAGACCATTTCAAATGCAATGGATGTGGGCAGTCCAAGCAACTTCTACCGTATGCTGGACCTGTATAATGATGAATGGAAAAGCATCATCAGTGACATCAAAGGCTACAGTTTCAATGACGACCAGACTCGCGCTGCCATGAAAGAGGTCTATGACCGCACAGGTTACGTCCTTGACCCTCACGGAGCTGTGGGCTACCTGGGGCTGAAAAATTACCTGAAAGAAAACGATGCCACCGGCATTTTTCTCGAAACCGCCCACCCAGCTAAATTCAAAGATGTTGTCGATGAGGTTGTAGGAAATGTAGAGGTGCCCGAACGGCTGGCCAAATACATGCACGAAGAGAGAAAGAGCGTTGAAATGGGCAGTAATTTTGAAGAGTTGAAGGAGTATTTGATGGTAAGTTTGGAAAAAAGATGATCAGGCAAACCGGTAGTCAAATAGTCAAAACAAACGCACCGGTTAAAAGCGGGAACCCGGCACACGGCTTGCCACGTGGCCGGGAACTAGTGCAAATCAGCGGTTGCCTGCTGCTTCTGCCAATTGCCTACCCAACCCTGGTCACTTCGGCATGATCTGAGCTACAAAAGTCTGCCTCATGATCTTGCCGTCTTCCACCACAAAAGTATCTGTACCTAGCGGCACAGTGAATGTAGGTGTTTCTGCATTCCAGATAATGTAGGCTACTTCTTTTTCCACTTTTTGCACATCTATTTCAAAGAGGGTCTCATCTGCCGGGAAGGCTGGCAGTAGCTTTTCATAGTAGATCTGTATCTGATCCCGCCCTTTGAAGGTGCCATCCGGAGTAATGAGGATGGAAGATTCAGTATAGTCTACCATGATCTTAGCGACATCACGTAGGGCGAAGCCTGTCAGGTGATGCTCGAGCACCTGAGCGGTGATCTCTACATCAATAAGTGGTCCGCAGGGAGGATCTTCACCCCCCGGAGGAGGGAAATCATCGCTTTCACAAGCACTAAACAGGAGTCCGAAGACAACAAGGAGATAGGTTAAAACTTTCATAACTGTTGGTTTTTTTAGTGATAGTACAAACTCCTAATTAATTCTGTTAGTGGAAAATCATATTGCGAGTAAAAGGTACCTGAATAATATAAGTTGCTGCTGATGAATAGGTATGAATTATATTGAAGTCGATTTATGGCCTAACGGGTTTTGAGGAAATAGCATTTCCATAGACATACCATGTGGCTTTATCAGATTAGTTGACTAGCTAGTGTCTATAAGAAAACTCTATGTAGTTTTAAGAAAAACGTTCCCGCCAAAGGGCCATAGCCGTTAACTTAACAGTAAATATAGTCCCAGAGGAGATACGCGGGTAACTTAAAGAAACTATGACTTTTAGAAAATACATGTTTCACACCTCACCCATCAAAAGCCTGTGCTTTTACTGCAGTCTGTACATCCCTCTCCTTGAGGAGAGGGCGGTTCTTCCGTGCTTATATTTCAGCCTGTTCAAGTGCTTAAGTTAACGGCTATGGCCAAAGGGCGGGATGAAGTTCCAAGAAGCGGAGCGTACTGAGGTACGAGAGCATTTTTGGAATGAGCGTAACGCGGACATTGGCGTTTTCTTAGAGCCACTAGCTAAATTCATTATACTCCGAATTGTCTCAAATGATGGTCGCTATGCTTGTAGGCAAAAATTCCGATCTGATCTTTGTTCATTTTTCCGAAAAAATCGTGGATAAAATTTGGGTTTGAATAATGAGCATACGCAGCTATGAGTTCCATCCACTTCTTTTTTTGAAGATAGATATCTCCATGGCTTTGCTTTGTTGTAAATCCTGCACCGGCCGGCATATTTCGTTTCAGTGGCTTATCACTTAAAGAACTTTTTAAAGCCATTTTTCCAAATATTTTGCCCAACCATGATTGTTCATACACCGGATTATTTACACCCAGCATCCATTCGTCCCATATGGTGCAGTGTTTTAACATCTGGTAGAGATTCATTTTTCCCCATTGTGCCATGCTGGTTTCATCGAGAGAATTAATCCTGGCAATCAATTCATCCCTTGTCGATTGGTCAAATACTGTTTTCATATGTGCTCTGTTCTTTGTCCTCAGCTTCGGTTTCCCGGATTTGTATAATTGTAGCCAGTGGCCGCCATTTCCAATTCCCGGTGGAAACAGGCTTAAATAACTATACAAAAATATGACCTCTATCCCGGATCAGGAGGGTGTAAACGCGACCTTAAAAAGGGTTGAGCGCGACAAAATTTATACTATACTTTCAAAGTTAGGGAGCTTAACCTGGCACAAACTCAAAAGACTACTTTACCTCAAAAAACGCATCATATGTCTCATTCATGACAAACTGCCAACGGCTGGCTTACGTATTATCATGTTATCAAACACAAAGAGTCATGAAGAAATTTATTTATTCATTTTCAATTATTTTACTTTTATCTGCCCTGGCACCAGCCGAGGCGGAAAACCTGGACCCTTTTTTTGAGCAGACAGATGCTTTTTTAAAAAAATATGTGAAAGATGGCCGCGTAGCCTATAAGGAGATCAACAGCAATTTTTCAGGAATAGAAAGCCTGTATAAGACGATCAATGCTGCTGACCTGTCATCTGCAAGTGATCTGGAGAAGAAAGCCTTTTATATCAATGCCTATAACCTCATTGTGATCTATCAGGTGTCAAAATATTACCCATTAAAGTCGGCTTTAGATCAGAGCGGCTTTTTCGATAAGGTAAAGCACACGGTAGCAGGTGAATCAATGACCCTGAACGCCCTGGAGATAAAAAAGCTTATCCTCACATACAAAGACCCCAGGATACACTTTACCCTGGCCTGTGCAGCAGTTAGCTGCCCACCCCTCGCCAGCTTTGGTTATGATCCGAAGCAACTCGACCGGCAGCTTCAGGAAAGAACCACCCTGGCCCTCAATGATCCCGAATGGCTGAAGATAAGAACCGATCAAAATAAGGTTTACCTCTCCAAGATATTCGACTGGTACAAGAAAGACTTCACTATGAGTGGAGAGAGCTCCGTGCTCGATTTCATCAATAAGTACCGCACCAAGAAAATACCCGGCACGTTTAAGGTCGATTATTACGAGTATAACTGGAGCTTGAATGAGAGTTAAATTTTAACCGCAGAGACCACGGAGAAGTACACAGAGCTAGCAGAGTAGCTCTCCGTGTTCTCTGTGATTCCTCTGATTTCTCTGTGGTTCACCCAGCTATTTATCAGAATTGGCCTTTTACATTTTAAAGTTGATTACCGATCACCCAATACCCGATTGCAAACCACTACACCACCTCCACTATCTCATTATTCAAATAGCTCACCAGGTCTTCCAGTGTATTGGTAGCTACCACACCTTCACTTTCTATTTCCCAGCTAATGGTATTTTCGGAGGTAAGGATGTGGATTCTGTAATCAGCTTCATCGCTTACCTCATAACCATTTCTTTCCAGCGCATTCTTGGTCCATAGGTATTCATGACCGGAGCCTTTGAGGGCTACTTTCTTGCCAAGGCTTTTCTTTTCGAGCTGGCCGGTTTTCAGGTCGAAGCCTTTGAGTTCGAAAACGCGGTCGATGGCACCATTGAGTACGAGGTCTTCCGGGAAACCCGAAACTACCGGGACATTGAACCCGGCCAGCCAGAGCTTGTCAGCAGCCTGCAGCGCCAGGTCCAGTTCATGGGTGGCCATCAGAACGGCCTTTCCTGTCTGCCGGGTGAGATTTTTCAGCAGGTTAATAATGGCCACACGATTGTTAAGGTCCAGGTGGGCCGTGGGTTCATCCAGAATGAGGATGGATGTGTCCTGGCACAAGGCGCGGGCAATCATCACCTTCTGCATCTGGCCATCACTGAGCTCATATATCTTCTTATGGGCATAGGCTCCCACTTCAGAAAGTGCTATGGACTGTTCTATTTTTATCAGGTCATCGTCTTTGAATTTTACACTCCAGTTGAGGTAAGGGTATCGTCCGAGGCCTATAAGCTCACGTGCCGTCATATTACCCGCATTAATCCGGTCGGTGAGTACCAGGCTGATCTTGGTCGCCAGCTCGGCCGCAGAGAAGTTTTTCAAAGGCTTTTCTTCTATTTCAACCGTTCCGGACAAAGGTTGCTGCACACCGGCAATGGTTCTTAGTAGCGTAGACTTTCCAACGCCATTGGGGCCCATAAAGCACACCAACTCACCGTGTTTAAGGTCCAGATTGAGGCCTCGAAGGACAACCAGGTTTTCTCTTTTCAGTTGATACCCCACGTGAAGGCCTTTTACAGCCAGTGCTATGTCATTGTTTTCAACTTCCGTCATCAGGAGAACGAGTGTTTAATAGTACCTTTTCTCAATATTATCCAGATCACGACAGGTGCACCGATCAATGAGGTGATGGCATTGATTGGCAGCACATGGTCGCTATATGGTATTTGTGCGACTACATCGCATACCAGCATCACGATAATTCCTGTCAGAGCTACAGCCGGGATCATTATTTTATGGTCAGACGTATTGACCAGCAGCCTGGTCAGGTGAGGCACCGCCAGTCCTATAAAAGCGATGGGCCCACAAAATGCAGTTACGCTTCCTGCCAGCAAACTGGTACTGATAATGATCCACAGCCGCGACTTTTTTACATTAACACCCATGCTGCGGGCATAGTTTTCACTTAAGAGCAATGTATTTAAGGATTTTACCAGTGTAACGGCAATGAAAAGTCCTGCCAGTACTAAGGCCAATAGAATATAAACCTCATTCCAGTTGAGTCCGCCCAAGCTGCCAAACGTCCAGAATAAGTATAGCTGTATTTCTTCACCAGTGCTGAAGAACTGCAGGATGCTCACTATGGCTCCTGTCAGACTTCCGAACATCAATCCTATGATCAGCAGGGTCATGCTATCCCGTACTCTTACAGATACCGCCACAACCAGCACCAGTACCAGTGATGAGCCTGCTGTAGCAGCCAATACGACTAACCAGTTGCCCAATCCTGAAATTGCCAGCCCACTGGTAATGGAAACCCCCGCCAACAGCAGTAAAGCCACTCCCAAGCTCGCTCCCGAACTGATACCCAGCACAAAAGGCCCTGCCAGCGGATTCCGAAACAGTGTTTGCATTTGTAGTCCACTCACCGCCAATCCCGCCCCCACAAGTACGGCAGTCAACGCCTTGGGAAGCCTGAAAGTAGTGATGATATTGGTCCAGCTACCCTTGCTTGTCTCACCACCAATCAGCACCTGGAATATTTCGTCTAAAGGAATATGGACACTACCCAAAGAGATGTTGACCAAAAACAGGATCAGAATAACGGCCGGTAGTAAGAGCGTTAGCTTTATGGTGTAGTTTTTATTCATTCTTGTTTTAAACCGCAGAGACCACGGAGGCTTCGCGGAGGGCGCAGAGGCTTTTGTTATTTTTCCTACTCTGCTCCCTCTGTTTTTTACTCTGCTTCCTCTGTGGTTAAGCCATCTTATTTATGATATTTATCTATAACTCTACGGACGCCATTCGTGAGTTTCACAACGTTAAAATTAATAAGCAAACCAATCCTTGCATTGCTAAGCTTTAAATAAGTCAGTACTTGCGCCAAATGTACATCATTTAAAGCCTCGACTGATTTGATCTCTACAATTATGCGCTTTTCAACAAAAAGATCAATTCTGTAACCACATTCTAATTTAATTTCTTCATAAATCAGTGGCAATGGCTTCTCCTTTTCAGTAATCAGACCACTTTTTACCAGTTCATAATAAAGACATTCCTGATAAGCCGACTCCAAAAGCCCAGGTCCAAGCTCCCGATGCACCTTGATCGCTGCTCCAATTACAGCTTCCGTTATCTCGTTATCTTTCATCTTTTTCCAGGTTCTCTGTGTCTCTCTCTTGCCTCTCCGCGCCCTCTGCGGTTAAAACTACTCAACCTTTCTATGAAAATACAACTCTTCATCCTCCAGCAGCTCCGGATGAAAGATCTTGATCAGGTCTTCGAGGATCAAATCGGGGCGCAGGTAGCCGAGCTCAAGAAATTCATTACCGCCTGTGGGGCCCATACGGGCATTGTAGCTATAGACGTTGCCATTTTGGAAGGCCTCGAAATCAGTATATCGCTTGTCAGCTTGCTTTATTTCTTCCAAAGAATTGTAAGACGCAACCCCTACCCAAAAGTCTGCATTGTGAGCTTTTTCATAAACACTCTCAAAGCTGTATTCAAGGTATCCGGTGGAGTTATCTTCACTCCATAAATATTTCGCCCCGGCATCCTTAAACAGTTTCGCCATATTGTTCTGTCCACCAGGCAAAAACCAGGCGTCACCGTATACTACTCCACTATATACTGTGGGCCTTGAGCTAATAGTGTCTGTGGCATTTTTTAACTTCAGATAATTATATTTTATTTCGTTGAAAACGGAGTCAGCCATTTTTTCTTTGTTAAAGAACAAAGCCATAAACTTGATCCATTCCGCCCGGCCCAAGGGGTGCTCTTCTATGTATTCCGCATTGATCACCACAGGAATTCCCGCCTGTTGAAGTTTTCTGAATTGCCCGTAATCACCTGTGATAGAGTAACCCATCACCATTTCAGCATCCAGCTCAATTACCTTTTCGATGTTCATTTTACTATCGATACCCAACTCCGTCACTTTGCCGGCATCTATCAATTTGCGGGCATTGGAGGAGCTGATGTATTGAGTGGATGGAAATCCGATAAGCTTTTCCGTTTCATTGAGGTAATCCAAAAGAGGAATGTGTGAGGTAGATGTACAGATGATGGTTTCCAGGGGGATAGAGATCACCTGAACGCTTACGTCATGTTCGGGAATATCTTGCCCTTTTTGCACAAGCAGGTACTTAAAACCTTCTTTGGCCTCCTGGTATGGGCGCGGTATTTCCACCCACTTATAACCATTTTCATACTTCACGTTAAAGCCTGTGGCATAGTCTATTTTCGTTGAAAGATCAGTAGGTGCCGACTGCGGAGTATTCTTTTCCTGTTGTTTTTCAGCAGAGTTACACCCCAAAAAAGCCATGACTATAATTGATAAGAGATAAGGTATTTTCATAGTGAATTTCAAGTGTGGTTAGGTACTATTTGTTGGTATATTGAGCAACAATATTAAACAATTTGCATAGAGCTTCTGAAATCTTTTCTAACTTTGACCCTGATTATTGGTTCATGGTGATAGTTCAGATTATCATGATGAAAAGGGAATCCGGTGGTTTCACTATAGATTGGAAGATTCCGGAGCTGTCCCCGCAACTGTAATCCCGGAAGCTGTTTTGGAACAGCTTCAGTATGCTTTGATCATCTTTTACCACTGTCCTGTATGGATGGGAAGGTCCTCAAAGTCGGGAAAGCCAGGAGACCTGCCAATGATAGTTTTAATCTGAGCTTTCGGGTGAAAGGTGATGAGTAATGAATGAACCGTTAGGCTTCACTGAAATTATTCTTTTTTTTCTACCAAAAGCTCATAGTTTTTTACATCAACATTAAATAACTATGAGAAAAAAAATGATGGCAGCCGTACTCACAGTGGCAGCCTCTTCTGTGTATGCACAGGAAATGCAAGACACACTTCAACTTCAGGAAGTGGTGGTAACAGGGACCAAATTTGAAGTTCCCATAGAGAAATCCGGTAAAACGATCTACAAAATTTCGCAGCAGGAAATTGAGCGCAATGCCGGTAAATCGGTGGCTGATCTGCTTAACCAGGTACCTGGAATGGAAATGAATGGTGCTTACGGGCCTGCCGGTTCAAATATTAGCTACTCCATGCGTGGCGGACGTAGTAAACACACATTAATACTGATTGACGGTGTGCCACTTAACGATCCGGCCGCCATTACAGCCTCATACGACCTGCGATTTCTATCTCTGGAGCAGGTGGAATCCATCGAAATATTGAATGGCGGCTTAAGCACCCTGTATGGAACCGGTGCAGCGGCAGGTGTGATCAATATTCGCCTGAAAAGCGCTTCGGAAGACGTACTGGCCGGGTCGGTGGACATCAACGGAGGTTCTTACGGCACCTTGGCGCAAAACCTGAACTTAAATGGCAGCTCGCAGGGATTTTCTTATCTGTTATCAGCCGGTAACACAAAATCCGAGGGCTTTTCGGCTGCACAAGAGGGCACACCGGTGGATGAATTTGATAATGATGGATTTAGCAGGCAGAATATCTTGGCTAAACTGGGGTATGAGTTCAATGATAAGTTTGAAGTAACATTCGGTAGTGCTTTCAACCAATATGCTGCGGAATATGATGATGGAGCTTTCTTCGATGCCGATAACGAGTTGGAGAGTTATGAGTTAAGGTTTACTGTGAAGCCAACATTTAAGTATGGAAAAGGAAGTGTTTCTTTAAACACGGTCTACAACATCAACAATACTAATTATCAGAGCAGCTATCCAACGGAATACGAGGGAAGAAACTGGCAGGTGGACCTAATTAATGAACATCAGTTTACTAGTGGGATAAAGGGATTGTTTGGCATCAACCTGCAACGTCCAAGGTATGCACAAGAAGGAGTTTCGGAGTTTGACGACAATGAATTTACTATCGTAGACCCTTACGCGTCTTTGCTTTATGAATCAAATTTTGGATTGAATGTTCATGTCGGTACGCGGTTAAATCACCATAGTGAGTACGGCAATCACCTGATCTACAATATCAACCCATCCTATTTGATTGACCTCAACGGTAATATGCAGTTGAAGTTCAGAGGGTCGGTTTCTACGGCTTTTATTACTCCTTCGCTATATCAACTATATTCGGTTTATGGAAATACTGACCTTAAGCCCGAGGAAAGCACCAATTATGATGCTGGCCTGTCTTTTTATCTTGGCAAGCAGGTATCCATAAACGCTACCTACTACGTTCGCGATGAGGAGCAACCTATCGGCTTTGTTTCAATATTTGACGAAGACGGAAACTATGTGGGCGGGCAATACCAAAACATTCAAGCTGAAAGGAAAGTGAAAGGGGTTGAATTTCAGGCAGATTGGGCTATTATTAAATCTTTAGGTATGAACGTTTACTATTCAAAAATAGACCAGGAAAATTCTTCTGAATTCTACAGAATACCAGCAAGTAAGTGGGGAGCGGGCATCAACTGGCAGCCACTCAGGAGTGGAAACCTTTCGCTAACCTACAAGCATACCGGTGAGCGTACAGATCTGGATTTCATTACCTATAGTGAAGTGGTGCTCGAAAGTTATGATGTCATGGATGTTTATGCCGATTATACGCTGCTTGATAGACTTAAGGTTTATGGCGCTGTAAATAATATCTTTGATGAGCAATTTGTAAATACTGTTGGGTTTAATACCCGTGGTAGAAATTATAATATAGGTATAAGCTATAAGTTTTAATTCATGGATAATCTTGATCAAAGAATAGCTGATTCGCGTACTTCTATCTTTAAAGCCGTTTTCCCCAATACCACCAACCACTATGATACTTTATTTGGGGGTACAGCTTTGCAATTGATGGATGAAGTGGCATTTATCACGGCTACCCGCTTTTCCAGGAAGCGGGTAGTTACCGTATCCTCGGAGCGGGTGGATTTCAATCACCCTATACCTGCAGGCACTTTCGTGGAGTTGCAGGGTGAGGTGATCAAGGTGGGAAATACCAGTCTGAAAGTACGGGTAGAGATATTCATTGAGCAGATGTACTCCGAAGAACGTCAGAAAGCCATTGAAGGTGAATTTACCTTTGTAGCCATCGACAAAGATAAAAATCCGGTGAGCGTATTGTAAATGAGCAAGCAGAAGGACGATAACGGACCAATGTTTTACATCGAAAACGGCCTGTATGTTTTTACCGAGGCTTATCATTTGAAAAGAGGTTACTGCTGTAAGAGCGGTTGTCGCCATTGTCCGTATGGTTTTAAAAAAGAAAAATCATGATCATCTTTATTACCGGAGGTGAAAGGTCCGGAAAGAGTAGTTATGCACAGTCGCTGGCGCTAAAGTTTTCTCAAAGGCCTGTTTATCTGGCTACTTCAAAGGTCTGGGATGATGATTTTGCGGAACGGGTGAAACGCCATCGGAATGAGCGGGATGAGCGCTGGACGACCATCGAGGAGCAGTTTGCCTTGTCAGAAGTTTTGCCTCCTGTAAATACGGTAGTTATTGATTGTGTAACACTTTGGCTGACTAATTTCTATTCAAAGCTAAAGGGAGACAGGGATATGGTAGTAGATGCTGCCAAAAAGGAGTTTGACAGGATGAGCAGCTATAATGGTAATCTTATTATTATTTCCAACGAACTTGGAATGGGGCTGCATGCCAGTACGAAGACCGGGCGCGATTTTGTTGAAGCACAGGGTTGGGTTAACCAATATATTGCTAACCAGGCCGATGAGGTATATTTTATGATTTCCGGCCTGCCCATGAAAGTAAAATAATATTTCAAATGATTGATATAAACATCCGCCCCTGTGATAATAGTTTACTTGAGGCGCTACAACATAAAATTAATAGCAAAACCAAACCTGCCGGTGCATTGGGTATGTTGGAGAGTATAGCTTTGCAGGTAGGACTCATCCAAAACACACTGACCCCTGCACTTTTAAGTCCGAATATGGTTGTTTTTGCGGCAGATCATGGCATTGCAAATGAGGGAGTGAGTGCGTACCCGCAGGAAGTGACGGGACAGATGGTGCTCAACTTTTTGAGCGGAGGGGCCGCTATAAATGTGTTTTGCCGTCAGCATGGCATCGAATTGGCCGTGGTAGATGCAGGGGTAACAAGTGAACTGCCAGCGCATCCGCTTTTGATCGATAAAAAGATGGGGGCAGGAACAGACAATTTTCTTTTTGGCCCGGCTATGACCCAAAAGCAATGTGAACAAGCCTTGATGGCAGGTATGAAGATTGTGGAAGAGATCGCTGACAAAGGCTGCAACATCATCGGCTTTGGCGAAATGGGTATTGGAAATACTTCCGCAGCCAGTATGTTAACCCACATTTTATGTGATATTCCGCTGCTGCATTGCGTAGGAAAAGGTACCGGACTTGATGATGATCAGAGAAGAAAAAAATTGAGTGTGCTAGAACAGGCATCTCAGTTTCACCGATTGACACCAGACGCAGATCCAATCCAGGTGCTTAGCACCTTTGGAGGCTTTGAAATAGCCATGATGACCGGTGCCATGTTAAAAGCGGCTCAGAAACGAATAATCATCCTGGTGGATGGGTTTATTGCTTCGGCTGCCTTTCTCGCAGCGCATGCTTTGCAGCCTACGATTCTGGCATACAGCTTTTTTACTCATTTATCAGAAGAGCAGGGCCACATCAAGGCAATGGAATTTCTCCGGGTAAGGCCAATTTTACAACTCAACATGAGATTAGGAGAAGGTACCGGAGCCGCCATAGCGTATCCGATCATCCAGTCGGCTGTAAATTTTTTAAACGAAATGGCCTCCTTCGAAGAAGCACGCGTTTCCACAAAATTTAATTGAAAATCTGATGTTTTCAAACTTCCGACTCCCGACTCCCGACTTCAGACTTCAAACTTCTAAAGTATCAAATCTTATATCTCATCTAAATAAATGAAATACGACATCAGGCTATTCTTCACAGCTTTAATGTTCTACACCAGAATACCATGTCCCAAGTGGGTGGATCACTCTGCTGAATACCTGGATCAATGCACGAAATATTTTCCACTGATTGGGTGGTTGATGGGAGCTGCGACCGCAGGAGTATTATGGTTGGGCATGATCATATTTCCGGTGTCGATAAGTGTTGTTTTGTCTATGATCGCAGGCATTCTTTTCACAGGAGCTTTCCATGAAGATGGCTTTGCCGATGTTTGTGATGGTTTTGGAGGCGGCTGGACCAAAGCAAATATCCTGGAGATCATGAAAGACAGCCTGATTGGCGCCTATGGGGTGGTAGGCCTGGTATTGATCTTGTTGCTCAAATATGCTGCCCTTACATTTATTGCTGGCGAGCTATCGGTATGGTTTTTATTCTGGACCATCATTTCTGCTCATACCATGAGCAGGATAGCAGCCGTGACTATGATCTATTATGGAAATTATGCAAGGGAAGACGCCTCAAGTAAAGTAAGGCCCGTAGCAAAGAAGTTGTCACCGGGTAATTTTCTTGTTGCACTCTTTATCGGTTTAGCACCCTTGGCGGCTTTTAATAATTTCTGGTATCTGTTGAGCGTTATTCCGGTAGGTATCACGGTAGTCTGGCTGTGGAGGTATTACAAGAAGTGGATTGGCGGCTATACCGGAGATTGCCTTGGCGCTACGCAACAAGTAGCGGAAGTGGTTGTTTATCTTTCAATAATAGTGTTATGGAAGTTTATCTGATCCGACATACCACGCCCGAGATCGATAAAGGAGTTTGTTACGGGCAAACCGACCTGGAATTAAAGAAAAGCTATACTGAGGAATTTGAGGCTATTGTAAAGCAGATCCCAAAAAAATTTGACGCTTTCTATTCCAGTCCACTGAAACGTTGCGCCTTACTGGCCAGTCATCTGAGCCCCCTTTTTATTATGGACGATCGTCTGAAAGAATATAACTTCGGTAGTTGGGAGATGAAGAGGTGGGATGATATCCCCCGGGCAGATATCGATCCGTGGATGAGTGACTTCGTACATTACCCAGCGCCGGAAGGTGAGAGCATGCTGGACATGAGTAAAAGGGTAAAAAGTTTTTTTTCAGAACTGGCGCAAAAGAACTACAATCGGGTGGCAGTAATCACGCATAGTGTAGTGATGCGGATAACACTCTGCCTTGTTGAAGACAGGCCGTTGAATATGGCTTTTGAGAGGAATCTGAATTATGGTGAAGTAATCAGATTGAAGCTGAACAGGAACACTTTTAGTGGTGAATGACTAGTCATTGGGAAATGAGGGTTAATACAAATGGAGTGGATGAAGTAAATGATAACTGGTGGTCGGTGTGGCGTGCTTTCATCGGATGAGAGTCGCTCGGTCTTCAGGCTTCGGACTTCGAGCTTTTCCATCTCAATACTCAATACTAATATCTCAATACTAATATATATGAACAAAAAGAAGATCAGCATAAGTTGGAGTGGCGGTAAGGACTCTGCTTATGCTTTATATCAGCTACTACAATCAAGGGAATACGAAATTGACAGTTTACACACCGTATTTGATGCTGACTTGAAGCGCGTAGGGCTGCATGGCGTGCCTGAACATTTGATTGAAGCCCAGGCACAGGCAATTGGCTTTCCCTTAAGAAAAATCTACTTGTCAAAGGACAATTCTCATGATACATATGAACGGACGATTAGAGAATTCTGTCTGAAGTTGAAAGCTCAGGGAATTGATCATGTGATGTATGGCGATATTTTTCTTGAAGACCTGAAAGCCTACAGAGACCTGCAACTGGGCACAGTGGATATGGAAGGCGTATACCCGATATGGAAGCTAAATACCCGGGAACTAATGCTAAATTTCATAAATGATGGCTTCAAAACGTGTGTTTGCGCGGCCAATACAACTATGTTTGATAAAAGCCAGGCCGGCAAAACGATAGATGACAACTGGTTAAACCATTTACCTGAAAATGTTGATCCGTGCGGAGAGAATGGCGAATTTCACACCTTTGTATATGACGGGCCTTTATTTAAACAACCTGTCAAGTTTACATTGGGTGATGTGGTGGAGAAGACTTACGAATATAAGAAAACTGAGGATGATGGAACTGAGGTGGAGATGAAGTCTTCTTTTTGGTTTCAGGATATTAGGTGAGGCATCTTGAACTTAAAAAGTGATCAGATGACTCGAAGTCATCTGATCACTTACTAATGTCACAAACCTCAACTATCTCCATTCTTCTGTTTTGCCAGGTCCATCAACTCTCTCGCAGCCGCCTGCGGTGTAATCTGTCCCATGCCTACTTTCCTTTCGAAATCTGCTATCTTCTCTGCTACTTGTGGTGCGTTGTAAAAGTTCTGCTTGAGCAGGTAGCCAATGGTTTCGTGCATCCAATTAATGCTTTGGTGCTTTCGTATGGATTCCAGCTCGTTCCCGATATGTTGATAATAGTCTTCTATCATTTTCCAGATATCCTCGAGTCCTTCATTGGTAATGGCCGAACAGGTCAGCACTTGTGGGGTCCAGCCGGTGTTTGTTGGCGGGAACAAATGAAGTGCATTTTGGTATTCCACTTTAGCTTTTTTTGAAGCTTTGATATTATCCTGATCGGCTTTGGTAATGGCTATGGCATCTGCCATTTCCATAATACCTTTTTTTATCCCCTGAAGTTCATCACCCGCACCGGCCAGCATGAGTAGAAGAAAAAAATCCACCATACCTTTCACGGCTACTTCAGACTGGCCTACTCCAACTGTTTCAATAAATATGATCTCATAGCCGGCTGCTTCACACAAAAGCATGGTTTCTCTTGTTTTATTGGCAACGCCTCCTAATGAGGACCCCGTAGCGGAGGGACGTATATAGGCATTAGGGTGGTGGGAAAGTTGTTCCATACGTGTTTTATCCCCCAAAATACTTCCCCTGCTTCGTTGACTACTCGGATCAACGGCAAGTACTGCCAGTTTGTGCCCATTTTCAACCAGGTACATGCCCATCGCTTCGATAAAGGTACTCTTGCCAACACCGGGCACGCCTGTAATTCCCATACGTTTTGACACTCCGGTATTGGGCAACACTTGCTTAAGAACTTCCTCAGCCAAAAACTGATCTGTGTCAAGGCTGCTTTCAATTATTGTAATGGCCCGGCTTAAGACAACAGTATTCCCCTGCAATATACCTTCTACATACTCATTGATACTCAGTCTTTTCCTTTTTATAGCCATATGTTCTTTTGTTGAGGCATTAAATTTAATTATATTACCTTAAACTGCCCGAATTTTATATTTTTACTAGTGATTCGGTAATCTTTTTCTTTTTACTACACTAATCTTAAAGTCTATGAATAAGAAGTTTTGGCTCGACTGTGTGTTCGGCACCATATTTATCTTTGGTATGATGTGGATGTTCTTTAACGTTAGTCAGTTTGGAATATTTGATGCTTTTGACCCCATTGGGGAGGCTTTGGATGATATGGAAATGACTGATGTAGCTTTTTCTCAACTAAGAAAAGACCCGGTGCCGGATACCAATATTGTGTTGGTTAATTTTGGAGAAATATCCAGAGCCAAAATCGCTGAACAGGTGGCTATCATTAATAAATATGACCCTGCCGTTATTGGATTTGATAGTTTTTTCGATTTTCTAAGTCCCGACACCTTGGGTGATCTGGCGTTAAGTAATGCCTTGGCTGAAGTGAAGAATTTGGTAATGGTAACTAAGCTTCTTCAAACAGATTCCATTATTATGCTTGGCGAGGGATTGGATATATACGATTCACTTGAGATCTCTCATCCCATCTTTGTGAAGAATGCACACCTGGCCTTTGCGAATTTAGATACCGAAGCCGCAAACCAGGAGGATTTCAAAACCTGCCGTGCCTTCCCGACCATGCGTATGGTAAACGAAGAGCAGCATGTAGCTTTTGCTGTTAAAATGGCGGAGCTATATGACTCAGAAAAGGCCCAGAACCTACTGGAGCGGGATAATCCTTTTGAAATTATTAATTATAGAGGCAACCTGGTTGACTTCTTTGGCCGTACCGGATATCCGAATATGTTTTACGCATTGGATGTGGATGATGTATTTAACGAAAACTTTGTACCCGAAATGATCAAGGGGAAAATCGTAATTTTTGGGTTTTTGGGAAAGGATTTCTTTGACACCTCATGGGACGATAAATTTTTCACCCCCTTGAACAAGGATTATGCAGGAAAAGCAAACCCGGATATGTACGGAGCAGTAGTTCATGCTAATATCATCTCTATGATCTTAAAGGAAGATTATGTCAATGAGCTTAATGATAAAGAAGGATTTGGGATATTGTTGGCTATAATTATTTGCTTCTTGAATATAACCCTATTTTCCTACATATATCACGTTCTTCCTCCATGGTATGATGGCATTACCAAGATTATTCAGTTGATAGAGATCATGTTAATTATATTTTTAATGGTAATTGTTTTCAGCGAATACAGTTTTAAACTAAATTTGGTGATTACTTTGGCTGCCATTGCGCTGGCAGGAGACGGTTTGGAAGTATATTATGGGGTGGTCAAAAATCTTTTTAATAAAGAAAGTCGTAAACTGCTGTTTACCATCAGGCATAAAAGAGTATAAAAGAGTATGTTATATAAAAAATCGTATTGAGTATAAGAATTATTAAATAAGATGCGTAAACCATGAAAAGTATTTCAACAATTTTAACTCTTTCGCTTATCTTCCTTACCGGAATAGCCTTTGGACAAGGTTATACTTTCAAAGTACTTGCGAATAAAGGAACCAACAAAATTAAAGCAGGAGCAGATTGGGAGCCCCTTAAAACCGGAGCTTCGCTTCAGGATAATGATGAATTGGTCATTTCTGAAAATGCATACCTCGGCCTTGTTCATGCCAGCGGCAAAACGCTTGAGCTCAAAGCTGCAGGTAATCATAAAGTTTCTGATCTTGCCGCCAAAGTCAATACAGGCGGATCAAGTGTAGCCAGTAAATACGCTGACTTTGTACTGAGCAAAATGTCTGCTGAAGGCAAAAAGAACAGATTAAGCGCCACAGGAGCGGTACATAGAGGCTCAAATGATGCTATACATGTATTCATGCCAAGCTCAGTGGGTGTTTTTAGCGATAAGGCCATCATCAGATGGGATTCCGTTGATGGAGAAAATGTATACGTTGTTACACTGAAAAATATGTTTGATGATGTGTTGGTATCCATTGAAACTAACGAACCCAACATTGAACTTGATTTGACCAACGAGAAATTGTCTAAGGAAAATGTTGTTCTTCTTTCAGTTACTTCTAAAGGAGATGAAGAGGTAAAGTCGGGCACTTACGCAATCAAAAGATTGCCAGAAGCAGATGCTACTAAGGTAAAAGAAACCTTAAATGCACTGATGTCAGACGTTGACCAAGCTACAGCACTCAATAAGTACATACTGGCTGGCTTCTATGAAGAAAATAATCTTTTGATAGATGCCCTCACCAGCTACGAAGAGGCAATTAAACTGGCCCCGGAAGTAGATAGCTACAGAGAAGCTTATGTAGAATTCCTCTTAAGAAATAGACTGGGAGAGTAAAACAAAAATATGAATAGAAAAAAAGCTGCCCTCGAGCAGCTTTTTTTTTTAAACCAACTAACCTATTTTACCTCAATAATGCTTTTTGTTTCTTTCTTCTCGATCAGTGGAAGTTTTACCTTCAGTATGCCTTCTACATAAGTGGCTGTGATCTTTTCCTGGTTGATATCATCGGTCAGCTTAAAGGCCCGGCTAAATTTGCCATAATTAGATTCACGCTTTTGAAGTTTGGTCTTTGCCTCATCTGAGAGCACCCTTTCCCCCCTGATAGTGAGAGAGTTTTGGTCCACGTCAATTTTAAAATCTTCCTTGCTCATGCCCGGCGCCACCAATTGTAGCTCAACATGATCTTTTTCCTTTAAAATGTCTACAGCAGGGGTAAAGTCGATGTCCTTTCTTGCAGGAGCATCTCGTAACACGCTTTCAATAAAATCTCCGAAAGTTCCGGGTACGAAATTGTTTAATGGATTGTATCTTACTAGTGTCATGGCTATATATTTTTACTTTTAATAATCTACTCGAAAAGAATTTCTTCAAAATTGTACCAAGGCGAAAAAGCGAAGTTTTTAATGACGTTTTGTCATTAAAGTCATAGATTATTGAATAATTACTGACAATAAGTCAGTATTAGATATAAAATTTTATGACAATAGAGCCTTCTTTTTTATATATTGGTGGCCATTAAAATTGTGTCCACTGATATATGAATACGCAGCTTCGAAATTTTCTTAAAACCCTGGGTCCGGGAATCGTGTTTGCCGGTATGTGCATCGGGGTATCACACCTGGTGCAATCTACCCGTGCTGGTGCCGATTATGGATTTACCCTTTTAATTGCTGTAATAGCAGCCAATCTCTTCAAATATCCCTTTTTTGAATTTTCGTCCCGGTATACAGGCGCTACAGGGCGCAGCATCATCGATGGTTATGCCAAGGTAGGCAAATGGATACTCTGGATATACGGCATCATTACCATAATAACAATGTTTATTGTAACAGCCGCTGTTTCCTTTGTAGCAGCCGGACTCCTTAGCAATTTGATGGGACTGGATCTTACTACTAACTGGTGGGCGGCTATGATTTTGGGTGTATGTGTGATCATTCTCGCGAGTGGTAAGTACGGGGCGCTGGATGGATTACTGAAAGCAGTTAGTGTAGTGTTGTTACTATCTACCATTACAGCAGTGGTAGCGGCTTTCATCAAGGGACGACCAGCTCCGGTCGATCAATTTATACCTAAGGAGCTAATGAATGCCGAAGGCCTTATATTTCTGATAGCTCTGATGGGCTGGATGCCCACTGCTGTTGATATGTCGACCTGGACGGGTCTTTGGGCAGAGGCCAGAATTAAACAGACCGGATACAAGCCTACACTAAAGGAAACTTTGCTGGACTTCAATATCGGATATGTGATCACGGCTATCCTGGCAGTAGTTTTCTTGTCGCTGGGAGCATTAGTCATGTACGGGAGCGGCATAGAGTTGTCGAATAGCGCCTCTGCCTTTGCAGGTCAATTGATAGGTATGTATACAGGCGCAATCGGTCCATGGAGCTATTTTGTAATAGCAATAGCCGCTTTCAGCACCATGTTCAGCACAACTATTACGGTGCTGGACGGATACGGCAGATCTATGGAAAGAATTGTTCAGGTTCTTTTTGAAGGGAAGAAAAAGGCTTTATATTTCTTTTGGGTAATAATCATTGCGGTAGGTGCATTTCTTGTTATCTCTCAATTCCTGAATAACCTGAAGAGCCTTGTAGATTTAGCAACTGTTGTCTCTTTCATTATTGCACCTTTGGCAGCATTTTTGAATTATAAAGTTATATTCTCTAAGGATATAACGGGAGAGTTCGTGCCTCCAAAATGGCTGAAATGGCTGGCTGTTGCAGGGTTGATATTCCTGATCGGCTTTACACTCATATATTTTTACATACTTGCGGGCAAGTGATCTAAGGAGAGTAAAAAACTTAAAAATTTTAGAAATTATTTTTTGCAAAATAGAAATCGAAGTTCTAATATTGCACACCCAAATGAGGGAAACAAAAATATTCCCCCTTAGCTCAGCTGGTTAGAGCGGCTGACTGTTAATCAGTAGGTCCTTGGTTCGAGCCCAAGAGGGGGAGCAAAAAAGCTCAGCGTTTAGCTGGGCTTTTTTCGTTTATGGCTTGAGCGAGAAGTTTATCCCGATGCAGCGGTAGCGGATATCGGGAAGCCCAAGAGGGGGAGCAAAAAGCTCAGCGTTTAGCTGGGCTTTTTTTCGTTTATGGCTTGGGCGAGAAGTTTATCCCGATGCAGCGGTAGCGGATATCGGGAAGCCCAAGAGGGGGAGCAAAAAAGCTCAGCGTTTAGCTGGGCTTTTTTCGTTTATGGCTTGGGCGAGAAGTTTATCCCGATGCA
>NZ_AMZN01000054.1 GCF_000331535.1 Fulvivirga imtechensis AK7 | reverse complement strand
TAATTATCTGACTATCAGCATGTAATGAAAACTTGTCATTGGTACCCAAGGAGGGATCTGCAGATAGGGATCAAAGCTTAGCATCTGTATTTGCCAAACTTCTTCACCCACTTTTCTATTCTCAGACTTAGTTTAGTCTTGTTCTCAATATATACATCTATACCTGCTGACTTGCTGCATGGCATGTCACGGAAGTAACTTCCGCGCAACTGAAGAAACCAAACCACCACGTCACCCTGGAATTGACGGTAGTGAGGAATTGAATAATCTCTGACTATCAGCATGTAATGAAAACTTGTCATTGGTACGTGAGAAAGGATCTTCCTAAGTTGTTAATGGTATCCTTGAACTTAGTAAGATTCTTCGTGCCTCTCCGAGGCACGTTAGGCAAGTTCGGGACAGGCAAAATGACATTAAAAAGAGGTTTTTTAGGTTTGTTTCTATACGAACACAATTTAATCGGTTCTACTATATCGAACTCACATTAATCTACGTAATTCTTAAATTTGTAAACAATACCAAGGTTAAGCGCCTGACTGAGCTGTACCTCGTCTATCTGGTCGTAATCGTAGATCAATATCGCCCCCAATCCAACATCAATAAAGTTGTTGACCTTAGCTGTCAGCATAGCGTCTAACCGGTGATCCACCTTTCTCCATTCGAGTTCTCCGTAATTGGCGTATAAGATATAATTCCACTTCAGGTTAAGGTTGGGGGCTATATCCTTGTTAAAATCAGCCATCAGTTGAAATGCCAGCCACTCGAAACGTACCTTATCCCCTACTTTCACCCCATACCTTGCCGGTTCACCGTCTATTTCTCCATTTATGGCCACATCCTCATCCGTCACAATTGTTGCTCTCGGAGAGAAAGGCCCTAAACGTACTTTAAAATAATCTACAGGCTTGTACTCCAATCCCCATGAAGATGTGATGAAAGCGGGTAACATAAAATTGGAGATAAGAATATCCATACGCTCTCCGGTTAGCGGGTCCTCCACATCGTATTGGTAGCCCTTGTCAAACTGCGATAGAAAAGAAAGTGAAGTATAGAAGTTCCAACGCGTTGAAAGCTGACGGCCGTACTTGGTATCGAGAAAAAAGCGGTCTACAGATTTACGGCTGCTTTGCCCTTCGTTTTTCAGCACCCCATAAGCCAGGTCTATAATATTGTCCCAGGAGTGGACGCCTTTGGCATAGTTGGCTTTGTAGTTTAAAAAGGTATTCAAACCAATAGAGTTAACGCCACCACCCTGCCAGTTGTCAGAAAAAGAAGCCTGATTAAAGCTTAGGCCTACCCGGAAATCCTTTTTCCAATATGAGGTATCAGTGGTTTGTCCGAAGGAAAGCTGTCCGTGTAAACAAATGATTACCAGTAAAACAGCCAGTATAGAGTAGCGTTTTAAAGCCAATACATACTTCATTTTATTCTAGTTAACGTGGGATATGATAAGTAAACTTAGAATTAAAACGAAGTTGACTACAAATTGTTTATTTTAACCTCCTCAAGTGCAGTTTCCGTGAGAGGTTTTGTAATAAATTTGATGACATGGTTGTTGTTGACAATCTTGTCAATATCTCTCTTATTGTCCGAACTCGAGAGAATAATAACCTTACATTTGTCCTTTATGAGATCGTTGAATTTCTCAAATTCATATAGAAAGACAAATCCGTCAACTATAGGCATGTTGATATCCAAAAAGATAAGATTGGGAAGATTTTCAACATTATCCTGATTTTCTCTTAAATAATCCAGGGCGCTCTTGCCTGAATTTTTTACTTCAACCCTATTAGCAAACTTTGTGATCTCGATAATCCTTTTACTGATAAAATTATCAGTATCGTTATCGTCCACAAGCATTACTAAATCAATCGCTTTAGAGTCACTCAACTTCTTAAATATTTAGTTATTAATACTATTGTTTCTAAATGTACGAATTTGAACGAAAAATCCAGACCAAAAATAAAAATACTTGCCACTTCTCCGCTCAGCACTGCAAACATAGCAATTAAGCACAAATATTTTTAACGGTCTCCAGAGATAACTTTAAATCTCTCACTGCTTCAATATGAAAATTTTTCTGCAATAAATTAATTATTAATACTTATATTTCAATCAATTTACCTGTCTTTTTCTGATTTCTATCTTTTCTCCTAAACTTATACTGAAGTCCTTCTTATCGTTCCATGTCATTATTTCTTCAATTGTGACATCGTATGACCGGGCAATCTTATAGAGCGTATCTCCTTGTGCCACTGTATGATAAATTATATTTTCTGTTTTTTTGGCCTGGGCTGCAGGATCAATTTTATCCCGCTTAGCTTTTTCAAGTACTACCAGCTTCTGGTCTATGCTCAGTCCATCCGAAATATTGAGGTTGTTCCATTCGAGTAATTCTTTAACTGTCACCTCATATTGTTTTGATATCGCATACAGCGTTTCTCCTGGCTTTACAATATGTACTCGTTTGATGCTTTTCACCCCGGGCTCTTCTTCCTCATGAAGCAGAGGCTCATCTGCTACTTCCATATCACTCTCTATCGTATCTTTTTGCTCTGCTATGAGTATTTTTTCCTTCTCATCATCTTTTAAAGTGGTTTCTTCACTCATTGTCCTCGTGGTATCGGGCTCCACTATTTGAACTGCCGAAGTATCTCCTACCGGATCATTTTTAATAGCTACAGAAGGTGTGTGATCGGCTTTTGGCGCGTTTTGAGCCATTATTATTTGTTGTCCTGCCGGTTTATACTCCACCTGGCGATATTCAATGGCTATTCTGGCCGGCCTTATATACCTCAGCCAGAGCACCCTTCCCGGCTTGATCTGTTCCTCTCCACGTATCCTGTTCTTCATTTTGAGCTTTTTCAGCTTGATCCCAAATTTCTGCGAAATGGACCAGAGTGTTTCATCGGGTTGCGCCACATAGTAATGTGCATTGGCTTTAGCTCGTTTAGACTTAAAATAATAAACCTGTCCCTCTTGTATTTGTTCGGAGATCTCCAGATCATTGTACTTCAGGAATTTGCTCAGGTCAACCTCACCTTTTTCCGCCAGAGCCTTAGCATTATCTCCGGGCTTACCAATAACTCCGGGCAGATCGTTGATCTCAACCACACGACCGAGGGAGGCCAGTTTCTTATCTTCTATTTTAGGAAAGTTATCAGCTTGCGGAAACCTATACTCTATTTTCTTATCAACAACAGGTTTGTCATGTTTGGTAATAGACGCCAGAGTGATATTATCCAATGTGCTTACGGGAAGTATAACCGTATATTGCCTGTCGCTGGGGATCTTTCCCTTTCTGAGCCACTTGTTGTATGCCTCAAGCTGCTCATGGGCAATGCCGGTCTCCTGCGATATATCTTTCAGGGTTTTATTAGCGCCTTTCGCGTATTCCATAAGCCTGGTTTCTCCAGCTCCTCCGACAGCGCCCTCAAAAGCGACCTTGTGAGCCAGGTATTTTTTTACATACCAATAGGTTTTTTTATTGATCACCATGGAGCGGGCGCCCTTTTCGTCTTTGTTCAATGCTCTCATAGCTCCTCCCGCACCCATCTGGTAGGCTTGAAGGGTATGCAGCCAATTGTCAAAAAACTGGTTATTCTTTTTCATGTATCGTGCAGCGCCACGGGTAGCAGATACAATATTCATCCGCTCATCGATATGGTTATCCACCCTCAGACCAACTTCCAATGCTGTAAAATCCTTAAACTGCCAGAAGCCCACCGCATCAGAAGTAGAAACAGCATCAGGGATAAGCGCACTTTCCTGGAGCACCAGGTATTTGAAATCATCATGGATACCTTCCTCTTTTAACACGCGCTCTATTATGGGAAAGTAAGCTTTGGCACGTTCCACTTTGATGTTGAAATATTTGGGACTTTTGGTGAGTGCATCTACATCTTTTTGGATCTCTGCCCGCGCATCATCCATTAGTCTGAGCTTAATACCTGCAAACTCCATCCGGGTAGGGACCACCGGACTTTGCCCGAATACCCATACAGGAACCAATAAAAGAAAAAATAGTACCCTCATTACATCAATCTGCTATTTTACGCATTACCATTAAACCATCCCTTACAGGAAACAGAACGTTCTCCACCCGGGTATCATTATGTACCTTGCGGTTAAAATCGAGTAATGCCTGAGTATCTTTATCTGCTTTGTCCTGGTTGACTACTTTACCGCTCCACAACACATTATCGGCCACAATAAAGCCACCCGCTGTTACTTTGTCAATAACCAGGTCAAAATAATTCGAATAGTTGATCTTATCAGCATCTATAAAAACCAGGTCAAATTGTACTTTTAGAGCCGGTATAAGATCAACAGCATTGCCAATAAGATACTCGATCTTGTCTGACACCCCTGCCTTGACAAAATAATCCTTTACCATTTCCTCCAATTCTTCATTGATATCAATGGTATACAGCTTCCCGTCTTTGCTCAGTCCTTCTGCAAGACAAATGGCGGAATAACCTGTATAAGTACCTATTTCAAGCACATTGTGTGGCTTGATCATGTGACTGAACGCAGCCAGTACTCTGCCCTGCACATGGCCTGAAAGCATACGGGGCATCATTACGTGCGCATGAGTTTCCCTGTTCAATTGTTTAAGAAGCTCTGATTCGGGCGCTGTATGGTCTTCAACGTACTTTTGTAATTCCTCGCTTAAAAAATCCATATTAGTTAGTGTTTGAACTCTAGGTGACTTTAAGAAAAAATTAAGGTCAAGGCTTGCGAAGTGCCAAAAAGCGGAGTCCCGTACCGTTGTCGGGATGAGCATTTTTAGGGCGAGCATAACGCATACATTGACATTTTCTTAAAGACATTAGTTAGGTAAAAAAATAAGTTGGCTTAATTGATTCTCATCAAACATTTCATTGGCTATATCTCTGAGCCTGGTTGATGTCATGGTGCGTATATCATTAAACACCTCTTCCAGGGATTCTATTTTATTTTTGTCCAATATACTCTTTCCCATCATAAGCATCAAGCTCACATTGTTTTCCTCTGCCATGGCCAATTGCCCCATCAGTTGCTCTTTGGCTGTGTGCAACTGCAGTGTTCCCAATGGCTTTTCTTTGAGCTTTTCCAATTCTTTTTTCACTAAACGTAAGCTCTTTTCCAGTTGTTTTGGTTCCGTTCCAAAAAATACGCCAAACAATCCTGTGTCGGTATAGGGTTGGTAAGTCGCCTCAATGGAGTAGACAAAGCCATGCTTTTCACGCAAGGCCAGGTTTAGCCGTGAATTCATACCCGGGCCACCCAAAATATTCACCAGCATAAAGAATGGCAGCCTTTTGTCATCCATGTTGGAATATGCCGTACCGCCTATAGCACAATGCGATTGAGAAAGATTCCTTTGCACCTTTCTGATAGCGGGACGATAAGCCAAAAATGGCTGTCGCTCATAACCGGCAGCATATTGAGGAATATCCTTCAGGTGCTTTTCCGCCAGCCTGACCACCTTTTTAAACGGCATACTCCCTACGGAGCAAAATACCAGTCTTTCTGTATTTATATGATCCTTGATAAACCTGGTAAAATCTTCCCTATGAAAGGAACGCACGCTCTCGGCGGTTCCTAATATATTCATTCCCAATGGATGCTCGTTAAAAACTACATGATCAAATTCATCCTGTATGGCATCGTCCGGGCTGTCATAATACATGGCCATTTCTTCCAGTATTACGTTTCTTTCCTTTTCTATTTGCTTTTCCGGAAATACAGAATCAAAGGTAATGTCAGCTAATAGCTCTACTGCATTTTCAAAATAGTTATCTAATACGGAAGCATAAAAGGCTATTTTTTCTTTGGTGGTATAAGCATTGAGTTCACCCCCCACCGAATCAATGCGGTTAAGAATATGAAAGGCTTTTCTTTTGCCTGTGCCCTTAAAAGCCATGTGTTCCCAAAAATGAGCAATGCCCTGGTTTTCCTGCGTTTCATCGCGGCTACCAATGTCTAGCATAAAGCCGCAATGTGCTATTTTGGTAGTGGTCACCTGTTTATGTAAAACCCTGATCCCATTGGAAAGGGTATGCATCTCATAATCGATCATCTTTTTCTTTGACTCCTTCAAGCTGCAAATTTACAAGAAAAAATCCGGTTCAAAGGACGCTTTATCAATTTGTCATTTTACTCATGAACGAACACGATCGACCGCCAGCGGGCATGCATAGAATAGGTATTATGTAAAATGAGCTCAAAAAGCAACATTTTGTTTGGCACATACCTTGTATAAGAACTATACGTAACCAATCTCGCGATAAGATGGAAACCGTAGAAACAACTTTCACTTTAAATTACACCGAAGATCAATACCGGAAGGCTCAGGAATATGTCGAGGACATGAAGAAGCACCCTAACAGAGTTTATTGGATTGGAAAAAAAGGAAAAAGTGACGAAGAACTGATCATCTCACATATTGCTCACAAGATTTTGTCGGGTTTTTATAACAACTACGATCCTTCTTTTGCCAAAAGGCAGATCGTGGATATGAAAAATATGCGAACACGCTAAAGTATAGCCGCGCTAAGGTAGAAAATTTCTTGTGTAGTCTACCTGCTAAATTCTATCTAAAACCTTCTGTATGAGATTATCTACGATCTCTGCAGAATTTTTAGCGAATTTGTTTTGGACCCTGTTGGCTATTATGGCATTTACGCTCAATACTTCATGACCCAACAAACGCCCGAGCGAATAATAGCCGGCCGTTTCCATCTCGAAATTGGTAAGCCAGAATCCCTGGTGATGGAAATGATTCAGCGAGTCCAATAGCTTGGGGTACCTGAGTTCGGTACGTATCTTTCGCCCTTGGGGCGCATAAAATCCGGGACAGGTGACGGTATTTCCCACCACCATATCCATTGCTATCCAATCCTTCAGTGACTGGGAGCCTCTCACCACATAAGGCACGAACGGAAGTCCGGTTTGTTGCTGTAGCCCACGGCCTATCTCCTTTTCAAAATTATCCTGGGGAAGGTTGTAAAAACACATCAATGTATCCAATCCCACGGCATAATCAGACACCAGATGTGCACCCAGTGGTATATCTTCCTGAAGCGCTCCTGATGTGCCTACTCTAATGATCTTCAGCTTTCGCTTTCGACTTTTTATTTCCCTTTTTTTCAGGTCAATATTGGCCAGCGCATCCAATTCAGTCAGAAAGATCTCAATATTATCGGTGCCCATGCCAGTACTAATGACCGTTACTTTTTTTCCTTTATAAGTGCCCCGGTGAGTTATAAATTCCCTCCGGTTCATTTCAAAGTCTACATCGTCAAAATACTTGCTCACCATGTACACTCTGCTGGGGTCACCCACAGTTATGATAGTATCCGATATATGCTTGGGTAATAAATTGAGGTGATATACGCTGTTGTCCTTATTCAGGATCAATTCAGATTCAGGGATCTTTGCCATTAACATTTAAAGCTTAAGCCTCAAAAGATAGGTATTTAACCGTGATAATGAAAAATTTTAGTTATTAATTAAACGTTTACCTTGTGTTATGCTTCCACAATTTGGGCGGGGTTCCCAAATACAGTCTTTCCTGCAGGAACATCTGCAATTACCACAGATCCGGCTCCTATTCTGGCTCCTTTTCCTATTTTAACACCACTGACTACAGTAGCACCCGATCCTATAAAAACCTCGTCACCCACCACAACACCAGTGTTTACCACACTTCCGGCACCTACCTGAACAAAATCTCCTATCTCCGCACCATAGTCAATTACAGCATTGGTATTTAAAATACAATGATTGGATACTTTCGCATTGTCAGCAACTTTCACGCCCATATTCACAAAATTGCCATGTCCGATATATGCCGTTTCTGCAATTACAGCGGCTCTATGAATAGCATTTACCGGCATCACTTTTCTTCGCTCATTAAGCATTTTCACAATGCTCTTTCGATACTTGTTGTCATCCACGGCAACAAAAGCCTCACATTTTTTACCTATAAGCTTCAAATACCCATCGTCATCAGTGCTTCCTAAAACACTGATCTCATCCAGCTCAGTACCATGCAGGCTGGCATCATCATCTAAGAAACCATAAATAACCACCTCATTGCTTTCAAATATATCTCTGGCTGCTCTTCCTAAATTGTTAGCACCGAAAATTATAACGGGATTTCTCATAGCTCTTATTTTTTTAAGGAGGCCAAAGTTACAATTCGATATCTATTTAATCAATCTATTCAGTTTTTCAATGAAAGGATTGCCCATAGTGATCAGAAGAAGAAGTATCGGAAGGAATCCTACTTTATAACGAACCAAAGTCCCAAAGTTAGGTGTGGAAAGAGCGAGGAATACGGCCAAACCAACGCAGTAGATAATGCCGCCCCATACAAGCAGTCGACTTTTATTATCCAGCCTTTGGGAAATCTGAAAAAAAGCTAAAACAAAAAGAAAAAAAAGAATGAGGTTCTCCATTCCTGCCAGTACCTGATGCCATTGCCCCCCTTCCCCTATGAACGGTCTGAATAAGCCCGAAATAAGCGCCATCGGGCTGTTGTATAGAATACTTGACCAGTCAGCAGCAGTAAGGTTACGATAATGAATTATATCTTCCGGAGATGATAATTCTACATAGGTATGATAATTATCTGCAATAACTTCAGGCATCCTCTCCAAATAAAAATTGGGGTGTAGCCTAGACACTGCAAGTAATAGCAATGCCGACAAAAATAACTGCAGGGCCACTTGATATAAAGGAGACTTTAAATTAATTTTTCTTATTACAACATGCGTGATAGCAATTGAAACTATCACCAATAGCAAAAGACCTGCATAGTAATATTTTGTGCTCCACAGAAGATATATCATCCCAACATCCGATAGCGCCCCATAGAATGAAAGATGTTTTTTATGGAACAGATAGTCGATAAATGAAGCCAATAAAAATCCCATGGCTCCAACAGCCACGGCCTCCTTGATAACACCTGCGCTCCAAAAAACCACGGACGGAAAATATAGCAGAGAAACAAAAATGGCTGTCCGGCTACCAGGATACCGCTGCAATAGCTTTTTAGCAAATGCCAACAAACCTGCACTGCTAAATACGGAAAAAAACACCGATGTGAGCCAGTAGTTATCATAGGTGACCAGGTTTACAAGGCTTACCAGTTTTACAAAAAATAAAGCTCGTGGTTGGCGAAAATAAACCAGTTGAGACATAATTTCTCCCTCATTAAAGGCCATGAACCTAAAATATGTAGCTATATCTTCACGAAAGAGAGTGGTAACCCTGGTCGCCTCACTAAAATAAATAAAGGTATCACCACCGGCATAGTAGTAGCTATAGAGCAATCCCATGCCTATTCCTCCAAGAATTTTCAATATCAAGGTGGTGATTACCACTTTTCGCGGGATAACCCCATCCAGGCTTTTTATGAGCCGCCATATAAAGAGCCCCAACAGCAGAATGCTGATAATTAAGAACAGCAGATTCAACTTTTATGGATTAATGAAACACCTATATTACAAGAAAGACATCTATGCTTAATGCAGTATTCGTTATATAATTGTATCAGCGCCTGGGAATCAAATGCGGAAGAATTTTTCACTCCCAGATCGGACCAGTAGTTGGTGATCTTATTTTTTTCAGCTTTGATGCTCTGAAGCAGCGCTACCGCTTTATCAATAAAGGAGGCATCATCGGTATATTGCCCATAAGCAACCAGCAACGGGGCAATGGTGTTGATCCCTATGTTTTCAACACTTGACATCCCTAACGAAGCCATCTTTTTCCCGGAGCTCTTTCCAAATTGATAGTGTTCGCTCCAGTACTGCG
This sequence comes from Fulvivirga imtechensis AK7, assembly GCF_000331535.1. Lineage (GTDB taxonomy): Bacteria > Bacteroidota > Bacteroidia > Cytophagales > Cyclobacteriaceae > Fulvivirga > Fulvivirga imtechensis. The sequence continues at coordinate 46,589 of NZ_AMZN01000054.1, read as the reverse complement.
ACTGCTCTACAATTAGTAGCTTCCTGAGGTCTTTAACGGATTCTGTTTCCAAGAGACTTTTAAACAAGGGGTGGATATGGTGGATCATTCCGGCAAATTGTGCAAGTCTGACTGTGGGGAAGTTGGCTGGCCGCAGCCTTAGAAATCGCCATTGGACAACTGAGAGCCCCTCCTGCATCTGATACTTGTGTTTTAAAAAAGCATATTCCTTAGCTAACTGACTTTGATAACCATCTACCGGATCTTCGTCTAAAAAGCCTGCCTGACCAAAAACAAGCGCCTCTACCTGAATGCCATTATCGGCATGCTTTTTCAGTATTTTGTATGGAAGTACTCGAGCTAAATGAAGAAAAGGTTCGCTATTTACTTTGAACCCAAAGTTTTTAGCCAAAAGCTGGTATGCAGTTTCCTCCCAATCCTGTTTATTGTCAGATAGCAACTCATTAACTGAATTCGCTTTAGCAGACAGGCGCTCCATTAAGATTTTGTCCAGTGTAGATATCCAGGTAATGTCGGAAATATTGTGAAGCTGTTTTTCACAGGGAATGTTATAAGGACTGTTCAACAGTTTTTTATAACTGAAGATCATCTCCTCCGAAACCAGCCCCTGCAACTCCACTACCGGCAGAACAGTTTCATCCTGCCGCCTGGCTTCCTGGTTATTTTTCCAAACCACGTGCAAAATTACATTGTTGTAAGCTTTATCGTACTGGTGCGCATGGACAGACCAGTCTGAAGAATGGACATGCAGCTCTACATGACCCCGCCATTCCATCTCCCCTATCCTGATCCTTGCTTCCTTAAAATCCGGACCGGCATCGGTGTTGAAGTAACCAGGGTGGATAATATTAACAGACGCTCCTTCCGAGGTTATCAATGCTCTTTTATCGAAGTACTGATACTGCCATATAAAATGAAGAAAAGCTTCCTGCATGGCCAGGTGTTTAGGTATATTGATCTAAAAGTCGTGCCATCTCCTGTTGTATTTTGGCTGCTTCCTTTGAGGCCTCCTTTGCAAAATTCTCGTGTTGCGAGACATATATAATTCCACGTGAGGAATTTACCAATAATCCGCATTCACTGTTGAGTCCATACTTTGACACTTCCTCCAGGCTACCCCCCTGAGCTCCTACACCGGGTACAAGAAAGAAGTTTTCGGGGGCTATTTCCCGAATGCGCTCCACTTTATCAGCACGGGTGGCTCCAACAACAAACATCAACTGATCGGTTGTCGCCCATTCCCGGCTTTTTATTATCACATGCTCATAAAGAGGCCTGTGGTCGCGCTCATCAATAATCAATTGAAAATCGGCACTCCCGACATTTGAGGTGTGCGCCAGCAGAATAACCCATTTATTATCAAACTCCAGAAATGGCTTCACAGAATCTTCACCCATATAGGGCGCTACAGTAATTGAGTCAAAATCCATAGTCTCAAAAAAAGCTTTGGCATATAGCTTTGATGTATTGCCTATGTCTCCACGCTTGGCATCAGCTATGGTAAATATGTTCTTTGGAATATATTCCAGCGTTTTCGCCAGGCTTTCCCACCCCCTAGGCCCGAGCGCTTCATAAAAAGCAATATTAGGTTTATAGGCCACCGCATATTCATGGGTAGCATCAATGATCTGCCTGTTAAATTCAAAAACAGGGTCTTCCGAATCTAATAAATGCCGGGGTATTTTATCGAGGTCTGTATCCAGACCAACACACAAGTAAGAGCTTTTATCCTTGATCTGCTGGAAGAGCTGAGCTTTATTCATGGAACAAAAATAGAAATTATGTTTATAAAGTCTAACCACCCGTTGAGAGATAGCCTGCTATAGGATATAAAAATAAACCCCGGCAGCTATTTGCCGGGGTTTATTTTTATAGGTTTGTATTTTCTGCGACTATCTCAAGTCAATGATCTCCACTCCAGGATATTTAGTGGCATCGAATGCAAATTCCGAATCCTTAGGATTAATATTTTCCTTGAAGTTCTTGAATGAGTAGGTGTATTTGTTACCACTTTTGTCGAACATGGTCCAGCTTTTCAGACTGCTATCTTTCTTAGATACAAAAAGTTTGATTTTAAAGAATTGAGCATCCTTATTATTAGGGACCAGATCAATCGCTGAAACGGGCTCTCCTTTGTAAGTCTCTTCACCTATATAGATGTATTTATAACCCTTTTTATAGGCATCATAGATTTTTGAAGGCGATATTTCATCTTCATCAGGGTTGTAAGTATCAATATTCACTTCATTGGCATCGGGCAAGTACGTCCAAACTGTGACTCCGTTGTTGATCACAATCTGATCATCCATTTCCAGCTTATACATATCACCCTTCACAGTGATCTTTCCCCCAAATTCTTCATTGATGCCATCTACATCATTAACCAGTGAGGAGGTTATCTCAGCGCTAAATCCGGTCATATTCCTGTACTTGGCGCTCATGGCGTCCAGTATTTCTTTTGCCTGAGGATCATTCTGCGAGAATGCTGCGAACCCCACTAGCCAAATCATCATTAAAAGGGTAATTCTTTTCATTACAGTTGTGTTAGTTTATCTACTGAAAAAATAGTTTGCAAAGTTAATTAATTCAGGTCATTCAATAATTGTTCCAAACTATATTCGTCCTGTATTAATACTTCTCGTGCCTTACTTCCTTCAAACGGGCCCACTATTCCAGCAGCCTCCAACTGGTCTATTAAACGGCCTGCACGATTATAGCCCAGCTTTAATTTTCTTTGGATGAGTGAGGTACTTCCTTGCTGGTGCATAACGATCAGTCGGGCGGCATCGTCAAATAAAGCATCCCGTTCGGAAAGATCGATCTCACCAACACCCGAACTATCTTCGTCTCCTTCAAACTCAGGAAGCATATATGCTGATTCGTATCCTCTTTGAGAACCTATAAAATCACAGACGTCTTCGACCTCCGGTGTGTCAACAAAGGCGCATTGCAAACGAATAGTATCCGAACCTTGCGACAACAACATATCTCCCATACCAATAAGCTGGTCGGCGCCACCTGTATCCAGGATCGTCCTCGAATCAATCTTCGAAGTCACTCTAAATGATAATCTTGCCGGGAAGTTAGCTTTTATAACACCCGTAATTACATTTACTGATGGTCTCTGGGTAGCAACAACCAGGTGAATACCAATAGCACGAGCCAACTGCGCCAGACGTGCAATAGGTGTTTCTACCTCTTTACCGGCAGTCATCATCAGGTCGGCAAGCTCATCTATTACCAGCACTATATATGGCAGGAATCGATGCCCTTTCTCCGGGTTTAGCTTACGACTGATAAATTTAGCATTATATTCCTTCAGGTTCCTGGCTCCACCCTCTTTGAGCAGGTCGTATCGGTTGTCCATCTCAATACAAAGAGAATTGAGAGTATAAACCACTTTTTTGGTATCTGTAATAATGGCTTCTTCGCTATTAGGCAATTTGGCCAAAAAGTGTCTTTCAATTTTATTGAACAGCGTCAGTTCAACCTTTTTCGGATCAACCAGCACAAACTTCAACTGAGAAGGATGCTTTTTATATAGTAGTGAAGTTAGAAGTACGTTCAGCCCCACAGATTTACCCTGCCCGGTAGCTCCCGCCATCAGAATGTGGGGCATTTTGGCAAGGTCAATCACATGCACCTCGTTAGAGATAGTCTTACCCAGCGCTACCGGGAGTTCTTTGTCACTCTTCATGAACTTCTCAGTAGAAAGTACTGATTTAATACTTACCATCTCCCTGTTTTTGTTTGGCACCTCGATGCCGATAGTTCCTTTACCAGGAATAGGAGCAATGATCCTGATACCCAGTGCAGCCAAACTTAGTGCGATATCATCTTCCAGGTTCTTGATCTTGGATATCTTTACTCCTGCCTCGGGCACTATTTCGTAAAGCGTTACAGTAGGCCCAATGGTGGCCTTAATACTGGATATACCAATTTTAAAATTGACCAGCGTTTCAATGATCTTATCTTTGTTCTGCTCCAGCTCCTCTTTCGTTACCTGTACCCGCCCGGCATCATATTCATTGAGTAGTTCAAGTGTCGGATAATGATACGAACCAAGATCAAGTGTCGGATCGTAATTCTCCTGTGTTGAAGCAGTTTCTTCGTCAAATTCTTCTTCAATGGAGAAGACCGGCTCTTCGGGGGTCTCCTGCCTTTCAGGAATGTTAACATCCAGCTCTAATTCAGGCTTTCTGGTATTCGCTACAGGTCTTGGCTCTAACACTATCTCCTGCTCCATTTCTTCATCCTGCTCCTTTTCCTGAACAACCCAGTTGTCCTCATCATCAGGATAACCTTCCAGCAGGTCATCATCTCCTAACTCTTCCATTCTATCATTTCCTGCCACTTTCTCATCTTCGTTTTTCACGGCATCATCCACTTTCCCCTTAGGGGTAAGAATAGTAGTGACGTCAAAGTAAAATATAATGAAAGCCAGTAAGGAAAATACCAAAAGCATTATGGTACCCCAGCCTATCAGGCCTTCAAGAATAATGGAAAGCTGGTACCCGATACCTCCACTCAAAAAGCCCCACTCTGAAACACCTTCAGCATTAAACACAAAGTAGCCTAAAAGGATACTCAGCCACAGCGTAAAAAAGAAACAAAATACAAAAGTGGAATAAATAGAGATGATCTCCTTTTTGAAAACGATCTTATAACCGATCAGAAATAGTAATGGTGGTGTAAAAAAGGCCGCCAGTCCAAACCACCTGAAGATAAAATAGTGTGAAACCACTGCTCCGTATAAGCCCAGCCAGTTTTCAGCTTCCCGGCCTGACTGGATCATACCGGTTTGTCCTACAGCCTCCACCACACTCTGATCAGCCTTACCTGTGAACAAGTAAGACAAAAATGCTGTGAACAAAAACAGCGAACTGATCAAAAGAAAGAAGCCAAAAGTAAGATGAAACCTTTTGTCTTTTAAAAAGCCGAGGTTGAGTTTCAGCTTTTTCCCCTTCTCCTTCTTTGATTGCTTAAAGGTATTTGACTTGTATGTATTCTTGGCCATTGTGATAAAAAAACAAAACTAATAAAAAAATAACGCCATAACCAGTGGAAAAATGTATTGCTACTCACTGTATTTTTTCAATGATATTCAGACCATTAAAAAGCGGTTGTAAAGTAAATTTAATAAAAACTGATACAAATTTAATCTGCAGGAATTTCTAAAGCCTGACATTTAACAGTGCCTTATTGATTTTTTTTATAAGTGAAGGCCCTTCATATATAAAGCCGGTGTATACCTGCACTAAAGAAGCTCCCGCCCGGATCTTTTCCAACGCATCTTCAGCCGACATAATACCACCCACGGAAATAATCGGAAAGTCAGGCCCCAATTTATTACGCAAAAATTTCAGAACTTCCGTAGAACGGGCACGAAGTGGCAGCCCGCTCAGGCCACCCGCTCCAATTTTCTGCACCTCGTGCTCCGGTGTTTTTAGTCCATCTCTGGAAATGGTAGTATTGGTAGCGATTAAACCATCTAAGTTCACTTCCTTCACTATATCAACTATATCATTAAGCTGATCGTCTGTCAGATCAGGAGCGATCTTCAGTAATATCGGCTTTGGAGTTTTTTTTTCTGCATTGAGCTTCATAAGTCCGCCCAGCAATTGCGTAAGGGGCTCTTTGTCCTGCAGGGCGCGTAGGTTAGGAGTATTTGGCGAGCTTACATTAACCACAAAGTAATCAACAACCTCAAATAGCTGCTCAAAGCAGGTCCGGTAGTCATTAAAAGCTTCTTCGTTGGGAGTAACTTTATTTTTCCCGATGTTACCGCCTATTAGTACGGAAGACTTTCTTCTCCTCAGACGTGCCACGGCTGCATTGACCCCCCCATTATTAAAGCCCATTCTGTTGATAATTGCCTGATCGGCTGGAAGCCTGAAAAGCCGCGGTTTGTCATTGCCAGGTTGTGCCTTGGGAGTGAGCGTTCCTATCTCTATAAAGCCAAAACCAAAACAGGCCAGTTCATCTACAAGCTTAGCATCTTTGTCAAACCCGGCAGCAAGTCCAACGGGGTTGCTAAATGTAAGGCCGAACATCCTTCTTTCAAGACGCTGATCAGTATAATCAAACCTGGTGCGCCATATGGCACGAATTCCGGGAACCTTTCCTAAAATTCTGATGGTCTTAAAAGTGAAATGATGAATTTTTTCCGGATCAAATCGAAAAAGAAGCGGTCTTACAAGAAGTTTATACACGATGAGTTCATTTTTCGTGACAAAGATAAAGTTTTCATAAGAGAATTTATTATATTAAAAGAGGGCATTTGGTGTTCTATTGAAATGGCATAAAGATCAGAACCTGACATTAAGATGGGATGGCATGTATTTTGAAGATGATATTCAGAGTTAGTAGTTGGACGGCTGCCTCAATTGGTTTTACGGTAGCTATAAATAAAGTAATAAAATGAACGTACTTCTTATTGATGACGATGAAGATACCAACTTCCTGATGGGTATATTGATGAAGAAATCACAGGTTGTTGATCTTTACGCCATCCAATCAAACGCAACTGCTGCTCTTGATTGGTTAAAGAAAGAAGAGTTCAAACCCGATTGTATTTTCGTTGATATACAAATGCCGGACATGAATGGTTTCGCATTCGTGGAGGTTTATGAGAAACTATTTGTAGAAAAATTTCCACAAACGCAGCTCTTCTTTCTCTCCAGTTCGGCCATACCGGAAGACCAGGAACAGGCAAAAAAATTCAGATCGGTACAAGGATTTATCACCAAGCCACTCAACCCTAAACAGTTGCAAGAGATCAATGTTTGTTTTCATAAGGAGCCTATTCAACCTTCAAGCCCTGTATGCTTCATTAGTTCAGATGAAGTCAGGCCAGAGTATAGAACTCCTCCACATAAATTGTAGCTACTCATTTTAGTTGGCAGTTGGCAAAAGCAGTAGGCAATAAATCTTCCCCTTTCAATACCTACGAACTGTACAGGTTAAGATCCAATCGTTCGTGAATAAAATCTTTTTCTGTAGCTGGTATTTTGGCTGACCTTGCTTTTACATCGGCATTCACTCTGGCCATTACTTCCACTCGCTGCACTTCAAAGGTATGCTCCTCAATTTTCAAGAGGTTATCATAAGGACCGCGTTGTGATATTAGTTTTACAAAGATAGGGGCCGTTTCTACTGCAATAAAAAGCAAGATCACAAACCAGTTAGCCCAAAAAATAGCGCTGCTTTGAGCTGTCAGACGATCCAGGGCTTCCATACGAGCAGCAGGGCCGTCAAGCCGTTCCTGTTCCATGGCCATCAGTTCGCCCTGCATCTGCGCGTCAATCGTAGCCTGTTCCTGCAGCTTTTGGCTGATCAGCGCTCCATTTTTCTGTTGCAGTTCAGTCAGTTCCGCCTCTACTTTATCAGCATTTTCCTTTTTTATCTTATACACCGGCCCCGGATTTCTTTTTCCGGTTCCTCCGGTACCATCGGCTTCCTGCTGAGCGATACGCCTTAGCTCATCTCTATTGGCTGCCTTACGTTCAATTTCTGTTTTTAAAGCATCAATTTCATTAGTCAATTGCTGCCTGCGTCCAGCATATCTTGCAGTCACTTCCTGCTCTTGCCGCGAGAAGGTTTCCTGCTCCATTATAGCCAGCTCGCTTTTTATTTCCTTTTCAAATATTTTCATTTCCAGGGGTTTGGCAATAACCAGTGATATTAATACAGCCAACAGTAGCCGTGGTATGGCCATGACGAATTCCCGCATGAACCTCCCCTCTTTCCGCATGCTGGAGACAATATAGCGGTCCAGATTAAAGATCATTAGCCCCCAAACGATACCAAACAAAGCAGCCCACCATGCATTGTCCACTACTGTGAAGAGTGCATAACCGGCTGCCAGGGCTGCAAAAATTCCGGTAAAAAGTACTGTAGCCCCGATACCCACATATTTGGTAGCATCAGAAGGACACTTTTGAAGTAAAGTAAGGTTAGCACCGGAGCAGCGCCAGAAGAATATTTTGAGTTTTTCCATGAATAGTAAACGATTTTGGGGCTTAAATATTTTTCATAACTAAATATATGCCAGAGGAAAAATCTGCCTTTATCCGGTTGAGAGCGCTCATTAAGAACAGCATACCGTTCTAAAGCGGACAGTCAAAGTGTTCAATTGTGCATACTTATAACAACCCCGAATCCAAGACACTTTTCTTGGCCCACAGGAAGGTTTCATACATGAAAAAGCTAGACGTTGGTATGATTCAGATATGAAACATCAATTTACTGAACCTGCCGACAACTGAAATCAAAACACGGCTGCTTTAATTCTTACCTGGTGTCTCTAAGAAAACTCTGGTCATCATGGTGCCTGTCCCGGGCTTACCACCATAGCCGTTAACTTAAGCACTCCGCTAGAAACTCAATGCCTGTAGACCTCGTGAAATGATGGAAAAACTCTAAATCCAATTATTTTTATTCCTCGCATTGAGTTATCACCTCACCCTTGAACAGGCTGAAATATAAGCACAGAAGAACCGCCCTCTCCTCAAGGAGAGGGATGTACAGACTGCAGTAAAAACACAGGCTTTTGATGGGTGAGGTGTGAAACATGTATTTTCTAAAAGTCATAGTTTCTTTAAGTTACCGCATATCTCCTCTGGGACTATATTTACTGTTAAGTTAACAGCTATGGGGCTTGCCACGGGGAGAAGTCGAAGCGATCCCCTCTTAATGCACGCCAAGGAAGAGGGAATTGCCGCACTTCCGTTACCAATGACGATAAGTTGTGAGTTTTCTTACAGACACTACCTAACAGCTACGAGAATACTTTTTTGTATATTTGATAACAAAATAAATCCAGATGGGTAATGCTGCAAGTTGTCTGGTATACTCCTAAAAGAGAGGGCATCACCTTTTTATTAACTTCCGATAGATAGTAAATATGACTGCTTTAAGTAAACTATATGAACAATACAAGTCTCTCCAACTAGATAAGATCCAAAATTATGATCGCTATAATGAATTATTACTCATTCATTCAAGTAGCGCTATGGAAGGTTCAACACTTACACTAGATGAGACCGAAATGCTTATTGAGGAAAATGCTACACCAAAAGGTAAGCCTTTGGAACATTCATTAATGATCAAAGATCATTATGAAGCATTAAAGTATGTCATTGAGCAGTCAAAAAATATAAATCAAATTTCGGAGCCAATAATAAAGAAAATTGGCGCGCTTGTTATGCACTCCACCGGAGGAGAGTACAGTTCTGCCTTGGGCACTGTTGACTCTCGTTTGGGTGACTTCAGGTTATCAGCCTCCCGGGCTGCAGGAGGCAGTTATTACATAAGTCATGAAAAAATCTTGCCTATGATGAATGATCTCTATCAGAATATTAACAAAAGCATCAACAGCATACTATCTGTAGATGATATAATGTCATTGTCGTCATATGCACACCTCCAATTGTTAAGTATTCATCCTTTTATTGATGGAAATGGTAGATCTGCAAGGTTGCTGCAAAACTTAATTTTGTTAAAACACAAATTACCGCTACTCATTATTAGACATGAGCATAAAACTGACTACATCGCTGCCATTAAACAATCACGAGAAAAGGAAGATGTAAAGCCGTTTCAAACCTTTTTGGAAAAGGAATACATTGATCATATACAAAATGAGATAGATAGAGCTAAAGCCATGAGTAAAGGTAATTCCAAGGGAATATCGTTTACGATAAATTTATAAACAGAACAACCACGCGTTCATTTCTGTATAGGTATACCCTTTCATTTTATACTTTTATCAGCTTCTCGGGTGAAACTCCTGGATCACCTGCCGTAAGTAATCCCTGTCCAGATGGGTATAGATTTCGGTAGTAGTAATAGATTCGTGCCCCAGCATCTCCTGAACAGCGCGAAGGTCCGCACCACCCTCTATCAAATGTGTTGCGAAAGAATGCCGGAAAGTGTGTGGGCTGATATTCTTCTTCATTCCGATTTTTTCTGCCAGATTTTTTATAATGGTAAACACCATCACACGTGTGAGTTTCTTTCCTCTCCTGTTAAGAAATACGTAATTCTCATGACCAGAGGCAATATTAAGGTGTATCCGAACCTCTTTTGTATAGATCTTCAGGTATTTCAAGGCATCCCGCCCTATGGGCACAAGTCTTTCTTTATTGCCCTTACCGATGATCCTTAAAAAACCCACATCTTCATACACATTGGTTAGTCTCAGGTCTATAAGTTCAGAAACCCTGAGGCCTGAACTATAAAGCACCTCCAGCATCGCTCTGTTTCGCTGTCCTTCCGGGGTGGAGTGATCAATCGCCTCAAGCAGTAGTTCTATCTCATGGTAGCTAAGTGTATCAGGCAGCTTACGGCCCAGCTTCGGTCCCTCTATCAAAGCCGTAGGATCTTTGTCTATCAACTCATCAAACATCAGGTACTTGTAGAAAGCCTTGATGCCGGAAAGTACCCTGGCCTGGGTATGTGGGGTCATGCCTAATTCATTAATATACTCAAGAAAATCCTGGAGGTGTACAGAAGTGATCTGCATCGGGCTCACCTGCAAATTGGACATGTCAACAAACTGTTTTAGCTTTACAATATCGTGAATGTAGGCCTCTATGGAATTTTTAGAAAGTGATCTTTCCAGCTTCAGGTAGTTTTTAAATTGATTGATGTAGGTATCCCAGTTCATGAGTAAATTTCACATAAAGGTGCATTAAATATATAGAGTTATGAGTACTTAGCCATGAGTATTGAGTAAAAAGAGTGGAAATACGAACAGCAAAAGATGAATTAACTGGTCTCAATACTAAACATATATGAAAATTATAATTATCAATGGCCCAAATCTCAACCTTTTGGGCAAGCGTGAACCTGAAATATATGGTAATCAGGATTTTGAAGGCTTCTTTAAGCAAATAAAAGTCAATTTTAGTGGCGTAGACATAGAGTATTTTCAATCGAATATAGAAGGTGAGATTGTAGGAAAAATACAGGAAAAAGGGTTCGACTATGATGGCATTATTCTAAATGCAGGAGGATATACACATACTTCAGTTGCTATTTCTGATGCCATTGCGGCTGTAAAAACACCTGTAGTTGAGGTGCATATATCCAATATTTATGCCCGGGAAGAGTTCAGACACAAAAGCATCATCAGTAAAGAATGTATAGGTATGATATCAGGCCTGGGACTGGAAGGTTATTTGCTTGCTCTCACTTATCTAATCAATAGAAAATGAAAAAAGCGATCAGTTTTTATCCCGGCCCTTCCAGAGTTGATCATCGTATACCAATGTATGTAAGAGACGCTTATGACAATGGCATCTTGAGCATCAATCATCGAAGTGAAACATTTGTTAAGATGTATTCTCAAACAGTTGACCTGCTGAAGGAAAAGTTAGACATTCCCGAAGAATACAGCGTTTTTTTCACTTCCTCAGCAACAGAGTGTTGGGAAATTATATCGCAGTCGCTTATCCATACCAATAGCTACCACTTTTATAATGGCGCTTTTGGAAAAAAATGGTTTGAGTACACAAAAAAGTTAAAGCCTTATGCTATTGGCTATGAGTTTGACCTAGAGCAGGAGCTTAAAACCGGTGAGTTAGACCTGTCATCAGAAGAAGGTGTGATCTGTATTACACAAAATGAAACTTCAAATGGCACACACGTTGATAATGGGCGCATCGGCAAACTGAGAAAAAAATATCCAAAACACCTGATTGCTGTAGATGCTACTTCCTCAATGGCCGGCATCCATTTGGATTTCAGTCAGGCTGATGTATGGTATGCTTCCGTGCAGAAATGCTTTGGACTTCCCGCAGGGCTCGGGGTACTCATTTGCTCCCCCACTGCCATTGATACCGCTAAAAAACTAAATGAAAATAAGCATTATAACAGCCTCAGTTTTATGATCGACATGGAGGCTGTTAGACAAACGACCTACACCCCCAATGTGCTGGGTATCTACCTGCTTATGCGCGTATTAAAGAGGAGAAAGCACATTGAAAAAGTGGAGAAAAAATTACACAAGAGGCTTAAAATGTACGAAGAAATTTTCTCTGAAGATGAGCGATTCTCATTTCTTGTAAAAAACAAGAAGGTGAGGTCCGAAACGGTAGTGGTAGTTAAAGGCAGCAAAGAAGATATAATCTCGGTTAAAGAGAAAGCCAGTGAAGCAGGGTTGATCCTTGGAAACGGTTATGGTCCATATAAAGAGACGACTTTTCGTATAGCCAATTTCCCGGCTCTCGAAAAACAGGAAGTTAAGAAGCTGCTGAAGTTCTTTAAGAAATACTTTCAGCCTGAAAAACAGGAATAAAAAGTCTGGTCTCCGGTTTTTTTATAATTTCGCATTATGTTCAATTTGAAAGAGATCTTTTCGGTCACGCTAATTCTTTTTTCGGTAATAGACATCTTGGGCTCAGTGCCTATAGTGATCAACCTGCGAAAAAAGGAGGGGAAAATAGATTCTGTCAAAGCTACCATAATTTCTGGTGTGCTGATGGTAGTATTTTTATTTCTGGGGCAATCCATTCTCAAGCTCTTCGGCCTGGATGTAGGCTCGTTTGCCGTAGCAGGCGCTATTATTATGTTTGTAATAGCTATGGAGATGATACTGGGGGTTACATTATTCCGGGATGAGCCCGGCAGCAGCGGGACCGGCTCTATTGTACCATTAGCTTTTCCGCTTATCGCAGGGGCAGGTACGCTCACTACCATCTTATCACTAAGAGCAGTATATGAAACGCCCAACATTCTGGTAGGCATTGTTATCAACCTTGTCTTTGTATACATAGTTCTTAAATCCACTAACTGGCTGGAGCGAAAGCTTGGAAAATCAGGCTTTGCCATACTCAGGCGAGTATTTGGTATCATATTATTGGCCATTGCGGTTAAGATATTTAAAGAATACATTGTTATAGGATGATTACAATTTATACAGACGGGGCAGCTAAAGGCAATCCCGGTCCGGGTGGCTATGGTGTGGTGCTGATGGCTAAGGTAAATGGCAAACCTCTTCGAAAAGAGCTGTCGGAAGGATTCAGGAAAACCACCAATAACCGGATGGAACTGCTCGCTGTGATCAAGGGCTTGGAAGCATTAAAAAGGGCAGGCACCGCAGTCACCATCTATTCAGACTCCAAATATGTGGTAGATGCAGTTGAAAAAGGCTGGATCTGGGGATGGCAGAAGAAGGGCTTTAAGAATAAGGCCAATGTAGACCTGTGGCAGAGATTCATCCCGCTATATCAAAAACATAAGGTGAAATTTATCTGGGTGCGCGGACATGCCGGCAACATAGAAAATGAGCGTTGTGATGTATTGGCTGTTCAGGCAGCAGAAGGCCTGGATCTGAAACCAGATATTGGCTATGAAAATCAAGGAAATGGAAGCCTGTTGTAGCATAGTGCTTGGCTTTGTGTGCAGAGCGAACCGCTAGAGCAGTGCATCGATGTAATAATAGGTCATTACAAGGCAGACACCGAGCTTCAATACTGTCCCCAAAATAAACCCAACAAAAGATCCGATGGCAGCTTTAAATGCCTGTCCTGAAGATTTACCGGCAATTAATTCTCCGATAAGCGCTCCCAGCAATGGTCCTATGATGATACCTATGGGAGAAAAAAACAATCCGACAATCAACCCTACAAAAGTGCCCCATACACCCCACTTGGTACCTCCGAATTTCTTAGTGCCATAAGCAGGAATAAAGTAGTCAATCAGTACAACCCCGATAGTTATGGCTGTCCAGATAAGTAAAAAGTTAGTTGTGAAAGGAGGATTTTCCTGTAATTGGAGTAATAATAGCCCTACCAGGCTCAAAGGGGGTCCGGGAAGCACCGGCAAAACTGATCCTGCGATGCCAGCCAACATAAATAATCCTCCTAATACGGCAAAGAAAATATCCATTGATACTTATATTTAAAATTGCATAGCTTAATCTTCTATTATAACAAAAAGAATGAATATAAGGGAAGAAATACTTAAAGAACATTCCAAAAAAAACGCGCTGAGGATCGCTCAATACATTGGACATGACCCAAAAAGATTTGCGGAATTGATCGATTGCTTTTTAGGACAGGAATACCGTGTAACTCAACGAGCAGCCCAGGTGGTAAGCTGCTGTGCCGATAGACACCCTGAGCTGCTATTACCGCATCTGGATGAAATTTTATTAAACCTTCGGAGGAATATCCATGTGGCCGTCAAAAGAAATACTTTGCGTGTACTTCAGTATGTAGATCTCCCCGATCACCTTCAGGGACCCGCAGCGGATATCTGTTTTAAAATAATGGGATCAGGAAACGAACCGGTTGCCGTTAAGGTATTTGCCATGACCGTCCTGGCTAACATCTGTAAAAAGGAACCTGAGCTAAAAAATGAGCTTCGCATTTTAATCGAAGATCAAATGCCCTACGGATCGGCGGGTTTTATAAGCAGAGGAGCCAAAATATTGAAGCATTTATAGACGCACAACTCCACCTAATTAGTGTACGTGTAGCATTGAAATTCTTAACGCCATTTTCTCAAGGCCGTTCAGGTAACTGTCATCAACGAAAAAGTTGTTGGGCGCCTACCAATGACAAGTTTCTATTTCATACGGATAGCAATCCCCCACTTCCGTCATCCCGGGACGTAACGCAGTGAAGATCCGGGATCTCCTCGCTACTGGCTGTAACTGAACTTCAGCCTCTGCCGATGGATCACGGGATCCTGAATATTTTCTCCATTGCTCTGCGAAAATTCCAGGATGACGTAGTGGTTTATGATTTCTGTTACTCCTCAACGAAAAGTTGTTGGTTGCCTCGGGGTGATACCCTTAACTTAAGATCATTGGTCCCGCCCTTTGGCGGGGACGTTTTCTTACAATCACTATTATTTCACCTGCTTTTCTGAAAGCTCAAACCCTAACTGCGATAATTCTTCCAATATCGGGTTGTACACATCTCTTTCTATGGGTATTTTCACTCCCTTGGATTTGATCTTACCATTCAGGATCATCTTAGCGGCTATTCCCACAGGCAATCCGACGGTTTTAGACATTGCAGTGTTTATATCATCGTCACCGATGGCTACTAAAGTGCTGTGGATCTCCTTTGGCTCTCCTTTATCAAGATATTCAAACTTGTGCCACATCACGATCATATCCTTGTCTTCCTTTTTTAGTGTCCACTTTTTCTTCAGGATATGCTCAAGTATCTGAGCCGGAGTACCGTTATCCAGTCCAACCGGGGTGTTATCAAAAATGCCTATCCACTTCAGTCGATGCATTTCGGGTCCGTCCAACTCCAGGTTCATATAGTGAGCCAGCTTCAGCTCCACCGAGTCATAAGGATTATATGATAAGAAAGAATTTATAAAGTCCCGATGGGTCATTTCCTTAACACCTTCCATTTTATAGGTATCATCCGTTGCCCCCAATTGCACAAAGATATCCCAGGTTCTGCAGAAGCCCGGTCTTCTGAACGTTCCTCTGTAAATAGTGCGAATTCCACGTAATCCATATACATCAAGGTATTTCAGAGAATCACGGTTGGCATATCCTTCAAAATAGCCATAGCCGGGCACATGCACCTGCTCTGTCCTTCTGAAAAGCTTATGGTAAGGAATATATTTATAAGTACCCTCCTGAATAAACTTCACAATTCCTTGCCCAGCCAGCACAACATTTCTCGGATTCCAGGTAAACTTATACTCCCATGGATTATCATCATCCGTATCGGGCGCTAACAAACCTCCTGTAAACGATTCAAAAGCTGTGAGTTCGTGCCCCTGATCTCGGATATGGTCGATCACTTTCATGGCCGACATATGGTCAATACCAGGATCAAGTCCGCACTCATTTAAAATAATGGTATTTTTGTCAATGGCAGCCTGGTCAAGGGCCTTCATTTCGTCAGAAACATAGGATGCAGTGATCATATTAATACCCTGATCAACACATATTTTAGCCACTACCGGGTGGAACTTGGCTGGCAGCATAGAAATAACAATATCAGCCTTGCAGATCTCTTCAACTCTCTGCGACTCATTGAGTATATCAAATTGAAATGCACTGCTGTACTCGCTTTGAGGACACTTCTCAGAGGCAAGCTCCAGGGAATAATCCCCCACTCTAACGTGCCAGTTGCTATCTTTGGCTTCTCTTAGCAAATAATCTATTAATGACGAAGCCGACCTACCAGCCCCAAGTACCAAAATATTCTTCATGTTGTTGTGTTTCACTTTCAGGGCTCCAAAGTAAGGGAATTCACAAGGTTATTATCAATTCTTAGGCGTAAAAATTTTTCTAGTAGATATGACGTATTATATTGCGTAGATAGACGACAAATCTCATAATGATAAATTCAGATATAGAATTAAAGTATATAGCATATAATGATGAAGCAGAGTTGGAGCCTGAGGACAGAGCTCTTATTGATGACGCCAAAAAGGCCTCAGAAAGCTCCTATTCCCCTTATTCCAACTTCGAGGTAGGGGCTGCTTTACTTTTGGAGACAGGAGAAGTGGTGCGGGGTTCTAACCAGGAGAACTCCTCTTATCCTTGCGGATCATGTGCTGAACAGGTGGCCCTGTTTCATTCAGGAGCAAACCATAAGGATGTGGTAATAAAAAAAATTGCTGTTACCGCTAAGAAAAAAGGAGGCAGCGCATTTTTGCCCGTTACACCATGCGGGAGTTGCAGGCAGGTAATGCTCGAATATCAGATCAAACAAAATTTACCAATAGAAATATTGATGCAAGTATCTGCTAATAAATGGATTAAAGTAAGTTCGGTGGAGGTATTGCTTCCATTTTGCTTTAATAAAAATGCATTGTAGTTGCACCTTTTTATTGATTTTACGACAGAAATTGTAAATTAGTTAGTTGGCTTCAAAACATGATTTTTTAATGAAACTCGATTTTCAGGATCTATCTCTTGGTAAACAAGCAGTTGTCATTTTTGCTGGCTTTATTGTTCTGGCTGCCATTAACTTCTTTGTGATGTCATCTTCGAAGGGTGACCTGAGGGAAAATGCCAGGAAAATAGAAGCAGCCAGAGAGCTGCAACTACTCCCCGAGCAAATATCATCTGCTGCAACCCTTTATATCAATGGTGATCAGGCCGCCAAATCCCGTGTGCAGGAATTAGCCAAAAGCTATGAGAGGAAACTCAACCTTTTTACGGAAAAAGAAGAGCCCGAAATAATTGAAACTACAGACTCCATAGAGATTATCAGGGTGAGTTTGCTCGGACGAATGCATAATCAGTGGAATAAGGTTTCCAAAAACATCCAGGACCTGTTGTTTGAACCTGCTCAAATAGACACCATTGTTCAGGAAGTAAAAGAAATCCCCCTTTACGACTCACTCAATACCATCACCACGGAGACTACTCAAAAAATATTAACCATCGCCAACCCACGCGTGGAGCGCGCTAATAATTACCTGCAGGCTTCCGTCTCCGAACTTTCTGATCTGGCAAAGAGGCTGGTGGCGAGGCAAAAGAATCAGTTTAAGGATAAAAGTGCAGTGCTCACTTATATACCTCTGGCTTTCCTGTGTATCTCCATCGCCCTGGTTGTTTTCCTGCTCACTGTTATTTATAAAAAAGTATACCGGCCCATACTTGAGCTGGACAAAGTAGCCAACCACGTAAGTCAGGGCGACCTGTCAAAAAAATCAGAGTACACGGCAAATAATGAGATCGGAAAGATCGCACGGTCAATCAATAAAATAACCGATAACCTTCGCAATGCCACAGCCTTTATCAACAATATAGAAAATGGTAAGCTGGATGAGGAGTTTAAAGGAGTAAATGAAAAAGATGTAAGCCAACATGGGCTTGAAGGAGCATTATTGACTATGCGCGATCAAATGAAGCGGGTAGAAGAAGAGGAAAGAGAAAGAAAATGGTCCACTGAAGGATTAGCAAAATTTGTTGACATATTAAGATCTTCCAATGACGATGTATATACACTTGGTGACGTTATTATCTCCAATCTTGTGAAATACACCCATTCCAACCAGGGGGGTATATATGTGCTTAATGACGAGCATGAGGATAATAAGTACCTGGAGCTGATATCGCTCTTTGCCTTTGACACCAAAAAGTACGACAAGAGTTCCTATCGTATCGGGGAAGGCCTGGTAGGACAAACCTTTCAGGAAAGAGAGACGATTTATCTTATTGAGGTGCCTCATGAATACATTACCATTACATCAGGACTTGGTGGCGCCAATCCCAAATCCATACTGCTGGTGCCATTGAAGGTCAATGAAGATATATATGGTGTAATCGAACTGGCGTCCTTTGAAGAATATAAGACATACGAAATAGAATTTGTCGAAAAGCTGGCGGAAAGTATTGCTTCAACCATTGCTGGAGTAAAGAATAATCAGCGTACCAGGCAGCTTCTTGAAGAATCTCAGGCACTTACGGAACAAATGCAGGCTCAAGAGGAAGAGATGCGACAAAATATGGAGGAGCTTTCTGCCACCCAGGAAGAGATGTCAAGAAAAGAAGTAGAAATGACTGCACAGCTTACAGCTATTAATAACAGTCTTTCAACTGCCGAGTTTGATATGAAAGGCACTCTCATGAATGCCAACCTTAACTACATAAAATTATTAGGCTATCAGCAAATTGATGAAATAAGTGAGTTACCTTTTGCTTCTTTAAGTAATGAAGATAACTCAGGCCTATGGAACACATTACGTGATGGAACCAGCCAATCAGGCCAATTTAAGAAGAGAAAGAAGTCCGGAGAGGAGATCAATGTAAATGCTACTTTTACTCCGGTAAAAAATAAAAACGGGGAGCTTTACAAGGTCATTGAGCTAATCCTTTCCGTGGAAACAGCCTCAACTTCACCGGTCGTGGACAAAGAGGAACTAAAAAATATGAAGGAAGTGGAAGAGGAGCTCCGTCAGAACCTGGAAGAGCTGGAGATCACCCAGGAGCAGTTGGATCAGAAACTAAAGTTGTCAGAAGCCGCGCTCAACAGCATTGACCAGGTAGTTAAGATCATCAGCCTACAAGCTGACGGAAGGATTATCAATATTAATAAAGCCGTTGAGAATCTTACGGGTTACAGCAATAGCGAACTTGCAGGCCAGCCTGTCGACCTATTGGTAGAAGAGGATTTTTTACAGGATATCGAACCTGGCGCTACTGCCCGAAGAGAGTTAAATATAAAAAGCCAACCGGAACCGCTCAAGGCAGCGGTAGAAATCAGTGCAGACGCTGCCGGAAGCCACATTTATTTAATATGGATATAAATTGATAAGAATACCCTTGATTTAGATGAAGCTTAACTTTAAGTTTTAAAAGAAATTATTAAATTACATAATTTACACACTCACAGAATAGCTGGCATATAGATAATGAAGGAAATTGACATTGCAGATTTAAAGCGCATAACTGAATTAGTGAAGACAAAATATAATTATGATTTCACTAATTATGCTATGTCATCATTCAAGAGGCGGATCCTAAGAATACTGGAGATCCATAATCTAACTGTTGAAGAACTGATCAAGAGGCTACACGAATCCTCTTTTTTAGACGATTTTTTAAACGAGATCACCGTTAACGTTACTGAAATGTTTCGCGATCCTCCATTTTGGAGAGTATTGCGCGATGATATTATTCCGGCTATACTCCTCAACCATCAAAAGATAAGGATATGGCATGCCGGCTGCTCTTCCGGAGAAGAGGTTTTCTCTATGGCCATTTTGCTCAAGGAGATGGGCATTCTGGAAAATGTTTCGGTCATTGCAACTGACCTCGATACCAATATTCTTGAGGTAGCCAAATCAGGGGCCTATAACCTCAAGAATATGGAACTTAATGAAAAGAACTATATCCGGTATCAGGGCACCTCTTCTTTAAGCAAGTATTATAAAGAGGCTAACGGTAAGGCGGTGCTTGATAAATCATTGATTGAAAATGTATCTTTCAGAAAGCACGACCTGGTAAAGGGAGAAGTATTCAATAAGTTCGACCTCATATTGTGTAGAAATGTTATGATCTACTTTAATCAGACGCTGCAAAATGATGTGTTGAGAAAGTTTCATGAGAGTCTGTTTAAATATGGCTACCTGGCAATAGGCTCAAAAGAATCTCTCATCTGGTGCGATATAGCCAGCAAATTTATTGTAGTTAATAACGAAGAAAAAGTATATAAGAAAATAAAGGATTGAGGTAACCTGAAAATTAGGGGATGAGCCGATTTAAGCTAAATAATAGATATAAAGCCGTAGTGATTGGTGGATCAGCAGGAAGTTTTCAGGGAATTGTAAAGATACTTTCCAACTTACCTCAAGACTTTCCGCTACCAATAATTATGTGCTTGCACAGACTGAAACATGTTAGAAACGGTTTCGTAGAAGCGCTATCCATAAAAAGTATTATGGAAGTGACCGAGCCATATGATAAAGAGAATATTAAGAAGGGTAAGGTTTACCTTGCCCCGGCTAATTATCATTTATGTATAGAATTAGGCAACTATTTCAGTCTGTCAACAGAAGAAATGATCAATAATTCGAGACCAGCCATCGATCTCACATTAGGCACGGCGGCATATGTTTATCGTGATAAACTCATTGGCATATTGCTCTCCGGGGCAAATCGTGATGGTGGCCTGGGGATGAAATACATCAAGGAACGAGGGGGCCTTACTATCGTACAAGACCCGCAGGAGTGCATGATAGACACCATGCCAAATGCCGCCCTGAGCGCAACTACCATTGACCATGTGCTTAAAATAGATGAGATCGTTGAATTTTTTAATGAGTTAAACAAACAGTATAAATAGATTAGAATGAAATTTCAATTTAGAAAATTAAGCATTGCTCTCATACTGTTATATGTAGCATTCATGATTTTCACGGCATATACACTCTTTAAGCTTCAGGGTGATCTGGTTTATGAAAGCCAGGTACTCAGCATTTCGGATCTTTCAGATGCCAGTATAGTATTTGCCAAGCTCTACCTCATTACCGGCCTTACTTTGCTCATTGGGTTAGGAGGGCTGGTATTTTCGCTTAACAAGAGTAATGTAGAGGTGATATATGTGGAGAAAAAAAGAAATGACAACATCGATGACCAGGGAGAGGAAAAAGAAGAACAAAAAAGCCACACATTGGACCTGAACATTATCAGGGATATGGTAGCCAAAGAGGCTGACCAGCTAATACTGGCAAAAAACATTTTAACACACCTTTGCAAACACATCGATGCCGGCATTGGCGCTTTTTATACAACATCCAAAGAAGATGGAAAAAGAATGCTTGAAATGAAAGCCTCTTACGCACTGGCACTTGGTGAGTCGCAGACAATCAAATTCGAGTTTGGCGAAGGCCTTGTAGGGCAGGCTGCCCTGGAGCAAAAGACACTTATAATTGACGATATTCCCGAGGGTTATATTAAAATAGTATCAGGACTTGGAAGCGCCACACCTACTCATCTATTGATCGTGCCTGTTAAGCGCGACAATGAGCTTTTTGGAGTAGTGGAAATTGCATCTTTTACCGAGTTGGGGAAAAATGAAGCTGAAATGGTAGGCGCAGCATTCAAATTATTGACTCAGAAATCAGCCGGAGGTACTAAGGCCACGAAAGCAGAGGAGGGCACAACAGAAAAACCCACAGAACCGGAAGCAGAAGAAAAGAAGGAAAAGAAAAGTAGAACTACCAAAAAAGGAAGTAACAAAGCATAAAACATATATCCATTTATGTTTAAACAATTTACAATAAGTACGAAAATAACAGCGCTGGTAATAGTTGTAGTAATGTTAGCTGTTGCAGCTATCAGCTTTATATCCTACAGGATGACCAAAGACTCCGTCATTGAACGGTATGAGGCAAGCCTGACAGTAGTTGCTGACAGTAAATCGGATAGAATAAACGCCTACTTTGGTCATATTATATCCAACTTAAAACTACTTCAGGAAACAAAGACCATTAAAGAAGGAGCCTCCGCTTCGGCCAGCGCCAGTTCAGGTGGCTTTGATACCTTTTCCATGGACTTCTCTGCTGATGCACCCGCTGAGGATGAAGCAGAAGACTTTGGTTTCGGTTTCGAAGAAGAATCCACACCTGAGCCTCAGCCACAGGTAAGCTACGATGTTAGTGGTTTTCTAAACGAAGTAAAAGCAGCGCAAGGCTATGAAAATATCTATATAACCGAGAGCAATGGTATCATAAAATACTCCACCAACTCCTCTCTTAGTGCCGGGAGCAACTTCATGGATCGTGATGGAAACACGTTGAGCAAGTCTTTACAAGGTATTTATTTCAGCAATATTTTCAAGAATAAAGATAACAACAAGTATTACATCTATGGCGGAGCCCCTATTTCGCACCCATCAGGCGACAATTCATTACTACTCATAGAGATCTCCATGGATGATATCCATGACATTGTAAATGATCATACTGGCCTGGGTAATACTGGTGAGATCATACTGGCCAAGGTAGATACCACATCTGACCGGATTAATTTTCTTAATACTGTCCGTAATGACATGGATAGTAACGTAAAAATTCTAAAGGATGGCAGCACCAAGGCCAAAGCCGTTCAGGATGCCGTCTCCGGTAAGTCCGGAGCGGGAATAAGAACAGACCACAAGGGTGTTGAAACGGTAGCTGTTTGGCGCTACCTGCCAAGTGTAGACTGGGGTTTGGTGGCGAAAATTGACACCGATGAAATTTTGTCTGAATCCAAGGCGCTAAGGAACAGGTTCCTGTTATCCGGTTTGGTTATTGTTATCCTGGCTACGCTGATATCCCTAATTTTTTCAAAGTACCTGGTTAACCCACTGCTTTCATTAAAGAAAACCCTGGAACTGGTAGGCAACGGAGTACTGCCCGAAAAAGTAGAAAAACAAACCAATGATGAGATCGGGATGATGGCCGTGAGCCTCGACCACCTGGTACAGACATTAAAAAATACGGCTCAATTTGCTCAACAGATCGGGGAAGGCAACTTCACTGCGGATTTCAGGCCCATAAGTGAGGAAGATGATCTGGGAATATCACTGGTAAACATGCGCGATAACCTGATCCAGGCTGAAAAAAGAGACAAAGAGCGCAACTGGATCGTTACGGGTGTCGCTGAGATCGGTGAGATCTTAAGGGCGCACGACAATCTGGAACAACTGGGTGATGAGACCATCAAGTATATTATTGAGAAGATCGGAGCGGTTCAGGGTGCATTTTATGTTATTAATGATGAAGATGATAGCAGAGAAATGGTGCTTGAAATGAAATCAAGCTATGCCTACAACCGCAAAAAACATCTACAGGTAAGCTTTAAATTTGCGGAAGGTCTGGTAGGACAGGCTGCCGCAGAAATGGATACCGTACTCCGCACAGAGATCCCTGACGACTATGTGACCATCACCTCCGGTATATTAGGCGACCAAAGGCCTACCTGCATACTTATCGTGCCATTGATCACCGATGAAAAAGTATATGGTGTATTAGAATTTGCCGGTTTTGAGAAATTTGATGAAGGGAAAGTAAAGTTTGTAGAAGAGCTGAGCCTGATCCTGGCCAGAACAGTTTTCAACATCAAGGTCAACGAGCGTACCAGAAGGCTGCTTGAAGAATCGCAGGCAATGAGCTCCGAGCTCCAGGAAAAGCAGGAGATACTCCGGCAAAATGCCGAAGAAATGCAGGCAACACAAGAGGAGCTAAAGAAATCGAACACCAAACTGGAAGAACAAATAGAAGAGGTGAACAGAACGCAGAAACGTATGCAGTTGCTACTTGAAAATGCCTCTGAGGTGATCACCATCTATGAAGAAGACGAGACCATAAGGTACATAAGCCCTTCTGTAGAACCTATCCTGGGTTACAGCCAGAAGGAAATGATGGGCAAATCAGATGTTGACAAGGTACATCCTGATGCCGTTGAAGCCTTCAGGGAAATGTTCGGTCAGCTAAAAGCCAACCCTGATGAGCAGGTGACCATCCAGTATGAGTACCAGACAAAAGAAGGCAACTATATCTGGCTGGAATCAACAGGAACAAACTTCATGTCGAACCCAGCTATCCATGGCTTGATCGTAAACTCCACCGACATTACGGAGCGCAGAAGGGCTGAGCAGGAGCAAAGGATGAGAAGTAAAATGCAGGCGCTTTCTGAAAATTCACCTGATCTTATCACCAGACTTGAAAATGAGACCATTTCGTATATCAACCCGGTAATTGAAGAATATACAGGAAAGCGACCCGCCGACTACCTGAATCACAAGGTCCGGGAAACTGATCTGAACGAGCTGGTGCTTGAGCAGTGGCTGAAAATAGTGGAGCAGGTGAATGCTTCCAACGAAAAGGTAGCCACAGAAATGGACTTTCCTTCCGAAATGGGGGATAGGGTGATGCAGGTGAATGCCATACCTGAATATGATGAAACCGATCACCTGGAGTCTGTGCTGGTGGTATCTCACGATATCACTGAGAGGAAGATGATCGAGCTGGAGATACAGAACAAGAACAAGAAGATCGCAGATAGCATTAATTACGCCAAGCGTATCCAAAATGCTATTTTACCTAACACAGCCGTTATTAACCGGGTACTGCCTGATTCGTTTATCCTGTATAAACCAAAAGATGTGGTTAGCGGAGACTTTCCCTGGTATGTGCAGGTAGGCGAAGATATATACATGGCTGCAGTGGACTGTACAGGGCATGGGGTGCCGGGCGCATTGCTGTCATTGATAGGTTACTTCCTGTTAAATGATATTGTCAGAAGTAGAAAGATCTCCGATCCCGGACTGATCCTTGACCAGTTGGATGAAGGTGTAACCTCTACCCTTCGGCAAGATCAGGACGATTCGAAAACAAAAGATGGGATGGACATTGCGCTCTGTAAGATCAGTGTAGCTAATAAAACAGTAGAGTATGCGGGCGCTCATCGTCCATTATATATCATGAAAGATGGTGAGATGGAAGAGCTCAAAGGCAACAAATTTGCCATAGGAGGCGGGATATATAAAAACCAGACGAATTTCACCAACTACAAAGTAAATTTATCAAAAGGAGATTCCATTTATTTCTGTTCGGATGGTTTCCCTGATCAGTTTGGAGGCCCTCAAAATAGAAAATTTGGCCCCAAGCGCCTGAGAGAGCTAATACAGCAAGTACATACCAAACCTATGAAAGAAGCCTTTAAGGCGTTTGATCACGAATGGGAAAGTTGGAAAGCTGATGAAAAACAAACAGATGATGTACTATTAATCGGTATAAAATTTTAGAACTTATAGATTAAAAGTACTATTTTGGTGAGCAATTGGCCATAGGCTTGACACAAAATGAATCAAAGTATTGATCGACAATTAGAATAAACAATATAACGACTTATGAAGTATATTTTCGATTTACACCAAACCATGCTGGAACAAAACCTGATATTGGTTTACGAAGGTGAATTTACCCAGGAGATAACCAAGTCAGTACTGGCCATGGCGGAGAGAAACATGGACTCTTCAGGTGAAGAATCCACTATCAAACGCAAGGTCTTCAATGTCATGGTTGAATGTCTTCAAAACATTGTCAAGCATGCTGATGACGTAGAACATAACCACTCGGCAATATTCATGATCGGCAAACAGGACAATGAATATATTATTGTTTCCGGCAATCCTATCAGAAGAAATCATGTCGCAAGCCTTAAAGAGAAGTTGGACCAGATCAACAGCCTTGATAAAGACGGTTTGAAAAATCTGTACAAGGATATCATAAAAAACACGGAAATATCCGATAAAGGAGGCGCTGGTCTGGGTTTTGTTGATATGGCCAGAAAATCGGGCAGAAAACTTGAATACGACTTCCTCGATATGGAAAACGGAGATTCGTTTTTCTGCTTAAAGTGTTCAATTGCAAGAGTTTAATCATAGAATCAACTATTTTTTAAATATCATATAAAAATGGAAATACTTAATTTAGAAGGAACTGAAGATACCCCAAAAATCATATTAGATAAAGGAAACGGCATCTTTGAAATCTCCGGAAGATCACTTCCTGAAGATTCTGCTGAATTCTATCAGCCAGTCCTGGATTGGATTAATGAATATGCAGAGAGTCCAAATCCGAGTACCGATTTCATGTTCAAGTTAGAATATTTCAACACTGCATCTTCAAAGTTGATCCTCGATGTATTATCAGCACTGGAAGATATTGATGGAGTAAACATCTTATGGTACTTCCATGAAGATGATGAAGACATGGAAGAGGCAGGAGAAGAATTTTCGGAGTTGGTTGAGATTCCGTTCGAGTTCAAAACATATTAATTTCCGTTCTTAATTTTTTAAACTTTTAATCTGTAAGTATCGGAATTAGCCAATGAGTGAGGAAATACTTAAAGCATTGACCCAATTGTTTGCCATCATTACCAAGCAGGATGGCGGTGTCACGGAAAAGGAACGGCAGTTTGTAATCAGCTTCTTTAAACAAGAACTTGATCAGGATTCCGTAAAGGAATACCTGGAGCTTTATGACAAATTCTCCGGCTATAGTAAAGAAAAAAATGATGATGAAGAGGAGGAAGAAGGTAATAAAAAGAGAAAACTCACCTCCGTACGCGACTCAGTAAAAACATTAGGTCTTTGCAAAAAGATCAACAAAACCCTAACTCAAAAACAAAAAGTAGTTGTATTGATCAAAATTCTTGAACTGGTAGGTTCTGACAAGAACTTCACCCCTCAAAGAATGGAGATTATTGATACGATCAGCACCGTATTTAACATAGTAAAAGATGAATACAAGCTTATCGAAAGCTTTGTAATCCAGCAAAGTGTCGAAGAACTCGATTACAATGATATTCTGCTGGTCGACAAAGAGGTAAACACTGCAGAAACAGAAAGAAACGCTAAGCACCTTCAATCTGATATTCATGGCAGCATCATATTCCTGAGGGTAAGGAGTGTTGACATGTATTTCACAAAATACATAGGAAAAGATGAAATTGTACTGAACGGTTTCATCATGTTAAAAAACAGGGTGTACTTGTTCTCGCATGGCAGTACAATCAAAACCCCTTTAGGCTCAGCTCTTTATTACAGCGATCTTATAGCGTTGTTCAATGAAGAATTTAACACTACCAAGCTATCGTTTAACGCTGACATTGAGGAATTCCGGTTTCCGAATGGAGCTCTGGGTTTAAGGGATGTGAAAATAACGGAGGGGCCAGGAAAGCTTATCGGTATCATGGGAGCCAGCGGGGCCGGAAAAACAACTTTGCTAAACGTACTGGCAGGCATAGAACGACCTTCAAAGGGCAGTATCAAGATCAACGGCTTCGATATCCATGAAGATGCCGACAACATCCATGGCGTTATTGGCTATGTTTCGCAGGATGACCTCCTGATAGAAGAGCTCACAGTATATGAAAACCTTTACTACAATGCAAAACTCTGCTTTGCTACATATACAGAAGAGGAACTTAGCAACAGAGTACTTGAGGTCTTGGAAAGTCTTGGACTTGATCAAAGAAAAAACCTGAAAGTAGGTAGTGTGCTCGACAAGACCATCAGTGGCGGGCAAAGAAAAAGACTCAATATAGCTTTGGAACTCATTCGTGAGCCTGCAATACTTTTTGTTGATGAGCCTACTTCCGGGTTGTCTTCACGTGATTCTGAAAATGTAATAGACCTGCTCAAAGAGCTATCACTAAAAGGAAAGCTGATTTTCGTGGTTATCCACCAGCCTTCGTCAGACATCTATAAAATGTTTGATAAGATGTATATCATGGATACGGGCGGCTATCCGGTATTCTACGGCAACCCCGTGGAAGCCGTAACTTACTTTAAAAGAGCTACCAACCAGGTAGACAGCCAGAGAGGGCAGTGTGAAACCTGCGGCAATGTAAATCCTGAGCAAATATTTAACATCATAGAGGCTAAAGTAGTTGATGAGTATGGCCAGTTGACAAACAAAAGGAAAGTCAATCCTCAGCAGTGGCATGAGAGCTTTAAAACTAACTTCAGCATTGACAAGGTAGAGGATATCAATGAGGAGCCTCCTCACTCACTTGATATACCCAATAAGCTCAGACAGACCATAATTTTCACTACCAGAGATATGCTCAGCAAACTGAGCAATAAACAATATCTCCTCATTAACCTGCTGGAGGCTCCATTATTAGCGCTGATCCTGGCATTTATTATACGCTATAAAAGCTCACCCTTTGGGGATGAGTACATTTTCAGGTTTAATGAAAATATACCAGCTTTTATGCTTATGAGCATTATCGTAGCCCTATTCATGGGACTTACCGTAAGTGCCGAAGAAATTATACGCGACAGAAAAATACTCAAGAGGGAATCATTCCTTAACCTGAGTTGGAATAGCTATCTTATGTCCAAATTATTCATACTGTTCCTGCTTTCAGCAATACAAACCTTTTCTTTTGTACTGGTAGGCAACCTCATATTAGAAATCAAGGATATGACCTTCTCGTTTTGGTTTGTCCTCTTCAGTACCTCATGTATGGCCAATGTACTGGGCTTAAACATATCGAGTGCATTTAATTCGGCAGTAACCGTATATGTACTTATTCCACTTTTGCTGATCCCTCAGATGATCCTGAGTGGACTTTTGTTTAGCTTTGATAAGCTGAATAACCTGATAAGTACAAAAGGAAAAGTGCCCGTTGTGGCAGACCTGATGGCTTCGCGTTGGGCATATGAAGCGATGGCAGTAGATCAGTTTAAGAATAATCCTTACCAAACTCCATACTATCAATTGGAAAAAATTAAATTCCAGGCAGATTTTAAGTCTTCATATTTGGTAGAGGAGCTAAAAAGCAGAAGATCTTATATATCAGATCACTATCAGGACAAGAATGATTCTGTAAGAGCACTTGTAGAAAAGGATCTGGCGATAATAAAAGGAAGATTAAAAGAGGAGCCCTTCCGTAACGGCATTGAAAAGCTGGATGTAGAAAAACATTTGACCCTGGAAAACTATAATCCGGAATTGGACCAACAACTAGCTAACTATCTACAAGCTTTTAAAACACATTACCAGGATGTTTACAACGAGACCGATGCTAAGCTTAACAAGATGGTTATCTGGTTTGAAAATAATAAAGATTATGACTATGATCTCAATGACTATAAAAACAGGTATTTTAATGAAAGTCTGGCAGATCTGGTTACGAATATCAGTGAAAAAGACAGGATCATAGAATATAATGGAGAACTCATCCAACAGATCAACCCTGTATTCAATGACCCCACGTCACCGGGTCATCTGTTTGACTACAGGACTCATTTTTTTGCTCCAAAGAAGTACTTTTTAGGAACTTACATAGATACGTATTATTTTAACGTAATAGTTATTTGGATAATGACGTTAATTCTTTATTTTACACTTTATTTTTTATTACTTAAAAAGGCTCTGGAAGGCTTTGGAAAAATAAAATGGGGCCATAAAGAGAAGGCCTAAAAGCCTTCCTGTGCATGTCTGAAAAGTAAATAATGGTTTGTATTAGATAAATGAATTTATATTTTTGTTACCACTTTTAATTTTTTACCTATGAGGATCTTATCACTTGGGCTATTATTGGCTTTAATTATAACTGCTTGTGACTCTGGGAAAAGACCTGATGAAGAAGCCTTTTTAGAAAGCCTGGATTCAGCTGAAGTTAAAGGACCTGCCATTTCTGCGGAGGTAATAAGCAGCATTATTCAGCAAATCCCTTCTCCGCTGGAAATCTCGGTGCTTCTCAAAGAATCAGGGACTAAGTATGACAGAACATTACTGAATTCTCCCAGTAACCTTTCCAAATACAACAGCAATTACAGAAAAGCTTTAAACCTTGGTATATACGGCACTGATCTGGGGTATACCAATATATATGAGCAAAATCAGGACGGTCTGGATTATATGGCCGCGATCAAGGAGCTTGCCAATGGCCTCAATATAGGGCAATTTTTTGATATTGAAACAATAGGAAGGTTAGCCACCAACAGCAAAAATCTCGATTCTTTGCTTTTGATCACTACACAGAATTTCAATAATATAAATTACTACCTGCAAGAGCAAAACAGAGCCAACCTGAGTGTCCTACTCCTGACAGGAGGCTGGATGGAAGCCATGCACATCACTTGTCAGGTATCTGCTAAAGATCCTGGAAACAAAGAATTACAAGAAAAAATTGGAGAGCAAAAGATCATTTTAGAGAATATAGTACTGCTTGTATCTTTTTATCAAGAGGTAGATCCAAATATGGCACTACTTTTGGAGGACATGAAAAGACTGCAAAAAGAATACGAGTCAATAGAAATAATCACGACTTATAAAGAGTCGACATTTGAAATTGTTGATGGGGTAATGGTAATTAAAGATAACAGCTCCAGCGAGATCAGGATCACCAAGGAGAATATCGATAACATAAAAGACATCGTTGCTTCCATAAGAAAAAAAGTAATCAGTTAAGAGGAAAACATGCGTAATATGAAAAAGGCAATTTATTCAATTTTTGTTGTGGGTTTATTTTTCCTGTTATCGGGTACTGCAAACGGGCAATGCAACCCGGAGCAATTCACCGATGCTTGTATACCTAAGCTGGCCTCAGGGTTTAATTTCCTGAAAAGCTACAAAATAGATGGCCAGGGAGGTGCAAAAAATAAAGTTGAATACTCTTACGTATTTACTAAAGGCACACAATATATGATCAACGTTTGCGCTACCGGAGAGAGTACAGACGGAATAGTGGTATCACTTTTTGATAGTAACAGAAATCAGGTTGCAAGCAGCAAGCTGAATGGCCAGTACATCTCAGCTATCGCGTACCCTTGCAATACAACAGGAATTTACTATATCCAGTATACCTTTGATAACAGCGCGCAGTTCTGCGGAGGTAGCGCACTGGGTTTTAAAAGATAAACCTCTTAATTTATTCAGGAAAGCAGGTTCCCGAGGGAAACCTGCTTTTTTATTTCCCAAAATGAGACAGCATAGTATCACATTCGGATTCGAAGCACGCTATTTTCAGCTTGGCGAGATCACTGATAGCACCAGGGAAATAATATTCGTGCTTCATGGATATGGCCAACAAGCAAAGTATTTTATCCGAAAATTCAATTCAATAAGCACTGCCGAAACCTGCATCATAGCCCCGGAAGGTCTTAACAGATTTTATACGGAAGGGTTCAGTGGTCGTGTAGGCGCCACCTGGATGACGAAAGAGGACCGCCTGACGGATATTAAAAACTATATCACTTATCTAAATGCCATCTATGATCAGCTCCTGCCTGCCGGGAATGGCAATATCAAAATCTCCATAATCGGTTTTTCTCAGGGCGCTGCTACAGCTTCACGCTGGGCCGCTGATGAACATGTACCCTTTCACCGACTAATCCTGTGGGCCGGCATATTTCCACCTGATATGGACATTGAAAACGCTACAGACAAGCTTCGTGGCAAATCCATTTACTATGTATATGGCACAGATGATCCGTTCCTGACGAAAGAAACGCTTATTGAAATGAAACAACTCTCCGGCAAA
The DNA here is from genome assembly GCF_000331535.1 of Fulvivirga imtechensis AK7. Taxonomy (GTDB): domain Bacteria; phylum Bacteroidota; class Bacteroidia; order Cytophagales; family Cyclobacteriaceae; genus Fulvivirga; species Fulvivirga imtechensis. The sequence continues at coordinate 15,103 of NZ_AMZN01000054.1, read as the reverse complement.
CTAAGGGTGAAGCCAGTTAACCTTATATTTGAGGGTAAGCACGACATTGATGAAGGCCCGCTGAAAAAGATCTTTATGAACGATTAACAATCGTTGAACTGGCTTGGGCGGTAGGAAAAATGATCAAATCGCTGACATTGACATGGGCAGGCCTTGTCACCACAAATAGTATTGTTTCGGCTATATCCCCGGGAGTGAGCGGTTTTATTCCACTGTATACCTGGTTAGCCTTGTTTTCGTCCCCTTTAAACCTCACTAATGAAAACTCCGTTTCAACAAGTCCGGGATTGATGGCGGTAACTTTAATGCCATATGGATTTAAATCCATGCGCATACCGTTATTAATAGCATCTACAGCATGTTTTGATGCGCAATAAACATTGCCATTGGAATATACTTCCTTTCCCGCAATGGAACCAATATTAACGATGTGCCCTGACTTCCGCTCTACCATACCAGGCATCACGGCTTTTGAAACATAAAGCAGGCCCTTTACATTGATATCGATCATCGCATCCCAATCGTCAACATCACCCTTATCAATTGGAGATAACCCATGAGCATTGCCTGCATTGTTTATTAGCACGTCAACCTGCCGCCACTCAGTTGGTAATGACGAAATAGCATTTGTCACTTCCGATTTGTCCCTGACATCAAAACACAATGTATGCACATGACAAACTTTAGTCAACTCCTGCTTTAGTTGCTCCAGGCGCTCCTTACGTCTTCCACATGCAATAAGATCAAAATTATTGTCAGCCAATACTTTAGCTGTAGCTAAACCAATGCCTGATGTAGCTCCGGTAACAAGTGCGATTCTTTTAGACATGCTATTGAAAAAGTAAATAAAGGGTGACGGTATTCGTATTCAGTCTGTCAATACCAGCGCTGAATTCATTATTTTCTGAGCCTAAAATGTTGACAATCCCCTTGGAAAAACGTACTTCAGGGGAGAATTTGAATAGAGGATAATAGATGTCCAGGCCAAACCCAACATCTAAAGAAGTATTAAATTCTTTAACCACAAGATTATTATCTCCAATGGATTCCACATCATTTTTGCCAGAAGCTTCAAATCCTGGCTTTACACCACCTACAAAATACATTCTGGTGTTTCCCCTTCGCTCAGATTTAAATTTCAATAAAATGGGTAATTCTACAATGGTGGTCTCTACCAGCTCTTCGATAATCGGCTCATCAAGCCTTTGATACTCCAGAGCGTGTTCATAGAAAGCCACTTTAGGCGTAGCCCTTAGGTCAAGCAAGTCACTTACCCGCATATTCACAATAAATCCAAGAGAGAACCCCGCAGACCACTTAGGGGTGATGGAATAGACCGAGTCAAGCGATCTGTCTACAAATTGATCAGAATATTTTAGCTGAAAGGAGGAGGTATGTATCCCTATCAAAAAGCCATAGCTCAAAAAGCGATCATCATAGTTGGGATTATTCATGCCCACCTGACGCTGGGAAAATGCATCTGAAGAAAAGAAAAAGGCAATAGCAGCTACTAGTACTACTTTTCTCCTATATATATAGAGCTTATGCCAAATGTTAAAGGCTTGCATCGGGTATTTTTAAAACCTACTTTTTCTAATACTTTTAGAAAATTTTTTCCGTCAGGAAAAGCCTGTACAGATTCAGGTAAATATGTATAAGCGGCTTTATCCTTGGAAACCAATCTACCAATTTTAGGTAAAATAGCTTTAAAGTAAAAATTATAAATGTTCTTGAACGGGAATTTCGAGGGCTTCGAGAACTCCAATATTACTGTCTTCCCTCCGGGCTTCAATACCCGGTACATATCGGCAATTCCCCTTTCAAGGTTTTCAAAGTTTCTTACTCCAAAGGAAACGATCACTGCATCGAACTTATTGTCATCAAATAGCAGCTTCTCTGAATCTCCCATCCTAAGTTCGATCTTATCATCCAATCCCTTCCGCTTCAGCTTTTCTCTCCCCACCTCTAACATCCCTTCGGAAATGTCTACTCCTATCACCTGATCCGGGTTAAGTCTCAGTGATTCAATAGCAAAATCGCCCGTACCTGTGGCAATATCAAGTATTTCCTTTGGCTCATCTGACTTAAGAAGTCTAATGGCCTTTTTTCTCCACAAGATGTCTATGCCCAGGCTTAAAAAATGATTTAGGAAATCATATTTCCTGCTGATGCTGTTAAACATTTCAGCTACCTGCTCCTTCTTGCCGGATTGCTTTTCTTTATAAGGTACTACCGTCATTTATACTTACATTATTAACCCCCAACGAACCGAGGATGCTTAACCGGATGCAAATATCTTATTTCCCTGTAGTAATTCCTAATAGTTATACTGGTTACTTGGCTCTGGTTGGTTGCTGGCTATTCATGCCACCACTTGGCCATTGAGCAGATAGTGGTGGCATGAAACCTTACTGTGAACTAAGAACTGCGAACTCTGAACTGACAACTGTGAACGGAGAACAGTGAACTGCCTTATTTTCCCCCGATCACTTTGAACTCTACCCTTCTATTTAACTCACGTCCCTCTTTTTCGTCATCATTGCTGGCTAAAGGTCTTTCCTCTCCATAGCCCACTGCCTTGATCCTTCTGGAGTCGATGCCTTTTTGCACGAGGTAATCTTTCACGGCGTTAGCACGCCTTTGCGATAGTGTTTTATTATAGTACTTACCTCCAATATTGTCCGTATGACCGGAAATTTCTATTTCCATACCAGGGTTTTGGGCCATCATACTTTCCAGCTTGTTTAGCTCATTGTAGGATGCATCTTTGAAAGTAGCCTTGTCAAAGTTGAAGTAGATATTTCTAAGTACGGAACGTGTACCTATTCTTAATTTTTGCAGATTAACTGTTCTGGTCATCTCCTGGGGCTCACCGGTAGCAGCTTTTACTGTCACATCAAGGTTTTGGAATACATAACCATCTTTCTCCACAGACAATCTGTATGCTTTGCTTTCAGGAGAGGTAACCTTAAATTCATAAACACCTGTCCCTTTATTGGCTTTTCCTGCCACAAGATTATTTTCCCTACCCTTCATGCTTATTCTTGCATCAACAGGTTGTTTATTTTCATCCAGAACAGTCACTACAATGGTAACCGGTTGTAGTTCAACCTTCGTTTCCGGTATTTTTTCGGTTTGCTTTTCTGTTTCAACCTTCGATATCTTATCTTTCCCGTTATCATCGGGTTCTTTGGTTTCCTCTTTTTCTACTTTTTTCGAAGCCACAGTGTTTCCAAGCTCATCTTCCTGAAGTATAGTCACCATATATATGTCAGTATATCCAAAACCATCTTCCCGCACTGAAGCGTAGTAACCTCGCTTTCCATCTTTGGTACTTACAAAGTAAATATCATCATCAGGGGTGTTGATAGGAAAACCAAGGTTTTCGGGTTCGCTCCATTTGCCGGATGCGCTGTCATATTCTGACTTAAATATATCATGACCTCCCATTCCTTTTCGCCCCTGGCTACTGAAATAAAGCGTTTTGCCATCATAGTCAATAAATGGTCCATCGTCATCAAAAGGCGTATTAATGGCGGGACCCAGGTTTTTCGAGCGGGTCCACTCTCCTGCCTTATCTTTTATACTGTAATAGATATCAATACCGCCATATCCCCCCGGCCTGTCACTGGCAAAAAATAACACCTGCTGGTCAGGAGATATGGAAATAGAGCTTTCTTTGAATCCTGCAGAGTTAATATTTTCACTCATGGGGTGAGGGAAAGTCCAGGTACCATCACTCTTTCTCTCCGAAACATAGATATCTCCGTTATTATCATCTTTATACAAAAATAACAATGATCCATCCGCAGAAAGCGCAAGATTTGAATCGTGGAAAGGGGTGTTTACCACTTCACCGATGTTTTGGGCTGGCGACCATACTCCATTTTCCTTTTTTGAAATAAAAATATCTTCGTAAGGTTTATTATCCTTGAACACGTTTTGGTTAAGGTTACCCTCCCTACGCCTCGTAGTAAAAATCATAATTGTTTCATCTTCATTGAGTACAGGAGCATATTCTTCATATTCCGTATTAATAGCATTGCCTACATTAACAATTGAGTAGTGTGATGGATTAGCTACAAATTCCCGCGCATTTTCGCATTCGTATATCCTGCGCTCTACCTCTGAAAGATCTGTTCTGTCTCGCCCACGATAGCCCTCTCGCTCGATGAGTTTAGCTTTATACCGGTTATAATAACTAAGGGCTTTATCGAAATCCATTCCATATTGATAGCCACGACCAATCCAGTAAGTAATGTCAAATCTATATTCCGGATCTAATTCAAGCACTTTTAAAAAGTATTTTACAGCTCTGTCTTTCCCTATTGTTTTAAGATGAAAATCACCTGCCAAAAAGTTCGCTTTTATATTTGTAGGATCAGCTTCTGCCGCCAGCACATACAGATCTCTCACGTCAACCATAGGCTGGGCTGACTCCATCATTAGCTCAGCCAACTGTAGATACTCTACAGCCTGAGTCTTTCCATCTTCTTCAGTGCCCTCATCTTGAGAAAATCCATTGGTTACAATCCCCAGTACAAATGCAGAAAAAAATAAAAACCTAAGTCCTTTATACATTTTGTGATGATATTTGCTGCTCAATTTATTAAGATTTAAGTTAAAAAAATAGCACGTAGCATGAGCGTTTCAAAGTTATCCGTATATACTTAGCAATAATAATATTTAAAAACGAATTAAAGTATTACTTTAAGCTTAAAAAATAACAGACTAACTGTTTAGCTACTAAATATAGTCAAATGTTTCAATTTTTCGCAACCATAGCAGGAGATTAATGAGAATTACGCAAGCAAATTTCGTTACCAGCAGCAGCCATCACAACCAGTGTCCGGAAGATAAACGTCCCGAATTTGCCTTCATCGGTCGCTCCAATGTTGGTAAATCATCACTTATCAACATGCTCACTAATCACAAAAAGCTGGCCAAGGTATCCGGAAAGCCAGGCAAAACTCAACTTATCAACCATTTTCTGATCAATGACAACTGGTTTTTAGTAGACCTGCCTGGGTATGGCTGGGCAAAAGTAGCTAAAACTGAAAAAGAGAAATGGGGAACTATGATCCATGATTATCTGACTCTGAGGGAGAATTTATTATGTACGTTTATTCTAATAGATTCTCGTCTGGCTCCTCAGCCTATTGATGTAGAATTTATCAACTGGCTGGGTCAGCAGGCGCTTCCTTTTGCTCTTATCTTTACAAAAGTGGATAAACAATCAAAAAATAAGACCCAGTCTTCTATAGCCAAATACAAGAAACATTTGTTAAACTATTGGGCTGAGTTACCTCCGGTTTTAGTTACCTCTTCACAATCAGGAGAGGGGAAGGAAGATGTGCTGCACTTTATTGATGAAACAATAGCCCAGGCGGGAAAGGCAGGGAAATCAGGACTGCAACCATGAACGGCTTGCGAGAATATGACAAATAGTAAAATATTAACTAGCTTTGAAAATTGAAAATCATACAAAAATCTAAACAAGTATATGGACTACAGTGATATAGCATCCGTAGCAGGCAAAGGCGGCTTATTTAAAATTGTAAAGCCTACCAGAACAGGGGTGATCCTGGAATCACTAGATGACAAAAAACAAAAGCTGGTAGCCAGCGCTACGCAACGCATCTCCGTTCTTAGTGACATATCTATTTACACAACAAACCAGGAGGGCTCTACACCTCTGGAAGATGTATTTCGCAAGATAAATAAAGAATTTGATGACGATCTTGGCGTAACTGCTACTTCGGAGCCTGATGAACTGAAGGCTTTCTTAAAACACATACTTCCTGACTATGATGAGCAAAGAGTGTATGTCTCAGATATCAAAAAGGTAGTGAACTGGTATAATGCCCTGCGGGAAAATGCTCCTGAACTGCTAAAAGAGAAGAAGGAAGACAAGAAAAAGGAGAAAAAGGAACCTAAGGAGCAAAAAAGTAAGAAAACAGAAAAATCCGAATAATGTCTGCCAGCGATGTTAAGCAAGCTGTTCATTTAATTCAAAAAGATCTGTCACTCGATCACGAGTCTTTACCGGAATCAGTCGCTTCCACTGACGACCTGAAAAATGCGCTGGTTCCGGTGATCAACTACCTCCTTAATAAGGATCTTAACAGGCTGCTAAATGCTCTTTATCGAATCGATATTAGCGAAAAGAAGGTAAAGGAAGTACTAACCATAGCACATCCTGAAAATATGGCCCCTCAATTGGCCGAACTGATTGTGCAACGGGAAATGCAAAAGGTGATCACCAGAAATAAGTACAGGGGTCATTTTCTATAAAAAGCCTCTGCTTTCTCGACCATATTTTTAGACCCCACAAAGAAGGGCACACGTTGATGCAGCTCTGCAGGCTTCACTTCCAGTACCCTGCCATGCCCTGTAGATGCGCTTCCCCCTGCCTGCTCGATGATAAAAGCAAGTGCATTGCATTCGTAAAGCAATCGTAGCTTTCCATTGGGCGCACTGGCAGTAGGCGGGTAAATGTAAATGCCACCTTTCAACAGATTCCTATGAAAATCAGCCACCAAAGAACCTATGTATCGCCCGGAATATTGATTGTCTTTGCAATAATTAACGTACTTTTTTACCGGTTCTGGAAAACTGGCAAAAGATCCTTCATTTATAGAGTAGATCTTACCATCTTCCGGTATTTTCATATCGGGATGAGATAAAAAGTACTCACCCAAAGAAGGCTCATATGTAAAACCATTGACGCCATGCCCGGTAGTATACACCAGCATCGTTGATGATCCATACAAAAGATAACCGGCAGCCACCTGCTCCACTCCTTTTTGCAGCACATCCTCTTCGGTAATGGGGGTTCCGACCGCAGTCACTCGTCTGAAAACTGAAAAAATAGTTCCTATAGACACATTGACATCAATATTAGAAGAGCCATCCAATGGGTCAATGGCGATCACATACTTACCATCGTTGCACAGGTCGGTAATCTCCTCATCTTCCTCAGAAATGACAGCACAAGCCTCCCCTCCTTTGGTCAGCGCTCTGATAAACCTGATATTGGCCAATACATCAAGCTTCTGCTGATCTTCACCCTGTACGTTCTGATTCCCGATCGGCCCCATGATGTTGATCAAGCCGGCTTTGTTGATTTCACGGTTCACCACCTTTCCGGCAAGAGCTATATCTCTTAACAATTGAGAAAGCTCTCCTGTAGCATACTGAAATTCATCCTGCTTTTTTTTTATAAATCTATCTAGTGTGGTTCCAATGGGTAATGCAATCCGTGAATCCTCCATAAATCGAGTAAGGCTTTAGTTTGTCAAAATTTAACTGCTATTTTGCGGCAAATTTACTATTTAAATATTATCATTCAATCGTTTGCATAAGATGAAAGTATTCAAGTTTGGCGGAGCATCTATTAAAAGCGCTGCCGCCATCAAAAATATGTGTGAAATTATACGTTCACACGCTAACGAAAAACTTTTGGTGGTGGTATCAGCCATGGGCAAGACAACCAATGCTCTGGAAGCCATCTTAGCAGCAAAAAAAAATAAAGGTACCGCTGAAGAGGAAATTCAGAGTCTTCTTAAATACCACATCGCTATCTGCAACGAACTATTTGAAAGTGATCATATTATTTTTGCTATAGTAGATGCTATTTTCGATGAGTTAACAAATGAGCTTCATCAAAGTTATCACTACAGCCAGCTTTATGACCAGGTGGTGTCAAAGGGGGAGCTTTTATCTTCTAACATTATTGCCGCTTATTTAGAACAATGCACAACACCCACGCGCTGGATTGACGCTCGTGAGTATATCCGTACCGACAGCAACTATCGCGGCGGGCGAATTGACTGGCGATTAACAGAAGAGTTGATCCTCCATGACATAGCCAGAATGGCTGAAGGGTACGTACTCATTACCCAGGGTTTTATCGGAAAATCCGATACACATTTTACTACCACATTAGGAAGAGAAGGTTCTGATTTTTCTGCTGCTATCTTCGCCTATTGTTTAAACGCCACCTCGGTAACAGTCTGGAAAGACGTACCGGGAATACTAAATGCAGACCCCAAGCTTATCCCTGAAGCCATATTGTTTAATGAATTGCCCTACAAGGAAGCTGCAGAAATGACATACTATGGTGCAAGTGTGATCCACCCTAAAACTATCAAACCTCTGGCTAATAAAAGCATCCCGCTCTATGTCAAGAGCTTCGATCACCCGGATGAGCCAGGCACGATCATACACAACTGTGAACTGAAGGACTTACCTCCGACTATTATCATTAAGGATAACCAGTGTCTTGTATCTTTTAAGGTGATTGACTACACCTTCGTCAATGAAGATAACCTGAGCCTGATCTTCAAAAAGCTTTCTAAGGTAGATCTGAAGATCAATATCATGCAGAATTCGGCCATTTCGTTTTCCATCGTAGTGGATTATGAAGTTACAAAACTGGAAAGGCTGGTAGAAGCCTTACGTGATCATTTTGATATCAGGTATAATACCGGCCTGAAACTTATTACAGTTAAAAATTACGCTCAGACTATACTCGATAAATACCGAACGGATCAGAAAATACTGTTGGAACAGATTAGCCGGAATAATTATCGGGCGTTAGTAGCGCCTTAAGAAGCAGCCGGCCTCAAATTATGTGTGGCGATAATTTTCTGAATAAAATTATCTACTGATCGTTCAAGTATATTATACACATGCTGAAAGCCTTCTTCTCCTCCGAAATAAGGGTCAGGCACATCGGCACCAGGATCTATCGGGTCAAAATCTCTCATAAGCTGCAATTTGTCTGAAAACTCATGGGTCTGATCCAAACGTCTGGCGCAATCGAGATTAGCCTGATCCATTGTAAGAATGTAATCGAACTCTCTGAAATCCTTTCGGATGAACTGTCGTGCCTGATGATTCAATTTAAGTCCATTCTTCAGGGCATTTTTAAGTGTACGCTCATCGGGTTGTTGACCTATATGGTAGGAGCTGGTACCGCAAGAATCTACTTCTATTGAATTACGGAGACCTAATTCAGAAATTTTCTTCTCCATAAGCCCCTGGGCCAGGGGAGAACGGCAAATATTTCCGAGGCAAACAAAAAGCACTTTGACCATAGACTACACTATTTAAATTCTTTTAACAAAAGAATAAAAGAATGGTTACTTATGCTAATCTCAGGGTATAAAACAGTAACATAGCACTTTTACTCACCTGTTTAGTATGGTTAGTTGGAGCCGCCTTTTGAAAAAAGGCGGCTTTTCTTTTTATTGCGACCTCATAAAAAACCTTTCTAAACACCTATGGAATTTATAAAAGTTAATTACGAATATAAAAAGCATATCGCACTAATAGAATTGAACCGCCCTAAAGAGTTAAATGCATTAAACCTGCAACTCATGGGTGAACTGAGGGATGCGCTGAAAGATTTGGATAATAATGACGAAGTAAGGGTGATCATTATCACAGGAAATGAAAAAGCTTTTGCCGCTGGAGCAGATATCAAACAAATGTCAGATAAGTCTGCTGTAGACATGCTGAAGATCGATCAGTTCAGCACCTGGGATCAGATCCGTAAAACTAAAAAGCCATTGATAGCTGCTGTGTCTGGTTTTGCCCTTGGCGGTGGCTGCGAGTTGGCGATGACCTGCGATATGATCATAGCATCGGAAACAGCCAGGTTCGGACAACCGGAAATAAAAATTGGGGTAATGCCCGGAGCAGGTGGTACCCAGCGGCTGACGAAAGCAGTTGGTAAAGCCCGGGCAATGGAATTGGTGCTTACGGGGCGGTTCATATCGGGTGAAGAGGCAGTGCAATATGGACTGGCCAATAAAGTGGTGCCGGTAGAGATGTACCTCTATGAAGCCACCAAACTGGCAGAAGAAATTGCAGAAATGTCGCCTATTGCAGCTATGCTGGCCAAAGAATCAGTGAATCGCTCATTTGAAACGCACCTTGACGAAGGCCTTACCTTTGAAAGGAAGAATTTCTACCTCACTTTTGCTTCAGAAGATCAAAGCGAGGGAATGAATGCCTTTATTGAAAAACGCAGGCCGCAATACAAAGGACGGTAGCAGGGATGCTGGTGGGTTGAGTGTGTTTTCACTCCCTCTTAGTTGAAAGAGGCCGGCTCAAAAGTCTCCTTATGACGTCATCCTGAACTTGTTTCAGGATCCCCTTATTAGTTTCTACGTATTTTAGGGGGATTTCAAATCAAGTTTGAAATGACTGATTTTTGAGCCGGCCTCTTTTGATGAAAACTATCGTAGATAACTATCTAACACTAAAGCCCACTCCTACTGTTAATGTTTTGTATTGTTGCAGGGTATAATCAGCATGAAGCGTCAGGATAGCCAATTTTATACGCATTCCGGCTGTAAGTCTGGGGCCGCCTGACTTAAAAGACAGGTCCACCGGATTTTCAATGATTTCCGTTTCTGTACCAGAACCCACTTCGTACTCTCCAAGCATTTTCAACTCTGACCTTACTCTATTAAAGCCTAAGCCGCCATACAACGTGAGTACAGAAAATTTCTTAGATATAATGCCTTGAAATGTCCAGGTATTGATGTCAAACTCTCCTTTGTTATCAACTGTCGTGTCGTCATCAAGATCGACATCTGTGGTAATGTCGGTAAAGCCAATGAACGCGGAGAGGTCAAAAGGAAGATTTTTAATGCCTGGTATGTGCTGTTTTACATCATGCATCACACCAAATCCTATAACCTTTAGCGTACCATCGCCCATGTCAATCTTTGGCGTCCAGCGGATCTTCAGGTCAGTGTTTTTTACAATACCTATTCCCAACTGGATCATAGGAACAGGGACAGCATTAAATCCGATATCATCCTTTAGGTTGAGTCCCGGAGGCCCGGTAAAGGTATCCGTTATCGTTTCACCGGTATTACTGTCGGTATACGTGAATTGATAAGTAGGCTCCTCATCAGGCCCGAAAATGGTCGGAGCTTCGCTGGGCGATATTAATTGTGTGTTTTCCAGGCTACTGTTGATATTATAAAACATGTCCTTGTCGGGGACATAAGCCAGATTTACAGTAGCAGTAAGATCAAAGCCGGCAGTTTTATGTGCTTTGGCTGTGTTGTACCATCCACTGCCCAAGCCCGTACCAAATCCCTTCATAAACGGATCAATATAGCCTTCGATCAGCTTATTGGCATCGCTCAGGCTAGACTCAAGTAGCTGATCTATATCATCTTGCGCATAGATGGAGGTAAACTTAAAAAATGTAATGGCCACTATAGCCATCATTATTCTGGTAAAGTTTCTCATAATTAAATATGAATAGTTATGTTAATACTAATATAAAAAAAATGGGTGCATTATAAAGATCATTACTCCTCTTGATATTAAAAAATACATTAAGGTAACCTATAAAATTCATCCTTCAATACTTGCCATTCCATGAATTGTTATTTAGGTTTGCAGCAGTTATTCTTAAATGAGAATTATTATTATTTGATATTAGTTTTGAGCAACAACTATTCACATATCAAAGAAAAATTATCTGAAGCTGGCCTTAAAGTTACACACCAGAGGATTGTGATCATGGATTCGATACTGAGGCTGGATAATCATCCGACTGTAGAGCAGATCTTCGATCTTATTAGAGATGCTAACCCTAGTTTATCGTTGGGTACAGTGTATAAAACAGTAGAAACATTTGTGAATAATGGGTTGTTATCCAAAGTCTCTACAAATGAGGGACAGATGAGGTATGATCCTAAACTTCACAATCATGGTCATATATATTGCGGAAATACCAGTGAGATCATTGATTACTACGATGAAGAACTCAATGATATGATCCTGAACTTCTTTAAAAAGAAAAAGGTGAACAACCTGAAGATCAAAAATATCACGCTTCAGATCAATGGTGATAAAATTGATCCAGAAAAGGATATACTAATTAAATAAATGTTAAATAAATAAAAACTGATTGAAAAATTATGTCATTAGTAGGAAAAAAAGCACCTTTATTCAAAGCGCCTGCCGTACTTAACGGTGAAGAGATTGTAGAATCGTTTACTTTGGCTGATTATATAGGAAATAAAGAAGTGATGTTCTTCTTCTATCCAAAGGACTTCACATTTGTATGCCCCACCGAGATACACGCTTTCCAGGAAAAACTCCAGGAATTTGAGAAACGTGGTGTACAGGTAGTCGGATGCTCTTGTGATACTGAGGAGACTCACCTGGCCTGGTTGATGACTGCCAAAGACAATGGTGGTATCGAAGGGGTAACTTATCCATTGGTAGCCGACAGCTCTAAAACCGTAGCCAGCAACTATGGTGTACTGGCCGGAGACTGGAACTACTCTGAAGAAGGAGAACTGATTTTTGAAGGCGCCCCGGTGGCCTATAGGGGGACTTTCTTCATCGACAAAGAAGGTGTAGTAAGACACGAAACTATCAACGATCTGCCTTTGGGCCGAAATATTGATGAAATGCTAAGAATTGTAGACGCATGGCATCATGTAGAAAAGCACGGTGAGGTATGCCCTGCTAACTGGGAGGAAGGTAAAGAAGCCATGTCAGCTACAAGAGATGGTGTAGCGGATTACCTGTCGAAGCACTAATGATTTGACATAAAATAAACAGAAAAAAACCCTCTGTATTCCAGAGGGTTTTTATTTTTGTACCTCTATGGGTAAATTCTTTTACAATTGTTCTGTCTTCTTTTATAAAATAGCTATTCAACTTGCTTCCATTTTTAATAAAAAGGCTAAGCTATTTATACAAGGGCGCAAACACCTGCTTCAAAAAATAAAAAAGGATCTTCAACAGTCGCACAGCCCGGTAGCATGGTTTCATTGTGCATCTTTAGGTGAGTTTGAACAGGGACGCCCCCTGATGGAAGCCTTTAAAAAAGAATACTCTCACTATAAGATTGTGCTTACGTTTTTCTCTCCCTCAGGATATGAAGTGCGGAAAAATTATAAGGGCGCTGATCACATCTACTATCTGCCGTTCGACTCGAAAAAGAATGCCAGATTATTTTTAAAATACGTCAATCCCAAAATAGCATTCTTTATTAAATACGAATTCTGGTATTATTATTCCAAAGGTTTGAGATCCGGAAACATACCGGTATTGTCAACCTCGTCCATTTTCAGGGAAAATCAGCTTTTCTTTAAGTCATATGCCCGGTTTTACCGAAAGATCTTAAATAATTTTACCTACTTTTTTGTTCAGGATAGGAAATCGCGGGACTTGCTTAAAAGCATTGGGATCACAAATGCCACTGTTGCCGGTGACACCAGGTTCGATAGGGTAATGAATATCAGCGAAAAAAGGGTGAGCCTACCTGAAGTGGCTACATTTAAGGACAATAAGAAGCTGATGGTCATTGGCAGTTGCTGGCCTGAAGATTTTGATGTACTCAACTCATTTATCAATGATACGGATATTAAATTTATCATTGCCCCGCATGAGATCGAGGAAAGGTTCATGGAAAGGATTGAAAATGACCTGCTAAAAAAATGCATCAGATATTCTGAGATCAAGGATCAGCATCTCGCGAAATATGATGTGATGATCATTGATAACATTGGTATGCTATCAAGCCTGTATGCTTATGGTGATTATGCCTTTGTAGGTGGCGCTTATGGCCAGGGCCTGCACAATATCCTTGAGCCGGCTACATTTGGACTGCCCATTTTCTTTGGCAATAAAAATTATAACAAATTCCGGGAGGCCCGAGACCTCATCAACCTGGGTGGGGCGGTAGCGGTGGCTGGTTATGACGAACTAAGAAGCCAGTTTCGCGCGTTTTGCGATGAAACAACCTATAATATTGCGAGTGGCATCAACAGGGACTATGTAAAAGACAGTACAGGTGCCACGGAAAAGATCATCAGCTACTGTAAAAATCTGATAGAATGAAGGGGTTAGTACTGAAATCGACAGGTTCATGGTATGAAGTACTCGGTGATAATGACAGAAGTTATACCTGCCGTACCCGTGGCAAACTCAGGCTTAAAGGGTTCAAAACGACCAATCCTATTGCGGTGGGCGATTATGTTGTTTTTTCTTTGGATGAAGAGGTAGAAGGCCAGGGGGTTATTGACGAAATTCTGCCGAGGGAAAACTATATTATCAGAAAATCGGTAAAGCTGAAAAGCCAGGGACACATCATTGCCTCCAATATTGACCAGGCCATACTCATCGTTACGCTGGCCTATCCGCGAACTTCCCTGGGCTTCATCGACCGCTTCCTGGTCACCGCTGAGTCGTTCAGGATACCACAAGTACTGATTTTCAATAAAATCGACCTGCTGGACGGAGATGCCAGGCACTACCTCGCTGAAATTAGAAGCCTTTATGAAAATATTGGCATCCAATGCCTCGAAGTGTCAGCACTGACAGAAACGGGTATTGAAGATGTAAAAGATCTTCTAAAAGGTAAAAAAAGCCTCATTTCAGGACATTCGGGGGTAGGCAAATCCACTCTGATCAACAAAATAGCCCCGGAGATCAATCAAAAGACCGGAGAGGTGTCAGACTATGCCGAAAAGGGCATCCACACCACCACCTTTGCGGAAATGTTCAGGATCGGCCAAGACACCTTCATTATAGATACTCCGGGGATCAAGGAATTGGGTATCATCGACATCGATAAAGAGGAGCTTTCCGATTATTTTCCTGAAATGCGTGCGCTACAACCTGAATGTAAATTTCACAACTGTACACACACTCATGAACCCAAATGTGCCGTAAAAGATGCCGTAGATGAAGGCGAGATTGCGGAAAGCAGGTACATGAGCTACCTGAGTATCTTAGAAGGTGACGACAACAGGAGGTGAGCGGAGGGCGGAGAGCGGAGGGCTGAGCGCTGAGGGCGGGGCGCTAAGCGACATTGCGCAGGAGCAGTAAGCAAGTGACTTATGAGGATGCGCTATTTTATCTGTCGCGCACTCGTTTCACACTGTCCTCCGCTGGCGGAGGTGTCCGAAGGACGGAGGTGGTTAAAGCTGAGGGGACTGACGGAGAGCGGAGAGCGGAGCGCTGAGGGCTAAGCGCTAAGCGACATTGCGCAGGAGCAGTAAACAAGTGACTTATGAGGATGAAGCGCTATTTTATCTGTCATGCACTCGTT
>NZ_AMZN01000053.1 GCF_000331535.1 Fulvivirga imtechensis AK7 | reverse complement strand
GCCAAAGTCAAGGATCCCGATAATTATTATAATTATCGGGACTCCGTCAGAATGACTTTCAGTTTTGAGCTTGGTCTTTTGAGACAGCCTGAATATCTCTACAAAATATAGTCCGTGTTCACAAAGTTCGAGGCCTTGCTATCAAGCAGGTCCTGCAATATCTTATTGTTGTAAGGATTATCCTTTGAAGCCACAAATGTCCGGATCGAAAACGACCGTAACGCATCATGCACACTTAATGTGCTTACCGCAGAATCCTTTCTGCCGGTAAAAGGATAAACATCCGGACCACGCTGGCAGGAGCTGTTGAGATTGACCCTGCACACCAGGTTGACCAGTGTATCGATCAGTGGCGCTATAGTTTGTACATCCTGGCCAAAAAGGCTCACCTGCTGCCCATAGTTCGACTCTGCCATATCATTTAGGGGCTCCTCAATATCTTTAAACGACAGTATAGGTATCACAGGGCCGAATTGCTCTTCCTCATACACCCTCATCTCTTTGGTAACGGGATACAGCACTGCAGGGAATATATAGTTTTCAGTAATTTGTCCGCCTTTCTCATTGATTACCTTCGCCCCTTTATCTACTGCATCATCAATCAGCCCTTGTATGTAGTCAGGTTTATCAGGCTCAGGAAGTGGTGTCAGCTTCACTCCTTCATCCCATGGATTGCCAAACTTAAGTGTATCGACACGTTCAGCAAATCGCCTGTTGAACTCACTGATGATATCATCATGTACATATAGTATCTTCAAAGCCGTGCATCGCTGGCCATTGAATGACAGGGTGCCTGTTATACACTCATCAATTGCCAAATCAAGGTCGGCATCCGGCAGTACAATAGCCGGATTTTTAGCTTCCAATCCTAGCACAAGACGTAGCCTGTTCTTATTCGGATGTTGATCTTGCAGCGCTATCGCTGACTTACTATTACCGATGAGGGCCAGCACATCAACTTTGCCTGTTTTCATAATTGGCGCTGCTACCTCTCTGCCCCTTCCGTAAATAATATTCACAACACCGGCAGGAAAACTGCTTCTAAAAGCCTCCAGCAACGGGGTGATTAATAAAACACCATGTTTGGCCGGCTTAAAAATAGCCGTGTTTCCCATAATCAGTGCGGGTATCAACAAGGCAAACGTTTCGTTCAGCGGATAATTATAAGGGCCAAGGCAAAGCACCACACCCAAAGGGCCTCTGCGAATATGGGCATGAACACCTTCATGTTTCTGAAACTTCGCACTGTTCCTGTCGAGTTGCTTATAATCCTCAATAGTATCGTAGATATAATCCACCGTTCTGTCAAATTCCTTTTGCGAATCCGGCAGGCTTTTGCCTATTTCCCACATCAGAAGCTTCACCACCTCATCGCGTTGAGTTTTCATTTGTGCGACAAATTTCTCCATACAAGCTACACGATCAGCCACTTTCATTGTTGGCCATACACCTTGTCCTTTATTATAGGCCGTACATGCGGCATCAAGTGCATCCAGCGCTCCTTCCCCGGTCATATGAGGGACAGTTCCAAGCAAGGTAGGAGTATACTCCCCTTGTGTATTTACAGTATGTATGGAAGAATACACCTCTGTCATTTTACCCTCCCATGGTTTCAGTTCCCCATTTACCAAGTAAGTATTCTGGCTTAATGGCGCTACCTGAAATTGTGCGGGCACTTCCTTTTGTGTCGTGTTCATTTGCTATTCTTTTTATTGGAAATATTGGAACCCGGTCTACTATCAGATCACAAATTCGGAATAATCTATTAGATTTTAAAATCTACGGGATGCAATACAAGTACTCCTGACGCACCTGAAATAAATAAAGACCAAAAGTGCAACACCACCGGTAACGATTGAAAAAGTTAACACGGGCATTTTACAGTACTGCCCTTACCGTCATGCTATAGCAAAAAATAAAATTAAAGTTTTTTACACTTTTTATCCGGTATTTGTGTTTTCGAAGTGGAAGATGAATTCAACTCTTGTTTTGAGTCAGCTTCGCTAAGGCTTAAGCAAAATATTGCTCCTATTGTAAATCAGGTCTTACAAAAAATAAAATTTGAATTCTGGCATGTTTTTTAATACACAGTTATATATAAATTTATTATTTTCAGTCTTTATCTACTTACAATTTTAACTTTGTTTAATCATGTTATCTTCCTCCTTAAAAATTAAGTGGGTCTTTATGGCGTTTTACCTGCTTTTAATAACGGCCCCTGTTGAAGCTCAAAAGAAAAAGAAATCCGGGAACGAGGCCCCGGAGCAAACTACGCGCAAGTCTGAGAAAAAATCCATTAATGATCTGGTAAAGAAATGCGAGAAAATAGATGGACTTTTCACTTTCTACAGAGATACCACATCGGGCTCATTATATATGGAGGTCAGAGAAAACCAATTGAATAAGGAATACATTTATTTCAGTCAGATTGCCGATGGTGTTAGAGAAGCCTACGCCTTCCGGGGAGCTTATCGGGGCTCAAAGGTTTTTAAAATAGAAAAGTACTACGACAAACTGGATTTTATAACTCAGAATAACTCCTTCTATTTTGATGAAGAAAACCCCTTAAGCAGATCAGCAGAAGCCAATACTAGTAAGGGAATTATGGCCACTGAAAAAATAGAAGCCAGCACCAACTCCCGTTACCTGATCAAAGCCGATAACCTGTTCTTAAAAGAGACATTCGAACAAGTTAAGCCGCCAAAGTTTTTCGGTTTGCCGCTCAACTCATTCACCCTGGGGCAACTGGATAATGAAAAAACCAAAGTCAGAGCCATAAGGAACTACCCTGAAAATGCTGATTTTCTTGTTGAATACGTATACAGCAGCTCTTCCGTACTCAATAGTGGCTCCAATGCTATCGCTGACGGGCGAAATGTGAGCATAAAAGTTTACCACAGCCTTATCGCAATGCCCGAAAATGATTTCACACCCCGATTTGACGATCCTCGGGTGGGCTATTTCACTACGCAGGTGGACGATATGACATCTGTAAGCCCCACACCTTACCGGGATATGATCGAGCGCTGGCATTTAAAAAAGAAGGAGCCGGAAGCTGTGCTTTCAGAACCCGTAACTCCTATTACCTGGTGGATTGAAAACACTACTCCCCTGGAATTCAGAGAGACCGTAAAAAAAGCTGTATTGCAGTGGAATAAAGCCTTTGAGAAGGCCGGTTTTAAAAATGCAATCGAGGTTAAGGTGCAGCCTGACGATGCCGACTGGGATGCCGGGGATATTCGTTATAACGTGCTCAGATGGACTTCTTCTCCCCAGCCTGCTTTTGGGGGCTATGGTCCAAGCTTTGTCAACCCTAAAACAGGCCAGATCATGGGTGCTGATATTATGCTTGAATTCATCTTCCATACCAACAGGGTAGCATATTCCAATCTTTTCGATCTTAATCCCACTGCCGAGCACCACATGCCTGAATGGGGTGTTGATGATGCTTCGAAACACTGTTTTTATGGCAATATGATGCTCGAAAATAGCCTTTTCGGTCAGGCTGTAATGCTGGCAGAAGGAGCTAATGCCCTGGAACTGGAGGGTATGAAGAAAGAAGCCATGATGGAGCTGATCATGCACGAGGTCGGTCACACACTGGGCCTGAACCATAATATGAAAGCAAGCCAGCTATATACACCCACTCAACTCAACGACAAAGATTTTATTAAGGGAAAGGCGCTTTCAGGCTCCGTAATGGATTATTTGGCCATTAATGCAACAAAAGACAGGAGCCAGCAGGGACAGTACTTTTCTCCAACCATTGGCCCTTACGATGAGTGGGCGATCGAATTCGGATATAAGGTGGTAAAAAATGCTTCGGAATTAGATGAGATCCTTGCCAGGTCTACCGAGCCTCAGTTGCTATTTGGAAACGATGCTGATGATATGCGATCCTCCGACCGTGGTGTTGACCCTCGAGTGATGATCGGTGACCAGTCTAACGACCAGTTGTCATATTCAGCAGACAGAATGGAACTCGTGAAGCATATGATGGGGCAGATAAAAGGACAGTATTCTAAAAAAGGTCAGAGCTACCAGGAGCTAAGGCAAGCGTTTTACATTCTGCACGCACAGTATGCGCAGGCCGGGCGGGTTGCATCACGGTTTATCGGAGGAATTTATGTAGACCGTTCAGTGGTGGGGCAGGATGGCGCAAAACAGCCATTTACACCTGTGGCTTATCAAGACCAAAAAAGAGCGATGCAATTGCTGAGCGAGAACATATTTAGTCCTGCTGCTTTTGACATACCTTCTGATCTGTTTAGCCATCTGGCAATGCAGCGAAGAGGGTTCAACTTTTCCAGAGATACTGAAGATCCAAAGATACATGAAACTGTACTGTCTGCACAACGATCCATACTTCAGCATTTGCTACACGAAAATACACTGCAGCGCCTGACTGACACTGAACTTTACGGTAACGATTATGATCTGGTAGAATTCATGACCGATCTGAATCAGGCGATATTTGATGCGGATATATCTTCTGCTGCGATAAATTCATTCCGGCAAAACCTGCAACTGGAGTATACCAAAATGCTGATAGACATATTAAATAAAGACAGAGTAGGCAAGTATAGCAATATAGCTAAATCTATGGCCCTTTATAACCTTAACGCTATCAAAATAAAAGCAGGTTCATCAACGGGAAACATAGCATCAAAAGCACATAAAGCACACTTGAGAACTTTAATTGACAATGCTTTGAAAGAATATGAGGGATAGATAGTGTCCCTAAGAAAACACCAATGTCTGCGTTATGCTTGTCCCAAAAATGCTCTCATATCTCAGTTCGTGAGCATTTTTGGCACTTCATCCAGCTCTTTAGCGGGAACGTTTTCTTAAATCCACTTAGAGTTTTCTTATAGACACCAGTGTTGAGTTAAGTGTACTTTAGCCATACCAAGCTTTGTTCTTTTTGTCACATGCTGTCTTATAGAATGTTCGCTATTCCAGGCTTCGCTTTGGAATAATCGTCAAGCACAGAAATAGAAAAGGATTATGAAACAAGTACAGATGACGAAACCTGTTGAGGCAGCCTCCTTTTGTGAAAAAAATTAGTGTTTATAACTCGAAGGCATAACTACATCAAGGGGAATTTAGGCCTCACTAATTACCGGTAATAATACCCGGAAATTCAAAAATATACGTTTTTTCCGTTTGGCAAACCATTGGCATAGGATATAGTGAACATAATTAGTGTCTCTAAGAAAACGTTAATGTCTGCTTTATGCTCGTCCCAAAAATGCTCACGTACCCCCAACTGCGCTTTTTGGCACTTCATAAGCCTTGATTCTTAATGTTTTCTTAAAGCCACTTAGAGTTTTCGTACAAGTACTAATTATCACTATGCAGAAGGTCCTTTTTTGGATATTGCTACTTTTGACACAACAAGCTCCCGGACAAACGCGGCCCGCTTTGGCAGAATTACATCATGCCAATGAAAGCATGCATTCTATTGAAATGGAAGCAAAGACCATGGAAGATGGCCCCATCTTGAAGAAATTTATCAGAAACTACCTCACCTACAGAGAAGATAAGTATATCTACATTAGCTGCAATGAAGACAACCAATTCTATGATGCTGATACGGTGAGAATGCAACGCATATCTAAAAATTACTATCCGGTGTGGGCCTGTTGTCAATTTGTGGAATGGCGGCTTGTAGGTGACACGGAATTTCTGTGGTCGGATTTGCAAACTTGTCAGGAAGAGGTACAGCGTTCCTATTACCTTTCGGTAACAGAGTTGAAGGCCACACAAAAGCACGGTTCAATCTTTTTAAGCATCATCAGAAATGGCGTGATCATAGACCGGTTTAAAGTTTTAGGCACCGAAGAGGCTGATGCCAGGTATCGCCAACACCCTGACGAAGTAATGGTACTCCTACGCCTGCCACTGAAACAATAAGTCTTAATATAAGACATTCCATTAGGTTCCTAACTTTATTCATGCTACCTTTGTACTTTATCAAAGTAGAGGCAATCTCTTTCAGAAAATTTCTCAAAAGATTCTTTTCTTTAAAATCCTTCGACTTTGACCAAAGTCGGTTCTTTTCTAAAAATATCGAAACCGAAATTTTTCAAGCAGATCAGTATATTCCGAAAAATCATTCTTTTTGGTATTGGCTGATAGCAACTATGTGATCCTAAAGTAGGCTCAGGCTATATTTCCGTTCACAGCAATGCTCTCCACAGGAGTGGTGAAGCATCTTTTTAATGTACTTAAAATTATAAAAATGTATAAAACTAAGAAGAGGCCCACAAGACCCGCCTCGAAATTTAATCGTACCCGATCTGACAATAAAAAAAGCAAGGGAACAAACATAGATATTAATAAATTCATCAACAGAACTGTCATAAATGAGCGGCAAGAGCCCTATCAAATTGAAAATAATTTTGAAGATTTTCCCTTAAATGCCGAACTGATCAGAAGGATCAAAGAGCGTGGCTATAGCAGCCCCACCGAGATACAGGATAAAAGTATTAACCATATTCTTAGCGGAAAAAATGTGGTTGGGGTGGCAGGAACCGGCACTGGTAAGACAGGCGCCTTTTTGGTACCTATCATCAATAGGCTGCTGGCTAATCCGGCACATTTCGACACCTTGATCATTACACCCACTCGTGAACTGGCCCTGCAGATTGAAGATGAATTCAAAAAACTGACCATAGGAGCACGTTTGTTCTCAACAACACTTATCGGGGGAACAAATATGAACAAGTCGCTGGCCGCGCTTGCCAGACCGTCACATATCATCATTGGTACGCCTGGCAGGATAATGGATATGGCGCAGCGTGGAAAACTTCCTTTTAAAAATTTTCCACTCCTGGTTCTGGACGAATTCGATAGAATGCTGGACATGGGATTTATCAGAGATATTGAGAGGATCATTAGTCAGATGACAGCCCGGAAACAAACGCTGTTATTTTCAGCTACTATGCCCGCGGCCCAGGAAGGTATAATTAATAAAATTGTGCCCACTTCAGTCAGGGTAAAAGCAACAACAGCGCTCAAATCATCCAGCAATATTCATCAGGACGTAGTCAGTGTATCTGAGGGAGAAAATAAATTTGATTCCCTGGTCAGGATACTGTCCAATGAAAATATCCACGACAGCCGTGTAATTCTTTTCTGCGAAACCAAGAGGAGGGCCAATAAACTATCGAAACAATTGAACACAGCAGGCATACGCGCTGATGAAATACACGGGAACAAGAGCCAGCAAGCGCGGGAAAAAGCGTTAAAGCGATTTAAAGACGGGAAAATCACTGTACTGGTAGCCACTGATGTGATGGCAAGAGGCATCGATGTAACAGATGTTTCAATGGTTATCAATTACGAAATACCTAAAACGTATGATGACTATATCCACAGGATAGGTCGCACTGGCAGAGCAGGCAAAGCAGGGAAGGCAGTCACATTTATTAACTAAAAGCATATCATATGGCACGATCTCAAAACAGCTTCATTAAGCAACAGAGAGAAAAAAAGAAACAAAAGAAGAAGGAAGAAAAGCTTCAAAAGAAGCAAGAAAGAAAGGAAAACTCTACAGGTGGTGATCTGGATCAAATGATAGCCTATGTAGACGAATATGGGAACATCACCTCCACACCTCCGGATGAAAAGAAAGTCGAAGAAGATAAAGATGGCGATAAACACAACAAAAATAAGTACAGATAATCAATTATAATAAAAATGAAAAAAGGAACAGTAAAATTCTTTAACAGAACAAAGGGCTTCGGTTTTATAGTACAAGACGATTCACAGGAAGATATTTTTGTACATGAAAGTGGTCTTATCCACGAAATCAATGAAAACGACAGTGTAACATACAATGTGGAGCAGGGTCGTAAAGGGCTGAATGCTGTGAATGTTGAAGTAGTAGACTAATTGGTGTCTGAAAGAAAATTTTAAGAAGCTTTCGGGATAACAAAAAAGCCAAGGCTGTGAGCAAATGGCTAAATTACATACTGATAGTCAGATAATTATTCAATTCTCCACTACCGTCATCCCGGACGTAACACAGTGAAGATCCGGGATCTCCTCGCTACTGGTTGTGACTGAACTTCAGCCTCTGCCAACGGATCAGGGGATCCTGAATATTTTCTCCGTTGCTCTACGAAAATTCCAGGATGACGTGGTGGTCTGTGATTCTGTTCCTCCTCTGTGGTTAATGATGCATAATGTCATTATCCTCAAAATCAATTAAAAGTTGTCGTTTGTCTCGGGATAACATTCTTATCTAAAGAGCATGGAAGATTTACTAAAGGGATCGCTTGACTGAGGGGCAAGTCTTGTGAAGTCGCAAAAAGCGAATCGCACTGGGTACTAGTGTAATGATCACAAAGCATTTTGGGGCAAGCATAACGCAGACATTGGCGTTTTCTTAGAGACACTAATTAGTGTTTGTAAGAAAACTCTAAGTGGCTTTAAGAAAACGTTAAGGTCAAGGCTTGTGAAGTGCCAAAAAGCGGAGCGTACTGGGGGTACGTGAGCATTTTTGGGACGAGCATAACGCAGATGACGTTTTCTTAGAGACACTAATTAGTGCTCTTTTATCACAATAGACTCCCGCATATACTGATAAAGCCGTACATTTTTTGGTCATCAGGATAAGTTAAGTAAATTTGGCATGAGAAAGTGAGCAGCACATGCACGAAGAAGAAGACGATCATACCATAAACCCTGAACAGCTACCGATATTCAAAAAGGGCAAGGAAATATTCGACCTTACCTCAAAGATCACTGACTTGATTGCTGATGATGATGACCGTATGTTGTGCAATTACAAGGAATTTATGTTGGAAGATGCTGCCATGCTCACCGTAAAGGTAGCTGGTGCAGAAGCAGCCGATCTATACGATATCAGAATGGAAAATGCAACCATCATCAGAAAAGCCGCCCGTGACCTGATGACACATTGCAGTGGTTTGGAGATGTTTGGTTTTAAGGAAACACAGTATCTCCACCTGATCAGAGAAGCGATTGAAGAATACAGGTTGTTATTCATTGAATGGGTGAGCCAGTTTGACCAATGGAACTACACTATCGACCGCTGGGGGCTGTTCAACCCACCTGGAGTTGGGCCTCATGATCATGATCCGGACGATGACCTCACATAAATTGTTCGGGGTTATGCCTGTGGTTTAGTAACTTTGAACCCGCTACAATACACCGTTTAAATAAAACCCACATTCAGGCTAGAGCATTTGGTTTTATAACTGTTTATTAGGGCACAGATTTCACATTAATAATTTTAAACATTTTTATTTATGAAGAGAATAACAAATTATCTTTCCGCAGTATCATTGGCTATTTTGTTTGTTGTTACTTTGGCCGCCTGCGGAGGGGGTACCGATGTAGTTGAGTCTGGTACCTACCAGGGCACTATCGATAAAGTTGAGCCTGAAAAAACAGAGATATATGTAAAAACAGCAGACAACAAAAAACTAGAGCTCTACTTTACTGATCAAACCACCCTCACCCAAAATGGTGCCCCTGCAGATTTTGAAGTATTAAAAAAAGGCATGAAGGTTGAAGTTGAAGTTGAGAAAGTGGGTAAGAGACTTGATCCTATTGCAGTAAGAGTACTTGAATAAAGTATGGGATTATTACCGGATTGGATAAGGACAGAGGTTTATCATGCTCTGTCCGTCCATTTTCCAATAGCATTTCTGCTGTTGGGCACACTGCTGAAGTTAATTGCTATATTTGTAAAGAAGCAATTTTTAACCTCATCAGGAAGCCTTTTGTTGTATTTGGGTACTATTACGGCATGGATAGCTATTTACACAGGAGATCTCGCAGATGGAAGAGTAAGCAGGTCGATTTGTGATCCAACAGTGCTTAAAAGTCATGAAAACATGGCCTACTACCTTGCGTATATTTTCTCAGTGGCTTCAATTCTGGATTTGTCCATAATATCCGACAAACTTCCGGGTTTTAAAAAAATCTGGACAGCCGTTGTAGTTACGTTAATGCTTATCGGCAGCGGCATGCTTACATACATGGGTGATCTGGGCGCCTCATTGGTATATCAGCAGGCAGCGGGGGTATCCGTTCCCCCTGCAGATTGTAAAGGATTTGAATAAAGAAGTGCAAGAGAATATTTCACACCCTACGGAAAAAGGCCTGAAAACCACACTAACAGGCATTATTATTAGTACCGTACTGGCAGTAGTGAAGGCTTTGGGCGGAATATTTGGCAATTCGTATGCCCTTATCGCTGATGCCATAGAATCAGCCGGGGATGTGCTTTCTTCAACCATGCTCTGGTTAGGGTTAAAATGGTCGGCTCGCCCCCCTGACAAGAACCATCCCTACGGACATGGGAAAGCCGAGGCATTAATAGCGTTGGGCATTGCTCTGGCGCTTACCACGGCCGCAATTATCATCACGAAAGACAGTATCAATAATATATTGACCCCACACAAAACTCCTGCACCATTTACTCTCATCATTTTAGTGGGTGTTGTTGTGGTAAAGGAACTGCTCTACCGCTACGTACTAAAAACCGCAGAAGAAATAAACAGCGGAGCAGTTAAAGCGGATGCCTTCCACCACAGAAGTGATGCCATTACATCAGTTGCAGCTTTTGTGGGTATATCTATTGCCATTATAGGTGGTGAAGGCTATGAGTCGGCTGATGATTATGCCGCAATACTTGCCGCTATTGTTATTGGCTATAATGCCTACCATATTGCCAGGCCGGCCATCGGTGAACTATTGGATGAATCACTTGTTCCTGAATTAAATAAACAGGTAAAAGAGTTGGCCTTCCATGTTAAAGGTGTGCATCATGTGGAAAAGTGCTATACCCGAAAAATGGGCGTTATGCATATAGTAGATATGCACATTTGGGTCGACTCCAACATCTCCGTTGCCGATGGACATGAGATAGCTCACGAGGTAAAGAATTATATTCAGGAAAATTTACCTGAGATACAAGACGTGCTGGTTCACATAGAGCCATCTGAGATCGAGGCTTTAAAAAAAGAAAAAGGATAGTTCCGGGTTCCGAGGTTATTATACCTGACATTTCCTGAAAATCTTGGTTCAAAGTGTTTTATGAAAGAAAAAATAATTTTGTATTCAGGGAAATAACGTTAATTTGAGCCTTAAAATCTATAGTTATGACTTTACCCTACCCCGTCTCCTCATGGATATCTGTTGTCTTGTATCTCTGTCTTTTTTTAATATTTGGAATAGGTCTGTGGCAATCGCTCAATAAGCATCTTTTTAGAAAGCCCGGCCTCTCGGGGCATTCGCTTGTACCCTTAGGCCTGACAGCTCTTACCTTTGGAGTCATCGGTCTTGTAAAAGGATATATGGACGTATTACAGGCAGCAGATGCTGCAGGTGAGATGACGAAGATACAGTTAGCGCATGCTTTGGTTCACGGCTCATTAGCTGGAGCCCCCTTCCCAATACTTGGTTTGCTGTGCCTTGGGCTCAGCTTTGTTTTTAAGTACATTAACCAATAGCTTTGGTGGTATAGTATGAGTACCTGGTGTGTAGAATAGTGGCAGATCACTTAAATGTTACACTTGAGGTTTAAACTATTTATTAACATACATACCGCAAAACTAAAATTATGAAAAAGCTATTGTTCCACACTACCGATTACACATACCTGGCCAACAAGATGCTTGATTGTGGCGATTTTGAAAACGGGGAGGTGGAAGTGAATTTCTTTTCCGATGAAGAGCGCTATCAAAGGATAATAACCTCCGTGGAAGACCGGAACGTAGTGATCGTAGGTGGCACGATCAATGATCAGGCTACTTTAGAATTATTTGATCTCGCATCTTCAATTGTCAGTTGCGGGGCTAATTCTCTAAGCCTGGTGGTACCCTACTATGGATATTCAACTATGGAGCGATCTGTATTACCCGGGGAGATTGTAACAGCAAAAACACGGGCACGGCTGTTGTCCTCCATTCCCAGAAGTAACAAGGGCAACAAGATCTATCTTTTTGACCTTCATACTGAGGGTATTCCTCATTATTTTGAAGGCCACCTGTATCCAATTCATGTTTACTGCAAGGATATAGTCATTGACACCGCAAAGGACTATGCTGGTGATGATTTTGTAATGGCCAGTACAGACTCCGGCCGTGCCAAATGGGTAGAATCACTTGCCAATGATGCCGGGGTAAATGCAGCCTTTATCCTGAAGAGGCGTATCAAAGGAGACCACACTGAAGTAAGTGCCGTAAATGCAGATGTTGAAGGCAAGAAAGTGGTTATTTATGATGATATGATCCGCTCCGGAGGCAGTATCATCAATGCCGCCCGAACCTACAAACAAGCAGGCGCTTCGGATATTTATGTTATCACCACACATGGTTTGTTCATTAACAACGGACTGGATAAACTAAAATCATCCGGACTGATCCGCAAAGTGATCTGTACAGACACACATAAAAACGCCATCAATATTCAGGATGATTTTCTTGAGGTAAGGAGTATAGCACCTTTGATCTGCCAGCATATCCATTAACTACTCTAAAATAACATGAGTTCGGATATAGAACCCATAAAAATAGGCGGTCATTCTGCCCTGTCCCGAACTTGCCTCTGAATTTGCCTCGGGAAGGCACGCAACAACTTTCGGTTGATTCTGTGAATAATGATATTAAAAAGAGGTTCTTTTGGCTGTTTTCTGATATGTATACCTTTCATCGGTTCCACTGTATCGAACTCACGTTAAAATATTTACTATGCCATAACCATTGGTATGTCTGTTTGTTAATCAGGTATGGAATAAACTAATCACTTAAACCTCACCGATATGCCACGACAGTCTGAAAAAACCAAAAGCGGAGGAAAAACCCATAAGGGAAGCCCAACTCAGAATGAACAGAGTAAAGCGGCCATCAAAACAAGTAGCTACGACCGTAAAAAAATGAAGGAGAGCGATCGCGTTCGTGTGAGACATGTTGATGATGATGACCTACCTGAACAGGATGCGCGGACAAAACCAAATAGAAATACTCGTAAGCCTAATATAGATAAGCACACCAATAATCAATCTTAAACCGAAACCGCTACTATCAGCACATCAGCAGGTGTACTTTAACCATTCCAGCTTCACTTCGCCTGCTGCTGATAGTAGCACTTTTTTTTATTAAATAGCTGTCCCCTCTTTGCTTATTACCTAATAGCACTTTATCTTCGCAGCTTCTTTATGAAACACAGTATAAAACACACCCGTCCGACTCCACCCTGATACTCACTCAGGCTATTAGCGCGTCTATCATAGTATTCTGTCCGACTCATTCATTGAAGCAATGAAGACGAGTCAACTATTCTCTAATTATTAATTATAGTGTCTCTAAGAAAATGTCAATGTCTGCGTTACGCCCGACCCAAAAATGCTCATCCCCCGCGGACTCCGCTTTTTGGCCCTTCGCCGCGTCCTTTGGCAGCAACGTTTTCGTAAAGCCACTTAGCGTTTTCTTACAAACCCTAATTATTCTATAAATGACCTTTATTCAGCAATTGAAGACGAAGGGATTCAACCCTAAAAATGAAATATTGTCGGGCCTAACCGTAGCATTGGCTCTGGTACCAGAGGCAGTAGCATTTTCCATTATTGCAGGTGTAAGCCCTCTGATCGGACTATATACTGCATTTATTATCGGGCTGATCACATCCATTCTTGGGGGCAGGCCAGGAATGATCTCGGGAGCCACAGGTGCTATAGCTGTAGTTATTGTTACTCTTGTGGCCAGGCATGGTGTTGAATACCTTTTTGCTGCCGCTGTACTCATGGGGCTTATTCAAATAGTTATAGGTGTACTACGGATGGGTAAATTCATCAGACTAGTTCCGCATCCGGTGATCTACGGCTTTCTTAACGGGTTGGCTATAGTCATATTCCTGGCTCAACTAAGTCAATTTAAAGCCCGAGATGCTTCTGGCAACTTGCAATGGCTCACTGGTGAGCCACTATATACTATGCTGGGCCTCGTAATACTTACAATGGCCATTATTCATTTTCTCCCTAAGCTTACCAGGGCAGTACCTTCTTCATTAATGGCCATTGTAAGTATTTCACTGGTGGTAATCTATGCTGGTATACCTACAAAAACAGTAGGTGATATTGCCTCCATTGCCGGTGGACTACCCGAGTTCCATTTTCCGGTGGTCCCATTAAACTGGGAAACGCTGACCATTATCTTTCCTTACTCGTTAATCATGGCTCTGGTAGGTTTAATTGAAAGTCTGCTCACTTTGGCAGTGGTTGATGAAATGACTGAAACAAGAGGACGGGGCAATAAAGAATGTGTGGCTCAAGGTGTTGCCAATATAGCAACGGGCTTTTTTGGCGGAATGGGCGGATGCGCAATGATAGGCCAGAGTATTATTAATGTGAGTTCCGGTGGCCGGTTCAGGCTTTCAGGGATCGTTGCTGCGGTGTTTTTACTGCTTTTTGTACTATTTGGGTCATCACTCATAGAGCAAATACCCATGGCAGCGCTCGTAGGGCTTATGTTTATGGTATCTATTGGCACTTTTGAATGGGCAAGCCTGAGAATATTCAGAAAAGTACCCCTCACTGACGTAATTGTAATGGTATTGGTAGCTGGTGTAACCGTTATCTTTCACAACCTTGCCGTGGCCGTAATTCTTGGAGTGGTAATCTCGGCACTTGCATTTGCATGGGAAAACGCCAAGCGTATCAGAGCCCGAAAAAGCCTGGACGAGCATGGACACAAGCATTATGAGATCTACGGACCTTTGTTTTTCGGATCAGTAGCGGCATTTAATGAAAAATTTGATGTGGCTAATGATCCCGAACATGTGGTAATAGACTTTCAAGAATCAAGAGTAGTGGATCATAGCGCTATTGAAGCGCTCAATAAAGTAACCGAACGCTACGCTAAAGTTGGAAAAAAAGTACATTTAAGGCACTTGAGTGAAGATTGCCGCAAACTTATGAATAATGCCTCGGCTATTATTGAAGTAAATTACTACGAAGATCCTACCTACAAAGTAGCTACGGATATGGTGTAATTGTTGGTTGCTGGTTCTGGTCAGTCGGTTGCTGGTTTCTTGCTGAAAAGCTTTACTAGTCTTTTATAGGATTAGTAACGCAGCATTCGTAACTCGACACTCAATACTCATGACTAAACACTCAGGACGCTACTTGCCTACTGCTTCTGCCAACTGCCTACTTTTAAGACACCGGCCATAGATTGAACCTGACCAATGACTCGTGACTAGCAGCTAGTGTTGAGTTAAGTGTACTGTGTCGTATAAGTTGTAGTTATTTTTGTTCCAGGCAACGCAAAAAATATGAGCATAGCCGTGTATTTTTTAAGGCAGCATGGGACAAAAACAACAAAGCTTGGTATGGCTAAAGTATGCTTAACTTAACACCAGTGACCATATTTAATCGCTATTAACGTACCCCTTAATAGTCACACGCTGGGCTGAACCTCGCGGGTCATTGGAAAAGATGGTGACCGATTTTTGCTGATTGCCGCGCCTTCCTTCTGAGTTAAAAGTTACCTCCATTTCGGTACTCTCCCCGGGTTCCAGGGTCTCTTTACCCAATTTGGCTACCACACAGGTACAGTTGGACTTTGTCTGACGTATTTTTAATGGACCCCCTCCAACATTTGTAAGTGTAAACTTGCCGGTTGTACTTTTATCAGCATTCAGCTTTCCAAAATCATGGACATTTTCATCCAGCTTAAGACGAGGCGCCTTATCCATCTCCTCCCGGCTCATCGGTGGAAAATATTCTTCTATGGTAGCATAAACAGAAATCGATTTCACCGCATCATCTCCCTCCTCATCTGTCAAGAATTTTACATTATCAGAGCTAAAGCCAAGATCATTTTTCGCTTTAGCATCATAGATCACCTTGACCACACCCTCCGAAGCAGGGGCCAGCACCTGAGGATCGAACTCCAACCTGATGTAAGAAGGCGCCTCCTGCTTTTCCAGAAATGTAACCGGGGTCTCACTCATATTATAAACCTGAAACTCCTTCACCGCAGGTTCATCAGTGGTCTCCACTTTACCCATATTGAAAGAGCGATACTTCACCCGCAACCCACCCATGGCGGTGGGTAATTCCTCCTCTACAGACTTTGGCTTTGGCACCACATTTCCTTTAATATACAGCCTCATAGGTGTGTTTGAAGCATCTGTAGTAACGGTAAGGCTCTTATTAAATGCTCCGGGGCGATTGCGTGGATTATACTGGGCCTGGATATAACCTGTTTCACCAGGGTTAACGGTTTCTTTAGTCCAGTCCGGAGTAGTACACCCACAGGAAGCTTTGACGCCAGTGATCTTTATCGGCTTTAAACCTTTGTTGATAAAGCTGAATTCATGGATAATGGGTCCATCTTCTTCTTTAACGGTTCCAAAATCAAAGGTCTTTTCGCTAAACACAAGCTCCTCAGCTTGCTGGGCATAAACAAAAACTGTAGATACCATTCCAACTATTACCAACAAAAAATGCTTTACGGTCATAACATGTATTTTTTTCAATTCCAGGGCCAAACCCTTTTGCAAGAAATATTATTCGTTAAAAATAATAAAATGTCGATAGTCTGCCAGTATTCTGATGAGGAATTAACAGATCAATAACAACAATAACTGCGGAACATAAGATGATCTATTAATCAGTATTAACACAAAAAGGTTCACTTATTACTTGGCGCGCTTATCATTTCTAAACTGTTTTTCTTTTATTTGCCAAAAATTTCAAATCATGGCGAGAATTCTTACAGGCATTCAGAGTAGCGGAAGGCCACACCTTGGAAATATACTCGGAGCAATTAAACCGGCTATTGAGCTTTCCAGGCAGAAGGACAATGATTCCCTCTTTTTTATAGCCGACCTCCACTCCCTTACGACAATTAAGGATGCTCAACTTCGCATTGACAATGTCAATGCCACTGCTGCCGCCTGGCTTGCCTTTGGTTTTGATACGGATACAAACCTCTTCTACAGACAATCCCGCATACCGGAGGTGTGCGAACTGACATGGTACCTCAACTGCTTCACTCCTTTCCCCATGTTGGCTAATGCACATTCATTTAAAGAAAAATCGGATAAACTGGCCGATGTGAATGCAGGTCTGTTTACCTATCCTGTGCTTATGGCCTGTGATATCCTGCTTTACGATGCTAATATAGTGCCTGTGGGTAAAGATCAGAAGCAACACCTGGAGATTACAAGAGACATCGCCAACATTTTTAACAATATATATGGTGATACTTTTGTGGTTCCCGAAGCACAGATAGACGAAAATGTAATGACCATACCAGGTACTGACGGTCAGAAAATGAGTAAGTCTTATGGCAATACTATCGATCTGTTCCTACCTGAAAAGCAGCTTAGAAAGCAGGTGATGTCTATTGTTACTGATAGCACGCCTCTTGAGGAACCCAAGAACCCCGATACCTGTAATGTGTTTGCGATTTATAGATTGATAGCTTCACCAGGGCAAACGGAACAGCTACGCAACAAATACCTGGCAGGCAACTATGGCTATGGCCATGCCAAACAAGCGCTTTTTGAGTTGCTAGTGGAAGAGTATGCAGAGCAGCGAAAGTTATTCAGTTATTATATGGAAAACCCTGAAGAACTGGATAATAAATTAAAAGAAGGAGAAGAAAAGGCCCGTGTTATTGCCAGGGAAGTTCTTGGCAAAGTACGCAGAAAACTGGGCTATGTTTAACGACATGTCAGCTAGCAACCAATGACCAGTCACCAGTGACCAGCAACTATCCCCCGGCCTTGCTCTCGGTGCCCATCCACTTATCCCAAAAGGTGAAGTACAGGCCAAAATTAGTTCGAAACTCTTTATGGTGAAGGTGGTGATGTGTAGCTCCGATAAATAATTTCCCCACAGGATGCTCCAGGAATTTTACCGGATATACTTCAATGCCAAGGTGATTGATTACGCTGCTAACAGTCATGATCATCAGGTGGAAACCTATTACAGCCGGGTGAAGGGGTACAATTATCAGGATCAGCGGAAGAATAATGGCTTCCAGCAGGCTCTCCCATGGGTGAAATGAAAAGGCCGTCCAGGGAGTTGGCGACAAGCTATCATGATGGGCTTTGTGAACAACCCTGAATATTCCGGGGTGGTGCATTAGCCGGTGTACCCAGTAATAATACGTTTCATGGATCAGCATGGCTATGATAAGACTTACAGGCAAATACCAATGGCCATATTGGTCTGCTTCCAAATAGATGGCCGTATAACCCTCTTGCCAGAGCCAAAATGAGCCTGCTCCGGCTACAGCAAAAACAATGGAAGATGTAATGCTTCTTAATATTTCCCGTCTGATTTGACTATTATTTACCTCTTTACCCAACTTACGGTAACGGTAGGCCCCGGGTTTGACTACATAGTAATGGAGGTGAAAAATGCCGGCAACCAGAAAGTAACGCAGTACTATGGCGACAAAAAATATAGATGTCAACAGCAAAAAGCTAGCGGTAGAAGTGACTTCTGAGCTCATGCTGTTAAAACAACAGGCTCTGTATACTGTTTCTCTAATTCAAATGAAATTTCTGAGGCTTTTTAGGCATCACACTCCTGGAAGTCCAAAGCAATATTTGCACAAGGAGCGCAATTACCACAGCCATTGCAATTTGCAAGGAGTTCAACATACTGGCGCTGCCCATAGTATACTCCGAACCTTGCACCAGCTCCTTGCCCACTTTAGTTTGTATATCTCCCAGCCGAACGATCTGCCGGTTCAATTCATTAAACAATGGCTCTAACTCCTGACCATAGCCTTTCATTTTGGTCCCTGCCTCCAGAGATACATATCGATGTTCGATATCATTATATTGCATCATTTTGGCTTTAAACAGGTGCAGAGCGTCACTCTCCTCATGTACGAGGTAGGTGGTTTCAAAAGCCTCTATAATAGAATCTATTTGTGCATTATGAACAGCCAGTTTATCCCGTACTACGTCTGCCGGCAGTTCATCATGGCCCAACAAATGTTTTTCCAGGAGCAGTCGCTTGCTATACATTATGTCATTAACATGAAACCACTCTGCAGCAGGCACCAGCCTGTCCTTATAAATAGATGTAAAGGAGTGGTTCATGCGGGTTATTAATGATCTTTCCCAAAAACCACCAGCCAGGATCACTAAAATAATGACCGTCAGCAAGAGTGTAGCGCGCGCCTTATTTCGGTTTTGATGTATCCACTTCATATTATTACCTCCTTCGATTTTAATGTATATAAAGATAACGAAAACTATGGGGTTTAAAATCCTACAGGTCCTAAAAAAACCCCGGATCTTAATGCGGGAATATCAGCAAGGCTTGCGAAGTACCAAAAGTGGAACGTCCTGAGGTAGGAGAGCTTTTTTGGGGACGCAGACATTGGCGCTTTCTTACAGACACTAGTTAGATTGGACTATCAACTCATGAGCAACACAGGCATCCCTTTTTCTGGTTTAGTACAAAAATTAGTTGTATATTATAAATAAAGTTGGCTTTACATTTTTTACCTGAAAGCACCATTTTGACTTACGTTGCAGTGGTAGGGCCACTTCTCTCTATTTTTTTTTGAATATTGGACCTTAAATATAGATGCCCTATGAGAAACATTTATTACGTCATCCTTGCTATATGCATTTCTTCCACTCTGCCACTTAGAGCCCAGGAAGATACAACCAGAGTCGACTACTTTGAGCTTACGTTGGAGGAACTACTGAATATACCTATTAGCAGCGCCTCAAAATTTTCGCAAAAGATATCCGATGCGCCAAGTGTTGTGTCTTTGATCAACCAGAGTCAGATCCAGAAATACGGCTGGATCAGTATACATGATATTGCTGGTACTTTGCCAGGCTTTTCACAATCAAAAGATTATGATCGTAGAACACTGTCAAGCCGCGGACTTTATGAAGGATGGAATAATAACCACCTGCTGATGTTGGTGGATGGTGTGCCCGTAAACGACAACCTGTATGGCACGGCATATACCTGGGAAATAACACCTCTGGTGTTTACAAAATCCCTGGAGATCATACGTGGACCAGGGTCTGCTTTGTATGGTTCTAATGCCACCAATGGTGTTGTCACCATTAACACCATGAACCCCGGAGACCTGAATGGAATTGGGACAGCCAGAATGCGAATTGGCTCCAGGGGTACGAGAATCTACGATGCTATAACAGGGGCAGAAAATGACAATGCTTCAATACTTCTTGCATTTAACTCTTTTGAAACAAAAGGCAATGAGTATTTTTCTTATGATGACACAAGGGATAATGGCGACAACTACCTCACCACAAAAAGAAAAGTGCAGGATGGCCGTTCCAGCAACTACATTTTTGCAAAAATAGCAGCAAAAGGAGCTTTAGAAGGCCTTTCGGTACAGTACCACGAGCAGCATTGGGATTTTCAAACAGGACATGGGTGGCTTTTCTACATACCAGATCAGCCAGAATCCATGAAAGAGTTTAGAAGACTCATCTCTCTGAAATACAAGCCCCAGAACCTCAACTCAAATTTCGGTTATGAATTTATGACCCGCTATCAGCGCCATGGCCTGGATTGGAATATGAGGTATTATTCAGACGGTGCTTTTGATGATTTTTACCCGGATGGAGTAACTGAATATCTGAAAACTCATGCAGATGACTTGCTTACCAGAGCTCAGGTTAACTACAATTTTGGTAGCGAATCGTCCTTGCTTGCCGGTATCGAACACACTCTTTTTATTTACAACGGGGATGATGCTCATAGTAGCAACATTGACCTCAATAATACTTACGAAGCAAACCCGGGCAACCAGTTTGTAGCCGCCAATCCCTGGTTCGAGTTTATTGATGGAAAACCTGTCAATACAGTGGGCGTATTCGGACAATATATTTCACCGAAAATGGGTGGAAAACTGCAAGCCACCATAGGTGCACGTTTCGATACACAGTCATTTGATTATATAGACATATATAACAATGACCAGGAGGAAAGCAAGTCATTCAGTCAATTCAGCCCACGTGTAGGGTTGGTATTTTTCGCTAATGAGAGTCTTACTTTTAAGGGGCTGGCCGGCCGGGCCTTTAGAACTCCAGCACCTACTGAGATGTTTGGAGCCAACACCTATTCACTGGCCTCTAACATAGGTGAATTAGAACCTGAGCTCATTACCACAATAGAGTTTGCTGCCGATTGGAAGCTCAATAAGCAGTTTAATCTGAGGATTAACAGCTTCTATACTGACTTTGAAAATCAAATCGCCTATAGTGTGGCCAATGCTAACTTAAGCACAAATATTTACTCGCTTACCTCTTTGGGTTCAGAGTTGGAATTGCTGTACAATATCAACAAGTTTTCGGGTTTCTTCAACTACTCACAAGTATGGAGACAAGACGAGGAGATACTGGATAACACCATTACCGAAAGCAAAGACGAGGTAACGTGGGTACCCCAACAAACCGCCAACCTGGGCATCACTTATACCAATAAGAAATTTTACCTGAGCTCGGTTGTCCACTACCAGGGAGAGGTAAGCAGAAGGTCATCAGACATCACCATAGAAACAATTCCTTTCAGGCCGCAAAACCTTGATGCCTGGGCGGAAATGGACCTAAAGGTGGCGTATACTCCCTCTAAGAAAATAGAAGTCGGCATACTGGTAAAAAACTTATTTAATAGCGAAAATTATTTGATCAAAAATAATGCTTATCCCTTTGATTACAGGAGGCCTGAAAGAAGTATACTATTTGATGTAAAGGTAAATCTCTAATAGCAATTGCGGTCTTAGCTCCTGAAGCAGGTTTTAACCGACAATAGCTTCAGGAGCTTTTTGCTATTGGGGACATCACTTTTTGGATGAAAGTTCTAAATAGGGATTACAAGAGCCCGCATATTGAGTGTGTAGAGTGTTAATTAACGTGAGTTTGATATAGTAGAACCAATAAAATTGTATTCATATCCCTAAAAACCCTCTTTTTAGGTCATTCTGCCTGTCCCAACTTGCCTCGGGGAGGCACGAAGAATCTTACTAAGTTCAAGTATACTACCAACAACTTAGGAAGATCCTTCTCCCGAAAGCCTTAAAGCCTTCGGGATAGGATGACTGCCCTTTTTTAAGCATTTCATATCGAACTCACGTTAATTAGTGTTTGCAAAAAAACTCTAAGTAGCTTTAAGAAAAACGTTCCCGCCAAAGGGCGGGACGAAGTCCCAAAAAGCGGAGCGTACTAAGGTACGAGAGCATTTTTGGGACAAGCGTAACGCAGACATTGGCGTTTTCTTACAGACACTAATTAGCATGCTACACACTAATAGATGCGTCCGGTAGGAAAATGCAGAATAAAGGAGCTGCCATGCTCATACTCACTTGTAAAGGTAATATCGCCTCCCATTTTCTCTACAGCTTTCTTTGTTATATATAATCCGAGGCCATTGCCTTCAGAGCTTTCGTTAGCTCTAAAGTACATATCAAATATGCGTGGTTGCAGCGATGCTTCTATACCCTGACCATTATCCTTCACTTCTATAACCACATCTCCACGCTCATTTCTTATTGAGACCTCAACAACTGAAACACCTTCCGGCCGGGAATAGAGCAGTGCATTTTCAATCAGGTTGTTGATACAAACCTTCATCAAATACTTCGAGCCTTTAAAAGGTTTCACCTCCTGCATATTCAATCTTATGCTTGCATTGTACTTATTGATCAGTTGCTGATTCTCTGTCAGCACCTCATTAATTATCTGCTGAAAAGAAAGCTCTTCAATCGCCATATCATCGGAGCCAATGATACTTGCAGCTCTCAGTTTATTTACCATTTTATCAAGGCTGCCGGCAGTTTCTCTTACCTTTTCGAACAGAAACAGCGCTTCATCATCTTTTACTTCCTT
This sequence comes from Fulvivirga imtechensis AK7, assembly GCF_000331535.1. Taxonomy (GTDB): domain Bacteria; phylum Bacteroidota; class Bacteroidia; order Cytophagales; family Cyclobacteriaceae; genus Fulvivirga; species Fulvivirga imtechensis. The sequence goes on along the minus strand of NZ_AMZN01000053.1, from coordinate 18,072 downwards.
CCGGGCTATCTCTACCAGCCCGAGAAAAGTTGTCAGTGGCTTCCTGAAATCGTGTGACGCATGATAAAAGAAGGTATCCAGTTCTTTATGCGCTTCTTTCAGTTGATGTGTTCTCTGGCGTACCCTGAATTCGAGGTCTTCATTTAAAGCGCCTATTTGATCGTGCGCCTCCTGTAATTCTTCAGCCTGGGCTGTAATTTCTTCCTTCTGCTCATGCACAGCCTTGTTCAATGAAATAAGCTCTTTATTGGCTTTATTTCTCATTTGTAGCAGGCGATACATAATGAATAACAGAAATATTACCAGTAAACCGGTAATAGATATTACCCATATAATTGCTCGCTGATTGCGAATGGTTTCCTCCTGCAGCTTAAGGCTCTGTTCGCGGCTTGTATTTTCGAGATTCAGCAGCGCTATTTCGCGTTCTTTGGATTCCAGCGCATAACGGGATTCCATCTCGGCAATCTGGAAATTCTTGGTTGCGCTAAAAACAGTATCTCGAAGGCTGGCATACATTTCGTTGTAACCAAGGGCCGACTTATAATCCGCAACTTTTTTAAAATACTCAGCCGTATACTTGTAGTTTTTTAATAGCTCTTCTTTAGCGCCAAGCTTTAGTAGAGTAGCTCTGGACTTATCCAGATACATTTTTGCCTTTTCAAGCTGATTATTTGCTGTATAAAAGCTGCCCAGCTTATTCTCACTGATAGCTATACCAATCAGATTTCCTAACTCCTTCCTTGTTTCATACGATCTTAGGTATAAGTCAACAGCCCTGGTAGAAAAATCCAGCTCTTCGTACAATTCTGCTAAATTGAATTGCGTATCGGCTATACCTTTCTTATCAAGGATCTGCTTCTTCATATCAAGCGCCCTGTTCAACGCTTGTAGTGCAGCGTCATATTTTTTTTGAGTAAAATAGAGGATCCCCAGGTAGTTATATCCTGTTGCCTCTCCATTCACATTGCCAATTTCCTTGCTGATGTCGATAGCCTGCTTTATCTGGTATTCACTTTTTTCATACCACTGCTGTTTCATATACACCCATCCAAGATCATAGTATACCTTTCCTATCTCATTTCTGTTTTTCTGATGCTCGTAGATATCCAGCGACTTAAAGAAAAACTCGGTTGCCAGTTTATACTCACCGAGCGAAGCATATAATGCTCCCAGTTGATAAACTGCCTCGGCCATGCCGAATGGATATTTCACTTTTTCATTATATAATTTGGATTGATTGAAAGCCTCCCTTGCCTGTACGTAGTTCCCTTTGGCTGCGTAAAGCATCCCTAACTCGAGATATGCCCTGCCTGCACCCAGCACATCATCTATCTGCAAATATATTGCTATGGCTTCCTGAAGCTTTCTAATTCCCTCTTCGTAATCGCCTCTCAGACCATCAAGTTCACCAAATCTTACATACAAGTCCGCCTTGTTCTCCTTCCCTTCCATAAAAGATTCAGATGCCACCAAAAAATCGACCACTTCCTGAGCTTCAGATATCTGCCCTAATTCTATATAAGAATCGACTTTGCCTAACTGCAGCCTTTTAACGAACGAGTGGGATGGTGGTAATGCAGTTATCAACGAATCAGATACCTTTAGGGCTTTAAGGTAGCTTCCCTGGCGCTTTAACAGGCTGATATAAAAAGCAAAAATATGAATTGACGGGAGGTTGTTTTGCGCAGCCAGATCGATAGCTTTGGAGTAAAGGTGTGCACTTCCACTATAATCACCTGCAGTATAGGCAGCAATACCCTTATTAGCGTAAGCTTCAACCCGGCCGGACGCATAATCAGAATTTTCTGCCAACTGATAAGCAGAATCTGCATACAAAGCCGCAGTTGTAGGATCATAGTGCCATAAATACCCGGCAATGGCATTATAAGTATCCAATCTCTCATTGGCAGATGGCTGGCGATCTAAAACAGACCGCATACTGTCAAGCCTCTGGTCTTGTCCATAGAGCGAAGGAAGTTGTAGAAATATGAAAAATATAGCCGTCCTTATCATCACAGATCACGACTATAAGTCACCAAAGTTTTTAAAAAAGCAATACATGGAATTTTTCACTTTTTGTCTACACGGTTACCTTGCGCAATTTAACAGTTAGATCTTTATAAACAAGAACCATATGATTATCGGGGATCATACGCCAATCCTCAGCGATATCAGTTAGTTTTTCAGAAACTATCATCACTGACTTATCACTACCGTTGGCGGGAACCATATAGCATGCGCCCTCTTCACAGATATATTTGCTACCCTCAGAGTAGTATAATGTAAGTGGTTTCACATTTTCATCAGTCGCATAGCGTAGGCCCACCATTCTTTCTCCATCTATGAATACCATATTCAGGTAGGCCGGTTCGGTAATTCCACGATCATTCATGAGTTTTTTCAACGTATCTATCATCTGCTCAAAGGCGTCTGCGACATCATCAGCGGTGTATACTGTGCCTTTGACCTCAAGATACTCCAGGAAAAGCGCAAACAGATGTTCCGAGTCTGTTTGTCCTTTTATCCAGAGATATTTATCATCAGACAGCAACTGCTTTAGTGGTCGCTTTATTTTCTCGAACTCTTCAACACCTCCGTTATGTGCCATAAGGTAGTTGCTGTAGTGAAAAGGGTGACAGTTGGACTCCGACACATCACCAACACTGGCTGCCCGCACATGCGCCACCAGGCAGTCTGACTGAATAAGGGAAGAAAGGTACCTGAGGTTTCTGTTGTTCCACGCAGGATAAACAGAAACAAATACAGCGGGTTGGTGAGTTATGCTCCTGTGGTACCACCCCACTCCAAAGCCATCGCCGTTAAGCGGTTCTTCAATTTCCTTTGCTTCAAAGCTTTGTTTAATCATTGAATTGTCCGGTTCATAAAGGAACTTATCCATTAAAACCGGCTGTCCGAGGTAAGCCAACAGTCTACACATGTATCAAAACAATTAATCAACATAAGTTAATTCTAAATTTTGAATAATACTTACGCCCGTGAGGTTTCTTTTTCTTCAACCCGTTGATCATCAAGTTTTATGCCTCTACATACACCTCAAGGAGCTCTAATTTACCATCCGGAACTATTTGAATCTGCTTCATAGTCGCAGGAAGCAAGTATACATCTCCCATTTTAACTGCCTCCTCCCCGTCTCCATATTTCAGGTGGCCCTGCCCTTTTGTGAAAATGTGGATCACAAAAGAATCCAGCTTTGCATAATCAAGACCCAGGGGTTGATCCAGCTCAAATTTATTGGTGGTAAAGTACTCCGCCTGTACCAGCGAAATTCTTTTATTAACACCCGAAGTATAAGGGGTTTTGTAGGTATCGTAATATTTATAGTCCAGGGCATCCAAGGCCTCTTGGGTGTGTAGCTGTCGCTTGTTACCCTCGGCATCTATTCTGTCAAAGTCATAAATACGATAAGTGATATCCGATGTCTGCTGAATTTCCGCCAATAAAATACCCTTGCCAATAGTATGAATACGACCTGCTGGAATGAAGAAGACATCACCCGCATGTACACTTACCCTATTTAGTACGTTATTTAGCGCTCCTTTATTGAAATGATCCAGATAGGAAGTTTTATCCATCGGTTGGTTAAAGCCTGCAATCAGAGAAGCATCTGCATCTGCTTGCAAAATATACCACATCTCCGTTTTACCTTTTCCCTGATGGCGCACTTGTGCAAGTTCATCATCTGGGTGTACCTGCACCGAAAGGTCTTCTTTGGCATCGATAAACTTAATGAGAAGCGGAAACTCGTCTCCGAACTTTTTGACCACGCTACTCCCCAGTATCTCATTACGGTGAGCCGCAATCACCCTGTCCAAAGGCTCTCCTGCCAATTCACCGTTATCCACGATCGATACATTTCCCTCTACTGCCGACAATTCCCACGTTTCTCCACAGTTAGGAAGTGGTGAGTAATCTTTTTTCAGAATAGTACCAATTTTTTGTCCACCCCAAATTTTGTCTTTAAATATAGCTTTGAACTTCAAAGGATAAGCATTCATTTGTTTTTGAGTTTTAGTGAAATAATTAATTTACAATTAGCTGGGGTTGAATAAATTGTAACCCGAAAATTACCGCATCTTTTCAAATTGAACAATCATCTTCTCTTTAATATTAATATATGTACTTTTGCACTTTAAATGTTTAATCAAGGATGAAACTGGCCAGGCTCAACGGGAAAGCAGAAATATTTTATAGTATTCAGGGAGAAGGAAAAAATATCGGGCGTCCCAGTATTTTTATACGTACATCACTATGCAACCTGCATTGCTCATGGTGTGATACAGACTACACCTGGAACTGGAAAGGCACCCCCTTTCACCATCAAAATGAGGCGCTGCCGGGCTATCAGAAGTTTGATAAAGCGGAGTATATTGCCGAACTATCCATTGAAGGCATTGCCTGTGAGGTGGTGGCCCTGGGTTGCAAAAACATAGTACTAACTGGTGGCGAGCCCCTACTGCAGCAGACTGATCTTTTAGACCTTATCCGGCATCTGAGAAATATTGATCCCGGCTACTGGTTTGAAATAGAAACCAATGGCACTATTATACCCAGTGCAAAATTTGATGTCCTCATCGACCAGTACAATGTGTCGCCTAAGCTCGCCAACTCAGGCAATACACAAAGGATCAGAGAGAAGGAAGATGCCTATAATTTCTTTTCCAGCAATGCCAAAGCTGTGTTTAAGTTTGTGGTCAATACCCCCGAAGATATGGAAGAGGTTTTCAGGCTGATCAGGAAATATGAGATCAATCACAATAAAGTATACCTGATGCCTGAAGGCACTTCTGCTGAAACCCTCAAACAAAAGCAACAGTGGCTTATCGAGCAATGCAAAGAACATCACTTCCATTACACTGATCGCCTGCATATCCATATTTATGGAAATAAACGAGGGGTATAGAGCGGAGGGCGGAGGACGGAGGGCGGAGAGCTGGGGGCGGAGAGCTGAATCCTCCAAACACCCCAACACCCATCCCTCCGCTCTCCGCGCTTAGCAGAAGGTTACATGTACAAGCGTGGGATGAGAAAGGTGGCAAGGAGCCAGAAAATGAAGCAAATAACGCCTCCTACTTTAACAAAATCGGTGAACTTATAATTGCCCGGCCCATAGACCATGGCATTGGTTTGATAGCCAACGGGTGTTAAAAAGCTAGTGTTGGCTCCAAAAAGAATGGCAATAATCAATGGCTCCGGGGGCATGCCCAACTCTGTGGCTATTTTTATGGCTATTGGCACCAGCAATACTGCTGTTGCCTGATTGGATATGACCCCGGTAAGCAGGGTAGTAAGCAAAAAAAGACCTGAAACCACAAATACAGAAGATGTACCTGATGTCAGCTCCACAAAGCCATGTGCTATCAACTGATCTGCCCCGGTTTTGTTCATAGCTGCTCCTAATGGAATAATTCCCGCCAGCAGAAATATCACCCTCCAGTCTACATTCTGATAAGCGCGTTTTATTGAAATACATCTGGTCAGGAGCATAAGAGCAACTCCTGCCCATGCGCTAATTAGTATGGGCAATGTGTTAGTCACAGCCAGCAGGATCACGCCAATCAATATAGCCACAGACAGTGTCAGCTTATCCTTTCGATAGAGGTGCTTTTCAATTTCATCTCTGGCGATGCGCTGGATAGTGATCCAGTCGTTTCTGGAATAGAAAGTTTTAGGCTCACTATCACCATCCATCAGAAGTATATCTCCCAGATGAATTTTATGGTCCATCAGCTTCTGATCACCTATTACCCCGCCTTTTCGCACTGCCAGTGGATATGCCCCATAGAACCGTAAAAAATCCACGTCTTTAACTTTTCTGTCAATGAGATTAGAATTAGGTATAACAAGCGCTTCGAACAGATCTGTTTCCATTGTCACACCGGCATCAGACTTCCTTGCGGGCATTATGTTGGTCATAATCCTCACGTTTGGGTCGTTATTAAGCTTGATGAGTTCTTTGATATTGGTTTTGATCACCAGTATATCATTAGCCTTAAGCTTACCTACCTGTACCGGAGAAAACGACCCCTCTCCCTCACTTCCCCTGATCACCCGCAATATGTTTAAGTCTGCTGATGGCGCCAGCGGCCCGCCATTCAGGCTCTTATTGATCAGCGATGACCCTTCGGGAATAACAATTTCCGTAAGGTAATTAGCGGTAGCATAGCTGTCATCCGTAGCTTTCTCTTTTTTTCCTCCTTTTTTGAGCCAATGCCTGCCGATAAGAAGCATATAAAGCATCAGTGATAAGAACAGGATGCCTCCCATCAGGGTAAGATCAAATATCCTGAATTTATTAAGGCCGTAGCTCTGACTGATTGAGTTGATCAGGAGGTTGGTTGACGTACCGATCATTGTTGAAGCGCCACCAATCATCGCGGAAAAAGAAAGCGGGATTAACAAAACGGACACTTTGATACCTGTAGACCTGGCAATGCGGAACATCACCGGAATAAATACGGCCACAACAGCCGTGGTATTGATAAAGGCGGAAGCAAAAGCAGGAATGATCATCACCACCACCAGGGTAAACCATTCATACTTTCCCGTAAGGGTAATCATTTTATCACCCAGCATTTCCACTGCTCCGGTATTTTTTAGTCCTTCACTGAGGATAAGCAAAGCAAGAACTGTGGTGGTGGCTGTGCTGCTAAACCCGGAAATTCCCTCTTCTGGTGTTAAAATGCCGGTAACCATCAACGATACCATCACGATAATGGCGGTAATATCCACAGAAACGACACCTGTGGTGAAAAGAACCAGTGCTCCCAACACGATAGCCGACAATATGATAAGCTCTACTGTCATATAAGGACTTATTTCCTCAATATTTTTTTCTTAAACCTGAAATAACGTAAAGTACCATATACAGCCATTGCAATACCTAAGGCCAGAAATAGACCTGATAATATCATAAACACAAGGGAAACAAAGAATTTATATATAAACGCACCAATCCCGATTAGTGCTAATCCGGCTCTGTAATACGACATCAGCGTGCGTTCATTTGCCATTTGGGTTCTTATACGTGCAAAGTAGTGTCTCCTGTCCCGCATAATTTAGTTTTGGCAGAATATAATGAATTACTAAATTAGTTGCATGTGTATATAATTTAATTTTCAATAGCCATATGGAATTCGCTATAAACTTTATCCATCCCCCGCCTGTCCCGATGTGCTATATGCACTATCGGGATATAATTTAGGATACCTAAAGTTTTATACTCATTCATTAAGTTTAACCACTAACTTTTCACTAAGCCAATATGTTTACCGAAATCACTGATGCGTCTAAATTAGTTGTGCAAAAGCTACAGGGCTGGCTTGATTCGGCTATTGTCATGCTTCCAAACTTTGTAATAGCCATTCTGGTAGTTATTGTCTTCTATTTTATTGCTAAAATAACAGCACGTATCTTAAAAGGAGCATTGTCCCGGTTTGTCAGAAACCAGTCCGTTGTTAGTCTGATCCTCTCTATCTCATCTTTTATTATTGTGATCATAGGGCTTACAGTAGCCCTGGGTGTACTCAAACTGGACAAAACGGTAACCTCAGTGCTGGCTGGTGTTGGTGTTATTGGTTTGGCCCTCGGATTTGCTTTTCAGGATGCTGCCGCTAACCTGATATCCGGTGTTATCATGGCGGTTCAGAGTCCCATTAACGTAGGCGATATTATTGAGTCTCAAGGTGTATTAGGTACTGTAAAGGAAATTGGGTTAAGAGCAACAACAATATTCAACCCTAAAGGGCAAGATGTAGTTATCCCAAACAGGCTGATCTTTCAAAACGTATATACCCACTATACGATAAATGGCAGCCGAAGAATAGACCTGGTATGTGGTATTTCATATGGTGATGATCTGGACAAAGTGGAGCAGGTATCGGTAAGGGCCATCGAACAGATACCATACTTGCTGCCTGGTAAGAAAGTCGAGTTTTTCTACCAGGAATTTGGTGACAGTTCTATCAATTTTGTAGTACGGTACTGGGTGCATTTTAAAAAACAACCGGATTTTTTACAAGCTCAAAGTGATGGTATCAAAAACCTAAAGAAGGCTTTCGACAACAATGGTATCACCATTCCATTCCCTATCAGAACATTGGACTTCGGAATAAAAGGTGGTGAAAAGCTGTCTGATGTACTCAACAAGCAAAAATCATGACCCGTTATCTGGTGTTAGTTTTTAAGAAATTTACGGAATCCTGAAAAATTCAGGGGATTAGAAGATATCCCTATCCTAAAAGTATTCATGGTTCGCATAAACTGCAGGTTGTAGTAATCCTGACCATAATAATATTGAACGAAAAACCCCATTTCTGCCAGCCAGTCAGGGAAATAAAACCAGGTGACCTCCCCTACCAATCGCTTTTCTGCTTCATTGGCAGCAGCATTAAAAACATCACCAAATATCCAGCCGGCATGAAACCTCAATCGGGACCTTGAAAAGAAGCCGGAACTATTCTGTAGATTACCCAGTGGAATACGAAAAATATTGTATGTAATAAACGCTCTGTAAAAGCCGTAGCTATCATTCAGTTCTTCTGTAGCCATAAGGGCCGGAAGCACGCGCAAAGCAAGTTTCAAATTGGTGTAAAAATCCTGCCCGGCATTATTCTTACGATGATGGAATGTCGAATATCCCAGCTCTATATAATGGGTGGTAAAACTGGCATCTCTTAGATCAATTTGCCGTGTTTCATTCCCTAAACTATCTGCTTTATAGAAATCACCCGCCCTCCCGTTGGAGTGATGACCCAATGAGATCTCCCAGTATGCATTTTTAAATAAAAGTTTACTCAACACGCCCGAATTACTGCTTCTAATCAATCGATAATAAGTTAACTCAGGATTATAACTGGGAGGTGGAATGGGATAGGATTTCTTGTCGAGGATGCGGAGTGTCATATTGAGATTGAGCTCCAGCGCCCAATTCACCTTGCTGTTTTTGAGGAAGTAACTACCGGAAAAACGTGCTTCTGTTACCATATTCGGCAGGTTCCCCACTCCATCAAAAAAAGTGAAATAGGTCAGGTCGCGATTGGCATAAATAAGCGACAGGAATTGACTACTATCAGATGCGGTACTTTGGTCATCGTATTGCGCCTGCCCAAAAGCTGAAATTAAAATAAATATAAATACCAGATGCTGTTTTATCAACATAAAAATATTTTGCTGCAAAATTTGCCCCAAGAAATATCAGGACTAAAAGGAAGTCATTTTAATAACCGGCAGATTGATTGTTTGTTTTGTACAGTATGGATTTCTTTAACCGGTAATAGAATCGGGTATAACTATTACCGGTACTACTTGTTGAACAAGCAGGTAAGACGATATTCCCTATGCTTCAATCCGTTTTGTCGATATTTGTGGCTGCTGCCTTCGCACCATTGATAGCAAAATTGCTCAAAAAGAGTATCGGGATGGTTTTGGCCATCCTCCCCCTGATACTCTTCATTTACTTTTTGACCCTTTATTCGGCTATCAGGAACGGCCAGGAGTTATACACCTCCTATGGATGGGTGGAATCCCTGGGCATTCAATTGACTTTTTACCTGGATGGTCTCAGCTTGCTGTTTTCTCTAATAATTCTGGGTATCGGTGGGTTGGTGCTTATTTACTCCAATGGGTATATGAAGTCTGACGAACATAAGGGGCGGTTCTATGGCTTTATGCTTGTTTTTATGGGAGCCATGCTCGGCCTGGTACTTTCTGCCAACCTCATCACCCTGTACGTTTGCTGGGAACTCACCAGTATCAGCTCATTTTTACTCATTGGTTTTCACCACTATAAAAAGAAGGCCCGATCTGCTGCTTTGCAAGCGCTCATCATCACTGAGTTTGGAGGGCTATCCTTACTGGCAGGATTCATCCTGCTGGGGCATGCCTCCGGAACCTACGAGTTGACTGAACTGCTGTCGAACCCTGAGTCGCTGTCGGAGCATCCATTGTACCTGCCGCTCTTAATTCTCATACTGATAGGTGCATTCACAAAGTCAGCGCAATTCCCATTTCACTTTTGGTTGCCAATAGCCATGAAAGCGCCCACCCCGGTGAGCGCTTACCTGCATTCGGCAGCTATGGTCAACGCAGGAATATACCTGTTGGCACGGCTGAATCCTATACTTGGAAATACCAGCGAATGGCAAAATATTATCACTTTTTTTGGGGCAGCCACAATGCTGGTCGGAGCTTATCTTTCCCTAACGCAAAAAGACCTTAAAGCCATACTTGCTTATGTAACAATCAGCGCTTTGGGTATTTTAGTGATGCTGATCGGAATAGGCACTTTTCTTTCGGTGAAAGCTGCCCTGACCTATCTCATCGTACATGCGCTGTATAAGGCCACCTTGTTTATGGTGGCCGGCGCCATCGACAAAAAAACGGGCACCCGAAATATTAATGAGCTGGGAGGGCTTTACAAAAAGATGCCGCTGACCACAGCCACAGCCATGCTGGCGCTTCTATCAATGGCAGGTCTGCCTCCAATGCTTGGCTACATCAGCAAAGAATTCATATACCAGGCCGGAGAACAAGCCCCCGGGGTTTCTGATTATGTGTTGATGTTCAGCGTTCTGTCCAACATTTTTATGGTGGCTGTTTCCATGATCTTCGCCTACAAAGTATTCTTCAAAAAAGAAGACCGGCAGCATCAGGTAAAGGAAGCAGGGGCTGCCTTCTGGATAGGACCCGCCATCCTGGCTACCCTGAGCCTCGTATTGGCATTGTTTCCCAAACCCATTGAACCTTTGATGGAATTTGCTCTTGCCGCTGTCAAAGTCATACCGGTAGAAGTTGAATTAAAGCTGTGGCACGGCTTCAATGTGGCGTTTCTGCTAAGCCTGGTGACGGTAGCATCGGGTGTTTTAATTTTTACTTTCAGAAGATTTATGTTACCGCTTTTCGCCAAGGTCAATAACGCCCTTTTCAGCATTGAGTTTGCGGCGGTTTTCAATAACCTGGTGCATCATTTCCTGATACTGACAAAGAAACATACCAGCTTCTTTCAGCATGGGTACTACCGCTTTTACCTGATGGTGGTATTTATCGTTGCTGCCGGGCTGATATGGTATCAACTAAATAATACATGGAGTTGGGTATTCCTTCAAAATCTGTCTCCCGTTTCTTACTACGTGGCTACAATTGCCATTGCTATGTCTGTAGCCGCAATAGCTGCTGTTTTCACCACGTCCAGGCTTGTCGCGATCGTCATTATGGGAGCAGTAGGTTTTGGGGTTGCTGTGATCTACCTGGTTTACGGAGCTGTAGACCTTGCCATTACCCAGGTATTGGTAGAGACGCTGACACTGGTTCTTTTTGTACTCGTTTTTCAAAAATTACCACCCTTCACCAAGCACCTATCCCGCTCTTCCAAAGTTCGTGATGCAATAATAGCGCTGTCGATAGGAGGTTTTATGGCAGGACTGGTACTAAAATCAGACCATTTACACCTTAGCTATCCGGTTTCAAACTATATCGCTCAAAATAGCTATACAGAAGCCCATGGGAAAAATATTGTAAATGTAATCCTAGTGGATTTCCGGGCTTTGGATACTATGGGAGAAATATTGGTTTTGGCCATTGCATCTCTGGGCATCTTTTCTCTACTCAAATTTAAAAATAACAACATATGAATTCGATCATTTTACAGTTGGCAGCCAGGTATCTGAAACCGGTGCTTTTGCTTTTCTCAATATACGTGCTTCTTCGAGGGCATAATGCACCCGGGGGTGGGTTCATAGGTGGACTTCTGGCTTCATCAGGCATTCTATTCTATACCTTTGCTCATGGAGCAGATAAGGGATATTTATGGTACCACAGGCCAAAGACACTCCTGGTTTTCGGAATGGTAATGATCTTGGCTGGTGCTACAGCGGCATTCGCTACAAATAACCCTTTACTCACCGGCTTATGGACGGAGGTAGATATCGGGATAACACAGATAAAGCTCGGCACACCTCTTTTGTTCGATATCGGGATCTATTTTATAGTAATGAGCGTGCTGTTAGGAATTACACTTGCAATATTGGAGGAACTGGAATGGAAGTAATTTTAGCCATATCAATAGGATTATTATATGCTATATCCGTATACCTTCTGCTAAGAAGGAGTATTGTAAAGTTGATATTGGGCATTATGTTCTTAAGCAATGCAACCAATCTTCTTGTATTTACGGCCGGCGGACTCACCCATGGAAAACCCGCTTTTATTGAACAGGAACAACAAACACCTCCTGAGAATATTGCGGATCCGTTACCGCAGGCATTAATCCTTACAGCCATTGTTATTGGTTTCGGGCTGATAGCATTTACCCTGGTGCTAACTTACAAATATCATAGTGTTTCAGGCACTGAAGATCTTGATCAGGTAAAAGAAACGGATAAATTCGAATGATAACGCTACCCATTTTAATCCCTTTTGCAAGCATCATATTACTGCTATTATTCAAAAATATTGTGTTCAAACGCTTCATCTCCATCACAGCAACCCTACTCCTGCTAGTATCATCTATTTACCTCCTTAACATCGTTCATGTACAAGGTATTCAAGTGATGCATGTTGGCAACTGGCCTGCTCCCATGGGTATACCTTTAGTGATCGATATGTTTAGCGCAATTATGCTGGTGATGTCGGGCATAATAGGTATCTGCATCAGCATATTTTCAACTTCCAACGTGGGCCGACAAAGAGAGCTCTATCATTTTCATCCGCTTTTTAACGCCCTCTTGCTCGGTGTTAATGGAGCTTTTATTACCGGGGATATTTTTAACCTCTTCGTATGGTTCGAGGTGATGCTAATGGCTTCATTTTGCTTGTTGGTATTGGGAAATGAAAAAGCTCAACTCGAAGGTGCTATAAAATACATCACACTCAGCCTTCTCTCTTCATTTTTCTTTATAGCAGGTATTGGACTTATCTATGGAGAAACCGGCACACTAAACATGGCTGACCTCGCACGCATAATAAAAGAAGATAATTCTATGCTCATGAACACTTCGGCAATGTTGTTTTTCATTGCTTTTGGCATAAAAGCGGCTATGTTTCCTTTTTTTTACTGGCTCCCTGCATCTTACCATACACCTCCTGTAGCAGTCAGCGCTTTGTTTGCAGGTTTATTAACCAAAGTTGGTGTATATGGCTTAATCCGCTCCTTTACATTGTTTTTTATTCATAATACCTCTTTTTGGCACACACTGCTATTAGTTACAGCCGGAGCAACCATGCTTATCGGTGTGCTTATGGCTGCTTCCCAAAACGACATCAGGCGCATCTTATCTTTTCATATCATAAGCCAAATAGGCTATATGATCATGGGCCTCGGCATATTTACTCCCTTAGGTATAGCAGGGGCTATATACTTTATTTTTCACAACGTAATGGCCAAGACAAATACGTTCCTTGTAGCCGGGATCTTAAATCATCTGAAGGGCTCATACCACCTAAAGACCTTAAGAGGTGTGTATAATGAACGTCCGTTGGTCGCTTTGCTATTCTTTATTCCTGCGATGGCCCTGGCAGGACTACCTCCCCTCTCCGGGTTCTTTGGTAAATTTCTCCTCGTTAAAGCGGGATTGGAAAGTCAACAATATGTTATTTCCTTTTTTGCACTTTTAGTGAGTATCATCACATTATTTTCAATGATAAAAATATGGAATAAAGCCTTTTGGCAAGAAGATCAGAACACCCCCACTGCTAAAACAAAACTCTCCATAGCGTTGGCGTTGCCCTGCATTGTATTAGCTTCCCTAAGTATTGCATTGGGCATAGGTGCATCTTTTTTCATTGACCTGACCACTATTGCCGCTGAACAATTGTTGAACCCGGATCATTATATAAAAGCAATACTAGGAGGGGCAACACCATGAGAGCAGTATCTAAAATATGGTTCGTTATTGAAATGGTCTTTTTCTTTTTTAAGCGATTCATCTCTTCAAATATTGAAGTCGCTCATGAAGTTCTCACCCCTACCTTTTATATGGAGCCGGCAGTTATTGAGGTGCCTATTGAAGTCAAAACTGATCATGAGATTCTGCTCCTGGCCAACCTGATAAGTATGACACCCGGCACCTTAAGCCTTGATATCTCTGATAATAAGGAAAAGCTGTATATACATGCTATGTATGTAGATAACGTAAAGGATTTTCTAAAAGAAATAAAACAGTTGGAACAAAGGATAGATAAAATATTTGATTAATGATAGAAACAGCCACACATATTACATTTGTTATTCTGTTATTAGCACTTGCTATTACCATCATTTGGTTAATTAAGGGTCCGACCTTACCTGACAGGGTAATTTCGCTGGATCTGGTCGCTTCGTTGACAATGGGGATTATTATAAGTTTCATATTTATGAGCAACAAAATAGTATACATCAACACCGTACTTATTATTGCTCCTATATTTTTCCTGGGCACCGTTGTTATTGCTAAGTATCTCAAAACCAAAGCCAGGAATGATTAGAGAGTGGCTGGTTGTCATATCACTGGTATCGGGAGCGTTGTTCATGCTCATAGCAAGCATCGGACTGCATAGACTTCCTGATGTTTATATGCGCATGCATGCCACTACCAAGGCTCCAACGTTGGGTATGTTCCTTATGCTCACCGCGCTGTGCATTCATTTTTTTGATCTTGCCACTGTCATTAAATGTGTTGTCATCATGTCATTCATATTCCTTACCACACCTGTTGCTACACATATGATTAGCAGAGCTGCTCATTTGATGCAGGTGCCAAAATGGAAAAAAACGCACAGAGATGATCTTGAAAAAGCTCAACAACGCAACAAAGAAGCTTCTCACGAATAGATGCTAAATCTATATCCTAAATTTCGCTTTTCCCTTTTTCCATAAACTTGCTACATAGAGAATGTGCGCCAGCATTGAAAGTGTAGCCACCACAAAGATCACTACCTTCAATATAAGATACTTAGTGCCGGCCGATCCCTCCTGTTCGTCCTCCATTGCTGTCACCTTACCCTGCAGTGGAAATTCCCCAGGCTGCTTAAGTTCTTGTGCATCGCGCAAAGGCCTGCCATTTACGCCCGCTATGTGTGAAGGTGCAGAAGAAGCTGCATTGATGTACCCCAGGATAGCCAACACTTTTTCCTGTGATAAAAAGTTGAAGTCGGGCATAATGGCATTATTGTATTGCTGATATAGAAAGCCTGCATATGGGTCCCCATTTTGAATCACCTTTTGCGAGCTGGCTATAAAGTCAAACAACCATGACACAGGTCTTCGGTCGGTTACTCCGGCCAGTGGAGGGCCGATTCTTTGTTGGCAAAGGCTGTGACAGCTTCCACAATGCGTGTTGAACAACTGCTTCCCCTCAAGCAATACCATCTGGTCTGTGGGAAGGTCTGCCTGATTTCTACTGTCTGAGTAATAGTCAATGCGGTTTCCTGATTGGGAAAAAACAGTAGCAATTGGCAAAAACAAGCCTATAAATACGCAAGGCAAGTAATTTGTCTTAAAAATTCTCATATCTAACTCCCCGAAAAATTTGTGCCACACATGGTGGATACCACTGAGGAGTTACATGTGGTGTCACCCGATGAAGGGAGAGCATACTTAGTGTTTGTAAGAAAACTCTAAGTGGCTGTAAGAAAACGTTCCCGATAAAGTGACAAAGTGCGGGACGAAGTTCCAAAAAGCGGTAGTCATGTACAGTTGTTACAGTTGTCGGGAAGATCATTTTGCAACGAGCGTAACGCGGACATTGACGTGTTCTTAGAGACACTACTTAGTACTCAAACAAAACTCACACTTAATCGTAATTGGCAGGTAGCCAATTACCTTTAGTTGATTTTGTGAATAATGACAAAACAATCTCAACAGCCCTGAGAAAGTGGCCATGACGAGCCACTACTTGTCACTGTATTTGTGCAAATTAATACCCTTTGCGTGCACATCACTACCCAATTCTCAGAGGCAATATATACAAACATGTTTTTATTCCAAATGGCGCGTTTATTGAGTAAATTTCCTGGGAAATGATGAGCCTGCAACTTCCCGACAAAAACCTTACAGACGGAATCAATAAATTAATACGTCAGGAAGAATCTTTTTGCCTTGAAATTTTGGAAAAGGTTTCTTCCAGCAACCGTCACAACGTTATCCATGAACTGCGAAAGTCCGGCAAAAAGATCAGAGCTATGCTGCGCTTTATCCGGCATGCTATTGGTGAGGAGTCGTACAAAGCCGAAAATGGGTTTTACCGGGATATGGGTAAACAAATAGCGGAGTTACGCGACAGTACCGCCATAATTGAAGCCTTGCAGCATATAAAAGGTGTGTATCAACCTGAGCTGGCTAATGATGCCTTTGAAGTGCCATTAAAAACGTTGAGAGCCCACAGACAAAAGATGGTTAAACAATATTTAACCGGGGAAAAAAGACTTGAGAACATCAGCAACCACCTGCAAGAAAAAACTAAACAACAAAATCATCTGTCACCGGACGCTCTTACTTTTGACCATGTGGCATCCGGTATGAGGAAAGTGTATGCCCGTGGACTGGAATCTTTTAACAAATCAAAGCATTCGAAAGACACCAATGATTTGCATGAATGGCGGAAAAGAGTCAAATATTTACGTTATCAGTATGAGATATTCACCATTGTTTGGCCAAATGTAATGAACGCTTATACTACAGAATTAGATAGTTTGGCAGATTTTCTCGGACTAGACCACGATCTGTCAATTTTACATGAACAAATTAGTGGTGGAAGAGTTAATTTTAAAGATGAGGCAGAAAAAGGATTACTTTCCGCTTTAATTAATTTTCAACGTGATCAACTGCAACGGTTGGCATTTCTGTTAGGTTCAAACCTGTACCAGGATGACCCCGATAGTTTTGCCAAAAAGATAACGGCTTACTGGGATAATTACCAGCAAAAACTTTTGCAAAATGAAGAGGTAAATATCGCCAGTCTGGAACAGGGAAATTAATAAAAAATATTATCGAATGCCCTGCACCGATCGCGGTGATTTTACGTTATTTAAATATAGAAGTTGGAACATTTTAAAATTTAAGAGTATTATGATCATCGATATTAGAAAGCACATCAAAGCTTTTCCCGAGCCAAGTAAGTATATCTCAAAGAAGGAAATCGAGGAAAGGGTAAATAAAGTATTGGCCTATATGAAAATGGAAATTGCGGCCAGGAAAATAGCTTTGGATAAAATGAAGTAACCCTTCATTTTATCCAAAATAGCTTATGATTACTCAACGGCACTTTATTCAGTCTTTTTTATCACCCCGCAGGCAATTCGTTTGCCTGCAGCGCCAGATGGTTGTGATTCGAAATCATCAGCCTCAGCATGTACAATTACTGCTTTATTGATAATATTAGTGCTGTCAGACCCTCCTATGCTCCATCCGGCCACGGTCATAGTCAGTTCTCCCTTACCGTCTTCACCTACCACAAGGTTATCAATATCACCTGCATGAAATTGCATATCTACCGGGCGCTTACCATGCTCAACACCGGCAGGATTCCAGTGCCCGCCTGCTGAACTGGCATCAGGAGCGCTACAATCTCCATTTTCATGCAAATGCACTGCATGCTCCCCCGGAGTAGCATTCTCTATCGTCAGTTTAAGCGTTACTTCTCCTTCTCCAAGATCGGTAAACGTAGCCTCTCCGGTTGCCCCGCTCCCGCTAGCGCTCGACAACTGCGCCCGGGCAGTCATCTGCTCCTTACTGGCTTTGACCTCTTCAGTTGTTTCTGTTGTCTCTGTCTCGTTAGCTTCCCCCTTATTGGAAGTACCATTACAGGCCGCCAATGTAGCCCCCAGTACCATCAGAAAATACAAGTTTAGTTTTTTCATAGTTATTATCGTTGGTTAAAAATCGGGGCCAATATAAGAGAAAATAATCTTCTTATCCACCCTATGGGTAATAGCCGCGAAGAGAGTCGTGAGTAGTGGTGTGCTATTTCATTTCTTCCAAAAGTTTTGAAAGTAGATAGGGGGTTTACAGTTTATAGTTTACAGTTTACAGTTTACGGTTTATAGTTTATAGTTTATAGTTTATAGTTTATAGTTTATAGT
>NZ_AMZN01000052.1 GCF_000331535.1 Fulvivirga imtechensis AK7 | reverse complement strand
TGTTTAGAGCCGGCTCCTGTAAGCAGACTCTGGTGGGTCGGTTCCACCATCTTATTTGCAGTTACGTGAAGCCTTTGCTTCACTCACAGCACACTCCGAGCCAGTGGGGGGAAACAATTTTAAAAACTTAACCCTCCCCATATATCCCCAAATGAAATTGATGATCTACAGCGCTAACCACCCCCCTGTACATACCTTCCGAATTAAATACCAGGCTACTATTTCCCTGAGCATCCACTCCTATTATACCTCCCTCACCTCCTAACTCCACTTGCTTCTCCAGTATCACTTTTTCCGCAGCCTCCTGCAAGGTCATGCCGGCATATTCCATTAAACACGATATATCATAAGCCACTACTCCTCTCAAAAAATATTCCCCGTAACCGGTACATGATATGGCGCAGGTATGATTATTGGCGTAGGTGCCGGCTCCAATTACCGAGCTGTCCCCTATCCTGCCGTACCGCTTGTTGGTCAAGCCTCCGGTTGATGTCGCTGCTGCCAGGTTTCCGTGCTGATCCAGCGCCACTGCGCCCACTGTACCAAATTTGCGATCGTCACTATGGTCGAGCGCCACTTTAGTGGAATTCCTTACGGACTGCCACTGCTGGTATCTGAGATCGGAATAAAAATACTCCTCCTCAACACACTCAAGCCCCGTTTCTTTTGCAAAAAGATGTGCTCCCTCACCTGACAAATATACATAGTCTTCGTTATCCAGTACCCTTCTACTCAAAATAACAGGATTTTTAATACACCTGACCCCAGCAACTGCGCCAGCGTTTAGTGTAGCTCCACACATCATTGAGGCTTCCATTTCATGACTACCGTCAGAGGTAAAAACAGAGCCCTTACCTGCATTAAACAAATCACTGTCTTCCAAAACGATCACAGCTCTTTCAACAGCATCCAGGCTGTTCCCTCCGTTTTTTAATACTTCATAGCCTGCTGCTAATGCCGATTTAAGCGCCACATTATATGCAGTTTCCTTTTCAGCGGTCATTTTAGATTTTAGAATAGTGCCCGCACCACCATGTATGGCTAATACAAAGTTGTTGTCCATAAAGATTGATAAGTTATTATATTATTGACTGAATTAAATCTGGTATGCAGAGCCAGATTAACAGTCGAAGATGGGCTGTAGGCTGAGCAGATTAAGAGGATTGGACAGTAAGCCGATGAATTTACACCGCTTAGTAGCTAAAAAGTAAGGATAGCTTAAGCCAATCATTTCTTGCATAGATCAATAATATCACTTTTTCTGAATTCCTGCAAATATTTCTATACCTATAGGTATGTCAAACCTTTAGGATACTACTGATTACCTATGACGGACAGAGTAATCAATACGCCCGCACCAATTTACCCTCCATGAAGTTGACATACGATCGATTGGCCACCCGCATACCACCTGCGGTTGGAAAGTTGCCGGTAAAATACCAGTCGCCCTGATGATTCGGACAGGCATGGTGCAGATTCTCCACTGTCTGGTAGATCACTTCGAGCTCTGCTTTCATCTCCTTTGGCTTCACTATTTCAGCAACTTTTTTAGATATCTGCTCATAAGAAAACTCGTTATACAACTTATTGACATAGTTGACGAGTTCCTTATTCACCAAAGCCTTCTGACAAAGATCATAAACCTCATCCATCAGGTACTCCTTATCACTGTCCTTCACCAACTGGATCATAGCACGGAAGGCGATGAATTCATTCATTTTAGACATGTCAATGCCATAACAATCCGGGAACCTGATTTGGGGAGCGGAGGAAACAATAACTATTTTCTTAGGCTCGAGCCTGTTAAGCATCGTCAAGATACTTTTTTCGAGTGTAGTGCCACGCACTATGGAGTCATCGATGATCACCAGCGTATCTATACCCTTTCGGATCACCTCGTAAGTAGTATCATATACGTGGGCCACCATTTCATCGCGGTGGTCATCGTCAGTAATAAAAGTACGCAATTTCGCATCTTTGATCACTATCTTTTCTACCCTCGGGCGAAACGATAAGAAATCTTCAATGGAATCAACATGAGGCTTACCATCCAGGATCACCTCTTTCCTTTTTGCACTCAGGTAGTTCTCCATGCCCTCCATCATACCCAAAAATGCTGTTTCGGCAGTATTGGGGATGTATGAAAATACCGTATTCTTTAAATCAAAATTGATAGCCTTCAGTATCTGCGGCACAAGAAGTCTACCCAACTCCTTTCGCTCATGATAAATACCCGGATCAGTACCTCTGGAGAAATATATTCTCTCAAAACTACATGATTTCTTTTCTTCAGGCTTCCTGAATTGATACTCCCCATACTGACCATTCTTCTTAATGATCAGTGCATGACCGGGAGTTATTTCTTTAATCTGATCGTAATCTACATTAAAAGCTGTTTTAATAGCGGGCTTTTCAGAAGCCACAACTATTACTTCATCATCAGCATAATAATAAGCCGGTCGTATACCTACAGGGTCGCGGGCAACAAAGGCATCGCCATGCCCCACCATACCTGCCATGGCATATCCGCCATCAAAATCCTTACATGCCCGGCTCAACACCTTCTGAAGGTCCAGCTCACTTTCAATCACTTCTGTGATCTCCTGGTTGGTGTACTGTTCTTTGTATTTGCGAAAAATATCGTTGTTCTCTTCATCAAGAAAGTGACCGATTTTCTCCATTACGGTTACAGTGTCTACCTTCTCTTTAGGGTGCTGACCAAGCTTTACCAAAATATCAAACAGTTCATCAACATTGGTCATATTAAAGTTGCCAGCCACCACGAGGTTCCTGCTTCGCCAGTTATTCTGTCTCAGGAAGGGATGGCAGTTTTCAATGCTGTTTTTACCATGGGTGCCGTAGCGGAGATGCCCTAACCACACCTCACCGGTAAAGGCGCAATTCTCCTTCATCCACCTTTCATCATAGTACTGGTCTTTCCCTTCCTTCTGAGCCTTTCTGTACTTCTTACCTATTTTTTCGAAGATCGTTTTTATCGGGTCCTGATCTATTGAGCGATAGCGGCTAATGTATCTCAGGCCTGGCTTTTGATCAATTTTAATGTTAGCTATACCAACACCATCCTGCCCCCTGTTTCTCTGCTTTTCCATTAAAATGTACATCTTGTTTACGGCATAGGTAGGAGAACCATATTTTTCGATGTAGTAAGAAAGTGGTTTTCGAAGCCGGATCATGGCTATACCACATTCATGTTTGATGCTATCACTCATGCTAAGAAATTAAAATGCAAAGCTAACACTATTAATCATTCTCATCAACCCATCCGGTTTAAAGAATAAGATCAACAATGCTAAAACCATAAAGAATCCCAAAAAATTCTCGATGGTATACAATTTTTTGGCTTTACCCTCATGAGCGCCTTCTTTAAAGATCATGAAATATGGGATCTTCAGATAATAGAAAAGTGAGACCACCGCGTTGAGCAGCCCGAAGATCAGCAAATACAACATCATGGTATGGTCGGTGGCGGCATAACCATCCCACAAGGCACTAAAAATAAGCAGTTTAGCAGTAAATCCTGCAGTGGGGGGCAACCCTGTCAGCGATATCATGATCACTACCAACACGGTAGCGATTAAAGGTGATGTCCTTACAAAACCCTTGTAGTCTTTAATATTAATAATATTGTACTCCCTTTCCAGGTAGCTGACATATATAAACGCAGCAACATTCATAAGTATGTAAATTGCAGCATAGAATAAAAGGCTTTGAATGGCCAGTTCGGAAAACGCCACTAGTCCGATCAGCAAAAACCCGGAATGAGCAATAGAGGAGTATGCCAGCATACGTTTTGCATTGTTCTGCCACAAAGCGGAAAAATTACCAATAGCAATAGTAAGCATGGCTACCACGGCCAATACAGCCGCCCAGTCGACCGGGCTAAAACCAAAAAGCTTGATTACTAACATCCACCTTACCAGTATGGCAAATCCTGCCAGCTTGGGAACTATTGAGAAGAATGCAACCACCGGAGTGGGTGCTGAAGTATATACATCAGGCGCCCAAATGTGCATTGGCGCTGCAGATATCTTAAATAAGAGCCCTGCCGTAACAAAAAGGCTTGCAATGATCAGCGGAAGAGCATCTGCTTTCATAAGCATCTCTAAGAAACTTTGCTCCGTAAATGCCAGCGACCCAGTGAAAGCATACAGCCATGACATGCCGAAGATCATGACCCCGGAAGCTGCCGCACCAAACAACAGGTATTTTAAACCCGCTTCCGTGCTATTTTTATTAAAACTAAAGGTAGTAAGAATATAAGAGCTAATGGAGATGACTTCAATACCAATAAAGATCATAAGCAGGTTACTTGCCATGGCCACCAGGTGAGCGCCAAAGACCACAGAAAGCATCAGGGCATAATACTCACCGCTTTTATCATACCAGCCTCTATATTTAAAGCCCATGAGTACCGTAAATAAGCCTCCCGTTCCAAACAAGATCTTCCACAGGATCGCTGCCCGGTCCAACGTAACCATATCCAGGAACAACTGCCGTACATTGTCTTCATGAAGCCACTGTCTGATATCAAAATAAAGTACCAACGCCAGCATAACCGCAGCTAAAACTCGCATGAGCAGCTCCTTTTTACCAATATTAAAAAGCCCAACAAAAACGATCAGTATGATCCCCCCTACCAGTATGACCTCCGGCAAAAAATATGGCAGGCTTGAATTGATACCCGTTAGTTTATGGTGCAGACCTTCTTCCATTAGTTGTTATGCGGAATTTTGAATTCATGGTTGTTGACGGTCTCTACAAATAGCGATACAGACTGGTTAATAAGATCCAGGATCAATCCCGGGAAAATTCCAAGCAATAGCGCCAGTACAAACAGCGGAATAAACATCAGGTATTCGCGCCTATTAATATCTGTCAAGCTGTTTGCTTCGACAGGTCCTTTGGTAAAGAATTGGCCAAAAAACATCCTTTGGATGGTCCATAAATAATATGAGGCGCTGAGGATAAGGCCTGTAGCCGCCAATATAGTCATCCATCGCGGGATAAGACCATTAACAACTGAAGAACTAAAAGACCCCAAAAGCACGAACACCTCAGCAATGAACCCCGAAAATCCCGGTAAGCCCATAGAGGCAAAGAAAAATATGATCACAAAAATGCTATACTTCGGCATTTTAGAGGCCAGACCTGAATAGTTTTCAATAATACGGTTATGACTCCGGTCATACACCACCCCTGCGATCAGGAATAATGCAGCAGAAATAATTCCGTGGCTCACCATCTGATATATGGCGCCACTTACCCCTTCTGAGGTCAACGAAGCCAGTCCGAGCAGAACAAAGCCCATATGGGAAACGGAAGAGTAGGCAATAAGCTTCTTCAGGTCGCGGCTTGCCAGAGCGCACATGGCTCCATAAATAATAGAGATTACACCAAACAACCCTATCCACCATGCGTAATGGATAGCGCCATCAGGAATGATCAGGTAGCCCGTACGTATGAGACCGTAAGCCCCTACTTTTAGAAGAACCCCTGCTAACACTACAGAAATAGGTGTAGGTGCCTCTACGTGTGCATCTGGCAGCCAGGTATGCACCGGCACAACGGGTATTTTTATTGCAAAACCGATAAAGAGAAGTAAGAAAGCCAGCAGACGAGCCGGTTGTCCCAGTAATTCCCTGACTACTTGTACATCCATAACGGAATTGGGGATGTAATTGCCGGGATCTGTCATGTACACCATATTAAAAGTATGTACTAAGTTCTCCACGGGCACCTGACGCGCCAATAACATATCCTGCACCTGCTGAACAATGTCGGGAGAAACATTTTCAATATTTGAAGCAAGATTTAATTCGACAGCCGTAGCAGCAGGATCAACTACCGACAGGTACAGCATGATCATCACTATCAGGATCAGAACGGAACCGAGCAAGGTGTATAAAAAGAACTTTATGGAAGCATAATCTCTCCTAGGGCCACCCCACAGGCCTATGAGAAAGTACATGGGCAGCAGCATAAACTCAAAGAAGAGGTAGAACAATAAGAAGTCAAGCGCCACAAAGCAGCCTATAATGGCGGCATTAAGCACCAGGTATAAACTGAAATATCCCTTTGCCTTTTCAGTGATATTCCATGACGACACCACCCCGATAAGCAGCACCACAACCGAAAGCAATACCATTGTAACACTCAATCCGTCCACCCCAACAAAATAATTTGCGGACAGCTTACCAAGCGATGCCAGCTCAAAATTGATCCAGGGCGTGAACTCAGTATATTGAAAACTTTCAATTTCCCTGACTCCCTGCAAGTTGTGATTAAAACCGAAATATATAACTCCCGCCAAAATCAGTTGAACAAAGCATACAAATAAGGCTATATATTTGTAAAACTGCTTAGCAGGCTGCGGCAACAACGCTATTATAACAGCAGCGGTCAATGGCAGAAATATTAATGTGGAGAGTAAGTAGTCGTTTAGCATTGATTACCAGATTATCCAGAGTATCATTAGCACCATGCCCATAATAGCGATCAGAATATAACTTTGAATCTTTCCGCCTTGTAATGATTTTGTCATTACCCCAACTCTGCCCGCAAAGAAAACAGAAAAATTCACAAAACCATCAACCACTGCTCTGTCTATCCAACTAATAGCATGTGCAATTATTACATTTATTACAGCAAAAGCATTAATAGCCCTGTCTATCACCTGTTTTTCAACTCGTGTAAGCCCCTGTGCAACTGCTGTTACAGGTTTTTTGACAAGTACATTAAAAAAATCATTCAAATACCAGTTATTATATGACAGGGCCTGAAGTTTATTCATTGTGGCCGGCCTTTTATAATATGTACGTTCATATTTGCTGCCCGGCCTGTACAGATACCATGCTACCACACCACCAGCGACTATCATGGCCATGGAGATCGCCATTACCTCCAGATGATTTCGCAGCGAAAGCTCAATAAGCCGGGGCTGCCAGTCAACAACAAAACCCGGTGATACAATTGTTGGCACTTCTATAGTCCCCAAAAACCAACTGTAGCTCTGGTCAAAAGGGTTTACAGACCAGATTATCCCAAAAGACATCACGCCAAGGACCACCAACACACCGCGCATCACTGGCGGAACCTCCTTTACTGCTTGCAAACCGGCCTGTTGGTCCTGTGAGGCTATTCTTAGCTTACCAAAAAAGACTAAAAACAGTTGTCTGAACATGTAAATAGCTGTAAGTACTACCGTAAAGAAGCCCAGGTCGGGTATAATGTAATGCCATGAGAGCGCCTCCTGCGACATCACATCAGCCCAGGCATATGCGCCTGAAAGAATTGCATCCTTAGATAAAAATCCTGAAAAAAATGGTATACCGATAAGCGCCAGGGTGGAAACCAGATACGCAAAAAATGTGAAAGGCATCCGTTTCCGCAGGCCACCCATATTCCGCATATCCTGAGCGTCAAAATGAGCGTTTGTTTTGTGTGCATATTCATGAAGCGCATAAATAACGGCTCCGGCTGCTAAAAACAGACAAGCTTTAAAAAACGCATGGGTAAACAGGTGAAACAGCGCTGCATCGTAGGCGCCAACGCCAATTCC
Organism: Fulvivirga imtechensis AK7; assembly: GCF_000331535.1. Lineage (GTDB taxonomy): Bacteria > Bacteroidota > Bacteroidia > Cytophagales > Cyclobacteriaceae > Fulvivirga > Fulvivirga imtechensis. The sequence goes on along the minus strand of NZ_AMZN01000052.1, from coordinate 51,809 downwards.
CATCAACATATAGCCCAGTTGTGATATGGTAGAATAAGCCAGCACCTTCTTGATATCGTGCTGCGCCAGCGCAGCTACAGCTCCCATAAACGCGGTAACAGCGCCAATAGCAGCCATGAATGTCAGCGCGTTGATATCCAATAATACAAAAACACGGGCCATCAGAAATACACCTGCCGCTACCATAGTGGCAGCGTGAATAAGCGCTGAAACGGGGGTAGGCCCTTCCATGGCATCGGGCAACCATACCTGCAATGGAAACTGCGCTGATTTACCCATAGCACCTAAAAACAAGCCTATGCCTGCTATTGTAAGCCAGTCAGCATTCAGCGAATATCCTAAAAAGGATGTCCATTGACCATTTTGAATGGAAGAATTAGCCATTAAAGCCTCCAAGGCCTCCAGGTCAAAGGTTTTAAACTGGATCCAGAGCACTGCCAGACCTGTCAAAAAGCCCACATCTCCTATTCTATTAACAACAAAAGCCTTCTTTGCTGCCTTGGCAGCGCTTTCCTTGTCGTACCAGTGACTTATAAGCAGGTACGAAGAAAGTCCGACCAGTTCCCAGAAAATAAAAACAACAAGCAGATTATCAGCAAGCACAATGCCGAGCATCGAAAAGGTAAAAAGTCCTAAAAAGGAGAAATACCTTCTGTATCCCGGGTCGTCATGCATATAAGCTGTTGAATAGGTGTGAACCAGGAATGAAATAATATTCACCACCACCAGCATAAGTGCAGCGCTGTCATCCAAAAGTATGCCTGCCGTAAGCCTGGGTAGTCCCTCTATACTGAACCATTCGAGGCGGGTATGAAAATCAGGCCCCGACCACTTTAACTGTAAAAGATAAACTGATAGCAGAGCCCCCAGCAAAATAAGGCCGCTGGAAGCCCGGGAAGCTGCTTTACGAAACCTTTCCGGGCTTATAGCCATCAGTAAAAAGCTTATAAAGGGGAAAGCCAGTACCAAAAGGCAAAGCAGGGTTGGTGTACTCCAGGGTAGCGGACGTAGTAACTCTGTGTAATTCAAAACTTATCCTTTTAGCTGATTAATTTCGTTTAGGTTAGTAGTATTATAATACTTGTATACTTTCAAAATTATAGCCAGCGCCACCGCTGCCTCTGCCGCTGCCACCACGATCACAAACAAAGAAAAAAATTGTCCTTCAATCTGTACATTATCCAATCGACTAATGGCTACAAAGTTAACATTAGCCGCATTTAAGATCAGCTCAACTCCCATAAGCACCACAATGGCGTTTTTCCTGGTGATCACTACTGCCATTCCAATGCAAAATAAGATCGCACTCAGTATAAAGTAGTTTTCAATGGTCATTGATTTTCATTTTTATATCCTGCAATTGTAGCTGCCCCGATCAATGCAATTAGCAATAATATTGCTGCCACTTCAAAAGGCAAAATATAGTCGCTCATGAGGCCTATGCCCAATTGTTGCACATTATTTGTACCTGCTGTTGTTCCTCCACTTCCACTCAACAACGCAAAATTGATCCTAAATATGCCGTACAGAAGGAGTGTAAACAGCCCTCCACAAACAACTACAGCCCAAAATTTATTATGCGCCTCTGTAACCAGCGCTTTACCAGAAATTTTATTGGTAAGCATTACACCAAAGATCAACAGCACCACAATCCCACCTACATATATCATGATTTGTGTTATAGCTACAAACTCGGCCCCTGCCAACACATAAATAGCAGCCACTGCCAGGAAAGTAACGACCAGTGCAAAGGCTGAATAGAGTATATTCCTGGAAAACAATACCACGGCAGCCGATAGCACAGCTAACCCGGCAAAAAGGTAGAAAAGGATATCACTTATCGTCATCACCCTTTCCCTCGTCTTTTTTTCTCATGATTGGCTTTGGCTTTACTACCGGCTTTTTGGCCACAGGTTTTACCTTTGGCTTAAACTTAGGCTTTACGCCTGCTGGTTTGGCTATTGTCTTTTCCCCGGCTTTATCTTCGGACTTGCCTGCACTACTTTTTGTCACTTCTCCTCCAGCCCCTTTTTCAGCCATTTTCTGCTTCTCCATTGCCTCCAGCTCCTGCTTCTTTTCCAATATCTCCAATGGGGTCATAGTGGCGAATGAATAGATATGATCATCTACATCATATTCGCTGAAGTCATATGTTTTCGTCATGGTAAGACATTCGGTGGGACATACCGTTGTACACAAGCCGCAGAAGCAGCACAATCCCATATTGATATCGAATTTAGCTGCGTATATCCTTTTAGGTGTTCCATCCGAGGTCTTGCCGATTTCGCCTACAGCTCTAATAGGCTCAATATCTATACAATCTACAGGACAAATTTTAGCACACTTGTCGCATACAATACAATCATCAATTTCATTGTGTAACCTGTACCTTCCGTTGTCGGGTATGGGAAAGCTTTCATGCGGGTATTGAACGGTGACCAGGCCTTTGTCTTGTTCAAAGTAAGAGTCGTCACTTACAGGAACAGGCTTTCTCGAAAAGCGGGCATCTATTATATGCCTGAAAGTGAGCATTAAGCCACCCCACAAGGTGCTTACTGCTTGCCCAATATTGTTCCAGTAGCCTGACTTCATGCGTAAACATTGATTCGCCTGTAAACTTGATACAAATATTGGTCAGCTTATTAAGAAAAAGCAAGAAATATTAAAAAATCTTTAGAAAACGGGCTCTTTTTTTACTGTGAACTTAAATGAGCTTCCTTCACCTTCCGTACTCTCTACCCAAATTTCGCCTCCCATCCGTTCAACAAACTCTTTGCAAAGTTTAAGCCCCAGCCCGGTCCCTTTTTCATTGGCCGTACCCTTCGTAGTATAAAGTGTGGTTGTATTAAACAATTGTGCCTTCTGCTCTTCAGACATACCCATACCATTGTCTCTGATCTCCACAATAAGCCAGTCGTTATTCCTTTCTTCTACGGAAACTTCCACGAAACCCCCTTCACCGGTAAATTTGATAGAGTTAGCAATCAGGTTTCTAATGATAAGGTCCAGCATGTTCTTATCAGCCAGCACCATGGTTTTCTCCTCCACTTCGTTGAGAAAATGTATGTGTTTATCATTCACCTCTCTAAAGAAAGACAGGTTATCATCTACCAGGTGGTTCAGGTCCATTGTTTCCTCCTGAATGGTGATTTCATTCATCTGAACAAGCGCCCAGTCGAGCAAGTTGTCCAGTAGCTTACGCGTATTATCAAGGCGGGTTTTCAGTGACCTCGTCAGTTGCCGCAGCTCTTCCTGGGTAAGGCTACCTTCATCGAGCATATCCAGAATTCCTCCCAATGCATTGATAGGCGACCTGAGATCATGTGACACGATTGAGAAAAATTTATCCTTCATCTCAAGCAGGCCTGCAAGCTCCCTACTTTGCTCTTCCATTTCCTTTTGATGCGCCACAAGCAGGTTATTGATCTTTTTACGTCTGACACTGCTTCGGTACAGGGTGATTAATAATACTCCGGTAAAAGCCAGTATTACTACAAGAATATTTCTGAAAAACTCCTCATTCTGAAGTTGCACTTTCCTTTGCTCTTCCTTTTGGTTAAGGAGTGCGATCTCCATATCCTTATTGGCCATCTCATACTTGATCTGGATCTGAGCAAACTGTTCTTTCTGCCTTTCACTGAACACACTGTCTTCCAGCGCCTTGTACATCTTATAATATTTCAACGACTGCGCATATTCTCCCAACTTCTCATGCAACTTCGAAATTTCATGGTAGGCCTGGATAATTAATTCATTATTCTCCCTCTCCTTTGCCATTTTCAGGCTCAGATCAAACAGTGCCGCGGCTTGAGTGTGTTCACCCATTTTCATCCTGGTTTTACCCATTCCCAAATAGGTCTCCGTGATACCACTCTTACTGTTAAGCTCCTGGAACCTCTCTAATGCCCGCTCATAATATTCCATGGCCTCCTCAAAATTATTCAGGTGCTCGTGAGCAAGTGCGATTTTTCCCATAATCTGAGGTATCAATATGATTACTTCCAATTTCTCACCAAGCTCCAGCGCCTCCTTAAGTTCCTCCAGAGCTTTGTCGTAGTGCCCTTCCAGGATAAGGATCTCACCAATATCGTGACCAGAATATGCCAACCCCTCAAGGTCATCTATAACACGGCTCATCTTCATCGAATTTTCTATGTACTCTCTTGCCTTTTCAAGTTGCCCCATGGATTTCAACACCCTGCCGATATTGTAGGTGGCAATAGCTACGGACAGTTTATCATTAACTTCCTGTGCTTTTTTTAAGCTTTGCTGGTAATAGTCGTAGGCATCACTGAAAAGGTCCAGATCAAAGTAATCTTCTCCTATGCTATTCAGCGTCATGGCTATTCCAGCGCCAATATTCATCTGCTTATACAACCTCAAAGCCTCAAGGTCGTACTTCAGCGCCTCTTTATAATTACTTTGAACGTTGTGATAGCCGGCCAGCATTTCATCAGCAAACGCCTGGTAAAGTGTATCTTGTAGTTTAACAGCGAAATCCCGCGCCCTTTCCGCCAAAAGAATGGAAGTGTCTACATTCTCATAATGATATTCATTGATGATATAAAATAAGAGTTCCAACTTGAGAGAGTCGGAGTTGGTCCTGTTGTATTCATTTGTCAGGCTGTCGATCCTGGCTGCATCCTGTCCCTGACAATAGCCACCAACGAGCCAACAGAGCAGAAATATGTTAAGATACTTTTTCAAAATTGCTTTTAATATACGATTAAATCATCAACAATCTCCAAATCCCTGATAATAATAATATTACCAATGCTGCGGGAGTCAGATACTTCCATCCAAGTGTCATCAGTTGATCAATACGAACCCTCGGGTATGTCCATCTCACCCACATTTGGATCAGTACAACTGTCATGGCTTTACCAATTAGCCAAAAGGCGCTCCATAATGTACCGTACAGGGTGCCTGGCTCCCCTGTTGTCCACTCGGCCAGCATCACAGGGCCAATATTCGGTAGCGGGGTATTCCAGCTTCCAAAAAATAAAATCACTCCAAGGAAAGAAACCAATAGCATCATTCCGTACTCTGCCAGCATGATCACCGACCAGCGAAAACCGGAATATTCAGTTTGAAACCCAGCCACCAGTTCTGATTCAGCTTCCGGCAGGTCAAAGGGGGCGCGGTTACTTTCAGCAAGAGAGGAGATAAAAAAGATCAGCCATGCAAAAAATAGCAGTGGCATCCGCACTACATTCCAGGTTAAGAAGCCACCTATGCTGGTCACATCTATTCCTAAAGCTTTTATTCCAAAAAGATAGTTGATTTCATTGCTCCATATTCCCTGTTGCAGTGATATTTCCTGCAAATCGAGCGTTTGGCATATAACCACAGCAGAAAGTACACTTAGTGTGAGTGGTACTTCATAAGAGATAATTTGCGCAGCGGACCGCATGGCACCGAGTAGCGCATATTTGTTGTTGGAACCCCAACCTGCCATTATAATTCCTATTACATCCAGAGAAACAATAGCCAGCAGGTAAAAGACACCGGTCTGAACAGGAGCTCCTTGCCACGATGAGGTAACCGGCAATACGGCAAAACCTGCAAACAGGAAAACAAAGATCAGTACGGGTGCCGTTAAAAAAAGCTTTCTGTCAGCCGCCCTAGGCACTATGTCTTCTTTTTGAAGGAGCTTGAGCAAGTCAGCCACTGTCTGAAGGATACCGTAATACCCCACCTCCATTGGTCCATACCTATCTTGTATGAAAGCAGATACCTTCCGCTCTGCATAGACAGCCAACACCGTAAATAAGAGTAAAAATGGAAGAAAGAATAATATTGTTGACATGTAAAAATTTTAGGTCTGGACTCCTCAATACTCTTAAGTTAAACGATTGACTGTTTTTTTGGCTTCACCCTAAATCCCTCTCCTAAAGGAAAAGGACTTTCAAAACGGACTTAACTTAATAGCATTGCCGGGCTCTTGCACAACAAAATAAATCAATCCACAGGAATAATATAAAGTATTTATTCTAATATATCACATGAGGCTTGTTCAAAAAGTAAAAATGTTCGCTCAATCCCATAGAGGGTACCTTTCCAGGTGCACTAGTTTTCTAAAAAATATTTTGGTGGAAGCCTCAAATGATTCGGTGTAGTCTGATACCAGGAAGGCGTCTGTTCCCTCCTCAGGCATGGTTGTGAGCAAATGGTGCTCTGACAAATACGCTTTCAGGTATTTGGCCGTGATCTCGGAAGAATCAAGTATGGTCACCTTTCCTTTATAGTAATCATCTATTTCCTTTTTGACCAGGGGATAATGTGTACAACCCAGGATCAGCGCCTCAATGCCCTGCAAGGCCGGGTCGCTGAGGTATTTTTCAATTATCTCGTGGCTGATCCTGTTATTAAAAAATCCTTCTTCGATCATAGGTACCAGTAATGGTGTAGCCAGGGAAGTAAGCTTGATATCCTTTTTCAACTGCCTGATCTTTCTAGCATAGACATTCGACTGTACTGTGCGTTTTGTGCCGATCAGACCTATTTTTTTGCCTTCAAATTTTTCACTCACATAAGCGATCATTGGATCAATCACGTTAATGACCTTTGCTCTTTTACCGGTATACTCTTTCAGCAGTTCATAGGCAGCCGAGCTGGCAGAATTACAGGCTATCACGATCACCTTGCAGCCCTTTTTCATCAGCACATCCGCTATTTTTATAGAATACGCCTGCACAGCAGCCTCAGATTTATCGCCATACGGCAAATGGGCTGTATCTCCAAAATATATCATCGACTCCTGCGGTAATGCTTTGCGAATAGCATATGCCACAGTCAGGCCCCCTATGCCACTATCAAATATTCCGATAGGGCTGTTTGCATCAATTTTCATATTGTAGTTTATCTGGCTTCAAAATTATTGAAATCTATCCGATATTAAACCGGATACAGGCATTTTGAAAAGGCTGTGCCCACACTCCCGTTTATCTGATGTACGTGAGTCATATATTTTAAACTCATACGATTTAGTAAATATTTGTATTATTGCATTTCCAACAAGACCAAAACAAGAAACTATGAGTAATAACATACTTAAAGGGAAGAGAGGTATTATTTTCGGTGCCCTAAATGAGGATTCGATAGCATGGAAAACAGCTCTTAAAGCGCATGAAGAAGGAGCTCAATTTGTTTTGACCAATGCTCCCATTGCCTTGCGCATGGGCGAGATCAATAAGCTTGCGGAACATTGTAATGCCGAAATAATTCCAGCAGATGCTACTTCCATTGAAGATCTTACCACCCTCTTTGAAAAGTCTATGGAGGTATTGGGAGGAAAGCTGGACTTCGTTCTTCACTCAATAGGTATGAGCCCTAACGTAAGAAAAGGCAAATCATATGGTGACCTGAATTATGACTGGTTTTTAAAAACACTCGATATTTCAGGCGTTTCCTTCCATAAAGTACTTCAAACCGCCGAAAAAACCGATGCCATGAATGAATGGGGTTCTGTGCTGGCTTTAACTTATATAGCTGCACAGCGTACATTCCCTGATTATTCCGATATGGCCCAGGCTAAATCGGTATTGGAATCAATAGCAAGAAGCTATGGGTACAGGTTTGCTAAACTGAAAAACATACGGGTAAACACCATCTCTCAGTCGCCAACAATGACTACCGCCGGAAGTGGTGTATCAGGATTTGACGCCTTCTTCGATTATGCAGACAAGATGTCTCCTCTTGGAAATGCCAGCGCTGAGGATTGTGCCAATTACATCATCATGATGTTTTCAGACTACACCCGAATGGTAACGATGCAAAATCTGATGCATGATGGTGGATTCTCGAATTCCGGGATTACTGAAGATATCATTGCTCAGTTGACGAAATAATTTAGATTTGAGATGTGAGATATGAGATGTGAGACTTAACGGCTCATGATACTCATATCTCATTCCCTCTTCCAATTCATACTTTTACCCCATTTTCAGATTTCCCATTTTCCTATTTCAGATTTCCAAATGGTTGTTTTCCCCAATGCAAAGATCAATTTAGGATTAAACATTCTTTCCAAAAGAGAGGACGGCTACCATAACATTTCATCGGCTTTCTACCCGATACCTTTGCAGGACGTTCTTGAGATGCTACCAGCGAAACAGCTACAATTTGATACCTCAGGCCTGGGAATTCCGGGCAATACCGAGAGCAATCTTATTTTGAAAGCATACCACCTGCTTCAGTCCAAGTACAATTTACCACCGGTACATATTCATCTACACAAGGTTATTCCTATGGGTGCCGGGTTAGGTGGTGGTTCTGCTGACGCAGCTTACGCTATAAAGGTATTGAATGAACTATTTGAACTTGGCCTGACGCCAGATACAATGGAAGGGTATGCGGGTTACCTGGGCAGCGACTGCCCCTTTTTTATAAGAAATAAACCTATCTTGGCCGAGGGCACAGGCAATGTGTTTTCGGATATAGCAATAGATCTATCCGGAAAGTGGCTGGTGCTGATCTGTCCGAATATCCACGTTAGCACTGTAGAAGCATATAGCAGAGTGAATACTGGCAAGCCACAATATAATTTAAAGGAAACGATCGAAACAACGCCAATAGCTGAGTGGAAAGACAGGGTGAAAAATGATTTTGAAGATTCTGTATTTCAGCTACACCCTCATTTAGCAGAAATCAAGGATGAATTATATAGGTTAGGAGCAGCATATGCATCCATGACAGGGTCTGGTTCCAGCATTTATGGTCTCTTTGAAGCTGACCCTGGAAAACTTCCTTTAGCCGATATTTGCTGGCAAGGCCAACTTTCATAGGGGCTTTGACTGTTCACACGTGGTACCAATCTATCGTGACAGCACCCGGTACATCAAAACAGAAACACCTGCAAATATCAGGTTAGGTATCCACACCATAAAAGCAGGATCGAAGCCATCCACCTGAGCTATAGTTTTGGTAAAAGTAAACACAACAATGTAAAAGAAGGCCAGGAAAAAACCCAGTGCCAATTGGAATCCCACCCCTCCTCGGTGCTTGCGAGATGACACAATTACACCCAAAAAAGTAAGGATCAGCATCGCAAACGGAGAAGTAAAGCGAATATATTTTTCAATTTCATATTCTGCTACATTGGTGGCCCCTCTGATGTGAAGTTTGGTTATGTGTGCTTCAAGTTCGGGAATAGTCATGGCATCATATCGCTTATAGTCATTTTCAAACTCGCTGGGATGAATGGCAAGAGCAGTATCCATAGCGATTCCCTTCTCAATTTTCTCACTATATCCCTCCAAGTGGTGCAATTTCCAATTGCTCAGGCTCCACTTCTTCTTTTCGGCATCCCATAAAATCTGCTGAGCAGTTAATTTTTCCACCAATTCAGTACCACGAACTTTCTCTAAAGTAAAATACTGTCCCTTATGCTCTTGGTTGTTATATTCAGTGAGATAAAAGTAAACATCAGGCGCAAGCTGAGAGTGGTAATTCCTCTTATCAAATTTGTACGGACTTTTCAGGTATTTCACTTCAAATGCCACTCTATCCTTATTTGATTGGGGGATCACCCACCCGGTAAGAACAAGGCTGCCAATGGCAATAACAACTGCTCCGGTCATGTAAGGCACCAGCATACGTTTGAAGGAGATCCCACTACTTAAGATCGCTATTATCTCCGTCCTCCCGGCAAGTTTGGAAGTAACAAATACTGTAGCAATAAACATGGTAAGCGGAGAGATATAATTGGCAATCCAGGGGATGTAATCCAAATAATAGCCCGCCACCTCCTTAGCCGATAAATTAGCCTCAGCAAAATCATCGGCGTTGTCGGAGTAATGAATAACAACAATAACTGCTACAATTATAAAGACAGTAAAAACAAAAGCTCCCAGAAACTGCTTTAAAATGTATCTGTCCAATAATTTCATCTAACGCTGTAAGTTTGGGTTAATGAATGGAGTAAAAGCAAATAACGGACCGACTTTTTGAATTTACGATTTACGAATTTTGAATGATTGAATGATTGAATGATTGGATGAGGGAAGAGGGAATAAAGGAATGAAGGAATGAAGGAATAAAGGAATGAAGGAATGAAGGAATGAAGGAATGAAGGAATGAAGGAATGAATGACTACCGCAGGTTATCTACCTCAAGGGCCTTTCTTTTTAGCCTTTTATTGATGACTGGATAAGCCAGAACGGATAGCAGAATAATGAATGTTCCCAAATAAAACCCTGGCTGCATCTGTTCCTTTTCACCAAAAACGAGTACTGCCAGAACAATGCCATAGACCGGCTCCAGGTTCACTGTCAGGTTCACAACGAAGGCTGAGATCCGCTTCATGAGCTCTACCGAAACTGAGAAGGCGTAAACCGTACATATCACAGCCAAAACCAACAAGTAAAGCCAGTCCATAGCCGTAGGTACCAGTTGTAACATACCATCTTCCGCAAAAAATGTGATATAAATGGGGAAGAATACAGAAGTGCCCAAAAATGCTCCCAGCATTTCATAGAAGGTGATCATGTAAGGATTATGCTTTTTGGTAAGCTGCCCGTTGATCACGGAAAACAATGCCGCTAAAAATGCTGAAACCACGGCCATCGCGAGCCCCAAAGCGTGGTTAAATTCAAACCTGAAAATGATATAAAGTCCGCCAATTACCACCAGCCCGAGAATAACTTCAAACAGCTTAATACTTCTTTTATTCACCCATGGCTCTACGAAGCTGGTCCATAGCGAGCAGGTAGCCATTCCCGCCAGGCAAACTGAGGCGGTTGACACCCTGGCGGCTGCAAAGAATAAAATCCAATGTGCAGCAATAATAAATCCCGTGCCCAGGATTTTCAGCACCTCTTTATATCCCAGCAAAAAATTATGCTTTCGAAAGTGTAGTACAACGCCCAGAGCCATAAAAGCCAGCATGGTTCTGTACCATACTATCTCAACAGAAGGGATAGTGATCAACAGGCCAAGGATAGCGGTAAAACCCCATATCCACACTATAAAATGAAGCTTCAGATAATCCTTTGTTGTGGACATTACCGTGGTACGTATTTATACATGATCAGCGATATCCCTCCAAACAGGATATTTGGAAACCATACGGAAATGGCAGGGTCAATACCTCCCCCGGCCTCAGCAATTGTTTTGGTCATGATAAACAAAAGAATGTATATGAATGACAAGAGAAAACCCAGCGCTATCTGAAAACCAGCACCTCCCCTGGTCTTCCTGGCAGACACGATCACTCCCATAAAGGTGAGGATCAGCACCGCAAATGGCGATGTAAAGCGCACATATTTTTCCACTTCAAACACCTCCACATTGCTGGCGCCACGAAGTCTCAGCTTGGCTATTTGCTCATCCAGTTCATTAATAGTCATGGCATCATAGCTACGATAGTCGTTATCAAATTCACTGGGATGGATAGCTAAGGTGGTATCCATTTCCTTCCCCTCATCTATCCTTTCCACATCCCCTGCGATGCTATGCCACTTCCAGTTGGTCAGTGACCATTTCTGCTTTTCCTCATCCCATTTTATCCGGGAGGCGGATAGCTTTTCCAATAACCTTGTACCCTCAACACGCTCCAGGGTAAAATCATAACCCATATCCGACTGGTTGTTATAGCTGCGCATATACAGATAGGTGTTGGGCGCCACCTGTATATGATAATTGGTCTTATCAAAGTAGTATTTACTCTTCAAATACTCTATTTCAAAAGCCACTCTGGATTTGTTTGAATCAGGAATAACCCAGCCTGTGAGGTAGAAGCTCGTAATGGCTATCAGCATTGAGCCAATAAAATACGGAAGCAGCATACGTCTGAAAGAAACACCGCTGCTCAATATGGCAATGATCTCGGTATGCCCGGCCATTCGTGCTGTAACGAATACGGTGGCAATAAAAACTGTCAGGGGAGTGATAAAATTGGCAATCCAGGGAACAAAATCCATATAATAGCCTATTACCTCCGCAGTAGAAAGTTCAGCTTTGGCGAATTTCTCAGTTTTCTCGGTGATGTCGATAACAAGTATAATAGACACGATGATCAACACCGTGAATATGAATGATCCAAGAAACTTCTTCAGTATGTATTTGTCTATTATCTTCATTTATAGCCTCTGAGAAACCTTTTTTACCATCCCTGATTTCCATTCTGCAAAAGTGCCGGCTTCAATCTGAGCCCTGGCTTCCCCCACCAACCATAGGTAAAAAGTCAGGTTGTGAATACTCGCTATTTGAGCCCCCAAAATTTCCTTGCTTATGATCAAATGCCTAAGATACGCCTTTGAATAGAAAGTATCGACATATCCGGATAATTCAGGATCAACCGGACTAAAATCGCTTTCCCACTTTTTGTTTTTAATATTAATGATCCCTTCTGAGGTAAAAAGCATACCATTCCGGGCATTCCGGGTAGGCATTACACAGTCGAACATATCAATGCCAAGCGTTATGCATTCCAATATGTTAGCCGGGGTACCCACACCCATCAGGTACCTGGGTTTATCGTAAGGCAAAATATCACAAACAAGCTCTGTCATCTCATACATCATCTCTGCAGGCTCACCTACTGATAATCCGCCAATAGCATTACCCTCTCTTTGATATGATGCAATTACTTCGGCAGATTGCTTTCTAAGATCTTTATACACACTACCCTGAACGATGGGGAATAACGTTTGGCTGTAGCCGTACTTTCCTTCCGTTTTGTCGAAATACTCACAGCATCTTTTTAGCCACCGGTGGGTCATGTGCATAGACTGTTCGGCATAGTCATACTCACAGGGATAGGGCGTACATTCATCAAAAGCCATAATAATGTCAGCCCCGATTGTTCTCTGAATATCCATTACAGCCTCAGGAGTAAAAATATGCTTCGAACCGTCAATGTGTGATTTGAAAGTTACGCCCTCTTCCTTTATCTTCCTGGTTTCCGAAAGAGAATAAACCTGATAACCTCCGCTGTCCGTTAGAATTGGCCTGTCCCAACCGTTGAACTTGTGCAAGCCTCCCGCCTTTTCAATGATCTCCAGTCCGGGCCGAAGATACAGGTGATAGGTATTTCCTAAAATGATCTGTGCCTTTATATCTTCTTTCAGCTCTCGTTGATGTACAGCTTTAACCGACCCTGCTGTACCTACAGGCATAAATATCGGGGTCTTGATCTCCCCATGATCTGTAGTAATTATACCCGTTCTGGCTTTACTACCTTTGTCTGTTGCCTCTAGCTTAAATTCCATTCCTTGATTTTCAAAACAGGCACAAAAATAGGGTTAATATTAGAAAGGTTGTTAATGATTAGCACTTTCCTATTTAATGGGCATAAAAGCACGACAGGCCTGATCGATAACTCACCTGAAGCGGATGAAGTACTACCAATATACTACTTTTACTTTCTTGGGTTTATCAAAATGATGATCTCTGGTGGCAATAATGAAGTTGTGTTGAAGAGCTAAGGCAGAAATCCACACATCATTTTCAGGAATTGGTGTTCCTGATGCTTTCAACTGTGCCTTAATTTGACCGTAGAACAATGCAGTTTCTTCATCTACATAGACGACTCCATAGTTTGCAATAAATTCGCTAAGTTCCCTAAGCCGTAATTTCTGACGAGCAGATGCATAAGCTCCAAAATACAATTCGCCCACAACCACTGATGGAATAACTACTTTTTTAACAGATAACTGATGTCTCAGGCTCTCATCATTTGCAAAAAGGTCTACGATGATATTCGTGTCTATCAAATAAATACTACCAGTCCTCTTCATTTATTTGTTCGCATCCTTCGGCAATAACTTTTTTAATTTCTTCGGCTTCGTCCTTCGACCATATCCCCACAAATTTATCTACTTCTGGTTTTGGATTAGTCATAGGTTTAGACCGAAGTAATTCCTCCATTTTATCTAAAATAGAATTGTCTTTAATCTTTAAGAAAGCCTCAATTAGTCTAAGTTTTCTGGTTTGGATATCCATAAGAATGCATTTTTGGATAATGTGAAGATAACATTTTTATTTAACTTTCAGTTTCGAAGCCGGACATATCTAGCGGTAACACCGAGTACAAATTTACATGAAGATTACAAAGGTCACTAAACTTTGAAACTTTCCTGAAGCTGTCTTGGTTCAGGCTTTACAAAACAGAATTTACCTCTATATTTGCCCCTTTTAATTTATTTTTTACTTTATGGTCTCTAACCTCCTCCTGATCATTTTTCTTGTCTGCGCAGGTATTCAAATAATATATTTTCTGATTTTCCTTATTGGTTTTTACCGTTATAAACACCAAAAAACTGCTAATCAGCCTCCTGTCTCCATTGTGATAGCAGCTCATGATGAGGAGGAGAATTTGAAGAAACTGCTCCCCAAATTATACGCGCAGCAATATCCGGAATTGGAAGTAATTGTAGTGGAGGACCGGAGCAATGACAACACCTACGACCTCCTTCTGGCGGAAACAAAAAAAGAACCCCGACTAAGAATGGTCAAAGTGAATCACACTCCCGAAAATTTCAACGGCAAAAAATACGCCCTGACTCTGGGTATCAAAGCTGCGAAATACGATCAGATACTGCTTACTGACGCAGATTGCGAACCTAACAATGAACACTGGGTGGCTACTATGGCTGCTGCTTTTAGCGAAAGCACCCAATTCAACCTCGGTTTTTCCTACTACACCCGGACCAAAGGCTTTCTCAATTACTTCATCAGGTTTGAAACACTTTGGACAGCCATCCAGTACATCGGGTTGGCGCTTGCGGGCAAACCCTACATGGGTGTAGGCAGAAACCTGGCATATCGAAAATCCCTTTTTATTAGCAAGAAAGGATTTAACCCTCACCTTGGCGTTACAGGAGGTGATGACGACTTGTTTGTAAACCAACATGCAGGAAAAAGGAATACCCGGGTGACTATTGGAGAAAATGCTTTGGTGTATTCTCAACCAAAAACCGACTGGAAATCGTTTTTTAGGCAAAAAGTGCGACATTTGTCTGTAGGGAAGTACTATAAAGCAGCAGATAAGATCATTTTAGGTATAATTCCATTAACACAAATATTATTTTGGTTAATTTTAACCATCCTGTTCAGCTTACGTATTGAATTATATATAGTGGCGGGTTGTTTTTTAATCAGAACTTTGATGATTTACCTGACGTTTAACATAGCCAGGAAAAAGCTAGGCGTCAGGTTTAATCTTGCAGGCTTACTATTTCTGGACATAATTTTTGTCATTTATTATTTTATTACGGGCGCGACAGCACTATTTACAAAAAGGGTTAGATGGAGTTAAAAAAGCAGTTCTCTGACAAAGCGTTAGAAGATTTTCGACTTATAGACCAGGCAGTGAAAGAAGGTGAGGAACAGGCTTTCGCTTTGCTGATGGACAGGTATAAAAGGCCAGTCTACCATATGATTTTAAAGATGGTAAGAAACGTTGATGATGCAGAAGACCTTACTATTGAGGCATTTGCCAAAGCTTTCAAAAATCTCCATCGCTTCAAAAAAGACTATACTTTCAGTACATGGCTATTCCGCATAGCCACCAACAATGCTATTGACTTTATCCGTAAAAAGAGGCTGGAAACGATGAGCCTGGATACATCCTTCACCGATGATAATGGCGAAGCTGTGCAGATAGATGTAGAGGATAGAAACCTGAACCCTCAGGAGGTGGCTATTAAAAGCCAAAAAGTGGAGCTCATTCAGATGTTTGTCACCAAACTTCCGGCAAAATACCAAAAGCTTGTCAGACTCAGGTACTTCAAAGAATATTCTTATGAAGAAATTGCCGAAGAACTTGATGCACCATTAGGCACTGTAAAAGCTCAGCTTCACAGAGCCAGGGAGTTGATGTATGATCTTGTAAAAAACAAAAAAGACCACCTGTAGACCCATCCATGAAATAACCATGGAGAATCATACTCCTATGGAATTCGAGATTTCAGAAGCTACTATTGACGATATCATTAGCATATCACATCAGATACCTGAGTTTCACGACCCTTATGGTCGCCAGGAATATGAAAAGCGATTAAAAGAGGTCCCTTTTCTGGCTCTAAAAGCAGTTTGCAAAGGCAAAGATGCAGGCTTCAAGCTGGGATATGAAATGAACAAAGATTATTTCTATAGCTGGTTCGGAGGCATTTTGCCGGAATACAGGCAAGCCGGCATAGCCCATGCACTGGCTACAGCACAGGAAAAATGGGCAAAATCAAAAGGTTACAAATTTATACACCTGAAGACAAGGAATATGTTTAAACCTATGCTCATATTTGCGCTTAAAAATGGTTTTAACATTCTTAAAATAGAAGAAAGAGAAGATATTCGGGAACATCGCATTCTTCTGGAAAAAAGCATTCAATGAATTCTGATATTATTTTTAGATATTTTCCCGACCTGTCCGCAGAGCAAAAATCTCAGTACACTGCCTTATTCGACCTATATCGCAATTGGAATAATCAGATCAATGTCATATCCAGGAAAGATATTGATGAACTTTATGTCCGGCATATATTGCATTCATTAGGTATAGCCAAGGTTATGCAGTTCAAGTCCGAAACAAAGGTACTGGATGTTGGAACAGGTGGCGGCTTTCCCGGTATTCCCCTGGCCATTATGTTTCCCGAGGTAAATTTTCACCTGGTCGACTCTATCGGCAAGAAAATAAAGGTAGTGCAAAATGTAAGTGAGGCCCTCGCACTGAAGAACCTGACAGCAGAACAAACCCGTGCCGAGCAGGTTGAGGACCAGTATGACTTTGTTGTCAGCCGGGCTGTTACGCGCTTGAAACCATTCTACCAGTGGGTAAAAAATAAATTCAGAAGAGAGTCATTCAACGACCTGCCTAACGGCATTCTTTATTTAAAAGGCGGAGACCTTCAAGACGAACTGAAAGAAGCTAAAAAGAAATATCAATTGTACGACCTTGCAGCCTATTTTGAAGAAGATTTTTTTGAGACAAAAAAGGTGGTTTATGTGCCTGTTATTCCTTAAATAACAAACCATTAGTGGTGCCCCATCGTTTTCTTTTTAGCAGTATATTCAGTACCTTAGATAACTAAATTATTTACCCATGTCAGTACATTTAGCGAGAAGACCAATTACTGTGGAGGAATATTATCGTATGGCGGAGGTAGGTATCCTTACCGAAAATGATAAGGTCGAATTAATTCATGGAGAAATAATTGAGATGTCGCCTGTAGGAAGTAAACATGCAGCCGTTGTAGATCGGATAAACAATGTTCTAAAATCACTCATTAAAGATAGAGCGATAATCCGGGTACAAAGTCCTGTTTTGCTCAATGATCTTAATCAGCCTGAACCGGACGTTACCATATTAAAGCCATCAGACAATTATTATTCAGAATCACACCCTGGACCAGACGACATTTTTATATTAGTTGAGGTAGCTGATTCTTCCCTCCCTTATGACCGTCAAATCAAGCTTCCTCTTTACGCGTCAGCCGGGGTCCCCGAATTCTGGCTTGTTAATCTTGAAAAGCAGGAAATTGAAATACACCGTTCGCCCTCCAAAAATGTGTATAAGAAGATTGAGATATTTCAACCGGATGACGACATCTCATGCTTTGATCATAAGGTCAATGTAAGATCTTTATTAGGTGCTTAACGTTTCTCGCATACCATAGAGCTTGCCTTCATCACATCAAATCAATTAAGAATTCCGTAAAATAAACTTCACAAAACCGTAACACCATTTTATTTGAATTAGCCCGGTTTTTTTCCTAATTACATGTCCCTTTAAATTCAGCATATGATTGATTTTCAACGGACTGCCTCTACAAAAAAGCTTAAACTATACGAATGCCCGGTAGTTGCGGCTACAGTTGATACCCTTAGGGAATATGGTGTATTGATAGATCATTTTGAGGATTTGCCAGAGCCTGGTGGTGACGACAAAGACAGTAGTGTTTTCAATTATTGGTGGAAGGGAAATCTGTTTTATAGCGAAAATGAAACAACAGGTAAGGTACTTCAGACCGGAGCATCATTGTTTGAGGCTGATGGGTCGCCATTAAGCAGAGACAAGATATACATGTGGGAAGCTTTTAGCCCCGGAAATGCTCATCAGCTCTTTTATCCTCTCAGAGGGGAAGATTACGTTCTACCCCTGGCCAAAGGAGACAATGTTTACCCCGAAGACTTTACGGCATTTTATATAACTGGCGGAATGGGAGTGTACCTTCACCCTTCGGTTTGGTGTAACGGTATAATTCCATTAACTGAAAGAGCCAGCTTCTATCATCAAATAAATGGCACAACGACTAACATGGGCTTCAATTTTTCAAAGAAACTAAATACACTGTTTGTCATACCCCTGCAAAAAATCAAGGAACAATTTTGTTAGTGATAATTCCTGCCGTTGAGTTTCATAAAAAGAACAGGAATGCATTGCCGGCCAGATACAGCAAAATGATCATAAAACTTTCCCATCCGATTTTGCCAATTCCTTTTTCTTCCCGGTGCAATAGCCCCAGAATTAGAGTGCTGGTCATAAGTATAGTGAGCCCTATGATGTAAACCTGCTCATTTGCAATGGCATGTAATATACTGCCTTTGGTATAAGCTACATCTGCAAAGGCCACAAACAGTACATCAAAAGTGTTACCTCCTATTATGTTTCCCACCGCCAGAGTAAGCGCCTTTTGACGAACTGCAGCAATAGATACAATTAACTCAGGCAATGATGTGGCTACTGCTGTAAAAAATGCTCCGACAAAACTTTCAGACAAGCCTGTTTTACCAGCTATGACAATACCCGATTTAGCGATAGTGTAGCCACACACTGCAACTGCTATAGCCAGGATCGCAAACTTCACTATCACCTTTTTCTTATTTAACCTTTTTATGCTTTCCTGATCTTGCTCATCTTTAACAGTAGCCTTTGTCTCTCTCGGCCTCCACATGGGCCTATTTCTTGCTTTGGCAATCATCCTTGTTCCAGCTATATAGAGTACCACTAACAGAATAGAAAGCGGATTGACATTAAATACAGAAATCTCGGGACCGGAAATACCTACCAGGACTATAGCGAGCAACCCGATCAGCAAAAGCCCCTGCATCAGGTTGGCTAAGGAGGCTGCAGCATGCTCAAGGTTTATTTTTGGGTATGATATATCCGCAACAACCAAAAACACCGTTTGCGCGGCAATCCCTCCTATGGCATTGCTGATCGCCAATTGGGGATGATCCTGGTAAGCTGCCACTACAGAAGTAATGATGCCCGGCAAAGAAGTAGTACCTCCCAAAAAAACTGCACCAAACACTGCTTCACCCCAACCGGTAAGGTCTGCCAACTCATCGGCAGCCCGGGCCAGCCTGGTTCCTGCAAAAGCTATAACAATGGCTGAAGCTGCAAAAACTACAATACTCAAAATAAGACTCATAAAGCTTTTACAGTCCTAACTTGCTCATCGATAAAATTGTTTGAGGTTGACATAAAACCTCAAATTCCTTATTTTAGTAGTTAAGCCTGGATCATCAGGTTACTTTTTAAGTATTGATCTCATTCATTTATAAATAATCAATAAATTTTGCTACAACTTCTCAAGAAATACGTTTTCTTTTTATTCCTGTTTATCCTGCCATCCATAACTTTTTCCCAGGGAAAAATCTCTGAGGCGGTTGAGTTCAACAATAAGCACATCCCCAGGATACTTGAGAAAGAAATAAAAAAGGCGTTATCTTATTTTCCGGAGTTAAAATATACGGCTATAGACTTCGTGGTGAAAAACAATATCAAAAACAATGTAATGCAGGCTCAGCCCCGCGTACGTACATTGTTCAAGAACAGGCTTAAAAGAACCTATAAAATAAAAATAAGCCGGAATTTGGTGCTCAATGATACTATAAAGGCCATTGAGAATGTGCCGACAGAGATCATTGTAGGCTGGATAGCCCATGAACTGGGACATATCATGGATTATCTCGACAGAAGTGCTTTTCAGATGATCGGCTTTGGCTTCAGGTATGTTACCTCAAAACCCTTTCTTAGAAAAGCCGAGCGCAAAGCCGATGTCTATGCCATACGGCACGGGCTCGCTGATGAGATCATAGAAACAAAGAAGTTTATTCTTTACCAGGAAGACCTAACAGATGCCTATAAAGAGAAAATCGACCGGTTATACATATCTCCGGAAGAAGTGGAAGCCATTCAGGCAGAAATAGAAAGTAATGAAACTCTGTAGTAAGCCCCTCTGTAAATAAATATCCCGCGTTATTCCTGTAAATCCACAACCATAACTATGGGCAGGTGATCCGATGCGAATTTATCATTGAAGAAATCGGCTATTGTTTCATAATCCTGCACTTTTAGTTTGCGAACAAACATGTAGTCAATACGAGGAAATTTTTCGGGAGACGATAACTCAAAGCCGCTGAATGTTCCATCAGGCCCATAAACCGGATGGGCAGAAGCCACCTTTGCATCCTTAAGTTTCTCAGTTAATATTGCATATGGTGGCGCTTCAGGGGTGGCATTGAAATCACCTGAAAGAATAACGGGAGCCGGTCCGGCAATTTCCCCTATTTTTTTCACCACTAGTTGAGCACTATTTTCTCGTGCCTTCACTCCAATGTGGTCAAAATGCGTGTTAAAGAAGTAGAAAACCTTGTTGTTCTTCTTATCATCAAATTCCCCCCAGGTAACAATTCTCGGTAGATTGGCATCCCAGCCCTTTGAGGGTGTTTCAGGTGTTTCCGAAAGCCAAAAAGTACTGTTTTCTCCCAACTTAAAGCGATCCTTTCTATATAAAATAGCGGAATACTCCCCCTGATCCACTTTGTTATCCCTGGAAATACCTATGTAGTCATAAACCTGAAGCTGCTCCAATAAAAAATCCAGTTGGTGCTTCTCCGCTTCCTGAAGCCCCAGAAGATCCGGATCGTAATGCCTGATCAACCGCACTATATTGTCCCTTCGCTGCTTCCATCCGTTTCCCTGCTCATAGTCGGTCTGGCTATCATAACGAATATTGAAAGTCATCACCTTTATCGGGGTTTGTGCATTGGTAAATGTTGAAGCAATCATTAATCCTAATACAAATACTACAAGCTTGGTCATATCTAATAGGGCTAGTGGCACCACAATTAACAACAGTTTTTTATATATTGAAAATAAATTTTACGATAACAACCCTGTGAAGCTATAAGCACTTGCTGCCGAACAACCTATTTTAAAAAATGTTTTGTATATCTGTAGCAATAGTATACCAGATGGCTAGAAAGCACCTAAATAAGCAACAAATTATTGAAGCAGCAAAAAAACTTATTTCTGCCAAGAGAGATGTTATAGCCTATTCTAATAATCAAACCTCAAGAGAAGAGTTGAATGACCTTTATTAATTTCGACTCAAATACCTGCTACTTTCAAACAGTAGCTATAATCATCTATTGTTTCAAACACATGCGCCCTGTCATAGCAGACTAGCTTCAAGACGGCACCAGCAAAGATTCCTTGTATTTTTTATACAGCCACTCCTTCCCTTCCTCAGCAGTATCTACCAGTTTCATCTGACGGCCGGTAAAGGCAATGATAGAGTTCACCATCAGCCGCGACAGCGCATTCAACCCACAAACTGCCGTAGCTTTTGAATGTGGATTGTTCCTTTTTACAGTTTCCTTGATCTTTTGAATCAGATTGGAATTAAAGCGGGCATCAGCGGCATTCACAAGTGAGTACACCGATTTCAACGGCATTTGTGAGATAATTTGTTGATTGCGATCAAACACCTCAATGGATTCTTCGGGTGAAGCCCCGGATATGTCTGTATAGACAATATTTAATTCATTGTACTTGATTACGATACAAGAAGCCATAAACCACAAACAAAAAATTTAACATAGGAACGAATTATAAAAAAAATCAAAATGATCATGATTAACAAATACTATTTCACCAGTAAAAGTACGTGAAGCTATCACTCACCCACTGAAATAAAAATGAAAGAACAAGTTAATTGCAATACATGATCAGTTATTTTTTGCCAATTCATTAAAAATACTTACACGAAATGCTGTAACAAATCATAGCAAAGTTTAAAAAGTATTTCTCAATGAAGCATGATCTGTTAGGAAAATTTCAAAGTTTTAGATCTGAAATTAAAAATCAGAAAATAGCCGTACTAATGTGCTATGAATATTCTAAATTGTAAAGTTAAAGATGTCAGAAACAGCAACATATGTTCTTACCCGATGAAAAAATAGTCAGGTCATTGAAAAAAGGTAATGAATCCGCCTTTCGTATGTTATTTGACAAATACCACCGAAAGCTCTACCATTTCAGTAGAAAAATGGGTCAAAGCCATGAAGATGCAGAGGGTATTATACAGGAAGTATTCATCATAGTGTGGAAAAACAAGGCTACCCTTAACGAAGAACTCTCTCTCCCTGCCTATTTATTTACCATTACAAAACGGGTAGTACTCAAAAAAGTAAAAAGAAAGATCCTTGAGGATGAGTACCTCGCCAATCAGCAAAATTCACAATCCCACTTCCATCAACAAACCGAGGATTATATCATTTTCACCAATCTGCTGGATCAGGCCAATAAAGGGCTGGACCAGCTCTCCCCTGGCCGTAAACAAATATTTATGCTCAGCAAACAGCAGGGCTTAAGCAATGAAGAAATTGCGGAAAAACTAAATATTTCTAAGCGAACGGTAGAAAATCAACTCTACAGGGCTACAAAAGAACTGCGAGACTTTATGGGACCCGATTTTAAAGAAAAATAATTTTTTTATTCAATAGTGTGAGTAAATAACGCGCCTCAAGGTAATATATATAAAAGGCGCAAAACATTATTGAATGAAATCGAACAAAGACCTGCTCAAAAGGTACCTGGAAGGATCTTGTTCTGAAGAAGAACAAAAAGAAGCTTTAAAATTATTAGCCGCTGATGACGCTGACCAATGGCTGGATGAATTGGCTGATGAAGCCTGGCTGGAAGCTTCGGCTGCGGACCCGGCTCCCGGCATTAATTCTGACCAACTGTATAAGAACATCAAAAAGGAGGTGTATCTGCCTGCCGCTGATGCCAAACATTATTCCATAAAGCCGTGGTTGTATGCTGCTTGCATCTCTTTGGTGTTAATGTTTACTTTTTATTTCATACAAAGGCAATCAGCCAATATTCCTGGCCCGGTCGTTCCTGAGATGGTGGTAAAAAGCACACCTGCCGGCATGAAATCGACTATTCAGCTTAGCGATGGCTCTAAGGTAACTCTTAACTCAGGAAGTAAGATATCCTATTTAAAGACCTTCACCGATTCCAGCAGGGTCATTACGCTGGAGGGAGAAGCTTTTTTTGAGGTGGCAAAAGACAAAACACGCCCTTTTTCTGTGATCGCCAATGGCACCACCACTACAGCCCTGGGCACTTCATTTAATATCAACGCCCGGGATCAGGTATGCAAAGTATCACTGGCGAGCGGTAAGGTTATAGTTATTCCTCAAAAGGATGATACCGGTGTAGAGAAAACATTTGTGCTCAGCCCCGGAGAAGCGCTGGAGGTGAACACTGTTACACGTACAGCAATGAAAACTGTTTTTGATCAGAACAAAGACCTCCTATGGAAAGAAGGGGTACTTTATTTCAAACAAACTTCTATAAAACAGATCATCAACACTCTTGAACTATGGTATGATGTAGAATTCGAGATTACAGGAAAGTTTGATCTCAACAGAAAATATACAGGTCGCTTTGAAAATGCCAGTCTTACCCATGTACTGGACAATATGAGCTATGCATTAGACTTTGAATATCTCATTCAGGGTAAAAAAGTGATGATCATACGTCAGGATAATTAAATATCACCTATGAACAGGTCTTACACGGTAGTTCTTCTAGTGGCTTTAATGATAATGGTAACCAATGTACTTGCCAACGATAAGCCATTTCAGGCAAAGAGTGTAAAAGATGTTTATATCGACCTGCACTTGAAAAATTCAAGCCTGAAGGAAACATTCAAAAAAATAGAAAATAAAACAGAGTTCAGGTTCCATTATTGTGATGATGACCTTCGTACGGACATTTACCTCACTAAAAGCTATTCACATACATCCATAGCAGAGATCCTGGGTGATATTTCCAGGGCTGCCCGGTTAAAATTCAGACAAATCAATCAGGATATCAGTGTAAATAAGTTAAGATACAGGGACCGACATGATGACCCTGTTGAAGTGGATATGCTTAACAAACTTGTCACCGTAACCGTTTTCGATGAAAAAAATCATCCCCTTCCCGGTGCAAGTGTCTTGATAAGGGGTACCACCACAGGGGGTACTACCGACCTCTCAGGCCAGTTGACGTTAGCCATTCCCGATGAAGCGATACTTGTGGTTAGCCATATCGGTTACAAGATGCAGGAAATCGCGGTGGGAGACAGAAGTGCAGTTTATGTCTACCTACAACTGGATGAAGCCCGCCTTCAGGAAGTAGTGGTGGTAGGAAGCAGAAATATGAACAGAACCGTACTTGAGACACCCGTTCCTGTGGATGTGATCTCAGTGGATGAAATTGTAAAAGAAGCCCCACAGGTGGAAGTAGCTCAAATATTAAATTATGTGGCCCCGTCCTTTTCTTCTAATCGCCAGACTATAGCAGATGGCACCGACCATGTAGATCCTGCTTCCGTGCGAGGATTGAGTGTAGATCACGTGCTGGTGTTGATCAATGGAAAACGGAGACATACCTCAGCCCTGGTCAATGTAAATGGTTCTGTTGGTCGTGGTTCCGTTGGCACTGATCTCAACACTATCCCTGCAGCCGCTATCAAACGGATAGAAGTATTGCGGGACGGTGCGGCTGCACAATATGGCTCTGATGCCATTGCAGGTGTTATTAATATAGTATTGAAAGACAATGTCAACCAGCTCTATTTTTCGGGGACTGCCGGCCAGACTTACGAGGAAGATGGTAAGACTGCACAGTTTAACGTTAATTACGGTTTTAATATAGGCGAAAAGGGGTTCATCAACCTCACCGGACAATACCAACACAGAGGCAGAACTGACAGAGCAGGCAAATGGGACGACACTGTTTTTAAGACTACGCACCCTACTGATGCTGATGGCAATCCTGTTAAAGGTCTTTATTCCGAACTTTATGAAGCGGGCGATTTCAGTCCATTTGACCTGGGCCAGCGGCTGACACAAGAGGAGGCCGATGCCATAAATGCTGCCAATGCCATTACCAACAACCTGACAGCACAAGAGGAAGAAGCCCTGATCAACCAAAATGGAGGAAGAAGGGCCTTCACTATGAAAGTCGGCCAATCTGAAGCCATTAATACAGCTTTGATGCTGAATTCCTCTTTTGAAATTGATAACAATAAAGAACTTTACATCTTTGGAAGTCTTAACTCGCGTAACGGTCTGGCAACGGGTTTTTACAGGTTACCTAATCAGGATCGTACCCTCACTACCGTTTATCCTAACGGCTTTTTACCCGAGA
The DNA here is from genome assembly GCF_000331535.1 of Fulvivirga imtechensis AK7. GTDB lineage: Bacteria > Bacteroidota > Bacteroidia > Cytophagales > Cyclobacteriaceae > Fulvivirga > Fulvivirga imtechensis. The sequence continues at coordinate 26,371 of NZ_AMZN01000052.1, read as the reverse complement.
TCAATACTGTTATTTTTGACGGTGCAATTACCGGTGGTTTAAGAGGAGATATCGGACAATGGAATATAGACCTGAGCAATACCTATGGCACCAATCATTTCACATACCTGGTTACGAACAGCCTCAATGCCTCACGAGGCAACAGCACGCCCACCTCTTTTAATGCCGGGGGCTTCAGGTTCTCGCAAAACACTACCAACCTGGACTTCAGCAGGTATTTTGAATACGCCCTTTCAGGTATAAACCTAGCCTTTGGTTCCGAATACCGTGTGGATACATATGAAATTTTTGCCGGGGAAGAAGGCTCTTACCGAAACTATGGCAACGTAGATGTTATTGACACGCTTAATGATGGCACTCCTTTTAGCAACGGCTTCAACCAGGAAAATATCTTCTATAACAGACCCGGAGGCGCACAGGTTTTCCCTGGTTTGCAGCCGGGCAATGAGTTGACAGAAACACGTTCCAATATTGCCCTTTATACAGATATCGAGTTCAACTTCAGTGAGAACTTCTTCGTTGACGCTGCCGTCAGGTATGAAAACTACAGCGATTTTGGAAACACCTTTAACTGGAAAGCAGCAGCCCGCTTGGCAGTAACAGAGGCGCTGGCACTACGGGCGGCTGTAAGTACCGGCTTCAGGGCACCTTCCCTGCCCCAGCGTTATTACAACAGCACATCCACCCTGTTCTTTCTGAATGCAGAAGGGGTAAACGTGCCTAATGAAATAGGCACATTTAGAAATGATTCACGCATAGCTAAGCTATTCGGTATCCCCAACCTCACAAATGAAAGCTCACTGAATATTAGTGCGGGTACCACATGGAGCCTGATGGAAAACCTGGATTTCACCCTCGATGGGTACCTCGTAAAAGTTTATGACCGGGTAGTGCTCACGGGCTCTTTCAGCTCCAGTAGCAGCGATGAAATAGCAGCAATTCTTGCTCAGGCCAACGCGGGATCAGCTACATTTTTTGTTAATGCCATTGACACCGAAACCAAGGGTATTGATTTTATCCTTACTCACAAAAAATCAATCGGGGCCGGCACGTTGAAATCCTCTCTGGCAGGTAACTTCACCAGCACCGAGGTAGTAGATATTCACATACCACAGACTCTAATGGGAGCCCCCGATCAGTTTTTTAACCGTGAGGAAAGAAACCGGTTTGAAGATGCCCTGCCTCAATCAAAGATCAACTTATCATTAAGCTACAGATTTAAGAAAGTCCATGTAAACCTGACCAATGTTCGTTTTGGAGAAGTCTGGGCCCGTACTGACAATAAAGATGCTGATGGTAACTATATAGACCAAAAATTTGAGGCCAAGGTAGTGACAGACCTCAGCCTGGGCTATGACTTCACCTCGCATTTGAATCTGACTGTGGGTGCAAATAACCTGTTTGACATCTACCCTGATGAAAACAGAAAAGAGTTCAGGAGCAATGAACGCTTCGTTTACTCGCGGAGGGTTACCCAGTTCGGATTCAATGGTGGCTTCTACTTCGCCAGATTCAATTTCACCTTTAACTAAACCATTTTTAAATATGACTAACTAAAGCACAACTTTTATTAAACCCTAACACACACACTTATGAAAAAACAACTTACTATTTTATTAATGTTGCTCTTCGCCCTGCCTGGGTGGGTGAGTGCGCAAATGATCACGGGCACTATTACCAGTGCTGACGGACCGGTAATAGGCGCATCGATTGTTGCCGGTTCCGGAGTGGGAACTACTACTGATGTAGAAGGAAAATACTCACTGAACCTTTCACCAGGCACCTATAATATCTCTGTCAGCTATATAGGCTACGCTACGCAAACCCAGGAAATGACGCTTGCTGCCGGTGAAAGCAAAACCTGGAACGTAAAGCTTGAGGAAGATCACCTGACACTACAGGATATCGTTATCGTTGGTTCGCGTGGCGCCCCGCGATCATCAACGGATACTCCCCTTCCTGTAGATATGCTTCAGGCTGACGAACTGACCTCTACCGGACAGAACTCGTTTGACAAGGCCCTGCAATACCGGGTACCATCATTCAACACGGTACAAACTCCTGTGAATGATGCGACTTCATTGCTAGACCCTTACGAGATTAGGAACATGGGGCCCAGCAGAACCTTAATACTGATCAATGGCAAGCGTAAAAACCTCAGTTCACTGCTTTACACCCAAACTTCACCCGGGCGTGGTGAAACAGGAGCTGATATTTCGAGTATACCAACAGACGCTATAAAAAGGGTAGAAATCCTTAGAGACGGAGCATCAGCGCAGTACGGCTCCGATGCCATAGCCGGTGTAATGAATATTATACTGAAAGATGATGCTGAAGAAGGCTCGGTAACACTAAGGTCCGGTATTACTTCTGAAGGAGATGGCGAGATGATAGGAGTTTCTCTTAACAACGGCAGTTCGCTTGGCCAGGGAAAAGGATTCATCAATTACACCATCGATCTTTCGAAAGTAAACCTTGCTAATAGACCTGGTACTGTGGACGCAGCAGGTGAGGCAGCCGATTTTGGTGCTAACATAGAAGATGTACAAACCTTTCTTACACTCAAGCCAGATGCAGGAAACATCAACGGCTCGCCAGAAACTACTGCTGCTAAATTTGCTATAAACAGTGGTCTGGATCTTAGCGAAACGACTAATCTATACTTTAACGCTGCCTACATTTATAAAAAGGTCAACAGCTTTGCTAACTACCGAACGCCCTATTGGAGAACAGAAGCTGCTTATCCATACCTAGCCGATTTTTTTCCTAATGGTCCTAACGGAACTTATGTAGGGTATGTACCTACCTTCGATGGAGACCTCAACGATTATAACGCCACAGTTGGCTTCAAGTCCAGCAAAAACAACTGGACTTATGATATTAGTTTTACAACTGGAGGAAATCAGCAGACTTATACAGTTAGAAATTCGCACAATGGAAATGATGTATCCTCAGGTCCTATATGGGATGATGCAGATGGAAACCATCAGGTAGACCCTGGAGAGATAACCTTTGCTCCTTTGTATCGTGAAAATAGCCCCATCTCTTTTGATCCCGGAGGCACACGTTTTTCACATTCGGTAGGAAATATTGATATTTCCAGGATAATTACCGATCAAATCGGAATAGCATTTGGTTCAGAATTTAGATCTGAAACTTTTGAAGTTATTGAAGGAGAACTGGCATCTTATGATGGTGGCGGAGCAGACTCATTTGCTGGTAATCGTCCTGAAAATTCAGGCAAATTTAACAGGTACAACTTTGGTGGTTATGTAGATTTAGCCTTTGACATAACTCCTGACTTCCTCATCAATGGTACTATGCGTCTTGAAAACTACAGTGATTTTGGAAATGCGTTCGTATGGAAAGTGAGCTCCAGATATAAGTTCTTGGATGACAAATTGACCATAAGAGGCTCATTGTCAACCGGTTTTCGAGCTCCAACATTACACCAAATATATACTCAGAAGGCTCAATATAGTTTCGTGCCAGGTGAGGGTATTCAAGTGGGAGGACTGGTTAATAACGTTTCCCCCCAAGCAAAACTACTCGGGATACCGCAACTTGATGCTGAAAAATCAACTAACTTCACCGTTGGTCTTGGAGCCCAACCATCTTCAAATTTTAACATAACAGTTGATTATTATAATATCGCTGTTGAAGATCGTATTGTACTGAGTACTGAAATTGGCCGAACAAGTGCCGGCAATACAACATTAGATGATGTATTGAATGAAAATAATCTCTCAGACGTAAGCTTTTTTGTCAATGCTTTAGACACCCGTACATCCGGTGTTGATGTCGTGGCCAGTTATCGCAACATACAACTAGGAAATGGTTCTCTATCTTTCAATATTTCTGGAAATTACACAATAGAAAATCAAAGGGACGGAGCAGTTAATAACCCGAAGATTGTTGCTGATGCAGAACAATCTGTTGTCAACGAAACACAGGAAGCATTATTCTTCACTTCAAGACCAAAAACCAAATGGATTGTCGGCATGAATTACGATATAGGAAAATTCGGCTTCTCCGTTAACAACACTTACTTTGGAAAAACTGAATTTGCTCAACAAGGCTTACAGGACTTAGAGTATACCGTCATCGGTTTTGACGAAAATGATCCTAACAATATATCGAATGGCTTAATCGTTGATGGGAAGTCTGATTTAAGAACTGAATTTGAGCCCAGGATTGTAACCGATTTTGCTGTTCAGTATAACGCCACAGATAAAATCACATTTTCATTCAATGTAAATAATGTGTTGGATGTACTACCTGAATGGAAATTTGTCGAAGTGACAGAAACCGGGCGTAATATTTTAAATGGCACTTATGATGTAGTTAATACTCCATCTAATCTTATAACATTTAATCAACGTTACTCTCAAATGACCTATGATGGCTATCACTTTAGCCAACTTGGGAGAATGTTTAGCCTGGCGGTGAACGTGAGGTTCTAGATAATATATCTACTATGAATTTTAAAAAGCTGCTCAATAATGAGCAGCTTTTTTTCTATAGCGAGCGAGTTGAAGTAATGTAGTGTTGAGTTAAGCATACTTTAGCCATACCAAGCTTTGTTCTTTTTGTCCCATACCGCCTTAAAAAATACTTACGTCCTGAAAGCTTTAAAGCTTTCGGGATGCTCATATTTTTTGCGTTGCCTGGAACAAAAAATAACTGCAACTTATACGGCACAGTACACTTAACTCAACACTGGATCTCCAATTTGTTGGTATTTTGCACTAACAAAGTCCAAATTAAAAAACTTCCGGATGCTTTGCTGACCTTCCAAAGGTGGGTAATGCATTAAAGCCCGGCAATCGCCAAAATAAGCTTTCCTAGTCCTTAAAGGCTTAGGAAAGCACTATACTTAACTCCACACTCTTTTGGTATTTTGCACCAACAAAACCCGCAGGGCATAAAACAAAAAAATCCTCCTGAGACCTTGCCCGGGAGGATTCTTTCGTTGTCTATAGTTGGCTTTAATTGATAGCTAAGATACGGCAGGCAAACCTCGGTTGAAACCTCAACACGACCAGTCACCTTCCAGGCAGGCGAGTTGCAGTATATGCAGATCAATGTTTCAATTCTCTCAGCTTGTTGGTGTTTTGCTGCACCAACAAGCTCCAATGTTAACTTCAGGGGTGCTTTACTAAGCTTCCAAAGTTTGGTAAAGCTTTAAGGTCCGGTAAGTGCCGGAATAAGCCTTCCTAGTCCTTGAAGGCTTAGGAAAGCACCAAATCTCACTCCAGATCAATGTTTCATTCTTTGGCTACCCTTTTGTTGGTGTTTTCACCAACAACCCTTTGGGTGTATAAAACAAAAGATCCTCCCGGGACCTGGCCTGGGAGGATCTTTTCGTTGTCTATAGTTGGCTTTAATGATACCAAGGTACAGTAAGTAGATCCGGTTTGAAACTTCAACCCGATCAGTTGCCTTCCTGGCAGTTGAGTTGCAGTATAGGCAGATCAATGTTTCAATTCTCTCAGCTTGTTGGTGTTTTGCTGCACCAACAAACTCCAATATTAACTTCAGGGGTGCTTTACTAAGCTTCCAAAGTTTGGTAAAGCTTTAAGGTCCGGTAAGTGCCGGAATAAGCTTTCCTAGTCCTTGAAGGCTTAGGAAAGCACTAAATCTCACTCCAGATCAATGTTTTCATTCCTTGGCAAAAGCATGGTAAAGACTACTGATCCGGTTCTTCAAATTCCCTCTCATATTTTCACATGTTCTGCTTTACTTTTCCGATATTTAAAGATTAGTTTTGTGAGTCTTTTTCAACCACTACGCACACCTGTATGTATTTAATTTTTGATACCGAAACCACCGGTCTACCTCATAATTATAGCGCACCTATCACCGATCTGGAAAACTGGCCCAGGCTGGTTCAAATTGCCTGGCAGTTGCATGATGCCAATGGAAAGCTGCTTTCCGCTCAGAATTTTATTGTTAAACCTGATGGCTTTACCATTCCTTATAACTCTGAAAAAGTACACGGTATCTCTACCAAACGTGCTTTGGAAGAAGGCCATGACCTGGCGGAGGTATTAGAGATATTCGGCAAAGATCTGCAAGGCGCTCAGGCAGTAATTGGTCACAATATTGACTTTGATAACCGCATAGTAGGAACCGAATATGTTAGGATTGGCAAGAGCGACCAGGGACATGGGCTGCTGGAGATGCAAAAAATAGATACTGCTGAGGCATCAACAGAATTTTGCCAGTTGCAAGGTGGTGTGGGTGGAAAACTCAAGGCTCCGAAGCTTATTGAGTTACATGAAAAGTTGTTTGGTGTAAAATTTGACGATGCACACGATGCTGCTTATGACGTAAACGCTACTGCAAAATGTTTCTTCGGTTTGCTTACTCAAAAAGTGGTTGCGCCACTGGATGGAACAGCCATTGAGGAAATCGCCTACGAAGCTCCCAAACTGGCAGAAGCCAACTTCGCCAAGGTTGTTAAAAAAGGCCCTGCCGATTTCGGTGGTGACAAGGAAGCCGCAAGAAAGATCGACCTCCCTTTTGCTCACCTACATGTGCATTCGCAGTACTCGGTACTACAGGCCGTACCGGATATCAAAGGATTGGTTGCCAAGGCTAAAGAGTACAATATGCCTGCTATCGGCATCACGGACCTGGGAAACATGTTCGGGGCTTTTAAGTTCGTTAGGGAGGCGCTCAACAACGAGATAAAACCTATTGTTGGATGCGAATTTTATGTAGCCGAGGAAAGACTCAAACTGAAGTTCACCAAAGACAATCCTGACAAAAGATATAACCAGGTACTGATCGCCAAAAACAAAAATGGATATCACAACCTGGCCAAACTCAGCTCTCTGGCCTATATGGAGGGCCTCTACGGCATCTATCCGCGTATTGACAAGGACCTTATCAAGCAATATTCGCAGGATGTAATAGCCCTGACAGGAGGGTTGTACAGCGAGATACCTTTTCTTATCCTCAATGTGGGTGAGCACCAGGCCGAAGAGGCCTTTCAGTGGTACCTGGAAATTTTCAAAGAAGATTTTTATGTAGAACTCCTTCGTCATAACTTGGAGGAAGAAAACCGCGTGAATGAGGTACTACTTGATTTCGCCAAAAAGTATCACGTAAAAGTAATCGCTGCCAACGATGTGTATTATATCGACCGGGAGGATGCAGAAGCGCACGATGTACTGCTATGCGTGAAGGAGGGGGAAATGAAATCTACTCCTATCGGTCGTGGCAGAGGATTTCGCTTTGGCTTCCCCAACGATGAATATTATTTCAAGTCGCAGGAAGAGATGAAAACGCTCTTTAGTGATATCCCGGAAGCCATTGAAAACCTCACCGAACTGATCGACAAGATCGAGACTTACAAGCTTGATCGCGATGTTCTGCTTCCTGCATTTAACATTCCCGAAGAGTTTAAAGACCCTGAGGATGAAAAAGATGGAGGCAAAAGAGGAGAAAATGCATATCTCAGACACCTGACGTATGAGGGCGCAAGAAAACGATATCCTGAGATTACCGATGAGATCAGGGAAAGGCTTGATTTTGAACTGGAGACCATAAAAAATACCGGATATCCGGGCTACTTCCTTATCGTGCAGGATTTTACAGGGAAAGCCAGAGAGATGGGTGTATCTGTAGGGCCAGGCCGGGGTTCTGCTGCAGGTTCGGCCGTAGCCTACTGCATCGGGATCACAAACGTTGACCCGATAGCGTACGATCTCCTGTTTGAGCGTTTCCTGAACCCTGACAGGGTATCACTGCCCGATATTGATATTGACTTTGACGATGAAGGCCGGGATAAGGTAATTCAATATGTAATTAACAAATACGGCAAGCAACAGGTAGCGCAGATCATTACCTATGGCACCATGGCCGCCAAATCTTCTATACGAGATGCCGCCAGGGTGATGGAACTCCCCCTGATGGAAGCTAACGATCTGGCCAAGCTGGTACCTGAACGACCAGGTACCTCATTGGATAAGGCCTTTAAAGAGGTAAAAGAACTTGACGACCTGAGAAGGGGATCAGACCTCAAAGCCAGGGTACTCAAGCAGGCTAAAATTCTGGAAGGATCGGTACGAAACACCGGAACACATGCCTGTGGGGTGATCATTACCCCTGACGACCTGACCAAGTTCATACCGGTTTCTACTGCCAGGGATTCCGAGATGCTGATCACACAATTTGATAACAGCGTGGTGGAGAGTGCCGGCATGTTGAAGATGGACTTCCTGGGCCTGAAGACGCTCACTATCATCAAATCTGCCATTGCCAATGTAAAGGCCCGGCACGGTGTGGAAATAGATATAGATACCATACCACTTGACGATGAACTAACCTACCAACTTTACCAGAGAGGGGAAACCAACGGAACATTCCAGTTTGAGTCGCCCGGTATGCAGAAGCACCTGAGAGCGCTGAAACCGGATAAATTTGAAGACCTGATAGCCATGAACGCCCTCTACCGACCGGGGCCAATGGAATACATCCCTAACTTCATTGCCCGTAAGCATGGCGAGGAGCCCATTACCTATGACATCCAGGATATGGAAGAATACCTGGCGGAAACCTACGGTATTACGGTATACCAGGAGCAAGTGATGTTGCTGTCGCAGAAGCTGGCAGGGTTTTCCAAAGGTGATGCCGATGTTTTGCGTAAAGCCATGGGTAAGAAGATCTTCGCCCTCCTGGAAAAACTGAAGCCAAAATTCATTGAGGGAGGAAAAGAACGGGGTCATGATCCTGACGTGCTTAACAAGGTATGGAAGGACTGGGAGGCCTTTGCCGCATATGCCTTCAACAAGTCGCACTCTACCTGCTATTCGCTGGTAGCTTATCAAACGGCCTACCTAAAAGCCCATTATCCTGCCGAGTATATGGCAGCAGTGCTTACCCACAATCAGAGCAACATTGAAAAAGTGACCTTCTTTATGGAAGAATGTCGTAGCCTGGGTATTAAAGTACTTGGCCCTCACATCAATGAATCCGCTGTAAACTTTGCTGTAAACAAAGAAGGAGAGATCCGCTTCGGACTAGGGGCTATCAAAGGTAGTGGTGAAGCTGCCGTAGAAGCAATTATTGAGGAAAGGGAAAAGCATGGCCACTACAAAGATGTCTTTGATTTTGCCGAGCGGGTGAACTTAAGGACTGTTAACAAAAAGACCTTTGAATGTCTGGCCATGTCGGGAGCTTTCGATTGTTTCGAAGAGTTTCACCGCAGGCAATACCTCCATGCACCGGAAAATGACCAGACACTGATCGAGAAGGTGATCAAATACGCCAACAAAATGCAGATGGAGGCAGAAAGCTCTCAGGCCAGTCTGTTTGGTGGTGATACAGGTGTCGAAACTCCGCGTCCGAAGATCCCTCATATGGAACCTTTCGGAGAGATAGAAAAACTGAATATTGAACGCGATGTGGTCGGGCTGTATATTTCGGGCCACCCACTGGATGACTTCAGGTTTGAAATTGACAGCTTCTGCAATACGGAACTCAACCAGTTGAATGATCTTCCTCCGCTGCAGGGTAAGGAAGTGCGTGTAGCAGGTGTGGTGTCAGGTTATGCACACCGCACCACAAAAAATGGAAAGCCATTCGGCACCCTCACTATGGAAGACTACAACGGCAACTTTACCTTTTTCCTGTTTGGTGATGATTACCTTAAGTTCAAAGAATACCTGATGCAGGGATGGTTCCTCTACCTTCAGGGACGTGTGGCTGAGCGAAAGTGGGGCAACAATGAGCTGGAATTCAAGATCCACAGTATTGAACTGCTAAATGACCTCAGGGATAAAAAAACCAAGGGGATCATGGTGAATGTCAACCTGGAAGAAATGACTGAATCCCTGATCAATCACATAGAGCAGATCTGTCAGGAGCATAAAGGTGAGTGTGCCCTCCATATGAACCTGATTGACACACAGGAAAATATTGCCGTAGAGCTGATGTCACGGAAGTATAAGGTCAACCCCAGCAATAAAATGCTGGAGGAAATAAAAAAAATGCCCGAATTGAAGTGTAAGGTGCTGGTATAAATGTAGGGCTCAATGGGCTATTTTAAAACAGCCCCATTGATTGTTAGTTGCCCAACTTCGGTGTAAACGAAGTCTTCTTCTGTCCTGTTTCACCAGTTCTAGCCAGCTCTTCATTTCCTCCTTTTAGACATTGCATTTGAAATTTTGTTAGAGCAATAAATGTGTCTTTTTTCATGATCGTATAATTAAAAATTTTATGATTTTAGTAAGAAAATTTTAGATATCCAACTTAATCATTATTAAACTGAGGTTTATAACAGTAGATTACGATTGTTAGAAGTAAATTAGAACATGTATTTGTTATAGTGACTATGAATACCTGGATAACCGATATAGACAAAACCACAAATGCCTTCATTTCTGAATTCGAGCATCTTTCCGGTGATGAATTAAACTGGAAGCCGGATGGCAACACCTGGAGCATAGCACAAAATATTCAGCACCTGATTATAACCAACGAGTCGTACTTCCCGATCCTGAAAAAACTACAAAGCAATGAATATAAGTCGCCCTGGATAGGCAAGCTCGGTTTCCTCACCGACTTTTTCGGAAACCTTGTGCTAAAAGGTGTACAACCAGACCGCAGCAAAAGGATGAAAACCTTTAATATCTGGGAACCTCAAAAAAGCAATCTCTCAGACGATATTCTTAGAAAATTCGAAGTGCACCAGGATGAACTGAAAAAACTGATCACTAGCAGCGGCCCATTTTTAAAAACAAGCATTTCATCACCAGCCAGTAAGGTGATAGTCTATAAATTATCCACCGCCTTTGACATTATCGTTAATCACGAAAAGAGACATTTGAACCAGGCTAAAGAGGTACTGACACTGCTCAACCACGATTCAATAATTCGGAGTAAAGCTTAAAATCCGCTTATGCCAGAGGATTTAAAAACATATCCCCGAATTTATCTGTACAGACGTGTCGTTCAGGCCAAACTGTTCATAGACAGCCATTATGCTGCTGATATTGACTTAAACAACGTATCAGGTGAGGCTCACCTATCAAAATTTCACTTCATCAGGCAGTTTAAAAAAATCTATGGAGAAACCCCCCATCAGTATCTGAAAAGAGTTAGAATAGAAAAAGCCCAACTGTTGCTAACCTCTGGCATTCCCGTTTCAGAAACATGCTATTTGGTAGGATTTGAAAGCTTAAGCTCATTTAGCGGACTTTTTAAGCGCCTGACAGGTATCACTCCCTCAGAATATATGAGACAGCAACAAAAGTTAAAAAGTCAAATTAGAAGCCAACCCCTGCAATTCATTCCCGGCTGTTTCGCAAAGAAAAAAGGCTGGTATACCGATCACTAATTTGTTGGTTGAAAAAAGAGCAATTTTGAAGAAACCATTGCCAACTTATCTGCCGTCCTTTGGTGCTGATAATGAACTAAAATTAAAATCCTATGATCTCAAAATTGTCTCATGTCAGCATCTATGTTTTGAACCAGGACAGTGCTTATGATTTTTATGTCAACAAACTCGGCTTCAAAGTGCATACCGATGCTCCAATGGGTGAGGGAATGCGCTGGCTAACGGTATGCCCTCCCGATCAGCCTGATCTCGAAATTACATTAATGCCCATTACAGAAGGAATGATGTTTACTAAAGAAACGGCAGAACAGATGCGTAAACTGGTAAAAAATGGAACATTCGGCTTTGGAGTATTTGAGTGTAAAGATATTTACGCTACTTATGAAGAGCTAAAGGCCAAAGGAGTGGAATTTAGCAAACCTCCTAAACAGGAATTTTATGGTATAGAGGCTTTGTTCAAAGATGATTCGGGCAATTGGTTTTCCCTTGGTCAAAAGGCAGGTTAATAGTAAAAGAATATTAACAAGATCCTCCCTGTTGACAGGATGACTCTGCGGGCTACTTGGTGCAAGTGTTAGGCAATAGCCCTCACTTGTGCCTTTACATCTACTCTGGTCTTCATGCTGGCAATCTATTCGTTTAATAACGCCTTGCATCTTATCTAAAAATTCAATAGTCCACATTCTTTTTTGGATAAAAATTCAGGAAAAATACTTTATCTTGAACTCTTAATTTTAACTCCACCGGATATGATCGGAATTGAAAATTTTGGAGCGTTTCTACTGGCCGGGATTATTTTAAATCTCACCCCCGGAGCTGACACTATGTATATCCTGGCCAGAAGCATCTCTCAGGGCAAAAAGGCAGGAATTTACTCTGTATTGGGTATAAGTTCAGGTATAATCCTGCATACATTTGCTGCAGCCTTCGGACTGTCACTTATTATTGCACAGTCTGCGCTGGCTTTTAATATCATCAAGTATCTTGGAGCTGGCTATCTTATATTCTTAGGTATCAAATCTCTGACTTCTTCCAAAAAAAACCAGTTGATCCGTATACAACATGAGCTTTCCGGAAAAAAGATCTTCCTTTCCGGCATGCTCACCAATGTGCTTAATCCAAAGGTAGCACTGTTCTTCCTTGCATTTTTACCACAGTTTATCCAACTACAACATTCACAGAACCCTGGTCCGTATCTTATTTTGGGTATGAGTTTTGTAGCAACTGCTACACTGTGGACAATGATCATTGTATTACTATCTGCAAAGTTTGCTTCTTTTATCAGGCATAATCAGCATGTAGAGCAGTGGATCAACCGGTCAGCAGGTGTAGTTTTTATCCTGCTTGGGTTGAAGGTTGCATTGGAAAGAAGCAAGTAGAACGTTACCCCAGAGATCCTTTATTAAATGGTGAATATTGAAAACATACATGCATCCATAGACCTGTACCTCCGGGAAAAGGTGAAAAATAATAAAAAGCTGCACAACGCCTACTTATTAGTACATTCAGACAGGCATGACATCCATTTCAATATGGCGGCAGGTCATACAGATGGCACCCCGGCACACAAAGATCAACCATACCACATCGCCAGTATTGGCAAGCTTTTCACGGCTGTAATACTTGCCATTTTGGAAGAAAAAGAAATGATCAGCTATCACAGCCGTGTTGTTGACTATCTGCCGGAGGAGCTGTTGACAGGGCTTCATTTGTATAAGGGGCGTGACTACACTTATGACATACAGATCAGGCATCTGCTCAATCATTCATCCGGTATTGCCGATTATTTCACCGATAAACCTAAAAGAGGCAGGCCAATACTGGACCGGATACTTGAGGAGCCTTCACGTGTATGGACACCTCAGGAGACAATCGGCTGGACAAAAAAGAATTTACCGGCACGCTTTCCTCCCGGAAGTGGCTTTCACTATTCAGATACCGGGTATCACTTGTTGGGATTGCTTATTGAAAAGGTAACACTAAAAAAATTCGATCAGGTACTTCATGATCTTATCTTTAAGCCGCTGGATATGAAGCAATCTTACCTGACCGGCTATTCACAACCCGCCGTTGCCAGTCAGCATCCCCGGGCAGGCCTTTATGTAAATCGGGTCAATGTTATCGACTACCCAAGCCTCTCTATCGATTATGCCGGAGGAGGCATCACCTCCACTTCAGAAGACCTGTTGAAATTTATGAAAGCGTTGGTTAACCATGAACTAATAAGTTTTGAGAGCTTCGACAAGATGAAAGACTGGAGTAAATTTAACCTGGGGATGGACTATGGTTACGGGCTTATGAATGTGCGTACACATGCATTCCCGTTCCTGATGTCCAGAAAATACAATATTTGGGGCAATGCCGGGGCCATCGGTTCCTTCATGTTCTATAATGCCGCTATGGATGTCTATATTATTGGCAACTTTAATCTGCTTAACTATGTACGCCAGAGCTTTGTTTTTATGCTCAAAGTACTCAGGAAGTTGTCAAAGGCTGGATTGAAGTAAACAGGAGTTCCTGGGTTTGCGACAGTTGAAGTTGACACGAAAGATATCATTTAAACCAGTATAGAAAATAATTTTATCTGATGAATATAGGTATTCTCCTTTTCAATGAAGTCGAAGTACTGGATTTTGCAGGGCCTTTCGAAGTGCTTTCGCTCGCTGAGAAGGACAAGAAAAAGCTCTTCAAAGTAAAAACCATTGCCCAAACCAAAGATCCCATTCAAGCAAGAAATGGCCTTACCATTATTCCTGACTTTTCTTTTGATGACCGGCCTCAGTTTGACATTGTGATTATACCCGGAGGTTATGGTGCGGAAGAAATTGAGATTAATAATGCTACCACCATAGAATGGATCAAAACACGATATGATCAGGTTCAAATCATGGCTTCAATATGTACAGGAGCGCTGCTGCTGGCAAAAGCGGGGCTACTCTCAGGAAGGAAGGCTACCACCCATTGGATGGATACCGAACGACTGCAAACAGAATTCCCTGATGTCAAGGTTCATACTGGTGTAAAGTTTGTGGATGAAGGCAAAATAATAACATCTGGTGGCATCTCTGCCGGAATAAATATGTCTTTTCACCTGATTGAAAGGCTGTACGGTGCCGATATATCCCAGCATACAGCCAAGCGAATGGAATATGATCTTATGCCTTAACCCACTTCTTTCATCACCGGTTAATCCCAATATGAAATAGGACATCCCAAAAGAAGAACCATAAATTTCGGGTACGGAGGCGCTCATGGAGGAGCAACAGAAATCGCCCTTATATATGTAAAATTCAGCTACGACTTTGTCATTTCAAGAAATAAGTTACATCTTAAATTTTATCTATATTGTACATAATTTCCCGATTATATTGCAGACTGTACAGTTTTCACATTAAATTACATGTTTACATTACATTAGTAATGCAACCGCTACTTCTTCCTCCATATTCCGGTTCAAGCACAAACACTATTAGAATAGTAATAAAAACAAACCCGATCTATGCCCCAATACAGCTAAAAACTCTGTTGTATTGAGTGCTGTAACGAACTGAAAGTTAAGGAACAGTGTTTGTTGCGAAATAGTTATATGTTGGCACCTGGATTAACTACCCGCACGATATTCTCATTGTCTATATCATTTCTCTTATATGCCCTGGTCGTGCAAGAGGCGGATGCGCAGTTGCGAGAGGTGGGCTTACCTTTTATTAAAAACTTCACCCCGAAAGAATACAATGCCAATACACAAAACTGGGCAATAATTCAGGACGAGCGGGGAGTAATGTATTTTGGCAATAACAAAGGTGTACTGGAATATGACGGTGTATCATGGAAGTTGATACCGATAAACAACAAATCGATTGTACGTTCACTAGCCATTAATGATGAGGGAGTGATCTTCGTAGGCGCTGTGGGCGAATTTGGTTACCTGGAGCCTAACCAGGAAGGGGATTTAGCCTATCACTCATTAACGCACCTGCTGTCAAAAGAGGAGCACGCATTTTCCGATATATGGACCACCCTTGTAAAAGGTGACGAAGTTTTTTTCCAGTCTTTTAACATCATGTTTCAATACAAAAATGGAAAAATAAAAAGCTGGCCCCTCAATAATGCCTATCACAGGAGCTTCCTGGTGCATAACAAAATTTACCTCAGACAGGATAGCACAGGCCTAATGGTTATGGAAAATGATTCATTAATTCCAGTAAAAAATGGTAAGCTATTTCAGAAAGAGGAGATCTCAGCCATGGTGCCATTTGATGAAAAAATATTAATCGGCAGCAGAAATCGAGGTCTGTTTCTTTATGATACACAACAGCATACTATCAAGCAATTTGACAGTCCGGTCAACGAGTTGCTTTCAGGCAGCAGAATATATCATGGAACAGTATTAGCCAATGGCAACATAGCATTGGCTACGCTAAAGGAAGGGCTGATTGTAATCGACAGAAATGGAAACCTGCTGCTACACCTTGATGAAACGAAAGGTCTTCAGTATCAAATCATTTATAACTTATACTCTGACAGCAATGGCGCTCTTTGGATAGCCCTTGCCAACGGTATTTCAAAAGTAGATGTCATTTCACCAATTACTGTTTTTGACCAGATCTCGGGATTGAATGGAGGAATATTAGCCATAAACAGACATGAAGACAGGCTGTATGTAAGCACTCACCAAAGTGTATTCGTATTAAATGATAACAGCCGGTTTGAGCAAATAACCAATGTCAATACACAGTGCTGGGAATTGACAAAATTTAATATTCCGGATGAACCTGGCAAACAAAAACTCCTCCTGACTGGTAGTGATGGCCTGTACGAAATAAGTGGCACCCGGGCTACAAAGGTCTTCAGCGGAAGAATCGGGGCCATCTGCAATTCCCCCTTATTTCCCGACAGGCTGTTTGTTGGGCTCATCGGTGAGGTTGTTTCCCTCAGGTATGCAGATGGCAAGTGGCAAAAAGAAGGAAAAATAAATATGCCTCAGGAAGAGATCCGAAGTATAAAACCCGATAACTATGGCAATATATGGATAGGCACTCTATACGGGGGCGTTTTTAAAATGAATATTCACGACTGGGAGGCGCATTTGGCGGGAAGAAATGACATGACCGGCTCCATCCGGAGATATGGCCTTGCCGAAGGCATTCCTACACTTAACTGGAATTATTTTTTCAATATTGACAATGAGGTCCTGGTTACTACCAGAAAGGGTATTTACAGATATAATTCCGATAAAGATATATTTGAAAAACATCCCCTTTTTGACAACGCCCTTCGGCATGAAGAACGATGGATCTACTACCTCAACAAAGATAACAAGGGTAACTTGTGGTTTGACTCCGACAAAGGCAAAGGTATGTTCATTAAAACCCGTGATGGCTACTCTCTTGAGGAAAGTCAATTTAAAAGCATAGTGGTGTCACCTGAAAATCAGGTTACCGGTTATACCGATAGAGACGGTATACTATGGTTTGGCACCCCCGATGGGCTTTTCCGTTATGATAGCAAGTATAACTATAACAATGAACACCTCTTTGATGTATTGATCAGGAAAGTTGAGACAGCCAACGATTCTATCATATTCAAGGGGGCCTATCTTTCCAATTATCATGGTCCTTCCATTGTAAAACATCGCGTATCTACTTCACAACCAGTTTCTATGACACCGACACTCGCATATGTAAACAATTCGATGTCGTTTCAATTTGCTGCAACCGCTTTCGAGCATGAATATGGAAATTTATATTCCTATAAGTTAGATGGCTATGATGAATCCTGGTCAGCCTGGAACAGGGAAACAAAAAAAGAATACACTAACTTGCCCGAGGGCAACTATACGTTTAAGGTAAAAGCCAAAAACATATATGATATAGTTGGAAAAGAAGCTTCCTACTCTTTTGCCGTGCTTCCCCCCTGGTATCGAACCCCTTATGCCTACATAGCTTACCTGTTTGCTACTGTTGGCTTCCTTTATCTGGTGGTTAATGGATATTCCAACAAACTTAAAAAAGACAATTTGCGACTGGAAACTATCGTGCAAAACAGAACTGCAGAGATAAGTCAGCAAAAGGAGAAGATTGAAAAGCAGAAAAATGCTGTAGAAAAATCTTACAAAAATCTAACCACCCTGAGCCAAATCGGACAAAGCATTACCTCCACTTTGGATCTGAAGAGTATCATATCAACGCTATATACAAGCATCAATACGCTGATGGAATCGGACTCTTTTGGAGTAGGCCTGGTCAATGAGGAGAACAACACTATTGATTTCAAATACTCCTATGAAAGCGGCATTGAGCTACCGGCTTTTACTCAGCCCCTGAATGCTACCAACAAAATGGCGGTATGGTGTTTTAATAACTCCACGGAAGTATTTATCAATGATCTGCAAGAGGAATATACCCGGTATATCTCGACTCTTGACATAGAACCCACAGCAGGAGCCAGACATTCGGAATCGCTCATATACCTGCCTATAAAACTGAAGGATAAGATCATAGGAGTCATAACTGTGCAGAGCTTTAAAAGACAGGCATACGAACCATTTCATCTGGACATTTTGAGGACATTGGCGGCATATACGGCCATTGCCCTGGATAATTCATATGCCTACCTGCGACTCAATGAGATCAATGAGGAACTGACCACCACACTTGAAGACCTGAAACACACTCAGACGCAATTAGTACAGTCAGAGAAGATGGCCTCCCTTGGGCAGCTTACCGCTGGTGTAGCGCATGAGATCAACAATCCTATTAATTTCGTGTCGGCCGGCATCGATTCTTTAAGCACTAACTATCAGGACCTCAGCGAGATACTTCAAAAATACGCCCTACTGGAGGCCGGTAACAATAATAGCGATCTACTCCTGGAGATCGATCAGTTAAAAAAAGAGCTTGATCTTGATTATTTATTGGTCGAAATTCCTCAATTGTTAGAGAGTATAAAAGCCGGGGCAAACCGAACAACGGAAATAATCAAGAGCCTGAGGAACTTTACAAGGCTAGATGAAGATTCATTAAAGAAGGCCAATATTAATGAGGGTCTTGATTCTACACTGGTGATCTTACGGAATCAGATGTCAGACCGGATAGAAGTAGTTAAAGAGTACGAGGACCTGCCTCCTGTCAATTGTTATCCCGGGCAACTGAACCAGGTATTTATGAACATATTGAATAATGCCATACAAGCCGTTGATGGCCCCGGAAAGATCATGATCAAAACCATGCAACAAAATGGCAGTATTATGATCAGGATAAAGGATACCGGAAAAGGCATGAGTGATGAGCTCAAGCAAAAGATCTTTGAGCCATTTTTCACTACTAAAGATGTAGGAGAAGGTACCGGGCTGGGTTTGTCCATTAGCTATGGCATCATAGAAAAGCATCGCGGCAAGATCGAGGTCGAAAGCGCCCCTGGTAAGGGAACCGAATTTATCATTCAGTTGCCTTTAAATTTGAATTAAGAATATGGTAGAAAATAAGCCGAAGATATTATATGTAGATGATGAGGAAAACAACCTGATCGTTTTTAAGTCATCGTTTCGCAGATTTTATGAGATATACACAGCTTCATCTGCTGCTGATGGCCTAAAAATAATCCAGGAGAATGATATATCGGTCATCATCACTGACCAGCGAATGCCCGGCATGACAGGCATTGAATTTTTGAAACAGCTCCCCGAAGACCTGCTTGCGATCAGAATGATCCTTACCGGGTTTAGCGATGTATCGGCTATTATCGAGGCCATCAATTCAGGAAAAGTGTATCGGTACATTACTAAACCATGGGACAAAGATGAGCTAAAAATGACCATTGATAATGCACTGGAAGCCCTGACCCTGAGGAAGAACAACCAGGCGCTGGTACAGGAATTAAAAGATATCAATGAACAGTTGGAACAGAAGGTGGTAGAAAGAACAGCCGAGCTGGAGCAGGCTTTAGAAGAAATAAATGTACAAAACAACGAATTGGAGGAACTCAATGCCACAAAAGACAAGTTTTTTTCCATTGTCGCGCATGATCTCCGCAGCCCGATCAGTGCGCTTGCCGGCTTTTCCGAAATACTGGCCGGCAACGGGAAACAATTACCTCCTGAGAAAGTGGCCGAATACTCCAAAGAACTAAACAAGTCGGTCAAAAATGTTTTATCGCTCATAGAGAACCTGCTTACCTGGGCTTATTCCCAGATGAACAAGGCCAACCTCAACCCAACAGAGGTAGACGTCAATGCGGTAATAGAAAAAATACTCACACAACTAGCTGCCGTTGCTGGCAATAAAAACATCAACCTGGAGATGGATTTGGCCGATGGACTGAAAGTATATGCGGATGAAGATCATCTGAAACTTGTTCTGCGCAATCTCATAAGCAATGCCATTAAATTTACAGAACCGGGAGGCAAAGTATCTGTCACGACAAAAGCTATTGATAAGTCGAAGGCCGAAATTGTAGTAGCCGATACCGGAGTAGGCATGAGCATAGAAAAGCTTACCACCCTATTCAATATCGGGGACAATCAAAGCACCAAAGGCACAGCAGGTGAAAAAGGTACCGGATTGGGATTAATCCTTTGCAAAGAGTTCGTGGAGAAGAACAGTGGCTCTATTGAAGTGGCGAGCCTCAAAGGCATGGGTACTACATTTACTGTTACCCTAAACCAGCCATAGTCAGGCTTTTCTCCTTCCGGCAAACCAGCCCTTAATTATTTTCCAGCCGTTCCGCAACTGCGACCCTTTATTTCTGGAAATAAGAAAGGCAATAGGACGAAGTCCGGGAATATGGCTGCACACCACCTTTGCCATCCCCGCATAGGGAACACTCATAAACATACCCGGGATCCCCCATACCATCCCTCCTGCTATGATCACCAGTATGGTAAAGAATGGATTGATGGCAACCCGGCCGCCAGTGATATTTGGCGTAAGAATGTTATTTTCCGTAAACTGAATAATCATAAACAATATCACCACCCCGACAGCATTTGCAGGTTCGTCCGAAACCAGTGTATAGGCCAAAGGAAATATTGCGCCAATCAGCGTACCGAAATATGGGATGAAATTCATTACAGCAGATAATATTCCGAACATAACAGCATACTCCACTCCTACGATCATCAGGCCAAAAGAATTGAGGAAACAAAGAATAAAAACCACGATAAAAACGCCACTGATATAGTTTTTGGTAACCTCTGACACCTCACCCAGAATTTGTCGTACCTTACCGTAGCTGTGCTCTCCGAACACAATGTATATGAACTTTTTAAAGCGTTCGCGATAGTAGAGCATGAAGAATACAAACACCGGCTGCAGGCCCATCTTAACAGCCGTACCGGTAGTAGCGCTGAAAATAGTATTAAATAAGTTGCCACTGTTATTGATAAGTTCACCAATTCGCTCGCGAAGCCACCACCGCTGCTCATTATTATTTTCGGTAACCAGATCAATTTTGCGCTGCAAAGCGTCCAGATTGCTGTAAGCCTGTTCCTTGAGTTCAGGAAAGTCATTCAGAAAAACCTTAAGCTGCTGATAAAAAAAGTACATAGCACCTCCTATAACAGCCATACCTAAAATTATGGAAGAAAGTATGGCTAGCACTCGTGGAAAACGCCATTTTTCCAGGAGGGCAGCCAGCGGAAAAAGCAGGTAAGCAAATAGTATTGCCAGAAATATCGGATACAAAAATTCACGGCCTATGATCAGCAGCGCCAGCAACAGGCAGATCATGAAGAGTATATTGGTAACTTGTATTGATTTTGGAAGCTGTTTCACTGTCTTTACATTTTCTACTACACTACAAAAGCTTCTAAGGCTTAAATGTTTACTAAAGGTATAACGGATTCACACGATTTGTTATTCCATCTTAAAAAATTATAATTATCCTTCAGCTATGGCATTGTAAATCGTTTCTGAAGATGATAACTGTCAACTATCGGACCATTGATAATAATTATGGAAGCAGCAACTACCAGGGGAAACAAAAAGCGTTATATTTGCGTTGGAACATTGTACAGGTTACAAAAATTTTATACCTATAAATTAAAAATATAATGAGCAAAGCAATAGAAATCACCGATGCGAACTTTGAAGAAATCATCAACAGTGACAAGCCTGTTCTTGTAGATTTTTGGGCTGAATGGTGTGGCCCTTGTAAAATGATAGGACCGGTTGTTGAGGAATTAGCAGGTGACTATGATGGCAAGGCTGTAATAGGAAAAGTAAACGTAGACGAAAACCCTAATGTATCGGCTAAATTTGGAATTAGAAGTATTCCTACACTTTTGGTATTCAAAGGTGGCGAAGTGGTAGACAAGCAGGTGGGTGCAGTGCCTAAAGGCGTACTATCACAAAAGCTAGATGCTCAACTGGCATAACCAGAAAATATAAAAATCATTGATAAGGGTAGCTGATCTTCAGTTACCCTTATTTTTTTGTAGTGGCTGTAGGATCAACTGTTTTTAGGGCAGGATATCCTACATTAACATCTCTCCGTAAAGGTCTGTACTAACTATGCGCCCTCTTTAGTTAATGTCATCTCGACCCCGGGGAGAGATCTATACACCTTTGAAGCAGTTATTTGTGCATAGATCCCTCCCTGGGGCACCAATGACAAGTTTACATAACAAATTGATAATGAGACTGCTGGATTCTGATGTTCAGATTGCATTTTGTATCGATTTTGGCTTTTCCATAGGCGTTGTCTTACTTTTTTGTCTCTTAAGAAACAGTTTATGTACCCGGAATTATTACTCTTATGGCACATAATTCTGTCAAACAACAGAAAAGGCAATTACTGAGGAGATTTCTCGAGGCCCATAGCCGTTAACTTATAGTATTCCCTTTGAGTTTATCACCTCACCCCTGAACAGGCTGAAGTATAAGCACAGTAGAAACACTATTTGGGTTGCTTACGATAATATTCATGAAATTATAAAAAATGTGGACTAAGCCGTACTACATTAACGCGGAGTTAATAACACGTTTTAAGCACCGCATCAAGTATTTCCTGGTGATCAAAGGCCAGTTTGGGGAGTTTATCCAGCGGCCACCACTTAACATCGGAGGCATCATCGGCTGCCTGTAGCTGATGATCGTTAATATCAACTTCCGCGGTAAATACTATGGTCACCGTTCTACCTCTGGGATCGCGCCCGGGGGTGCCCCAGGCTCCCACCTGCCTGAACTTATCTTCAGAAATTTTGAGTCCCGTTTCCTCCTCCAGCTCCCTGGCGGCTGCCAGCCGGAGGTCTTCATCATCCTCTACAAAACCACCGGGAAATGCCCAACACTGCTGAAAAGGTTCATTCTTTCGTTCTATAAGAAGCAAATACCCGCATTTTGAATTTTCCTTGCCGAAAACAACGGCATCTGCGGTAACAAGAATGTTCTGATTAATTGCCATATTTATTTTTTTCACCGGTCAGCAATATTGCCAATCATGGTTGTATGTCTATTTATCTTTCATCAAGGCAATAAATGTTCCTTTAGCTATAAATGTACTAATAGTTGCAAAATCCTCATTAGAGGATGTATACCTGTGGAAGGAATTTCAGATCCGGGTAAGATATACACCAACCTTCCGTAACATTTTTATTGCTGATATCGGTACTAATATGCAAATTGATGTATTCAATTCCACCACTATGCATAAATTAAATAAATTTAGCGACCATGCCCTCTTAATTATTCGGTTGGCTTTTGGCGCCAGGCTGATCTATGGCACTCAAGACAACATATTCAGTTGGGACAGAATGCTTGAATTCTCCACCTTCCTTGAGGGGCATCACTTTCCTTTTCCACTGGTGAGCGCTGTGGTGTCCGTGGTGGCACAGTTTGCCTGCGGCATTATGTACATATTGGGGTTTTATACCAGGATAGCCGCACTGATCATGGTCGGCAATTTTATGGTAGCACTGATATTTGTACACTGGGGTGACGCTTACCTCAACCTGGCTCCCGCCCTTCACCTGCTGGTGGTAAGCTTATTTTTGCTTACCTACGGACCCGGCAAGTTAGCTGTTACTCCGGGGAAGTAGCTATTGATCAGCCTGCTTCTGCTTACCTTCCTGCGGATTAAAGTATATTCTTTGAGTAGGGTAAGCAAAGTCTATATCGGCATGCTTGCGAAACTCTTTAAGCACATCTTCCCATATCGCATGTTCCGTGCCTCTGCGCTTTTTGGGGAGGCATAAATAGCGCATGGTGAGCATTACACCATTATCCTTCACTGTAGTATACACCACTGGTGAGAGAGTATTGTAAAAGATCATAAACTTCTTAGATGCCTCAAGCAGGTGCTTTTTGGCGGATTGAGTAAAGGTCTCAGCGTGAGCGGCTACTATCCGGTCCAGGATTTCCTTCGCCTTTTCCCAGTCACTTTCAAAAGTTATCATCACCCGGATCTCATTCCAGATATGGCTAAATCCCTGATGGTAGTTAAACTGCGCTTCGGTAAAAACCTTTCCGTTCGGCACATGAATTATCCGCCCGGTACTCTGGTCAGAATCAACCCAGTTGCCAATTTCGTTGAGCGTAAACTGAAAAGCTCTGATATCTATTACATCCCCGGCCTGATCGCCTACCTGAATCCTGTCACCCACCTCGAAAGGCCGCCTGAAAAGGATGAAAAGCCAACCGGCCAGATTTAGGATCGGATCTTTCAGCGCCACAGCCAAACCAGCAGAGATCAAACCGAAAAAAGTAGCGAAAGAATCCACTTCCTCCACCCAGATAATGCTTATTACTATTATTCCGAGAATAATAAAGGTATACCGGATGCTGCTCTTCCAGTTGTACCTCTGCCTGAAATCCGTTACCCTCCAAAACACCGCTTTTTGCAGAAACTGGCGCAATACCGTCAGAATAAATAATACCAGCACTGAATAGAATACCTTCAGTTGAATTTCAGGAGCAATTCCCCAATGTTCATTGATCCATTCAACTATATCCATCTGCATATCCGGGAGACCATTTAAAAAATACTGTCACATTCGATAGGGGCTGAAGATTCGAAAAAATAACAGGCAGGCTGTGGCGTTTGTTTTTTGTTCTTGTTTTCTGTTTGATGTTTGGTGTTTGATGTTTTGATGTTTGGTGTTTGGTGTTAGGTGTTTGATGTTTGGTGTTAGGTTGAGCTGGCAGCTTTCACACTCTCAGAGTCACCCGGCAGATGACGCTGAGAATATGAATTATTAAAGCTCTTTATAGTGGGTTAGTGCAACGCTAATATGGATACCTGTTTTAAATGTATCGGCATAAGTTAGATATTAACCTTAAAATTTAATTGATTTGGAATAGGTAAAGCTAATTTGAACCTGAAAACCATTGGAAGCCACGTCTTCGAAAGCATCAGAGTTCTCTGGGAGGAATTTCGATATTGAACTTTCAAAGGAGCCATCCACATGAGACGGCTCCATGAAAATGCTTCATATCAATTTCAAAAATAACGTTTCTACTTTATCTGTACTTTACTCACTTTAACCTCATCAGTGGTCACCACTTTTACAAGGTAGGCACCTGACTCCAATGCTGATGTAGGTATACTGATTAACTCACCCTGATAAGTTATGGAGTATACCTCCTCTCCGGTTAAGGTGTAAATCATGATATGAGCCTTTTCAGATGGATTTTTCAACTTGATATGCAGTATATGTTCTGCTGGGTTAGGATAAATGTAAACCCCACCGGGAAGCTCTTCCGACAAAGTCTCATCATCTATCAATCCGTTTGATAACTGTTCTTCATTACTCATACGGGACACGCTTGAACCGTAGTTATAATTAACTGCATTTTGAAAGTCGTTGCGGGCGGTAGGTAAATTACCATAATTATTAGCAAGGGCAAAATATCTCCACATTCCGTCATCCTCATATACAAACCAGCAGAGAGCATTGATTTTTTGTCCGTAGATATTTTCTCCTGCTGCGTTGGTATTCCAGCTATTGATCTCACTAAAAGATTGCTGCATCCAGCCTGATGGATAGCTAAATGCCGGTGCATCTCCATTGACTACTTCCGGGCCTGTGAGGCCGTGATAAGTATTGGTCTCGGTAATAAATACCGGCTTTGTCCGTGCGTATGAATATTTGGCAAGTACTTTCATCATCACTTTATAGGATCCAAAACCCCACGAATTCTGAGCCCGGTGGGCGGTTTGCAAAGCAAAAGGCCTGTCAGGAGTGGTGTACCAATCGCGGTTGTCATTGCCATGCATGCCATAAGTATGGATGGCATACCCATCGCACTGTCCACCAATTTGATTTACTATACGGTCAAAATATTGGTCGTAATAAACTCTTGGTCCTGTCCAGGTATATTGACCAACAGCATTCCAGTTAGCCACCGGACCTACAAGTATCTGGGCGCCAGGCACTGCAGCCTTTACGGTACTATAAACTGTTTTAAAACAACTGGCATATTCATCGGCAGGTACTCCTTTACCGTCACCATCAGGCGCATACTCGTAGTCCTGGTTCATTTCATTGCCTATGTGAAAGTATTTCACACCATAGTTATTATACAGGTTGCTAACAATACTTCTACATCTGTTAGCGAACTCTTGATGTAAACTGGGGTTCGGTATTGTATTTCCGTAGTTCCAGTTTATTCTAACTATTGGAGTATATGCTCCTTCATTGTTAATGGCATTGATCAAACCATCTATGGCATGAGGATTATTGTTCTCAGCGTTGATCACTTCCAATGTCCAGCCCTTCTTATTATTCATTAAATTTCCAGCCCCTGAGGCCCAAAAGTGAATACCATAAATGGTTTGGCCACCTCCTCCGCTACATCCAGGTACTGTAAAGGACTGACCGTTGGTGTGTGTTGACCCATTCCATATTCTCCAATAGTAGGTCTTACCGGGCTGAAGAGCCAATGTTTGAGCGCAATTGTAATACCATATGCAAAGGCCACTGCTGCTGGTACCTGTCACATTATCTATCGGTTTGTGAAATGTTCTTGTATCGGCAGGGAAACTGCTGTTCTCGGAAACATCTATCCACCAGCCTGAGCCGCTGCCCGA
>NZ_AMZN01000051.1 GCF_000331535.1 Fulvivirga imtechensis AK7 | reverse complement strand
GAATACAATTTAATCGGTTCTACTATATCGAACTCACGTTAAATAAAAATTTTCAGATATGGCTGCATATATTATCGTAGATATCTCAATTACCGACCCGCAGGAATATGAAGAATACAAAAAGCTTACCCCTGCTACAATTGCTGAATATGACGGGAAGTTTATCGTTCGCGGTGGACATACCGAAACGCTGGAAGGTGACTGGCAACCAGAACGTGTCGTTGTGCTGGAGTTCCCAACCGTAGAACGTGCCAAGGCATGGTGGAGTTCTGCAAACTATACAAAAGCAAAAGTAATCAGACAAAGGGCCGCTAATACACAAATGATTGTTGTAGATGGGGTGTGATATGAAAAGATCGCATCACAACCACCTTAGTCAATCTTGATCATATTTTCATTGATAGATAAAAGGGGCTGTCTCAAAAGTGTAATACAAATCACATGATCAACTACGTCATCGAAACGGACAGGCTTGGCCTCAGAAATTGGCAAGACAGTGACCTCCCACCTTTCTCAAAGATGAATCAGGACCATGAGGTGATGAAGTACTTTCCTGGTGTGACATCAAAACAGGAATCAAAGGCATTTATAATAAGAATGCAAGAGCACTTCAGCCAACATGGTTTCTGCTATTTTGCTGTTGACAGGCTTGATACCGGGCAATTTATCGGCTTCACCGGACTTCTTCATCAGAATTTCACTGGCCTGTTCCCTCCCTTTGTGGATATGGGCTGGCGTATCAGGAAAGAAGATTGGTACAATGGCTTCGCCACAGAAGCTGCCAAAGCATGTCTTGAATATGCCCTGGCAAAACCAGACCTGGAAGAGGTATATGCCATTGCACCAAAAGTAAATAAACCTTCTCAAAAAGTAATGAAGAAAATAGGCATGACCCTAAAGGAAGAATTTAACCATCCAAAGCTCAAAGGCTACCCCATGCTTGAACGTTGCGTCTTATATTGGACTGGCAAGCCTCGTTAAATCGATCCACAGGCTTTGCCTTGCCGCCACATCCTGATGATTTTATTTCACACCATCAATGTTAAACTGCATTGAAAGCCAGCATACTTCCGCTTTGGCACAGATTTTTTTATTGATTAAGTAAAAAAACAAACAGCTATGGCTTTCAAAATAAATCTTAACCAGGCATCCAAAAAGGATATTGTAGAAAATATCATTGGAATAAATGATACGACAGCCGATTCTATTGTCAGATACCGGGAAAAAACCGGTGGATTTACGAATTTCGATGAACTGCATAACATCGGAGATGTGGATAGAGAAACCGAGAAAAAGATCCGAAATGCCTCCACATTAGAGTAATGTGGAGTTAAAAAAAGGAATGGATAATTCGATTATACGACTATGAATGCTGAAGAAAAAAGAAAAAAACTGATCAGATTTCTGGATCGGAAGGCGTTCGATCCAGTGTTAAGGAAATCAGAGAATGATTTTCTCAATGTCCATGAACGAGAAAAATTCCGGAGAATAAAAGAATGCACAGAGCGCGAAAAGCAACGCTTCCACAACGAGTTCCACACGCCCGTAGAGGTAAAGCAGAACTACCTGAGTGATTTAAATTCACAAGCAGCCAAGCGGGTAAATCGCAAGTTAGGCGATCTTAATCTGCCTCAACTTCCGGAGTTTAAGAACGAATTCCTTGAACTGTGCAACAAGCTGAGGGTCTGATCTCGTCCCTTCACTGTGTGTCCTGGTCCGGTTGGCAATCCGTTCATCGCCCGTACTCGCTTATAATGGCTTAGTAAAAGACACTAAGGGCAATATGACAATTCTCTTAATTAAAGAGGTTACTCCCACTCTTGCCCTCTTATAGCTCCTGCCAATGTTCCATATGTTTTATACCATGTTATCCTGAAATTTTCGCAGAGCAACGGAGAAAATATTCCGGATCCCCTTGATCCATGGCTGAAGCTGAAGCCCGGACACTGCCAATAGCGAGGAGATCCCGGATCTTCACTGCGTTACATACGGGATGACGGCATTTGAAAATAAATAATCCCTTGATTTTAGATGCATTGATGACAAATACACTAATGCAAACGCTTGCATGGCTTGACTTTGATCAAATAATTTAATAATTTACTTAACTGGGCATTTTTTACTCATTAACAATTTTTTGATTTCCAGTTGCTTATGTTGTCTATTTTTTCACATTAAATTCCCACAACTATGAACACTCAAAAGTTTGGACTCTTGCTCCTCCTAATGCTATTTTCAGCAATGTCAAATGCACAAGAACCCGACACGACATTGTACACAATGACCCTTGAAGAATTAATGAACATAGAGGTAACGACTGCATCATTACAGTCTGAAACAATGTTAAAAGCGCCTGTGCCAATGACGGTAATTACACGAGACATGATCAATGCCATTGGGGCCAGAAACATGAAAGAGGTCCTTATCACTTATGTCCCGGGCATTACATCGGTGGAGGATCACAATGAAATGAACGTGAGTATGCGTGGTATCTATGCCTCATCGCAGCAAAAGATATTATTCCTGGTCAATGGCCAACGACTAAACTCGAGAGCCTACTCTATGGCTAACCCGGATTATAGTATCAATCTCGATAAGATCAGGCAAATCGAGGTAGTAAGAGGCCCTGGTTCTTCACTTTATGGCAATGTTTCTCTCTCAGCGGTAATCAACATCATCACTATTGATGGAGCCGAGCTGGAGGGCACCCGGGTAAGGGTGGGCACAGGAAGTCATGGCCAGGTATATGTGTCGGCTGTTGCAGGTGCAGGTTTGGGTGAAAATAAAGATATTTTAGTTTGGGGTCATCACTACGCTGCCGATGGTGAAAAAAGAGCAGTTAATGCTGCTGACGATTATAGCTCTTTCACTACACAAGATGGGGTGGCCTATTTGGGTACTGTGCAGGGAGATTATGACATAGGATTACAGGCCAATATCGGTAAGTTCGACTTCTTCTTCAATACCACCAGAGGTAAGATACAGCAGCCCTTTTCCGATGGAGGAGGCACAGGCGAGTTATACAATGCCGGTGATTTTGATGAAATATTAGGCGAGGAGCCCGGTCTCGGCCAGGAAATGAGACGTGTAAAAGTGGGGTATGGAACATCCTTCGGAAAATCTGTCGACTTTAGAATTGATCTTTATGGTGACAACAGCAATCTATTTGGCAATTTGGTTGCTTCAGGCACCCCTCCTATCAACCTTGCTGTGTTCTGGTGGGACAGAGATTTGGGTGGGATAAGTCAATTGACGTTCAACTATGGAAAGGGTAATGTCCTTATTGGCACACAAGTTGACTGGATGAATGTCTATGACAGTTTCTTTGCACAGGCTGCAGGAGGAACTGGGGTACTTAATACTTTCCTCGATACTACTGTGCCGCTGCTTGAACCGGGAGAAGAGACCATTTATTCCGCCTTCACTCAATGGAAGCACAACCTCACAGACAACTTACTGATCAACGCAGGCATACGTTATGACAATAAAGATCGCCATGAGGGAGAAAATGTAACGGCCTTAAGTCCGAGAATTGCTTTCATATACGAGGCTTCCGAATCACAAAATATTAAGCTCTCGTATTCCAAATCATTTGTGGATGCACCTTATTGGTACCGTTATAATAGCTTAGCTTCATACTCCGGTTCACGAGACCTGAAGCCTGAAAATTTACAGGCTGTGCAGCTTACACTCGATTCCAAATTGTTCTACTCCAGCGTATTCAACAATATCAATTTCTTTTATCAGTCTTTAACAGATTTTATCTATCGCGACCCCAATGCAGGGCCTGCAGATCCCAAGTACAGAAATGCCGGTTCGCTTACAAGCTGGGGTATAGAAGAGCAGGTAAGAACGAAACTGGGTGATTTCGACCTCATGGCCAATGCTACTTACCAACATGCAGTTAACTCGAAAGACTATGGTGTGGATGATTCCAAAATTGCCAACGTCCCTTCTTTTACCGCAAACATTATAGGTACTTATCATCTTTCAGAAAATGTACTTTTTAACCTTGGGGCCAGGTATGTATCTGAGCAATTTTCTCCTATAACAGCGCTTGGAACAGATACCAGCATACCCGACAATTATGTGGATGCGGCTTTTATATTAAACACAGGGGTGAACGTTAAAATTAAAGACCTGGTAATGGATCTGAGGGTTAAGAATTTGCTTGACACCAGGTATTACCAGGGAGGGGCCACCAGATTTGCTTATCCTCAGGAGGGCCGTTGGTTTACCGTATCTGCCCAATATACTTTTAAACACTAACAGTACTAACTCACCTATTCTTATGGTACGGGATAGGTGAGCTTTATAACTTCTTGGTGTTCAACATCAGAAATTTAATTATATTTACTTGCTAATCAGGTCAGTGATGAAAGTAGTAGTGTCTCTAAGAAAAAGCCAATGTCTGCGCTAGGCTTGCCCCAAAAATGCTCTCGTACCTCAGTACGCTCCGCTTTTTGGGACTTTATCCTGCTCTTTGGCGGGAACGTTTACTTGCAGACACTTAGTACGTCTGTATTGGTCATTTTTGTGTTAACACCACTTTTATATGGTTGTGGTAATGATAAAACTATAAATGAGCAGCTTTCCACAAAAGAGGAATTAAACATGTTCCTCATTTCCTACTATCAAACCATGACTCGAAGAGACTGGAGAACCTACCGAAGCTACTTTTGGGATGATGCCATAATCACCACGGTATGGCAGAAAGAAGGAGAAAATAATGAATCGGTGCATATCACTACAATTGATGAATTCATAGCTCAAACGCATCTTGGCCCGGATAGTCAGCCTGTTTTTGAAGAAAAACCCATTGACATTCAGATAACCGTTAAAAATGGCCTTGCACAGGCATGGGTCAGATATGAAGCCAGATTTGGTTCAGAAAAAAACATGATGGAATGGAAGGGAACTGATCTCTTTTCTTTGCTGAATCACGATGGAAAATGGCGGATTGTATCCTTAACATTCAGTTCAGAAGATAGCCCTCAATGAAAACAGTCACCATCACTCTATTTTTCGGACTTGCCCTGTTTGCCTTTAGCTCTGGTTCATTTAAAGACGAGCAAAAGCGGTATCCACGGGTTAGATCAGCATACGTGGAAAAAGAGTTATCTATAAAAGTACTTCTGGAAAGCCATTCCATTGATCCACAGCAACTACAAATCTATCTTAGAGCGTTCAAAGAAGATAAGAAAATTGAGCTTTGGGCAAAAAATATGGAAGATGATCATTACCAATTGATTAAAGAATATGATGTATGCAGGACCTCGGGTATTCCTGGTCCAAAACGGGAACAGGGCGACCTGCAAATCCCCGAAGGCTTTTACCATATCGACAGATTTAACCCTTCCAGCAATTTTCATTTGTCACTAGGCATTAACTATCCTAATCAGTCGGATAGGATTTTGGGCACCCAAGGAAACCTCGGAGGAGATATTTTTATTCACGGGGCTTGTGTGACCATTGGCTGTCTGCCTATAACGGACGATTATATCAAAGAGCTTTATATCATAGCCATAGAGGCCAAAGATAGCGGTCAGCAGAAAATACCGGTAACGATTTTCCCTCTATACATGACAGACGACAGCTATAGTGAATTGAAAGCAGAATATCAAAGCGATCGCGATAAACTGGCGCTTTGGGACGAGCTGAAAACCGCATTTGACCACTTCAATAAGCATAAGGACCTGCCGCAAATCAAATTTCTTGACAACGGTCGCCACGAAGTCTTATAAAAGATCGCCGTTTAACTCCATCCGAACATTGTTAATAAGGATAATTGTTGGTTTTCATACAACGATTTTAGTCTTCGCGCTATCTCAATACCCGGTACTAATTAATTAGCGCCTCCAAGAAAACTCTAAGTGGCTTTAAGAAAACGTTCCCGCCAAAGAGCGGGACGAAGTTCCAAAAAGCGGAGCGTACTAAGGTAGGAGAGCATTTTTGGAACAAGCGTAACGCAGACATTGACGTTTCTTAGAGACACTAATTATCTCAATACATCTTTAAGTCATGGAGGTACCTTAATGACATTTATTGAAGAAGTTAGACAGTAACAATTTCATACTTTTAAATCACCACAGATTAGGTTATTTTTAAGTATGGATCAACAGAAGTATCTGGAAAGAATAAACTATACAGGTGACCTGCGGCCCTCTTTGGAGGTATTGCAAAGGCTGCAAAAAATGCATCTTCTCAGCGTTCCGTTCGAAAATCTTGACATCCATTATGGACTACCAATCACCCTGGACATCAACAAAATATATAACAAAGTAGTATTAAATAAAAGAGGAGGATTTTGCTACGA
Organism: Fulvivirga imtechensis AK7; assembly: GCF_000331535.1. Classification (GTDB taxonomy): domain Bacteria; phylum Bacteroidota; class Bacteroidia; order Cytophagales; family Cyclobacteriaceae; genus Fulvivirga; species Fulvivirga imtechensis. Next base: position 139,059 of record NZ_AMZN01000051.1, on the reverse strand, counting down.
GCTCAATGGATTGTATTATGAATTACTTATCTCCATAGGGTTTAACGCCAAAATGGTTTCTGCTCGCGTATATGATCAGAAAAAAGGTTACGGTCAGGAATATGATCATCTGTCTGTTGTAGTTAATCTCGATGGTATTGAATATTTAACGGATGTAGGCTTCGGAGAATTCATGTTTTCCCCTTTGGAAATCACCATGAACAATATCCAACCTGATGCGCGAGGTCATTTTATGATAGACACAACAGAGGACGACTATCTCAGGGTCAATAAAATCGACAACGGAACAGCAGTACCTGAATTTATGTTTAAAAATATTCCCAGAGAATTTTCAGAGTTTGCAGGCATGTGCATTTATCACCAAAGCAACCCAGCCTCACATTTTACTCAAAGGAAGTTGATTTCTATTCCTACGGAAAAGGGAAGAGTGACACTTACTACTGACAAACTGAAGATAACTGAAAACCAATTCACAGAAGAGTTGGTGTTACAAGACGAAATTAGCTTCCTCGAAAAGCTGAAAATGTACTTTAAAATAGACCTATGAGAGAACAGTACCATATACTCAACGGAGACGCTCTGAAAGAGCAGTTTCCAAAGTCTATACCCGGAAAGATTGTAGTGGCACGTGAATGTCTGGTTGATGGTGATGTAGAAGGGCGCAGCCTTGAAGAATTGCTGGCCACAAGGGCTTACTTTATTAGCGCTACCTATCATGGATATAGTGAAGAAGATTATTATGAAGAAACAGCGCACGAATTTTACAAGATCAGACTCATTCCTGCTAATTCAGTCGTTAACTTATGGTTCGAAGATGATCTTTTCTGTCAGGTTAATCTTTGGTTTATACTTCACCTGTTATACGGGCAACACAAACAGTATCACATCTGGCTTGTGAGACCACAGGTTGGCCATGAATATGGCTTTGGCAGTATGAGTAGTGCGAATCTGGTCGAAGCATTTGAGAGCAGAATAAGCATAGAGCCCATTGATTTTGACCTGCTTAGAAGGTTATGGAGGCATTACCAATTGAATGAAACCGGAGAAATGCTCCATATAACAGGGAAACTGAAAATTAAATTTCCCTTTCTACAACCTGCCGTTCAAGCCCATATTGATAGAATTCCTGCAAACAATAACCCGGGTAAACCACAACAAACGCTTATCGATATTATAGATGAACTTAACACTGATGAGTTCGGACCTGTCTTCAGAGAATTCTGCAAAAGAGAAAGCATCTATGGCTTTGGTGACCTACAGGTAAAGCGTATGTTTGATGAAGTAAAAAAAGGTCAATAATATGCTACAAGATGGCCCGATAAGATTAAGGGGGCTTGATTTATCGGATAAAAAGAAGCTGGCATTATTAGCCAACAACAAAAAGGTGTGGGATAACCTGAGAGACTATATGCCTCACCCCTATTCCGAGGAAGATGCTGTGGATTTCATTCGGTTGACTGATCAGGAGGCTCCAAAACTCACTTTTGCTATTGAGTACAATATTGAATTGTGCGGTGTTATAGGATTGGTGCCTCAAAAGGATGTATATCGCAGAACAGCCGAAATAGGCTATTGTCTGGGAGAGCCATTTTGGGGTAAAGGCATTGCTACTACGGCCGTCAAACTTTTGACAGCCTATGGTTTTCAACAAATTGATTTGGTACGTATTCATACAGGTGTTTTTGAATATAATACAGTATCTATGCGGGTGCTTGAAAAGAATGGATATAAAAAGGAAGGGATATTCAAACACGCGGTTTTAAAGAATGGAAAAATCTGGGATGAGCATAGGTATGCAAAACTGAGAGAAGAAGAATATGCAGGCAAAATATGATACCATAGGGATTAACTACAACACCACCCGGAAAGCCGATAAATATCTTACAGAAAGATTATTGAAGCTGCTGTCTCCGCGGGCTGAAGGACTATATCTTGACATTGGCTGCGGCACCGGCAACTACACCTTAAAACTACAGGAAAAAGGATACCGGTTTACTGCCATCGATCCTTCAACGGAAATGCTGGAAAAAGCCCGGCTCAAATCTCTGAAAATAGATTGGAGATCAGGATATGCGGAAAACACAGGCTTGAATGCAGACAGCATTGACGGCATTGTCGCCACACTTACTATTCATCACTGGACAGACCTCCACACCGCATTTCTTGAAATGAGCAGAGTTTTGAAGAAAAATGGCAAGATGGTGATATTCACCTCCACTCCTGAACAAATGCGTGGCTATTGGCTGAACCATTACTTTCCGTATATGCTTAGGGATTCAATAGCACAAATGCCTTCACCGGAAAAAATTAAAGTGGCCCTGGATGCTTCCGGCCTGCAGGTTACTGACACAGAACCGTATTTTATTCATTCCGATCTGGAAGACCTGTTTTTATACAGTGGGAAGCACAATCCAAAGTTGTATCTTAATCCTGAGGTTCGCCAGGGCATATCATCATTCGCAGCGCTGGCCAACAAAACAGAAGTTGACAAAGGACTGGAAAAGCTTAAAAACGATATTAATAGTGGTGAAATTGATCAGGTGATGCAGGAGTATGAGAACGCTTTAGGCGACTATATTTTTATTGTTGTACAGCATAGCTTAAATAACAGATGACCACACTAAGCCGCTACGCCTTTATTGTAAAACATAAAAGTTATTCATCGCTATATCAAAGGGCTTCTTTGGAAACTGATGAATTCAAAACTCTAATAGTTGGTGTTTCCGATACCAAGGAAGCCACCGAAGCAATTAAGCAACTCCTTTCGGAAGGCGTTCAGGTGATCGAGCTATGTGGCGGATTCTCCGAAGCCGAAAAAGATCAAATCAAGCAAGATATTGGAGGTAAAATCCCGCTGGGTGTCGTTAAGTTTGACAACGAGGACCTGAAAAAGTTGGAATCTTTCACAGGATAATTGAGTGCAAAAAAGACAGATAGAAAAAATACCTGGCCACTAGTCGAGAATCAATTTCTTTATTTGGTTTATTTCTGTATCCGTACTTCAACACCTTTGCTTCTCATTTCATTACTTATTACCTGTAATCGATCGAGGCATTTGCTGAGTTCAGATTTGAGCATAGAATTTTTCTCCTTCCTTAAGTAACTTTCTGTCACAACCAACTTTACGAAAAGCACCTTAAAATACAGCAAATCTTCAATTCAGATTTCCATTTTTATTATTACATTTCACTACAGATTTAAATATAACTGCCATGAAAGAACAGATCGGAGAGCTCTTCTCGCTGATTGGCGATCAGGTAAGGTCAAATATTTTGTGGACATTGCTCGATGGTAAAGCCTATACAGCCTCAGAATTGGCTTTTAATGCCGATACCTCGCCACAGAATATCAGTATGCATCTCAATAAGCTGCTTCAGGCCGATCTTGTGCAGGTAGAGCGACAAGGAAGACACAGATACTACCGGTACTCTAAACCGGAGGTAGCCTACGCTGTAGAGGCTGTTGTTAACCTTGTTCCTCAAAAAAACAACAAAGCTATTTCCGGATCTCACGATGATCCTATCCGGCATTGCAGAACCTGCTATGATCATCTGGCAGGAAAAGTGGGTGTGCTAATCACAGACAGCCTGATCAAAAAGGAATTTATTGTACCTGTTGATAACACCTTTGATGTTACTTTTCAAGGGGAAAGGTTTTTTCTTGATCTGGGCATAAAAATCAATGAGCTAAAGAACAAAAAAAGAGCGTTTGCACGGCCGTGCCTCGACTGGAGTGAAAGAAAGCATCACTTAGCAGGAGCTTTGGGGGCTGCATTGCTCAATAGGATGCTTGAGCAGGACTGGATAAGAAAAAAACAAAACACCAGAGCCATATTGATCACATCAAAAGGGCAGCACCTGATGTACCACTATTTTAAAATAAGCGTATGATCCTACATCTGACGACAGCCATTCTTGACAGGAACTAGGATCCACTAACGGAAAAACTTCCCTACCAACCACATGATAAATAGCAGCACCAGAACCACCAGGATCACCCCCACCCATACACCAAATTCAAAGATATCGCCTACCAGTTCACAACCTGTAGTGGTACACATTATTAAGAAAAACAGGTATAAATGAGTTAGTTTTAATTTTTTCATCTTCGCATTATTTTAAGAATAACCCGTGATGTTATCCTTTTGTTAACCTTCACCTTCTGAGGCGAATATTTTCACATTCTATTTCTTAAATTCACGTCTTGAATAACCAGCAATCATTATGAAAAACCAACAAGGCTACAATTCGTGGGCAGCTACCTACGATACTGTGATCAATAAAACCAGGGACCTGGAAGCCCGTGCGTTGAGAGATGTACTTGCTGACATTCCTATATCCAGGGCATTGGAATTAGGCTGCGGAACCGGCAAGAATACCTCATGGTTGGCAGAAAAAGTAGCCTCTCTGACATCTGTTGATTTCTCTGAAGAAATGCTCAATAAAGCAAAGGAAAAGGTCAGAGCTGCCCAAGTAAATTTCAAACAAGCCGACCTCACTAAACCCTGGAACTTTGTGGAAGCACCGGTTGATCTGATTACATTCAGCCTGGTACTGGAACATATTGAAGATCTTGATAATATATTTACCCAGGCATCCTCTGTACTAAAGCCCGGAGGAGCGCTTTATATTTGCGAGCTACATCCATTCAAGCAATATAAGGGCAGCAAGGCCAGATTTGAAACTGATGAAGGCACATTTGTGCTGGATTGCTTTACCCATCACATATCAGACTATATTACTCCTGCTCTAAAGTATGGCCTGTCGTGTGATCACCTCGCAGAATGGTTTGATGAGGATGACAGAAACGGGATTCCCAGGCTTGTGTCTTTTTTGTTTAGGAAATGATACAATTGATCCATGACTACCACAGAAGAAACTGAGGAGAGGCAGAGAATACCGAAGGATTGATCTGTATTGTTAAACCAATGTTACCTCTGCACTGCAAGCCCTGCGAGGCCATCCGCTAAGTAAGACTTATAACCACCAAAAAAAGGTTGTGCCTTTCGACACAACCTTTTTAGGTTTAAGTTGATGGATGATTATTTCACCAACAACTTCTGGGTTAGGTTGACGTTGCTACCTCTGATCACTACATGATAGAGGCCTTTTTTCAAGCCACTGATATCAACAGTCTCATCATGACTGCCGCTTACCTGGCCAAGAGCTTTTTGATATACCGAGTGCCCCATTACATCGAATACACTCAGGTTTACATCCTTAGCTTCACCTGCAACTGTGAAGTGAACATTAGTATATGTCATAGCAGGGTTAGGATGTAATCCCAATGCTGCTTTCTCAGCTACTTCAACAGATCTTGTTGATCCACCGATCACTACGGTGTAATCTTCAACTTCACCATAGCTGAAGGTTTCACAGGAAGATGGATTAGCATTATATTTCATAGACACTCTCATTCTTGTGGCGCCTGCAGGTGCGTTGGCAGGCACTGTGAAGCTACCACTTACTGAAGAGGCATTTGTTCTGCTTCTGCTATATACCAGCTCACCAGCGTCAGTGAAGTCCCCATCTTTATTGTAGTCTATCCATACTGCATATGCTTCGCGGTAAACAGTACCTGACCATCCAGGAGTAATAGTAATGGTATAGCTTGAACCATTATTCAATGAGGTTGATTGAGCAGTAAAATCTGCATATCCGCCATTGGCTCCTGAATTATTATTGATGCTACCCAACTGCACTCTTTGTATCCACTCGTCACTGGTGCTATTACCTTTGGAGCTACAGTAAACTATGTTGTCGGAAAGTGTAGTCACATTGATTGAGCTAGCAGCAGATTGGTTACCAGCAGCATCTTTAGCCCTTACAGCCACGGTGTAAGTAGTGTTGGCAGTAAGTCCTGTAATAGTGCGTGAAGTAGATGTTGTAGAACCGTTAAGTGATCCATTAACATATACATCATAACCTGTTACGCCCACATTGTCAGAAGATGCACTCCAGCTAACAGTAGCAGAGTTCTGGGTTACGCCTGATGCGGAAAGATTGCCGGGAGCAGTAGGCGCCTGTGTATCGGCTGTGCCGCCTTCGGTACAGTAGTTTACAGATTCAGTAGACCCAAAGTTACCGCCTGATGCAATAACATTATTATTAGCATCTCTCAAAGTGTAAGATCCGTTGCCATAAGAGCAGCAGATACCATCTCCATAAGAGTCATTGATAGTGAAGGTATAAGCGCCAGCGCCCACATTAAAGGTTTCCGTAACGGTGCCACCTTTTGTAGAATAACCGCTTCCTGAAGCCACAGTGCTTCCGCCTGAAGTTACCGACCAACTGGTTTCAGCAGGATAGTTATCCAAAACAAGCGTCAATGTAACAGGTCCTGCCACGCAGTTGCTACCGGTAGTGGTAACAGTGATCTCTGAAGAGTAAGCACCGCTGCCACTGTCACAGTTAGCTCTTACTTTGCAAGCATAGGCAGTACCAGCAGTAAGACCTGTGATATTTGCTGAAGTACCAGATACGGTAGTTACATTACCACCAACACTTACATCATAAGAAGCTGCACCTGAAACTGCAGACCATGACAGTGTAAAGCTGTTGTTATCTATATTAGAAGACGCTAAACCTGAAGGAGCTGGCAATTCGCAGCCTCCTGAGATGCTTCCTAAGCCTTCTCTGGCGCCTCCCGGCTCAAAGATAGCATCCATTCTTGCCTTCTGACCGGCAGTGAACATAAACATACAGGCATCGTCCACATAGTCCATATAGTTCATGAACATATCGCTGGTGAATCCACCATTATTATTACATGATTTTGTAGGGTAGTTGGGGCATCCATAGTTAGGCCCTCCGGCAACAGGTGTATCTGATACAAAATCATCGGCATTACAGTTGCCATCTCCCCAGATGTGTCGAAGGTTCAGGTAGTGACCAACTTCGTGAGTAGCAGTACGCCCCTTGTCAAATGGTGAGCTCAGGTAAAATGTTTCTCCTGAAGGTTGCTTGTCGCGGCTACCGAAGTACTGAGGCGACATTACAACACCATCCGTTGAGGCAGGGCCACCTGGGAACTGGGCATAACCCAAAATACCGCCACCTATGTTACATACCCACATGTTCAGGTAGTTAGCAGGGTCTATCGGATCAACGCCACCTTGTGACGACTTTTTCATGGCATCATTTGTGCCCCAGGAAGTTTTGGAGCTGAATTTTCTGGTAACCTGGGATAACGTAAATTCAATTTTAACGTCAGCAGCAGTAAATTCTGCAGGAACCCCGCTAACATCACTGTTCAACATCCTGAAGTCTTCATTGAGTACATCTATCTGAGACTGGATCTGAGCTGCGCTGATGTTTTCTTGAGTAGTATTATAGATTACATGTACAATAACGGGAATAGTAAGTACCCCTGTTCGGGCTTGTATTTGCCCTTTGCTCCTCTTCTCAAGGAATGCACGGGTATGATTTTCAACAAGCTGTCTTTTCTGGGCTATTTTCTCGTTTTGATTCTGCTTTTCAAGGATTTCGTGAGCAGGACATTGTCTGATGGGGCCGTTCTGAGCGTATGTAGCATAAACGCTGCAAAGGGCCATGCAGGTAATTAGTAAACGTTTCAACATAAAATATATGGTTTAGGTTTGGAAATAATTTGCAAGATCGAAAAATGCTGAATAATGCATAGAGAGGTGCGCAACCGAAACTCTTCTTCCCGGGTACGGAAGAGAGTGAAAGATGATCAAATGTGCTGTTCAAAAAGAGTTTCTTCACCTGACTGATTCAACAATTAATTGCGCTATTTAATAAATAATAAAACCAAAATCAAAATAAAGTTTTGATTTTGGTGAAGAAAAAAAAATGTTATTCCAGAATAACAGTCTTTTATAAAATTATTCATATTTAAGCACCTTGGCCGGGTTCGCCATAGCAGCGGAAACAGACTGATAGCTAACAGTAATGAGTGCAACCAATAAGGACACCAGAATGGCGACTGCAAAGATGCCCGGACCCAGGCTTACCCTGAAGGCAAAACTGTTAAGCCATTGATCCATCACTAACCAGATCAAGGGAACCGCAATAAAACTGGCGATAAGCACCAGTTTTATAAAATCTCTGGACAGGAGGAGAAAAATATTGGGCACAGTGGAGCCCAGCGCCTTTCGAATGCCGATCTCTTTGGTGCGCTGTGATGCAGTGAAGGAAGCCAGCCCAAAAAGGCCAAGAGAGGCAACAAAGATGGCCAGTGACGCAAAAAAGCCAAACACTTTGCCAAACTGTTGCTCAGACTTATACTGGCTGTTAAAGAAGGTATCCAGGAAAAAGTAATCGAACGGATTTTCCGGAAATATCTGTTTGTAGTGTTCCTTTATATATGCGACCGTTTGCCCCAGATCAGCCATACTAACTTTCATTGAATAGTAGTTTCGGGCTCCGGGCCTCAACAGAAAAGCGATCTGATCGTAGTTTTTTTGGAGCCCTTCCTGATGATAGTTGGCAACTACGCCCACAACAGCCAAAGTGTCTCCTCCTATTCTTACCCGTTCACCAACGACAGCATTAGCATTGTTAAAGCCCAGTACTTCAACTGCCCTTTCATTCAAGATTACACTCCGGTCATCTGCCGTAAACTCAGGAGCATAACCCCTTCCTGCTATTATCTGATGTCCGTACCCGGCCAGATAATCGTAATCGATCCCTACTTTATACATAATAGTAGATTTTTCAGGAGCTTCATCCAGTCTCCTGGCTCCATTGGTCCAATAAATCAGATTTCCCGGGATCTCTGTTGAGGCTGCCACACTGCTGATATGTGAGTGCCTCAGCAATTCTTTCTTCAGCGTAGTTAAATCATTTTCATATAGTGAATCGTTGGCAACTATCCCTGGCCCGTTGATCACCAGTGTCTGATCCACGTTGATCCCAAGGTCCTGATCTTGCATAAATCGTAACTGCTGATAGACTATTAAAGTGCCTGTAATAAGCCCAACCGAAGCAATGAACTGGATCACCACCAGGTTTTTTCTGAGCATCAGGCCTTTTCGGGATCCTTTCAAACTTCCTTTTAATACAAGGGCCGGTTTGTAGGCCGACAATACAAAAGCCGGATATATACCGGCCAGCAGAGCACCAGAAATAAACATACCGGCCAGATAAAACCATGGGGTAACATCATTGATATCTACAGTCAAATTTTTGCCGGCAAGATTGTTGAACAAAGGAACGGCCAGATAGAGCAAACCAATGGCAACAAGGGCTGCGAACAGGTTCATTAAAAAAGATTCGGACATAAACTGCTTGATAAGCTGAAATTTAACAGCTCCAACAGTTTTTCTTATGGCCACTTCCCTGGCCCTTTGCATAGCACGTGCAGTAGAAAGATTAATATAATTTACCCATGCAATTACCAGAATAAAGAACGCAATGAGTATCAGAAAGTAAACTGACCGGCCGTTTCCATTTACTCGTGCCTCCTGGATAAGATCAGAGTAGAGATGTATGTCTTCCAAAGGTTGTAGTATAAACTTCGTTCTTTCGCTGGCCCCTTCACCACCATGTTTTTCTATAAAAGCCGGGAATTTGGCCTGCAGGCCGGCTATATCTGCCCCTGGCTCCAGTAGCAGATAAGTATAAAAGTCGTACCAACCCCATGCATTGTTAAACTCCTCTCCGATCTGCTGCACCAGAGTGGGGTAAGATAATAAAAGGGAGATTTTCAGATGGGAATTTTCGGGCGACTCAATAACACCTCGGATCTCATAATCTTCATTATTTCCAAACTTAATTCGTTTGCCTACCGGATCATCCTCCCCAAAATATTTCCTGGCAGCCGCGGTGGAGATAACCGCTGTATTTGGCTCTTTTAACAGAGTATTCCTATCACCTGCAATCAACGGATATGAAAAAATATCAAAAAAACTCTGATCTGCCTGAAATACGTTATCCTCATGAATGCTGACATCATCATAACGTACAATCCCACCACCATATCTCAGAAAAAGCCTCGCATGATCGTTTACCTCCGGGAACTCTTCCTTCATGGCAGGTCCTACTCTGGGAAAAGCGGTGGCACATTTAAAAACCTGCTCACCGCCCTTGTAAAAATCATAGCGTACCCGGTATATTTGTTCGCTTTGCTCATGAAACTTATCATAGCTGAATTCGTGATTGATATACTGCAATATCAGCAAGCTGCTGGTCATACCGATCGCAAGTCCGAGGATATTGAGAAAAGTATATCCTCTGTCACGCGTAAAATTGCGAAAGGCAATTTTTAAGTAGTTAACTATCATGGCTTTGGGAGTTTGGAAATAAACATTTGCCAACAACTATGCCATGGCCTATATTGCAGTAATTTTGAGGAATTTGCAAAGAATAGCCTGTTCATTATTGAACAAAAACCGTCTGTGAGCGAACAATACCTACAAGTTAAACCAAAGCATATTGCCTAACGTTTTAAAGCAAGATACCAAAACCAAATGGGTAAATATTCTATAAAAGAACTCGAAAAACTATCGGGCATAAAGGCACACACGATAAGGATCTGGGAAAAACGATATGGTATTATAAAACCTCAACGCACGTCTACAAATATTCGATACTACTCCGATGATGACCTAAAAAAGATACTGAATATTTCAATCCTTAATGGTCATGGTTATAAGATCTCTAAGATCGCTGCCCTGTCCACTAATGATATAAGCGCCAAAGTAATGCAACTCACCTCCGAAAGGTCAGACCTTGACCTGTTGGTAGATGAGCTAACCCTGTGCATGGTAGAAATGGATGAAGTCAAATTTGACAAACTCCTCTCCAGCTATATTGTCAGGTTTGGGTTTGAAAAAACAATACTGAGCATCGTTTATCCGTTCCTTGATAAAGTAGGCATACTTTGGCTCTCGGATAATATCTCCCCCATCCAGGAACATTTTGTATCTAATCTTGTCAGGCAGAAGATCATTGTTGCTATAGATGGTTTGCCACTTAACAGTGAGGATTCGGCAGAAAAAGTACTTTTGTTTTTGCCGGAAAATGAACTGCACGAAATCGGTCTTTTATTTTTTTATTACCTGCTGAAAAAACAAAATTACAAGACTATTTACCTGGGTCAATATGTACCACTTAAAGACCTTGAAGAAGTAGTTAACACGCTGAAACCAAACCACCTAGTCACCTGCATCACCTACTCCCCAAGAGGTAAAGATATCGAGGAATTTATTACCCTGTTGTCGGAGAAATTCTACACTTGCCAAATATACGTTACCGGTAAACCTGTCCTGGAATTAAGTTCCTCATTTCCCAAAAACATCCATATTTTTCAAAATGCAAAGGATTTAAAGGATCTCCTTTAGCATCAGTCGTAATACGACAAATTTCTAGCATGGATTTTTCATTTATCCACGTATCAACTGGTATAAAATAATTTTGTTCAGACTACCCAATAAAAGCCTAAACAATATTAGAAAATGTCGGCTGATTAGTTTAATTTTGTTCAACGTTTAATTAAAATTATTAAACAGATATGACTGTAATCGAATTCAACCATAGAATAGCTTCCTTGAAAGACACTTTAGAACTATTTACCCGAAGATTTACAAAGGATCAGGAAGAGTCAGAAGATCTAATTCAAGACACCGTACTTAAAGCACTTACATATAGAGATAAATTCAAACAGAATACTAACCTCAAAGGATGGTTGTATACCATCATGAGAAATACATTTATCAACAATTACAGAAAAGCACAAAGGGCCAAAACCACCCACGATGATACCAAAGAATTATACTACCTCAATGTTCCTGACAACCATACCTTTAACTCTCCTGACTCGAGCTACGAGTACAAGGATATTGTTAACTGTATGAATGGGGTAAAAAAAGATTTGCTTGTACCGTTCAAAATGCACGTTGATGGGTATAAGTATCATGAAATTGCGGAATGCCTGGAGATCCCTATTGGAACAGTAAAGAACCGTATCTTCCATGCCAGGAAGGAGATACAGAAAAAGCTGGTAGCTTACTCTACCTGAATGTTTTGAATGAGTAAAAAAAAGATAGCCGTAATAGGGGCAGGTTTTGCAGGGCTTTCTGCAGCCTGCTGCCTGGCTGACGCAGGATTCAACGTTACGGTATTTGAGAAAAACGCCTCCCCTGGAGGTCGAGCCCGGAAATTTGATGTTCAGGGCTTTACTTTTGATATGGGCCCAAGCTGGTATTGGATGCCTGATGTCTTCGAAAGATTCTTTAACCGGTTTGGTAAATCCACCTCCGACTATTACACACTACAACGCTTAAACCCCTCCTACAAAGTATTCTTTAAAGACGAAAGCATTGATATTCCCGCTGCACTTCAGGACATCTATGCTTTATTTGATACCATAGAGCCGGGAAGTTCTACAAATCTCCGGCAATTTCTTGAAGAAGCTGCCTACAAATATGAGGTGGGTATCAATGACTTGGTATATAAGCCAGGCAGGTCTGTTACAGAGTTTCTGGATATGAGGTTGATGCATGGCATCTTCAGATTGCATGTATTTAACTCCATTGCCAACTATATACGTAAATATTTCTCCCACCCAAAACTGATCCAGTTGCTAGAGTTTCCGATACTTTTTTTGGGAGCAATGCCCCGTAAAACTCCTGCATTGTATAGTTTGATGAATTATGCCGACATGGCCCTGGGCACCTGGTATCCTGAAGGAGGTATGCATAAAATTGTAGAGGCTATGGAAACTTTGGCATTGTCGCTAGGGGTCCGGTTTGAGTACAATGCAGCAGTATCTGCCATCGAGGTCAAAGAAAATCATGCTAAAGGTGTAGTAGTTGATAATACACTAATTGAGCACGATATAATCATTGGGGGTGCAGATTACCATCATATCGAACAACACCTGCTTCCTGAAAAATATCGAAAGTATGATCAGAAGTACTGGGATAAAAGGGCATTAGCGCCCTCATCACTAATATTTTATTTAGGGGTAGATAAAAAGATCAGTCATCTGCTGCACCATAACCTATTTTTCGATGAAGATTTTGAGCAACACGCACAAGAGATCTATGAACAGCCGGGATGGCCCCAAAAACCACTGTTCTATGTCTGTTGCACATCAAAAACCGACCCCGGTTGTGCACCGGAAGGTATGGAAAACCTCTTCGTACTAATACCCGTTGCTCCCGGATTAGAGGACAGGATGGAGATCAGAGAGCGGTATTACGACCTGGTGATGGATCGTATCGAAAAGCTAACGGGCGAAGCCCTAAAAGAACATATTGTCTATAAACGCAGCTATGCACACAATGATTTTATTGAGGATTATAACGCTTTCAGAGGGAATGCCTACGGACTGGCCAATACGCTGAGACAAACGGCCATTCTAAAGCCTTCAATTCACAATAGAAAGGTGCGCAATTTATTTTATACGGGCCAGCTTACTGTGCCTGGTCCGGGAGTACCTCCATCTATAATATCAGGGCAGGTAGTTGCCGGAGAGGTAATTGGTAGATATGAAATATGAGATGCGAGACTTAGGACTAAAGATTGAATCAACCTGAACTTGACTGGGAGGGGGAGTTTTTCTCTCCGGGCTAATACAAAATAAAAACTTACGAACATGAAGGAGATTTTTGATGCGGTATCCATCCGGTGTAGCCGGTTGACCACAAACTCTTATAGCACTTCGTTCTCATTGGGCATTTATTGTCTGAATAAAGATATTCGTGATCCTATCTATTCCATCTACGGTTTTGTTAGGTTTGCTGACGAGATAGTGGATTCTTTTCATGATTACGACAAAGCACAACTGCTACATAAATTTATGGAGGATACTTATCAGGCTATTGCAATGAAGATAAGCCTGAACCCTATTCTCAACAGTTTTCAACAGACTGTTAATAAATATGAAGTGGACCTGGAGTTGATCGACCATTTTCTAAAAAGTATGGAAATGGACCTGAAAAAGGTTCGTTATGACATCAATAGCTTCAATACTTATATTTATGGATCCGCTGAAGTAGTAGGGCTCATGTGCCTGAAAGTGTTTTGCAATGGTGATAAAACAACCTATGAGCATCTAAAACCATATGCCAGAAAATTGGGATCAGCCTTTCAAAAGATCAATTTTCTGCGCGATCTCAGGGAAGATTATGTACACATGGGCCGCTCCTATTTTCCGGATGTTGATATCAGGGTCTTTGATGAAAATACCAAACAAAAAATAGAAGAGAGTATAGAAGAAGATTTTAGAATAGCCTTTGAAGGAATCAGAAAACTTCCCAAATGCGCCCGTTTCGGGGTATATCTTTCCTATGTTTACTACTATGCTTTATTCAAAAAGATCAGAAAAACGCCATCGGGAAGTGTACTAAAAAAGCGTATACGCATCCCGAATCAACATAAATTTTCAATACTTTTTTATACTTACATAAAACACAGATTTAACCTTATTTGAAATGGAAGAGGTGATATTAGTTGATGCCAAAGACAACGAAACAGGCACTATGGAAAAGCTGGCTGCCCATCAAAAAGGGCTGCTGCACCGTGCTTTTTCAGTGTTAGTATTTAATACCAAAGGAGAACTACTGTTGCAGAAAAGGGCAGGCAATAAATACCACTCCGGAGAGCTCTGGAGCAACACTTGCTGCAGCCATCCGCGACCCGGAGAATCAACACAGGAAGCCGCAGAAAGACGGTTAATGGAAGAAATGGGAATCGACCTGCGGCCATCCTTTCTCTATAAATTTATCTACAAAGTTGAGCTCGATAACAAACTGACCGAACATGAATTTGACCACGTGTTTACCGGCTTTTTTGACGGAGAGCCCGTGGTGAATCCTCATGAAGTGGAAGACTGGAAATATGTAGACCTGCATGACCTGAAAAGGGATATGAGCAGTAATCCTGACCGATACACCTCCTGGCTGCATATGATCATTCAGAATATTGGGCATCATATCAAAAACTATAGCCTCTGACCCGCCCATGGACGCCATAAATGTTTTTTGGTTCAGAAGAGACCTGCGACTTGACGATAACAGGGGGCTTTACTATGCGCTGAAGGATAATGCGCCAGTACTGCTGCTTTTTATATTTGACAAAAACATACTGGATGACCTGCCAAAAGATGACCCCAGAGTGACATTTATTCATGAACAAATTACGGTTATCAACCAGGCCTTACAGCAAAAAAACACATCACTTGTTGTAAAATATGGCACACCGGATGCCGTGTGGAATACGCTCATAAAAACGCATAATATTCAGAAGGTTTACACCAACCATGACTACGAGCCATATGCCCGTAAACGGGACCAAAGCATCGCTGATCTACTTAAAAACAGCAACATTGATTTTATCACTTTCAAAGATCAGGTGCTGTTGGAACGATCGGAGGTCACAAAAGAAAATGGAGAACCCTATGTAGTTTTCACACCTTATAGCAAACAGTGGCTTAAGGTTATCTCTTCAAAGGATTATGAATCGCTTCCGTCTGCCTTACTTTTTGAAAATTTTGTAAAACAGCCTTTTAAGCCCATCATAAACCTGGACGAGATCGGTTTTGAACATTCTAAGCATTCATATCCCCCTTCGGAACTATCGGATACTACCTTAGCACATTATAAGCAGGAACGTGACTATCCGGCCAGGCAGGGAACCTCACGTATGGGTATCCACCTGAGATTTGGCACTGTAAGCATCCGTAAAATAGCGACTGCCGCTAAAGAAAAGAGCAGCACATTTCTCAATGAGCTCATCTGGCGTGAGTTTTACCAAATGATACTCTGGCATTTTCCCAGAGTGGTCAGTGAAAATTTTCAGACAAAATACAACAACCTCAAATGGCGCAACAACGAAAAAGAATTTGAAGCCTGGTGCAAAGGGCAAACAGGGTATCCGGTAGTGGATGCCGGTTTGCGGCAGTTAAATGCCACAGGTTATATGCACAACAGAGTGAGGATGATCACCGCCAGTTTTCTAACGAAACACCTGCTGATAGACTGGAGATGGGGAGAAGCATATTTTGCGGAAAAGCTACTGGATTATGAATTGGCCTCTAACAATGGAGGGTGGCAATGGGCAGCGGGCACCGGTGTGGATGCAGCGCCTTATTTCCGGGTGTTCAACCCTGAGTTGCAAGCACAGAAATTTGACCCAAAACAGGAATATGTTAAAAAATGGATACCAGAACTAACAGAGGGTAAGTACACAAAACCAATAATCGACCATAAAAAGGCAAGGGAAAGAGCGATAAAGGCATATAAAATGGCGTTAGAGTGATGAGGTGACGAAACATTAGTCGGCAGTAGGCAAAAAAGAGAGTCGTGAGTACAGAGTCAAGGGTCGTGAGTAAAAAATTGACACGCAAAGCCAATTGGTGGTATAACCCCTTCTCAATACTCACATCTCATATCTCAAGACTAAATATAAATAAATACAGCGCATGAAGATATATAATTTAAAAAGAGCACAGATCTTACCCATCTCACTTGCTGAGGCCTGGCAGTTTTTTTCTACACCAAAAAATCTCCAGAAAATTACCCCTCCTCATATGGGATTCAAGATCAAGTATCTTTCAGGAAATGAAAAGATGTACCCCGGACAACTGATCCTGTATAAAATAAACATTTTGCCAGGCATACCGGTTGACTGGGCAACGGAGATCACTCATGTGGTGGAGCCTTATTATTTTGTGGATGAACAACGCTTCGGGCCCTATAAATTGTGGCACCACCAGCATCATTTCCGGGAAGCGGAACAGGGCGTTGAAATGACCGATGAAGTAAACTACGCCATACCTCTCGGGTTCATCGGGCGAATGGCCAACAGCCTTTTTGTGAGAAGGCAGGTTGAGGCTATCTTCGACCACAGGCACCGGGTACTGGAAAACTATTTTGCAAAAAAGTTTGTAACTGTTTAAATAGAAGATGTATGACAGGCCTTTTGACAATCTTTCTTTGCATCCTCCTTGCAGCCGCCACATTCCTTTTTATGGAATTTGTGGCCTGGTTTACCCATAAATATATTATGCATGGTTTCCTGTGGGTGTGGCACCGCTCGCACCACCAAAAGCATAACCATACACTGGAGAGAAATGACCTTTTCGCCCTGGTGTTCAGCTTACCCAGCATTGCACTATTCTATTATTCCACGGTAGTGACATTTAACCCGTATTTATTATCTGTTGGCATCGGTATCTTTTCCTATGGTGTATTTTACCTGGTATTCCACGATATCATTGTACACCAGCGTATTAAATGGAGACCCAAAAAACGAAGCAAATACCTCAACCGGATGATCAATGCTCACTATATCCACCATCGAAAACACACTAAGGAAGGCGGTGAAGCCTTTGGTTTCCTCTATGCCCCAAAGCAATATGAAGCCAAAAACAGTAATGTGTAGGATTTGAATATGAGTTCCGCTTACCTATATCTCCTGTTAGATCTGGCAGCTATATCCATCCCCCTGGCATGCAGCTTCTATTCCGGGGCCAATTTTTCAAAAAAATGGCGTTACCTGCTTCCTGCACTACTGCTGCCAGCAGCCATATTTATTGCCTGGGACGTATTGTATACCCATTGGGGTGTATGGGGGTTTAACGCTACTTATCTAACCGGGGTCACCATCATCAACCTGCCCCTGGAAGAGTGGCTCTTTTTTATCTGTATCCCCTATGCCTGTGTGTTTACCTACTTTGCCTTCACCCACCTGATCAAAAGAGAGCCTTTTGGAAAGATAAAACAACCACTTACCTGGCTCTTGATCACTGTTTTACTGGTAACAGGGCTCCTGAACTTGGGAAAAATTTATACTTCTGTTACTTTCATTAGTCTTGCGGCCTTCCTTATAATGCATGTATATTTTTTCAAGGCTCATTACCTCGGCAGGTTTTACTTCACCTACCTGATCATACTCATCCCGTTTTTCATCATCAACGGCATACTCACGGGTTCAGGCATTGAGGATCAGGTGGTCTGGTATGATAACAGCGAGAACCTGGGCATAAGAATAGGCACCATCCCCATTGAAGATATTTTCTATGGAATGCTCCTTATACTAATGAACGTGACTGTTTTTGAGGAATTACAGGTAGAACGGCTAAGGAGGAAATAGCTACTACTCTAGCACAACTCTAGCACGGAAGTTTCTTCCGTGCTTATTTTACTCGGCTACTTTTTTCTTTTATGCTTTACTTTGACTTACTCCCTTATTCATCTTTGGCTTGCTGAATTGTTGCATGGTTATGTGGCACGGAAGTAACTTCCGAGCCAGGGTAACTTCCGCGCCAGGGTGCCTATGACTAATAAACCTCCATTAAAAATAAGACGGGCACTCTAACCCCTTATGGAGGCTTGGGATCTTGATGCGGTAGTTGAGCAGGAACTCATGGGAACCGTTAGAAACTCTGCCCAGACCTGAAGTAGTCATGTCATAGGCATAGCCTACATGAAAATTTTCATTGATCTTCAACTCAAATAAGTAGACGAAGCCTTCTACCAGACGGTAACTGATCCCCAATCCAACGGTTTCCTTGAACACACCGTTGGCATTGACATCAAAGCTGAAGGGAGCGCCTTCCTGGAAGCGCAACAAAGTAGACCCGATAACTTTAAAGTCTTTCGACATTGGAAAAGTATTTCCGATACTCACAAAATAGGTCCGGGTGTTCTTTATAGTCTCCAAAGCCAGTTCAGTATCCTGGATAATCTCATTATTTAACAGCACCGGGGCGGAAAGCCCCAGGTAAAAGGCTTTGTTGGTGTAGAAAAAACCCCCTCCGAAATTCGGATTGAGCGCGTTGGTAGCCCGGTAAAAAGGGTCGCTGGTACCGGGGGTGCCCGAACCACCCTGGCCAACAGAGGGCACCGTTGTTTTAGTAAAATCTGACTGTATGGAATTGAACCCTGCCTGCAGCCCCATAGACAAGGTGCCTCCGGTGCTCTTCATCTTAATTCTATAGGAGTAGCTGGCGAAGAGACTGAAGTCTTCATGCACACCAATTACATCTTTGGCGAGAACGAGCCCCACCCCCATTTTGCCCCTCAATAAACTGGATTGCAATGAAGTGGTCAGCGTTTTGGGAGCACCCTCCAGGTTCACCCACTGGTTACGATAGATAGCGGTGGCGCTGAGCTGCACCTGGCTTCCGGCATATGCAGGATTGATCAATAACTGATCAAACATGTACAAAGACTGTACGGGCCGCTGTTGCTGTGCAGACAGATCATATGTCATAAGCAGCGCCAATATAATAGGGATATATTTTGTTATGTTCTTCATATGATCTATCTGATTAGTTCAAGGAAACCGGAAATCAGTTCAGTACCATCACCTTTGTCTATGATATAGTAGTAAGTGCCGTTCGGCAGCTTGTCTCCCATGGAGTACATTCCCTCCTGGCCAACACCTTCGAACACTTTGTCAACATTATTGTAGCCATCTATTTTGAATACCAGGACTCCCGTACGATTGTAGATCCTTACATTATTATTCGGGAAATTGGTAATACAGTCGATCTGGAAATTATCATTTATACCATCGCCATCGGCAGATACGAGGTTATAGTTCGTAATCACTGTTCCTATCTCTACGGTGCCGGTATTTTCACATCCCAGGAAGGTAGTTACTTCTGCAGTGTATTCCCCTGATGGCATCCCTGTGAGGTCGGTACCATACCCTACGGTAAAACCTGTAGCATCCGTCCATACCACAGTAGTAACAATAGTGTTGTTGGTGATACCCAGCATAGCCATCCCTGTCTCCTCATCACATTTAGAGCCTACCGTTTCAAATTCAAACTCCGGCAGCAGTCGTTCATCCCCTACCTCAATGCTTACCCCTTCAGACACACAACCCGTTACTACATCAATGGCGGTTACAGTGTAGGTTCCTATATCCAGGCCGGTAACTACAATTCTATCTGAGAATGGCGTACCTGATGCCGAGGACCCTTCATACCAGTTGAAGTCATAGCCTTGTGTTTGTCCACCCACACTTACCCTCAGCTCTCCATTCGGATCGATACAAGACGTGAGATTAGCCAGTAATTCCGGTGTTGGAGATGGAGGTGTCAGCCTTCCATCCGATACAGAACCGGTTTCGGTAGATACACAGCCTGTTAAATTGTTGGTAACCCTCACAGTATATGATCCCATCGGGTATCCAATTAACCTGTTCCTGGTGCTTATCACCGCACCCGATGCATTTGTCCCTGCAAACCATTCAAAGGTGTAGCCTCCAACTCTGCCCCCATCCGCTGTAGCTGTTAATTGCCCGTTAGGATTGTATGGGGGACAGGTGGTTTGAGGGTTGTCTTCAACAATTACAATATCTGGATACTGTCGCTCATCCCTAATACTCTGCACTTTTGTAACAATACACCCCGTATTGTTATCCGTTACACGAATGGTGTAAAGCCCATCTGGTAGATTGCTCACCCTGTTTGTATTTTCAAAGTTTGGTGTAGCATTCAGATTAGGGGTATCCCCGATGTACCAATCTACAGTATAGTTTTGGGTGTACGGATAATCCGAAGGATATCGCACGTTAGCTAATAGCACTGATCCATTATCCCCTGAACAAAAGGTAAGGGGTTCTGAACTGGTGCTGACAATTGGCTTATAATCCTCGCTTTCATCGGTAATGATATAGAATGCAGTTGAACTACAACCTGTACCCGGATTGAATGCCGTTACTTCGTAAGTGCCTGTTGGTAAGTTGCTCACTGTACTTGAGGTAAGTGTAGTGTTGGACACAAAACCACCAGCCGGTAATCCGGGAGACCCTTCATAGCTCCAGCTAAATGTATAGGTACCGATATTGCCATCAGATTCTTCAGCAGTGGCCAATAATTCAGCGCTGAATGGAGGTCCTATGCAATTGATCTGAGGCACAGTTTGATTAATAGTAATTACAGGGCTGATGATATCATCTTCAAGAATATTAAATTCCTTAGGAATAGACTCACAACCTGTTAAATTGCTGGTAACTATGATAAAATACTGACCTGGCAGAAGATTTACCATAGAAGGAGAGGAACCCACCAATTGATTAGCGGGAAGCACATCATTTATATACCATTCATATGTGAAATCAGTGGTCAACGAAGGCCCGGAGATAGGCGCCCCACCCCCTATAGATATAGAAGTTACTTCCGCTGATCCTGAGGCTGTACAGTCAAGAGGATCTATGGTACTAACACTGATAATATTTGGTTCGCTCTGAGGCTGGTCCAAGGTTACCTTAACAGAGGAGTTGATAGTACATCCGGTGTTTGAAACGTTCGTGATCGTGACCCGGTATGTGCCTTCCGGTGCCCCTGTCAAAGTACTTACATTGCCTGCATCATTTTGTGCTACCATACCAGGCAAAGCTCCTCCGTTATATGTCCAGATGTAGTCATAAGTATCCGTTGTAGAACCATCCTGCTCCCTTACTGTGGCAGTAACTGTACCATTCGCCAGCGCTGGATCGCAAGCGGTATTCGGCAGGAAAGTAAGCGTTGGGATCGGATCAGTGCTTACATCCAGCACATCTACTCTGAATGGCGGTGACGGGCAACCTGATCCAGGCGCATTAGCGGCATTTCGCGTAGCAACGATATAATATGTTCCGGCTCCCATAGATGGATACTGCCCTGCAAGAAGGCCCGGTTCCAGAATTGCTCCCGAGATAACAGCTCCAAACTGATCTGTTAAAGGAGCAGAATTTGGATCATCCAGGAACCATTCAAAGGAATAGTTTCCGGGCGACACCGGGCTGGTTACGGTAACCTCAATTCGTCCGTCAGGATAACAAATGTCCTGGTTTTGATGAGTTACCGATACAAGGTCGATGGGTTGCGGTTTATGGGTTACCGTTATCTCTCCTTCACGGGAACATCCGGTAATTTTGTTGAGGATCATAACACGATATTTACCATGCCCCACCAGGTCTGTGATGTCAGTTGTGTATGATCCTGCCGGTATATTTGTGGCATCTGCCACCACACTGCCTGCAGGTACACTGAGCCAGGTGATATCAAATAATGCCCCTACACCCGGACCGGATGGATCATCGAAATTCAATGTAATAGAGCCATCAAAATTACCATCGCAGGCTGTATTCGAGGTGCTGGTCAGCGTAAGTGCAGGATCGACAGAAATATCCTTCAGGTCAATGCGCAGCGGTGCCGAAGGGCACCCCTCACCTGTAACGGACGTTCCTGTGCTGCGTGTTACAAAAAGATAATAAGTGCCAAAATCCAGATCACTGAACACAACATCGTTGGCGTTAATAGTTTTTGTACCCCCCGCAGGAGTAACCTGGTCACTTTCAAAAAGATCAATGGTAAGTTCGCTCACCGGAATGCCCATGCCATCTATCTCTATATCATTATCAGCAATAGTTATTGTACCATTTGCAGGCGAACAAAATGTCTGATTCGTTGGCACAAAAGATACAATGTCGGGTATCACCGGATCATCATTGATCGTTATTGTTCCTTGTGTCATACATCCGGTATCATTATTCTCAACTTCCAATACATATTTTCCGGGAGGCAGATCCATGTATGTTTCATCGTCACCAGCCGTAAGATTATCCGCCGGTAACACAGAAGGGTCGGAAGCGCCATTCGGATCGGTATAGCTCTGCCACCTGTACGCATAGCTGCTGCCGGGAACACCGGAAATATCCATTTGAACCCTTATCGTACCGGTAGGATTGCTTAGATCACATGCTGTATTTACTGTTGACGATAGTGTAATTTGCGGGTCAACGCTTATGTCTTTAACATCGACACGATAAGGTGCAGATTTACATCCGGCTCCCGGAGGGGCATTGGTATTCCGAACGGCCACTACGTAGTAGGTTCCCGCTCCCATAGAAGGATAATTGGAAGCATCGATCAAATCAACATTAATAGGAATACCGCCAAAATCCGTTAGCGGAGCGCCATTCGGATCACCCCTGTACCATTCAAACGTGAAGTCCGCCTTATTTGCCGGATCCACCCCATTTAGAGATACACCATCAACAAATACACTACCGCTTGGGTCACATAAGTTTTGATGGACAGGAGTAGCTGACAAAACAAAGATAGGTTGCTTGTTTAAAGGAATTGTTATTGTACCTGTAACAGTACAACCTGTTGCTTCATTTTCAGCAACAATTACATAGGTGCCATCATTTAGGTCGGTAACCGCATCTGCACTTCCGCTTTGACCTGAAAAAGGTCCTATTGGTGTTACTCCATCGGCATAAAACACCGGATCACCATTTGTATCGCTAAAGGTATAGGTATAAGGGCCTGGCACCACGGCTCCTGGTCCACCGGAAGTAGTCATAGTAATCTCCAGGCTTCCTTCAAAGAAACCGGGATCACAGGAAGTATTAGCAAAAGCCTCCAGCGCTATAGTAGGGTTTACATGAGTGTCAGGAACATCAGCTTTAAACGGAGCGCTAAAGCAGCCTGCCCCGGCGCCGGTTGTTTTTTGAGCTACTACCCAATAACTGCCTGGCCCCATATCCGGATAACTGTCGGGATCAAGTACCTCTCCCCCATTTGCTGCCGTGGCATCACCCTGGGCCTGGAAGATAAGGTTTGTAAGTCCGGCATCATCGTACCAGCTAAACTGAAAATTATCTAAATTGTCAGGGCCCGCTCCGATCAGGTTTATGCTGGTAATCTCCACACTGCCCGAAGGGTCACAAAGATCGGCTGCAGTGATCACCACATCACCATCCACAATGTCTGAAACAGCAGGAGCATCCGGTACGGTAAACTCTCTTACAGTGCTACAGCCGGTGGATGCCGTCACCGTTACGGTATATGTATTTGGCGATAACCCCTGAATTGTGTACACACCAGTGGGCTGAGCTGTCAGCGGGTAGGAGCCAATCAGGGGGGGTGGCGTTACGTCAATATTGAAGTTGGTTCCTACTGTTACATCATTTGCATCCTGCTGTATGTCAACGGTAAACTCACCATCAGCCTGACTTAAGTCGCAGGTAGTGTTTGAACTAACTGTTCCTACAAGGGTAACCACAGGAGGCTGTGCATCAATCCCTACTTCTACTACCTCGTATACTATACAATTTTTTCCGGTATAAGTTTCCTCTGCCTCGATCAGATAGTATCCGGGAGCGAGGTTACTAAAGAATGGTTCGCTTCCGGGTGTAACCCCTGCAAAAGTGCCGCCTATTTGATTGGCAGGAATAGGGTTAGCGCCACTGTAAAATTTAACATCAAAAGATGCCCCTGGGGGTGCCGTACCAGGAGGTGTTATGGTAAAGGATACTTCTCCGTCTCCCGTGGTATAAGGACACTCTGCCGAATTTTGAACTGAAGATGTTATTTCGTGAGCATCAATAAATGGAAGGAAAATGGTTCTTAGCTCAGAACACCCGTCATCAATGTATGTTACCACCACTGTGTATGTACCTGTCCCTAAACCTCCTATAAACTGTGCTGTTGATATCGGCAAATCGGCAAATTGCGGAGGGTTAGTAAAAAAGTCGATATTATTATTTAGAGGTGCGCCTTCATACCACTCGTAGGTATAGTCAGCCGGGTCATTTGAAATTCCATTGTCCGGCTGAGCTGTCATTTGTCCATCATTAAGATCACAGGCAGTTGGGAACACTATGGGATTAATATCGATAACAATGTTGGCCGTAAGATCTTCAACTTCCGTAACGACCAGCGGTGAGATACATTGTGTTGTGTTATTGACAGCTACAACAGTGTAATCCCCGGGTATTAAGCCAGCATACAAGCCATCATCAACAGCCGTGTAATCTGCATTAGCAATTACAAAATTTTCATTAATGGCATCATTTCCATCGTACCAGTAAAATGTGAACCCTGCAGACACCCCTCCTACATCAGCGGTAAGCTGCCCGTTTGGTGCTCCGCAAGTAGTCACATCACTATTCTTGTTTACATTAACTACAGGTATTGTAATTAACTCAGGCAAATAAACTACCTCCTCATTTATACAACCGGTTGAAACCCTTTCAACTTCCAATCTGTAGTAGCCGCCTGGCAGTTGAGTAACAAGTTCTCCGTTAGTTCCCCCTACAGTACCTAAAGATAATGATGAGGACGTGTTGGTAGTATTATCATATTCATACCATGTAAAGATATAATCGTTGGGATCAGCCGGGTTTCCTCCCCCGATAGCCGTTTCATCTATGGTAGCTTCCAATTCTCCACTGGATCCCACGCAATACGTTTGATCTGTGACAGCAATATCGATTGCCGGAAGATAAAGTTGGTCAGAGATCGTGATCTGCAAGGGATCCGAGGTACATCCCAGGTTGGCGCTGCTTACCGTTACGGTATAAGTTCCACCATTTATGCCTGGCAAAGTTTCCGAGGTTTCCGGCAGCGTAGTTCCAAATGGATCTACCCATGTAAATGTATAATCAGGATCTCCCAAAACAGAGGCTGAGAAATGTGAGGCATCGACAGTGATGCTACCGTTATAACCCAGCGACACATCGCATATAGTATTATTCACTGAGTTGTTCAACGTCACCAGGGGTAATTCCTGAGCATCCGGAAGTATTGTTGTAACGGTATTTCTACAACCGGTAGCATTATTGATCACTTCAACTGTATATACCAAGGCTCCTTCCAATGCAGAATACGTGTTACCGGATTGATCAGGGGTACCTGTCACGGCATTGCCATTATACCAGTTAAAAGTATACCCGGTCGTAACTCCTGCCACACCCCCTATTGGAGATTCATCTACCGTGGCTGTTAACTGTCCGTTAGCTAAAGAAGCATCGCAAGCCGTATTGGGTATGGAGGCTACATCTATCTCAGGCAGCAGATCTTCATTATCTATAGTTATTCTTACAGGATCAGACGTACAACCCAATACAGTGTTGGTAACGGTGACTTCATAAGTTCCCCCAGGTACGTTGGATAACACTTCTGCAGGCGCTGTTGAGCCACTCACCTGGCTCAAAACATTATTTCCGGTAGCGACATCGATCCAGGTAAATGTATAGTTAGAAAAATCACTTACAACTCCTCCATTATTAAAGTCATCGACAGATGCTGTAACACTACCATCATAATTCACCCCGGCAAAAGCGGGGTCACAAACCGTGTTATCAATACCCGACAATGATAATATTGGCAGCAGACTATTGTCATCAAGAAAAACTGTCAGTGTGTTACTACAGCCGGTTGCGTCATTAACTACTTCTACTGTAAAATTCTCATTACCCTGGTACCCCGTGATCGCGCTGGAAGTACTAAGCAATGTACCGGAAGCAAAGTTCCCTTGATACCATGCAAAAGAATAGCCGGTAGTAACACCCCCGATATTAGCGCTTAATGATCCATTGGCAAGTGTCGCATCACAAGCAGTGTTTGGAGTTTCCACTACGGAAATAACCGGCAGATCATCCACATCATTCACGGTCACCTGTACCGGGTCAGACGTACATCCCAGCACTGTGTTGGTGACAGTCACTTCATAATCGCCTCCCGGAATATTCGACAACACATTGTCAACCTCACTGGATCCTGCCACCTGAGTGAGTACATTGTTTCCTGTATTTATATCAGTCCATGTAAAACTGTAGATTGAAAAATCGGTTACCGCACCCCCATTATTTTGATCATTGACTGAAGCTGTAATACCACCATTGTATGTAACAGAAGGATCAGTTCTGGAAGGGTCGCAGATATCGTTATCCTGGGGAGTGAGTGAAACCACCGGCAAGGATGACTCGTCAGGAACAGCAATAGTCATAGTGTTACTACATCCCGTGGAGTTATTGATCACCAGTACTGTATATTCATTATTGTTAAAAGCGCCATCCAACTGCTGAGCAATTTCTCCCTCTGAACCTGAAACAACCGAAACAGGTGTACCTGAAGCAGTATTACCAACATACCATTCAAAGGTGTACCCCGTAGTAGCGAAAATTCCACCTCCGAGGTTAACGCTAGCCGCAGCCTCTCCATTGGGCGTAGTGCCTGCACATGTAGTCATGGGTGTGATCACTACCTCAACATCAGGAAGATCTTCCACATCCAGCACCTCAATAGTCACAGGGACAGAAGTACAGAAAAGATCAGTTCGGGTTACCTCCACGGTATAATAACCGCCTGGCAAGGTACTCAGCATAGGATTGTTGTTGTCGGTAACAGCAATTACAGGATCAGAAGTAGTGGTGCCATCGTACCAGGTGAACTCATATAGTGGATCCGGTAGCGTAATTGGATCCCCTTTGAAGGTAACCGAAGCTGTAACTTGTCCATTGTAATCCGAAGAAGCCAAAGCAGGGTCACATATAGTATTATCACTCTTGGTCAATGTCACTACAGGAGTATTCACATCCTGGCTGATAATGTACTCTTCTGTTGAGAAGCAATTTGTAGCGTTTGTTACCTTGACAGTATAAGGTATTCCTCCACCTTCAACATTTTCCGCACGTTCTCCATTAACACCTGATGTAGAGGTGTGAAGATTGGCAGGTAATGTATTCTGCCCTCTAAACCACTCGATAGTATAGTTAGCGGGGCTATCACCACCATTAATCACTACTTCCAAAATACCATTGGGTTGCAAGGGATCGCATGAAGTTTGCGGGGCTATTTCATTGATCACTGGCACCGGGTAATCCCTTTGATCCGTTACCTGCACAATTTGTGGCGGGGAAGACTCGCAGCCAGAAATTATTTCATGGGCAATCACCGCATAATATCCTGCCGTGAGGCCACTTCTTGTAGCCCCTGAACCGGTAGCTGGAGGAAGAACACTACCTAATGTGCCCGTTCCATTGTTATATATGTACCACTCGAAGGTATAATCAGTTGTATCCTGTAAAACTGCATTGATAAATGGCTGAGCAGTAACCTTACCGTTGGTTAAGGCGCTGCAATCTGTAATATGTCTTACCACACTGGCAGTCACATCAGGCTCGGTAGGCCCGTTGATAGTCTGGGAAACCCTTTCGGTACAACCATCCTTGATCACATCAACGATCCATTCTCCTTCGGTAAGATCGCTGGCAATGGGTCCCGTAACACCAATGGAGTTTAGATTATTGTCATACCACTGGAAAGAAAATCCGGCCAGTCCGCCAACTATGGTTACTTCAAGTTCTCCATTCGGAGGTGAGCAGTGGGTTTGGTGAGAGTTGATCAAAATGGTAACATCAGGATCTACCCCTTGCCTCAATACTGTATCTACAACAGGCAAGCTGGAACAGCCTTTAGCCAAGTTGGTAACCACGAGTGTATAAGTACCTTCCGGCAGATCCATGAGCCGGTCGATGGTTCCCTCAGGCGCGGGGACAGCATTGGTTGTATCCGATCCGTAGTACCACTGAAAACCGTAAGGGCTGTAGTCGGCAACTTCCACACCATTTCTTTTTACCACACCACGAAGCTCGCCAGTGTCAGGCGCAGCGTCATCGCATTTAAAGTTGTCCGAAATATTCTCAATTTCAACCGTAAATGGCTCCGGGATAATATCAACAGCATAGATGTTGTTATCGAGCTTACATTCAGCAAAACCGGTAGAACTAGCGGTTGTATCAACGGGAAATTCGGTGCCATCATCGTTCAGTACGATGTAGAGTCTGGTCGGCTGGCCACTATAATCAAAGGTAACACCAGCGGTGGTCATTGTATCACCCACCTGAAGGCCCAAAACATTCAACGCATCGGCATGCAATAACGTAGCCGGGTTACCGGTGTCAGGGTCAACCGCTACAGTTGGGTTACCTTCCCAAAAGCTTACTGGAATTTGAGTAGAAATGGTCAGGGATCCGCTATTAACAATATTAAACAATACTTCCACGCCCAAATCGCCACAAGTTGGGGGGATAACTTCTACAGCGGGAAAATAATCAGGATCCAGAGGGTCCAATTCTCCCGGAGCATGTCCCACAAACGAAACATCCGGAGAAGGATAGAACGGACACCCATCAGGGCCAATAGAAGGCACCTGGTTCATAAAGGTATTGAATGGTCGCTGCGGACCGGGAAGGCCATTAGCGCATGGACTATCTGAAAAGACTGTACCCATGTCAAACTGAGGGCATGGTACCGACAGGTCATCAGCAATATTGGTTACGAAATACCCGGATTGGTTCCAAACCTGGCGAGTGGGTAGCCATGTATTATTTTGTGAAAAGAAACACCTCAATTCACCCAGGGCCTGCTGTTGGATGGGTGCAGTAATATCAAATGAATTGTTTGTATTACAGGTAGTGCACAGATCTGTCGCACCATCACCGTCAACATCAGCGATGATGGGTCCCTCCGTCATAGTGTGTGATTGACAGGATGAACTCCAAAGCACATTCTGTCCGGTTTCTCCATCGATCACCACCAGTTGTTGTGAGTCACGATAAACTATTTCCGGACTACCATCATTGTCAAAATCAAAAACAGTTGTAGCCACTATACCGGAGCGAGAATCATTAATGGTTCTTCTCCACTTCTCAGATAACTCACCGGTATTGGGGTCTACTTCAAGTGCAAATAATTGATTCCCGGCAATGAAGGTAATTTCTAATTGGCCATCACCATCTATATCACCTAGGTTCGGACGGCTGGTTCCCCATGGCCAGCCATTAGCATATACCGGATCATCAGGCAGGAAGCTACTGACAGTGCCATTGGTTACATCCCAAAAGAAAATGGCTGTGGGACCGTTTTTGCTTCCCTCTGCACCTGATAGCACCACATCGAGATGTCCGTCTCCATTCATATCAGCAACGCTGACACTACTGTAATTGTCGAATCCATACTCATTAGGATCAAATATCTCTTTGGGAAACCACTGATCACCTCCTAAAGTGTTCATATCAATAATCACACTCATGTCGGGATATGATAGTATCTGATTACCCATTACTATCTCCAGGTTGCCCCCTTCAAAAATATCGATAGCTACCGGAGCGGAAGTCACTTCTGTATTCCAGTCTCCAATATTCCCATCAGCCAGCAGTGTCCCTGTAGCGGCATCATACACATGGTCCTTCAAAATAATCTCTGCATTGCCATCGCAGTCCAGGTCGGAAATGGTCATTTGACCGGGTCTGTCCGGCCCTAATGAAACGGCATCAAAAAGCGGAACAAGGCTTGCATTGGAGGGGCTTGCATTGGCACGGAAGCCGACCAGGAAATATTCACTGGGCTCGTCATTAGCGTTTTTTCTTTTGCTGACTATGGAAAATATCTCAGCAGGGCAGCTACCGTCAATATCGGCAATAAGTACTTCAAGTTCAAAAAAGAAGTTTCCATTAGGAAATATCTTGGATCCCGGAGTTTTAAAGCTCTGAATGATATCACCTTTATCGGAGCCGTCCGGCTGATCATCCGAAGTAGCCACCACACGTATGGTCTGATTCCATTTAGAGGTGGTCACCACGTCAGGAATACCATCGCAGTTCACATCCCCAACAGCAATTTTAGACTGGGTGTCTACAGTATTTTGTCCTGAATTGGAAGGGTTTACAAAGTCAAACGTTCCAGAAGAGGGGTCAGGTGTAATGGAGCAGTCGCTGTCACCATCACCGATGAAAGTAAGGCCGTAGAAGCTGGCACAATCTGCGTCAGACTTATCAGTCCCTCCGTCACCATCATTATCAATACCATCAGCGCAATTACAGCCCCTTTCAATATTAGCAGCATACTGACAATCCGGATCATTACAGTCGATCAATCCATCACCATCGTCATCAATGCCATTATTACATTGCTCTGTCTGAGCAAAAGCAACACCACTGAATATTACAAACAGGATGATGCATACACGGTTGAGCACCCTTTTCATATAAAAAATCATTAAGGTTAATAACAACAGCCAACATACAGACAAAAGAAAGGGTAGACTCTTTTGCCATTTATACCTTGGCCACACCATTTGGTAACTATCCAGTGTCTATAAGAAAACTCACAATTTATCGTCATTGCGAACGAAGTGCGGCAATCCCCTCTTCGTTGTGCGCATTAATAGGTGATCGCTTCGATTCCTCCCTGTGGCAAGCCCGGAACAGACTGCGATGACGACAAGAGTTTTCTTGCAGACACTACCTAGTGTTTCCTTACAAACATTACCTAACCACCAGAACGGTACCTGTTTTAGGTTTCAGGGTCTCACATCCAAAAACGTAGTAGTACACACCCTTGGGGAGTTCTCCTCCCTTGTATGTAGCATCCCAGTCGTTGTTGTAGCCCTTCTTCCTAAACACGAGCGCTCCCCGTTCATCGAAGATGCTCATGGTACAATCCGGATAGTCTTGAATATTTTCAATGGTCCAGGTTGGATTAATGGTGCTATTAGGGGAGAAGGCTTTGAGTGGGGTTATATTCACTTCTCCTCCAGCGCTTACGATTATGGTAATTTCTGCAGTTGCGGAACAGCCATCGGTGAGTGTTCCTGTAACAATATATGTTGTAGTTATTTCCGGTGAAGCGATCGGGTTGGCAATATCAGGATCGCTTAAGCCGGTATCAGGGGTCCACAAGTAGCTGTCTGCTCCTGTTGCCGTCAGTTGCGCCTGATCACCCTGAGAAATGGAATTTCTGTCTGCCGTCACCTGTACATCGGGTACGGTTCCGGAGGTTATGGTAATATCTGATGTTGCATCACAGCCATTGGTATCATTTACCGTAACGCTATAAGTGCCCGCTGTATTAACAGTAATGTTATTCGAAGTCTCCCCGGTATCCCATAATATAGAATTAAAAGTACCAGTTATACCTAATGTTAACTCTTCATCAGGGCAAATTTCTTCACTTGACGCTTCTATTACCGGGGTCAATGGGTCACGGACGGTTATTCCTCTGCTTTGGCTATGAGTGCATCCGGTAATCCCGGTATAGGAAATCGATAACTGAACAGTATAATTTCCAGAAGAGGCGTATACGTGGGTTGGATTTTGATCTGCTGATGTATTTCCATCCCCAAAATTCCAGCTATATACTACGGGGGCAGTGCTATCTATTGTTGAATTATTGGTAAATGTAACTTCGCTGTTACTACATGCTGATGCGGGAACCGAAAAGCTGGCAGTTGGCGATGAGTATACATTTACCTCAATAATATTCGTGATTAAACTACAATTACTATTATTATCATCAATCAAGACACTATATTGTCCTGATTGAGTGGCGGAATACGAACTGGAAGTGGCCCCGGATATGGGGTTATTATCCCGTAACCATTGATAGCCAAATCCCGATCTGGATTGTGTACTTAAAGCCACGGTATTGCCTGCGCAAACGCTACTGGTTCCAGCTACAGAAGCTGTGAATTGCGGCAGGTCAACTACTTCGACCATTGTTGTAGATTCTGAGCTTCGGCAGTCTCCCGATTGAATGGTAACAGAATAGATGCCGGCTACATTATTACTTACACCGGTAATAACCGGATTTTGAACAGTGGATGTAAAACCGTTTGGTCCTGTCCAGTTGTAAGTTGCTCCATTTACAGTATTTACACTCAAAGTAAGCTCCCCACCTATACAGGCAGGTCCGTCATTACTTGCAGTTGGTGCACCCGGAATTGTGCCAGTTCCGTCTGCAATATTGATACTCGCTGTAGTATTACATGCCCCGGATTCTGTAATTGCCGTAACTTCATAAACTCCAAAGCTTGTTATGTCCAGGGTGTTATTCGTTCCCGCTATTGGCGTGTTATCTTTCGTCCAGCTAAAGGTGGCAGAAGGAGACTCCGGTACTGCTAAAGTTATGGTTTGCCCTGAACATATCGCCAAAGGTTGATCATTAAGGAATTGTGGCGTGTAACAATTTGTATTTCTTATTAACCGCACATCGAAACTTGTTGGTGGATTGGTTGCGTTTTGTGCGGTAATAACAAAGTCCGGTTTTGCATCACCGTCCAGGTCATTGACCCATACATTCCGTGACCTGTTGCCTATATCAATATTATGCTTTGTAAATGCCAGTGATCCACCTGAAGATGTATTTTGGAGCACTGCTACAAGGTTTTGGTTAACGCTGGTAGTCACTATATCGAGAGATCCATCACCATCTACATCACCGGTAGATATACCCCAGGGGCCATCATTAACAGTAAAAGGCTGAGGAGCCGCAAAATTGATGTTACCGGGGTCTGAGTTATTGGGAAATATAAAAACCTGGTCTGCAGCATTACCTATCACTGCAATATCCAACTTACCATTACCATTGAAATCACCTGTGGTTAAATTCAGCAAAGATTTACCTGAGAGACTCAAAACTTCAGCCTGTGCAAACGCAATAGAGCCTGTGCCTGTATTTCTAAGCACAAAAACATCATTACCAAAAAACTGACAAACGATAATATCAAGTCTGCCATCACCATCTACATCCTGAACATCCAGACCAGTAGTAGAGCTTGCTCCGGCTATGTTAAGAACAATAGGTGTCATGTTAAAACTAATGGTTGCTGTGCTGGTATTTTCAAATATGATCACCTGACCTGCTGCAGAGTTGGTGACAATAATTTCCGGTTTACCATCTCCATTCAAATCACCATGTGTCACCCTCCGGCTTTGCACGTCCGTAGCCATAGGTAAGGTCAGCATAGTTCCAAAGCTAATGCCAGCAGCGCTTGTGTTGGGAAGGACAAAAACATTAAACCGCGTAGTTCCACCTCTGCTCATATACAGGTCAGGCTTGCCGTCTCCATTAAAATCGGCACATTTTACATTAACTGTGGGTTGCCCAACGTTCACTGAGGTACTGCTAAATGAAAAATTTTCAGTGGTACTTTGGTTTTCCAGAATTAGCAAGTTGGTGGCATTATCAAATTTGGTTGATATTACATCAGGAAGGCCATCTCCATTAAGGTCGCAAGTACAAGGGTCATATACTTGCTTTGCATCAGGAATAATAACAGGGGGGGCTAATAAAGCCGGATCAAAACCGCTGCCGCTATATACCGGATAAAACTTCTCCATACTCTGCACCGAAAGACCTGTAGCCAGATTAACAACTGTGATGTTATCTGCCTGCGCTCCGGCAGGTACTGTAGCAATAATCAGATTATTAGCCACAGAAGCCACAGCACCTTTTGCGCTTCCAAACCAGACCACAACATCAGCCGGGTTAGTTCCAAAACCACTGCCTGTAATTATCACATCTGAACCTATGAAACCATGGGTAGGATCAATATTAGTAATAGCAGGCTGTGCATTAGACCTGCCCCATACCATTGCGAGTAAAGCTACTAAAACTACTAACTGCTTCATTTTGTTGGTTTCAATTAATTATTGCACAGATATTACCCATGCCCTTCTAAAAAGTGGCAACTTTCTGTGCTTGTCACGCTCCTGTCTGGCTTTGTCTATATCATCACCACGATATATGTAAACATACCAGTACCCTTTACCAGTAATATATCCAAACTTCGATTGGTAACCTTTAAAAAATAATTCATCAGAATATTCCTCTGCATGTTCATAACTATTGAAGGCCCCTACTATAACATACTCACCCTGAGTCAACTCCAATAGATGCCCTCCACGTTTCACCACTACTCTTTCATCTGTGGATTGCTCCTCTACAAGGTTTTTCTTAGGTGTTTCAACCGCTCTTTTTTCTTCTGCCAATTGCTGTTCTTTTTGATCCTCCATTTGCTTTCTTATTTCTTCCTGCTTCCTGGCTGCTTCTACCCGCTCTTCTGCAATGCGCTCCTCCTCAGCTAATTTCTGCTGACGCGTCTCTTCAGCAATTTTTGCCTCTTCAGCTTTTCTGGCTTCCTCTGCCTTCCTCACTTCTTCAGCTTTTCTGGATTCTTCCTCTTTTCTGGCCTCTTCAGCTAGCCGTTTTTGTTCTGCTTGCTCTTCGCGCTTCCGGGCTTCCTCTTCCCGCTTCTGCTCAATGGCCAGTTGCCGCTTCGACTTATGCACCGGTTTAGATGTATCTACAAAGGAATAATACACCCTGTCCTTGCCCCTTATGCCCAGAAGCAGGTTCAGTTGAATTTCATGTGTGGGGCTGTTAAGCTCATTAATACCCGTATTTTTCAAACTGTAGGCATACCCCAAGCCAAAGAATTTCTTCAGTTTTATACCACCAAACGCAGTGATACCAAAGTCCTGCTTATACGATCCCCCCAGCCACACTACATGGTTGAGATGCAGCACACCGGATGCTTCAAACTGGTGTGGCAAAACATCGCTGTAACGGTAAAGAATGTAAGGTTCGAATGCATGTTTGTCATCACCAAAGTAGAAACGGTTAGTGAGAAACAGAATGGCATTTTCGAAAGGTTTTACCTCTCCCAGGCTGAACTCTTCACCAGAAGTGTATTCATTACCAAACAAGTTGGGAATAGACACTCCAAAGTTTACATGCTTTACCTGAAGTGAAATACCTGCATTACCTATGAGGTAGATGTTATTATCCAACAATAGCTCTTGCAGAGCAGGATCAGTAATATTTTCAAGATCGGTAATATCCACACCGTTGTAAGCGGCTCCTCCCGATATTGCAAACCTCAACCGCACTAATTTTGATAAAGAGATACCATAAGATGTGGTGATATACCCACTTGTTGTATTCAGGACACTGCGTTGTGCATTAGCTACATTCAATCCAAACCCCATATTTTTACCGGTAGGTGTATGAAATGAAAAGTTGCTGATTACAGGAGCTCCCTCAATGTCGATCCACTGCTTTCTATACGTTAAGAAAAGAGAAGGCTTTCCATCAGTCCCGGCAAAGGACGGGTTAATGGAATAAGGATTCATAAAGTAATGGGTCAAGTTACTATTATCCTGCGAAAAGGATTTAGTAATAGACAGAAGAATAAAAATAAAAAAAATTGCAAATTGAAATCTCAAATGCATGAGTCAGTTTTAAAAGTGCCTTAGAAGTTAAAAAAATTTCTTCAATATATATATAGATTAGCTGTGTTGAAGTAACCAAACTTATTTTTAAATTGGCAATTGATTCCCATGTAGTTATACTTTTTTTCAGACAAATCTTGCACATGCAAGTTTAAACATGTTTTAGGTGATAAATCGGATTTTATTTGTTTGCACTGCTCTCCTCTTCCTGGCAACTGTTGAAGTTGCAGGGCAAAAGTTTAGTATCGGTCCTCTTGCAGGAGTACATGCTTATAAAGTCGCCTTTCATCATGACGAAGAACAAAGCCTCTTCGACTCGACAATAAAACTGGGATACAGAGGAGGCGCCTATATTGAATTCCCGTTGGAGAATAATTTTTCCTGGGCAACCGAAGTTTCTTATGCAAGAAAAGGTAGAAAGATTACATATGATGCTGAATCAATTACCAATGACGCAGCTTATAACTTTTTCGAAATATCCGTGCTTTTAAGAAAGAAGTACGATTTAACCATTTCTAAAGGTGTCCCTGGTAAATTTTTCTTTAACGTGGGGCCAAACATCAACTATTGGATCAATGGTAAGGGTACGCTCGATGCTGCTGTAGATCTTGATTATGCAGTCAAATTTCAAGAGTCGGACGGTAATATCAGGGTAAATGCTATAACCGATGCCAACCGCTGGTTATTTGGCCTCGAGGCGGGTGCGGGTTTGGAGACACGCGTATACGATACTCAGTTTTTCCAATTTGAATTCCGCTTTACTTACGGGCAGACGTACCTGGGGGGTAGAGATAGCTCCGAGATTCCCATTCTAGCCTTCCAGGACAGTTTGCGATCTAACTACCGAGTCATTAGCTTTATTGTGCGTTATGGCATTGATATAGATTTGAGAAATGCCAAAAAAGGAAAAAGTACAATTAAACACAATTAAGAATGGTCACCGAACCACTGAAAACGCTTTTTAACAGAGACCTGCACCAACTTAAGACGGAGATAGAGCTATTTCAAAAGACAGACCATCTTTGGGCTGTAAAAAACGGCATCAGTAATTCGGCTGGAAACCTATGTCTTCACCTTTGCGGCAACCTGCAGCATTTTTTTGGTACCGTTTTGGGCGACACGGGTTACGTGCGTCAAAGAGAAAGGGAATTTTCCACCAGAAATATGCCCACTCCTGAGCTTCTCCGGGAAATTGAAGAAGCCCAAAAGATTGTGAATCAGGTACTAAGTACATTGTCGCCATCAGATCTGCAGGAGATCTATCCTGTATCGTTGTGGAATCAAACTTTTACTACGGAATTTTTTATCATACACCTCCACTCCCACCTCAATTATCACCTGGGCCAGATCAACTATCTGAGAAGGATGCTTGAACCGGCATAAATCACCGCTGATGTTGCTAAAGCAATCCAATAGATGTAAATTTGCCCCTTCAATGAGAAAAGTAGCATTCTATACTCTTGGCTGTAAGCTCAATTTTTCAGAGACTTCTACCATTTCCCGCATGTTTGAAGAAAAGGGATACAAAAAGGTAGAGTTTACTGATACCCCCGATATTTTTATTATCAACACCTGCTCTGTTACTGAAAATGCTGACAAAAAATGCAGAAAGATAGTCCGGGAGGCAAGAAAGATATCTCCTGATGCATACATCACCATTATAGGGTGCTATGCGCAGCTCAAACCAAAAGAGATCTCTGAAATACCTGGGGTTGATGCCGTACTTGGCGCTGCTGAAAAATTTAGGCTGCTAGAGTTGCTGGATGGCTTTGTCAGAACTGAGGAGACAAAGGTTTTGGCTTCGGAAATTGAAGGAGCAACTACTTTTAACAATGCCTTTTCTATCAATGACAGGACACGGACCTTTTTGAAAATACAGGACGGCTGTGACTATAGTTGTACTTTCTGCACCATTCCGTTGGCACGAGGTAATAGCCGGAGCGATACTATTACCAATATTATTCAATCGGCTGAAGAAATAGCAGCCACAGGTGTTAAAGAAATAGTACTAACAGGAGTGAACACCGGAGATTTCGGCATTCGCAATGGCAAAAGAGAGGATAAGTTTATAGACCTTATCCGTGAGCTTGATAACGTACAGGGGATCGACCGGATCCGGATCTCTTCCATAGAACCCAACCTGCTTCACGATGAGGTTATAGAGTTTGTGGCTCAATCGAAGCGCTTTGTTCCGCATTTTCATATCCCCTTACAATCAGGGTCTGACAAGATCTTGAAAATGATGAGAAGACGCTACCTGAGTGATCTTTACGTGAGCAGGGTGGAAAAAATCAGGTCAGTTATGCCTCATTGCTGTATAGGGGTGGATGTAATAGTAGGTTTTCCTGGAGAAACGGATGAAGATTTTCTTGAGACATATCGATTCCTGAATGAATTAGACATTTCATACCTTCATGTATTTACCTACTCCGAACGTGCCAATACCCCTGCCCCTGACCTGGCAGAACCTGTTCCCATGAAGGTGCGGCACGAACGCTCCCGAATGTTAAGAACACTTTCTGAAAAGAAGAGAAGGAAGTTCTATGAAGAAAATTTGAATAAAACCGAAATAGTACTATTTGAAGAGGACATAGAAAATGGAATGATGCATGGCTTCACCAACAACTATATACGCGTAGCCGCCAAGTATGATCCCGTATTGATTAACGAACTCAAGAAAGTCAAACTGATTTCCATTAACACATCTGGTTATGTTGAGGTTGAGGATGCTGAGCAAGTAGTATTAACTCACTAAGCACTCCAAAAAAAGCACTAATAACATTTCTCCCTCATGCCTTTAAAACCCGGCCACAAAGCTCCTAATTTCAGCCTCCCTTCTACCGGTGGTCAGTTCACCCTTGATACAGATGCTTCTAATCAGCCAGTGGTTTTATATTTCTACCCAAA
Source organism: Fulvivirga imtechensis AK7 (assembly GCF_000331535.1). Classification (GTDB taxonomy): domain Bacteria; phylum Bacteroidota; class Bacteroidia; order Cytophagales; family Cyclobacteriaceae; genus Fulvivirga; species Fulvivirga imtechensis. Next base: position 100,381 of record NZ_AMZN01000051.1, on the reverse strand, counting down.
GGATTTCACTCGTGTATGTACAAACGAAGCCTGTACTTTCAGGGATAACTTCGATTTTTTTAAAACATTGGATGTGCTGGTGTTAGGGATCAGTACGGATCCTGTAGAAAAACACCAGGCATTTAAGTCCACTCATCAATTGCCATTTGAGCTACTAGCTGATGTTGATGGAAGGGTGTCCAAAGCATACAAAGCTCACATACCTTTTTTAAATCTTTCCAGAAGAGTTACCTATCTTCTGGATAAAGAGCATGTGGTGGCCGCTGTTTATTCAGATTTTTTTGAGGCGGAAGGTCATATTGAAGAAATGATTGCTCAACTCAAATAGAACAACCATCAGGTAAGAATTACACCATCTTTAATTTCGAGTTTTCTGTCTGCCATATTTGCTAATTCCTCATTATGTGTCACTATCACAAATGTCTGCTCAAGCTCATCTCGCAGCCTGAAAAAGAGCTGATGCAGCTCTCTGGCGTTTTTAGAATCCAAATTACCGCTAGGTTCATCTGCAAATACTATCGAGGGATTATTGATCAACGCACGGGCTACTGCCGTACGCTGCTGCTCACCTCCCGAAAGTTCAGACGGCTTGTGATCGGCTCTTGCCGAAATGCCAAGGATCTTTAGCAGCTCATCAGCCCTTTGTCTTACTGAAGATGCATTTCTACCGCTTATAAAACCGGGAATACATATATTTTCCTTAGCAGTAAACTCTGGCAGGAGATTGTGAAACTGAAAAATGAAACCTATGTGTTTATTGCGAAATGCCGATTTCTCCTTATTGCTCATGGTATCGATGTTAGCACCATTAATGGTCAATGTGCCAAGATCAGGCTTATCCAGGGTTCCAAGTATATGAAGCAATGTGCTCTTTCCGGCCCCCGAAGCCCCCACTATTGATATAATTTCCTTTTTCTTAACATGCAGATCTATCCCTTTAAGCACCTTCAGGTCGCCATATGTCTTTGTTATCCCTTTTGCGATGAGCATATATTTTCAATTGTGAAAACACTAAATAACGTCTCTAAGAAAACACCAATGTCCGCGTTACGCTCGTTCCAAAAATGCTCTCGTACCTCAGTACGCTCCGCTTTTTAGAACTTCACAAGCCTTGACCTTGACGTTTTCTTAAAGCCACTTAGAGTTTTCTTACAAACACTAAATAGAAAGCCAAACATAACAAAATTGAATATAGAATTCCCGCTTAGCCGATTTTAAATCCTTAACCCTTGAAATATAAAACCAAAAGAACTACTTTCGTGCAAAAATTTCTAAGCATGAACATTCACGAATATCAAGCAAAAGACATATTAAAAAAATACGGAGTACAGATTCAGAGAGGAATTGTTGCTGACACTGCTGACAAAGCGCTGAATGCAGCAAAAGAACTTCATAGTGAAACCGGAACAGATTGGTATGTAATTAAAGCTCAGATACATGCCGGAGGAAGAGGTAAAGGTAAAATCCAGGAGACTGGCTCCAATGGTGTGGTACTGGCCAAATCACTTGATCAGGTTACTGAAAAGGCTAAAAATATCATAGGTGGCACACTGGTAACGCATCAAACCGGTGATGAAGGGAAGAAAGTGAATAAAGTGCTAATAGCTGAGGATGTTTACTATCCTGGCGACTCAGAACCCAAAGAATTTTACTTAAGTATTTTGCTTGATAGAGCGAAAAGTTGCAATGTAATCATGGCTTCTACTGAGGGAGGTATGGACATAGAAGAGGTTGCAGAAAAGACTCCTGAAAAAATTGTAAAAGAGTGGATAGATCCGGCTGTTGGACTTCAGGGATTCCAGGCCAGAAAAATTGCCTTTGCCCTAGGGCTTGAAGGAAATGCCTTTAAAGAGATGGTGAAGTTCATCTATGCACTATACAAGGCTTATGAAGCTACAGATTCATCAATGTTCGAGATCAATCCCGTGTTGAAAACATCTGATAACAAGATATTGGCTGTGGATGCCAAAGTAAACCTGGATGACAATGCACTTTTCAGACATAAAGATCTGGCTGAGCTGAGAGATCTTTCAGAGGAGGATCCTGCTGAGGTAGAAGCCGGAAGATCAGGTTTGAGTTACGTAAAACTGGATGGTAATGTGGGTTGTATGGTAAACGGAGCCGGATTGGCAATGGCTACTATGGATATCATTAAGTTATCCGGTGGGGAGCCTGCCAACTTCCTTGACGTAGGAGGTGGTGCTAATGCCGAAACTGTGGAAGCAGGGTTTAGAATTATTTTGAAAGATCCTAATGTAAAAGCAATATTGATTAATATCTTTGGGGGTATTGTTCGCTGCGATCGCGTGGCCAATGGTGTGGTAGAAGCATACAAAAAGATCGGGAACATTGATATCCCCATCATTGTTCGCCTACAAGGTACGAATGCCGAGGAAGGCGCCAGGATCATTGAGGAATCAGGGCTTAAGGTGTCATCAGCTATACTGCTGAAAGATGCCGCTACCAAGGTGAAAGAAGTATTGTCATAAACTATAGTATATAGTTGATGCACTCGTAGTTCAACTGGATAGAATACCAGATTTCGGCTCTGGGGGTTGAGGGTTCGAATCCTTCCGAGTGCACTGAATAGCTCTGCAAATATGTAGGGCTATTTTCATTTTAGCATTTATATTCCAAACCAGAATTTCTTTTTACCGTTACTATTTTTTATAATTAACCACATAATTACTAAATTGTAGTTAATTGAGTATAATTGGACCATGAAGAGAATAATAGCTGTACTCAGCATTGCCCTTGCAGGAATAGTAGAACTAGTTGATGCTCAAAGTTTTTATAACTTCAGAACGGGGAGAGATGTAATTGCTTCGGTGGGAACGGGTACATCTACTTATTTTGGTGATCTGAAGGATCCGGGGGATTACATGGATGCCAAGCCTAATCTTAATATTGGTTTGCAGTATTTCTTTCACTCCCGAATTGCAGGTAGGGCTGAGCTTCACTGGTTCAGGTTGCAGGGTGATGACAGTGACTCTGAACTCACGGGAAAAACCAGAAGGAATTTATCCTTCAGATCTGATAATTTTGAGCTTGATTTAATAGGTATTGTCAATGCTTTTCCCCAGGGAGCAAGATTTTACCAACGACCACAGTTCAACCCATATGGATTTATTGGTATAGGTCTGCTTTATTTTAATCCTAAAGGCCAGGTACCACAGACAGACTGGAATGAAGATCCACTGCCAGATGCAGGTGACTATATCGCCCTTCAGCCACTGCGGACTGAAGGGGTGGATTATAACAGGCTGGCCATTGTTATTCCTTTTGGAATTGGGGTTAAATATAAGGCAAACCCCTTCATCAATATTGGGCTTGAAGGAGGCTATAGGTTAACATTTACAGATTATCTGGATGACGTAAGCACTGTTTATCAACTACATTCGTCTATTGAGGACCCGTTGGTTCAGGCAATGGCTGACAGAAGACATGAAATAGATTTACCACCTTTAGGAATTGACGAGGGACATATACGAGGAAACCCGGCTAATAACGATGGATATTTTCTATTTAATATAAAAATTGAGTATTATCTCCCGGAGAATATTCTATCTGTCAATTCCAAAAACCGAGGCAAGGGGCCCAGACGTAACATTCAACGTAGACGTAGATAAATCCCTAGAAACCTTCATTAATCTCAGTTCTACGCCACAGAAGAACTATTATCCAATACCTGATACGGAGAACTGTTACTCTTGAACTCTGGTACAATTCTTTTCATAATTGCAACTATTTCAAAGTTATCTTTTCTGTCAAGAGCTGCCTGGTGTAAATCTTCCGTATTCTTTTTTATTTCATCGTAGTCGTACTCCAACACCTTAGCTATCATTATTTTGCTATGATGGGTGGAAATAGTATTTTCCTTGCTGGCCAATAATTCCTCGTATAACTTTTCTCCCTGTCTTAGGCCTGTATAGACAATCTCAATATCTTTATTGAGTGCCAACCCAGACAACTGTATCATCTTTTTTGCTAAATCAACTATTTTAATTGACTTACCCATATCAAAAATAAATATCTCCCCTCCCTTTCCCATAGCTCCAGCCTCCAGTACAAGCTGACATGCTTCAGTAATGGTCATAAAATAGCGGGTAATTTCAGGATGAGTAACCGTCACCGGTCCTCCCTGACTAATTTGTTTTTGGAAAAATGGGATAACCGATCCGTTAGATCCCAGAACATTGCCAAACCTGGTAGTCACAAAAGAGGTAGCAGTAGTTCTATCTAGCTGTTTCAGGTGGTTGTTAAGCGACCTGACATAAATCTCTGCAATACGCTTAGAGCATCCCATTACATTTGTTGGATTGACCGCCTTATCGGTAGAGATCATCACAAATTTCGATACATGATGTTTAACTGCAAAGTCAGCCAAATTTCTTGTCCCAATAACGTTACACAACACAGCTTCCGATGGGTTCTTTTCCATCAACGGTACGTGCTTGTACGCTGCTGCGTGGAAGATAATCTCTGGTTTATAATGAGAGAATATATCATCTATTCGACCTTCATTTGTTACGTCTGCCACAAGAAATTCGATGTTATCATTATTTCCCAGTTCTCTTTCTATTTCATAAAGTGCAGACTCAGCCTGATCTATGACAATTAATTGCTCAGGCCTATATTGTATTACCTGTCTAACCAACTCACTGCCTATTGAGCCCGCTGCTCCCGTGATACATACACGTTTGTTTTGGAGTTGATCGCAGACGGCCATATTATCGAGCTGTATAGATTCTCTACCCAGCAGATCTTCGATATTAATTTCTTTAATCTGATTAAGGCTCAACTCCCCCTTAACCCAATCATCTGCCTGAGGGACAGTACGGACCTTTACATCCTGCTCAAGGCATATGTCAACAATTTCATTTTTACGGTCTACTGACAAGTCCTTTACTGCTATGATCAATTCCTTTACCGATAACAAATCCAAAAGGGAGTTTAACTCCTGTCCGCTATAAATGGGGGTACCATGGATATTTTTACCAACCTTTCTGATATCATCCTCTACAAACCCAACAACACGATACTTGGACCCATCAGTACCATCGATCACCTGTTTTGTAACCATGCCTAGTTGCCCCGCACCAAACACCAATACTCGGATTTTAGACATAGTACTTCCCCTGTAATAAGAAAAAACATTCTTAATCAGAAGTCTGTACTGAAGGAGAAGTAAGAATGAGGCGAGGAAAGCAATAAGAATAACGGAATATGGAATCAGATTTTTGTTGTAGTTATAATGATACACAAGGTTGACAACGCAAGTAGTTACATGTGTTATAACCAGTGTATTAAACACTCTCAACATGTCCTGGATGCCGGTATATCTAACAATGCCCGCATAGCTCCTGGTTACTAACAGAGCCAACAGGCTTGCTAGCATATTAACACCCATACCGAGGTGGTAGTTGAAGTTTTCCAGCTCCTTAACTTCAAAATTAAACCTGAGAAGATAAGCCAGATAGGTAGCACAACCTACAACAGCAATATCAATGAGGATAATTATCCACCTCGGAAGTATTCGAAGTTTTAGTAGAAAATGCGTTATCAAAATCTTAGGTCCTTATTCCAACTCAGCGCTTGCGATGTTGTTTTACTATCTTTCTAATCCCCAACGCTCCGCCCGCAAGAAGTAGTAACTCTACTCCACCAATAGGCACAGGTTTTCCTCCTCCACCAGGGTCGCCTGGTTGCGCTCGCAGTGAAAATGTAAAAAATAAAACGAGTATAGACACAAAAATGCTTTTCATCTATTTCTTAACTATTCTTAGAGGTATAACACCATCTGAAGATTGAATATTAATTATATACAACCCTTCTGGTACTTCCGGTAAATGTAATATATTTTCCCCAATGCTAAAATTGTTTCGGTCGATATTCATAAATACTCGTCCTTCTACATCCAATAGCTCAATTTTGTGAACTTCCACCCACTCAGGGATAATGAAATGAAGTTCACTACTAAAAGGATTGGGGTAAACTTTCACACCACGGTTGGCTATTTCATCTTCCAGGCCCGTAACATTAAATACTACATTGTCGGAAGATGCAGAGCATCCATTTTGTGCTACAGTGACAGAATATGTTCCTTCAGCAGTTACCTCCAGCGTTGAGCTAATGGCACCTTCAATAACCTCACCATCCTTATACCATTGGTTGCCTTCCGTATAACTTGAAGTAAACACATTACCATTAACAGAAATGGTAGGTTTCTCTATGTTTACTATCTCTGCAATTACCTCCACCTTATCGCTCTCACAACCCAACGAATTTACAGCCGAAACAAAATAAGAGGTTGTATTGCCAATAGGTGGAGTAGTAAAGCTACCAGTAGTGTTGCTTTCCAGCGGGGTAGCAGCGTCTGACGTTGCATACCAGTTATACAAACCATCAGTATCAGCCAAGCCCAAAGCTTTCAGCACCACTTGTCCTTCCCCACAGTTCATACCTCCCTCAGTGGAAGTTATCTGGTAATAATCTTTCACCGAAATTGTAGCATTCTCCTCCAGGTAAGAAATTCCACAATCCATCTTATTGGCCTCAATGGTAAATGTATTTTCGCCTACGATGAGTACCTCAGTATTTAACCCTATGTTAAGCGTACTTCCATTTCCTGTGAATGTTTCCGAAACAGCAATACCATCTTTATAAATTTTATAAGAGGTATAAATATCTGAATTGTCTATGTTGATAGTGGCACCCTCTCCCTCACATATCTCAGAAACAGATGCTGACACCGGAATTGTAGTATCTACCGGGCTTATTGTGAAAACGACCTCAAACCTTTCTGCTCCGTAGCTTGCCGCATCTGCCGTAACATTAAACAAATATTCACTGTTATCACTTAAAGCAATTGATGTGCCAAGGAAATGATCATTTAGAACAACATCATAGGGAAGATTAAAACTGTTCAGTTCGGTAAATAGTAGTTTGTATTGTCCTTGAGCTACATCAGAAACCTTTAATTTAACTGTTTTGGCACAATCAATAAAAGAAACTGTGTTAATAGTGTAGTCATGAATTGAACTATCATTAAAAGTTGACAGGTTTAAGTAGTCATATTTTCCAGCCGAAACCTGATTGCCATTCTTTCTTTTAACAGCATCGTAAGCAAAGTCAGTGGTATCGGTAGCATCTTCTACAAACCAAACGACAGATTCGTCTCCCTGAGTTTCCGTACTGTTGCTCAGAGTTATACGAAGAAAATTCTCAGGACTTGAAGTTCTAAGGAAATGATTCTGATTACCGGTCTTGTCTGCCTCTGTCAGGCTAAGCGTTGTGGCAGATGTAGATTGTATCCAGAAAGACTGGCCCATAGCGATTTCTCCCGTCCAACCTACAAAAGGCGGGTTGGTAGTTATAGAACCATTATAAGCGGCAAATACACCGTTTGCAGTTCTAATAGAAACAGTGCTGGCCAAACCCGTCTGAGGAATAATATTATCCCAATCAATAGCGGAGGGATACGGATTTCCCACCAGATTATACCTGCCTGAAGCGTCTGCTGTCAAAGGAATATTCACGGCACCTTTACCCATTGTTCCCCTCACTGAAAACGTAAAATCCGAAGGATTGTAGATATAGGCGGCATATCCTGTTCCATTGGTAAGGGAAACTGTACTTGTAGCGCCTCCGCCTCCATCGACCGCGGTCCAGGCGTCTGATGCCGCATCATACACATAGACAGAAGCTGCAGTACTGTGAGTAACATTAGGGTCCTCAGCAGAAGTAGTTGCGTCTGAAAAATTACCAGTTATGGAAAAGTCATCGCGCCACATTCCCAAATTGCCGTCAGTTATTGGAGTGGAAATATATCGCCAGTCGTCCGGTCCGTCCAGATACCTTTCGACAGTAATATTTCCTGTAAAATTACCTTCTACACCAGTGAGATCAGCTATCCGGGCATCATCGTTGGTGACACCCCGAGATCTGACCACAAAAACACCCGAACCACCACCATCTGCATCGAATACGCCAGATCCGCTAAGAGTAAAAACCCCCTCAAGGCGAGCTGTCCCTGTAACAGATACTCCGTTAGAATTACCTACTGTCATGCTGTAAAAAGTACTGGCAGAGGTACCTCCAATTGTTTGTGCAATGGAACCCCCGAACACTGCAGTTCCATTATTGTGATTAAATGTACCTCCATTATTGGTGAAATTACCTTCTATGTTGAAAGTTGCAGGGCCAGTTAGCGTACCGGCAATTATAACACTATGGAAATCAGTAGTATTGGAGCCTAAAATAGATGTTGTTCCGTTAAAAACTATTTCACCGCTATTGTTGCTAAACGTACCATTGTTGGTAAAATCCCCAGCTACGTTCATACTCCCGGAATGGGCTGTTAGAGATCCACTAATTACGACATCGTTAAATGAACTGGTACTACTGCCGCTTACCGTAGTAGTACCTCCAAAAGTGGTTGTAGCCGTACCAGCATTTAAAGTGCCGTTGTTCACCAAATTCCCATTGATATTAAAATCAACCTGAGGCGTAAGCGTACCTGATACAGTTATCCCATTAAAGGTCATAGTAGTATTTCCTGTAACTGTTGTTGTTCCACTAAATGTTACCGAACTTGAAGTTAAAGTAGAAGCTGCATTGCTAACAATATTTCCCTTAAAATCGATAGTGTTGGTTCCCGCGTTAAAAACTCCATTCGAAAGAGTTAGAATGCCATTTACAGTTAAATTATTGCTTAAGTCCAGTTGGCCTGAGCCCTGCTTGGTAAGATCATCGAGGGCCGTTGTCCCGGTGGGGAGTTCGGGCCCTGAAGATATTGTTGTACTATTGTTGTAAACCACATCATAGCTCGTGACAGCTACCGGAGCATTATTCATACTGCCATCGGCCGTCCGCGTTATGACTCCATTTGCAGCCATGGTGATCGTACTAGTATTATCAAAAGTACCCGCTGTCAAGTTTAAATTCGTGATGGTCAATGTAGCACCTGTTGAAAAAGTGCTACCAGCCCGATCTAGAGTTAACGTGGTCAAAGCTCCGGACATTCCAACTGACGCAGGTAACGCACCTGTTCCATCTACAATTAGCGTTGCAGAGGCATCGCACACCAGAGTTCCAACGGTTCTGGAAAATGGTCCATTAATATTGAACGTATTTCCGTTTAGAGTGATGTCACCATCCGTCTGGGTAAAAGTACCTAAAATAGTTAGATTCGACCCGAGTGTGACATTCCCCGATGAGGATCTATTCAAAGTAAAATCGTTCAGTGTTGTAGTGGTTGCAAATGATAAAGTTCCGAAATTCCCTGTTCCACCTATAGATAGATTTGAAGATGCTCCCCCTTCCAGAGCTCCTGCTGCCACGGAAATATTGCCATTTATCGACAAAGTATTTCCTCCGATTAACAGGTTGCCTGATGAGAGAGTTAAGGTTCTTCCTGTTGAAATTGTTACTTCCCCACTTAGGGAAACACCTGATGCATTATCTATTTCAAGATTCACATCTGTAGGAAAGCCGTCTCCCAAAGCCTGTGCACTTGCTCCATCATAAATAATTGTGGACCCTGCAGTAAAAGTTCTTAATCCTCCTTGCTGGATATTACCACCAGAGGTTCCCGTTTGTAAAGCTCCTGAAGCATGGGTAGATCCTAATTGCAAGATTGATCCCGCTCCTAAATTAAAGGTCCCACTTCCAGTAAGTGCAAAAGTGTCAAGGTCAAGTTGTGAACCAGCCGTCACATTGAAATTAACAGCATCTGCAAAAGTACCTCCACCTGTAAATGCAGTCACTCCATCAAAGTTAACCGTTCCGCTTCCTGTACTTCCCGACTTTCTTATAGTACCGCCAGTAAATGTAAAGTCTCCATTAACTGTTAATGTTCCTGAGCCTGAACTAGCGGCCAAATTGACAACCCCGGTTCCGGTTTTTGAAAAGTTTCCCGAAACATTTAGATTGGCATTCCCTGTGGCAGTAAAAATCAAAGCAAAAGAGGCCTTCGAAGAGGAAATGCTCACATTCCCACCAACATTAACTGTAGCCGTACCTTGTGTGGTTAAATATAAACCTGCATCATTATTTACGTTAAGATCGCCATCGACACTTATAGTTGCAGTTGTGCTTGTAACTAATATCAATAAATTATTATTCGTATCATTTATGGTCAAATTACCATTAACATCAGTAAGAGCTGCATTCAGAAAAATAGTTGTAGATTGAGCAGTACAATCCCATGTGAAGTGATGAAAAGATTGGTTTAATCCAGAAGGCACTGAACCAGCTATACCTGTCACCAAACATGTAGAACCTGTATTCCATGTTCCGGAAGGAATGGTTCCTCCATTTAGATTATGTTGATAGGTACCTCCACTAAATACTTCAAATCCTAGCGAACCATTTGCTATCTGTCCTTGATTTTCTACAATAGCATTATCATTAACATTCAGTTTTCCATCTGAAAATGTAGTTATAAAATCTGCCTCAGCAATCACCAGATCATCTCCTGTACCATCTGCAATTATCAAAGTTCCATTTACATTTAGAATACCATCTCCCTCAACAGTGGTTTGATCAATTGTGATAGTTGTAGATACCGGTACTGTAATAGTATGAAAAGCCTGAACAGTAATGGCCCCATCGGCATTTGTCGGGGTAGAGGGAGCTGGATTCACCCAACTACCGCCATCGAAGCGTTCCCAGGTATTTACATTATCCCAATCACCAGAGCCAAAAGATCTAAAATCACCGGCAGATTGCCCAAACGAAAATAGGGGCAAACAAGAAATAGCAACAAGAAATAAAACAATATTTACATCTCTTATACTGCAAGATACAACTCTGTTTATTTTGGTATACAACATGTAGTTCGTTATTTAAAGTACAAATTACGAATTTTAAGTTTATAAAATGAATACCTTGCCTGATTAAATAGTAACCTTAAATAAGCCTGTTAACTTATTCATTATTCGTTCCTTATCGCTTGTTGTCAAATTTGAACCAGAAGGCAAGCAAATACCCCTGTTGAACAGCTCTTCCGAGGTTCCATTTGTATAAGCGGGTGCTTCCTTAAAAACAGGCTGGATATGCATAGGTTTCCAAAGGGGACGAGTTTCTATGTTGTATTTTTCTAACCCTATTCTAATATCTTCTCTGTCCACGCCTAGCAGATGCTTATCTACCAGAGCTGTGGTCAGCCATCTATTGGAAAAATGTCCAGCAGGTTCTCTCAAAAATTCAATACCTGATAAACCGGAGAATTTCTCCTCATAAAACTTAAAAATGCTTCTCCTCTGTCGTACTCTTTCATCGAGAACTTCCATCTGCCCACGCCCTATTCCCGCGCTGATGTTACTCATCCTGTAGTTATATCCTATTTGACTATGTTCGTAATGAGGAGCATGGTCCCGGGCCTGTGTTGAAAGAAACTTAGCCTTTTCAACATATGTATTATTGGCGGACAAAAAAGCTCCTCCCCCAGATGTGGTAATGATTTTGTTTCCATTAAATGAAAGCACACTTATATCTCCAAAAGTTCCTGCTTTACGGCCTTTATATTCCGCACCAAAAGCTTCTGCTGCATCTTCTATCAAGGGTATCTCGTACTTCTTCCCTATCTGGATGATCTCATCCAGTTTTGCCGGCATGCCATACAAATGAACCACAATTATGGCTTTCGGCTTTTTTCCTTTCTTAATTCTGTCTTCTATTGCCTCTTTTAGCAACTCAGGATCCATATTCCAGGTTTCTCTTTCCGAATCGACAAAAACCGGAACCGCGCCCATGTAAGCTATAGGGTTACAGCTTCCTGCAAAAGTAAAGGAACTACAAATAACCTCATCTCCCCGCTCAACCCCTAAGATGATCAATGCGAGATGAATAGCTGCTGTACCGGAGCTTAGGGCCGCGACATGGATCCCCGACATGTACTTGGAAATATCCTGCTCAAAGTGATCAATATTCGGCCCCACCGGAGATATCCAATTGGTGTCAAAAGCCTCGTTAATATATTCCAACTCCATTCCCCCCATATGAGGAGACGACAGGTAAATTCTTTCACTCATTTTGTGTCATTTTTTGTAGTTTCAATCTCAGAGTACCTCTCCTGATAAAAAAAAGCTGGTATCAACAAGACCATTAGAAGCGGGTTGATAACCAGTCTGTGCAAGAAAGACACCAAGGGCCCATTATAAGGGGTATTATATTTAATTACAAGATATGGAATCAAAATCAAAATTATTCCTATTAACTGCAAATAAAAAGCAAAAATAACATACTTCCTTTTCATATAGAGGCCATAGATGAGCAGTATCATTAAAAGATCATTAACAATGAAACGGAAGGACCTTCCCGCAATAAATAATTGATAGCCGGACAACCCAAAGGTGCTAAAAAAATGTTGTATTTCACGTTGCAGAAGGTACACCATTATCAACCCCATAAGGCTGAGTGAAATCAAAGCAAAACGTCTCATATCCCACTGTTTTTCTATCATGTATTTTTGATTACATAGAGCTTATTGAGCCAAAAATACCACAGAACAAATATTACAACATAGAGTATGGCAGTGAATAAATACTTATGGGCAAAATACATGGCATCTGGCCAATGAACAGAAATCAAAAATAACAATAAGATCCTGAGAACGTTAAAAATGTGTATTATAATTAAGCCCAATGGAATAAACCATATCAGCCTTGGTGATAGCTTTCCGAATGACAAGAGGAAAGAAACAAATATGATAATTACATTCAGTCCATTACACCCTTCAAAGATACTCAAAATCACATCCTGCCCATCCAGGATTAGGTTAATTGATGGTTGATATTGATGGTCGGCATATTCAATCCGGTACTGAAACAAGTTAAGAATTGAAGTAGACTGCACCGACACCCACCGTGTAACGGGGTCAGGCAGGGGAGAGTAAGCATCAATGAAAAAGCCGTATAACAGGTTTAGTATGAGGTAAAACCCCAAAAATTTAACCAAAAACAGTATGGTAGGTTTAAATTCTCTTATTAACGACATATTACAACTCCCTTGCAGGTACTCCGACCACTGTGCTGTGCGATTTTACATTTTTTAAAACCACGGCTCCGGCTCCTACCACAGCACGCTCTCCTATACAAACAGCGTTAATAATATTTGCCCCGGATCCAATCAATACGGATTTTTTAATTTTAACTGCCCCTGCCAGGTTTACTCCTGGCATTATAGAACAAAAATCCCCAATCACCACATCATGGCCAATAGTGGTGTTCAAGTTTAAAAGAACATGTTTACCTATTTCAATATCTGTTGTTAAGATACATCCTGCAGTGACAATGGTTCCCACACCTATCTGCACATCGTCACCATTTCCGATTTCTGCACCCGGATGGATGAGCGTTTCGTATCGGATAAAAGAATTGGTTATTGATGATATGATTTGTTCTTTGACTTCCGGTGCACCTATACCAATCACAAGATGAATGTTTTCCTCCCATCTATTAAGATCAGCTAACCCGCCTATCACATGATCTCCCCTGACGTTATCATCAAAATATCCAAGAAAGTCATACACCGGCTTGGCTTGATTGATAGCATCTATTATGGTTTTTACCTCCTTTCCAAGGCCCCCTGCTCCATATATGGCTATTTTTTTCATGTACATTTGATTTTCAATGGTTACATACTTACGCATCGTAGTACATTTAGCGCGCAAGCAGGGAGCAACCCAAGGTACTTAGGTTATGTCTCGCCATCTTCTCAGCCTGGACATACACCCCGGGTTGACCGCTTTGGCTGATATTTATTCATGTTGTTGTATCTTTACTAACCTCCCGGGATTCCCTACCACTACCGCGTAATCGGGAACATCAGCAATAACAACTGTTCCTGCGCCAACTACCACCCATTTACCGATAGATATATTCGGAATGATAGTCGCTCCCGATCCTACGAGAGTACCTTCTCCAACGCTAACGCCCCCACAAAGTGTCGCATTAGGTGCAATATGAACAAAGTCACCTATTGTACAATCATGATCTACTGACGCAGAGGTATTGACTATGCAGTGCCTGCCAACTTTCGTGGATGGGTTAATAACGGCACCAGCCATAACAACAGTTCCCTCAGCAATATCATTCGGTTCGGCTACTGTGGCACCGGCATGTAAAGCAGAAGCATAAATAGCACTACGTAACCTTTCCACCACATTTTTTCTTATTCCATTGTCTCCAATTGCCACAATACATGGATTACATTCAGACGTATGATCTTCTGTCACTCCCACTATTGGTAAACCGTTGATACCGCCCCCTGATTTATTATCATCAAAAAGACCCAGAGCATTTATCCGGTTGCTTTTAAGTATATCTAATATAACCTTCGCGTGACCACTAGCTCCAAAGAGATACATTATTTGATATTAGTTACTGGTTTTAATTGTTGAGTGTTGACTACCTTTAAATTTCTCCATTGTAGCCACATTTTCTCCACTAATTCCCTCGGCCTTCAAAACCTTAATCAAAGTCAGGAATAATATCTTCAAATCTAACCAAAAAGATTGATGATCGACATACCAAACATCTAACTCAAACTTCTTTTCCCACGAAATTGCATTTCTTCCATTTACCTGCGCCCAACCTGAAATTCCAGGCCGCACATCATGCCTCCTTCGCTGTTCATCACTGTACAACGGCAAATATTCCAGTAGCAATGGACGGGGGCCAATAAATGACATTTCCCCCTTCAAAATGTTAAGAAGCTGCGGAATTTCATCAATAGATGTTTTTCGAATTATACGTCCTACCCAGGTCAACCGCTGCTCATCAGGCAGCAGATTGCCATATTCATCTCTTTCGTCCGTCATTGTTTTAAATTTAAACAGCTTAAATACCCTTTCATTCTCTCCAGGGCGCGGTTGAATAAAAAAAACTCCTTTTAAGCCATTTTTATTGAAAATGCCGAGTAAGACGCAGCAGATCAAGAAAATTGGGGATAGTGCCAGCAAAGCAATGAATGCAACGATTTTATCTGCTATATGTTTGAACATCCTATACATTCACATGCTTTTTGTATTCCTTGATTATTTCTTTCCAAACATATTGCTGGTCGAAATTCGCTCTGACATAACTTCTGGCTTCTTCAGCTAAGCGCTTCCTAAAATCTTCATCGGAAATTAGCCTTTTCAGAGCCGCCACAAGTTCGGCTACACTTTTTGTGGGTATTAACAACCCTGTCCTTTCATTCAAGATAATTTCGTTGCATCCATTAATATCAGAAGCTACGCAAGGTACTCCCATGGCACAAGCCTGAAGAACAACATTTGGAAATCCCTCTCTATAACTTGGAAATGCAAAAATATCGCTGATATACAGGTACGGACGTATGTCACTTTGAAAACCCACTGAAATAATATCCGGGTGCTCTTCTATGAAGGTTTTCGCTTTAGAGCTAATAGGATTCAGATCATCTTCATACGGTCCGACAAGCAATAGCTTCGTCTTCTTCTCTGTTCCCTCGTTTACTTGTTCGAACGCCTCGATAAGCTCATTTATTCCTTTATCCGCTACAATTCTACCTATAAAGGTAATAATCAAATGATCCTTTTTGATACCATACGTTTCCAATAACTTTATGCCGTTTTTTTCAACCTCAGTTGTCACCTGAAAATAAGTCAGATCGATCCCGTTTGAACTTCCTCTGCCGATCACATGAAGCTTTTCCCGGGAGGCATATATTTCTCTCACAATAAAATCCCTCAGACGAAAAGAGTTAGGGTAGACACGTGTAGCACTTCTATAAGTGATTAATTCGACCCACTTAAGTAGTTTTCTTTTGAAGCCCCTGGTTTCCATTAAAGGCATCCCGGCGACAGTGTGTAGCCGATGTGGGACGCGACAAAACCATGCTGCCAACATACCTATTAATCCCGCTTTTGGTGTATGCGAATGTACTATGGTAAACCTCTCTCTCCGGATGAACAGAATCAATTTCCACAAGCACCAGATATCCTGAAAGGGAGTAATTTTTCTGGTTAATGGAATAACATAGTGAGGGACACCCTCTCTTTCTATAATTTCAATAATTTCAGGGCCCTGAGCGCTGGACGCTACCACATCAAATCCATTGGAGCGGATATACGAAAGCTGTCCCTTAAGCAAGACATTAAGGGATATAGGTACAGTTGTTATTCTTAGAAGTTTAGGTTTGAGCTCCATTATACAATAATTCTGCTATTTCACCCATATTCCTACTCACCATACCAAACTCTTCATGAAGCCTTCTGAAGTGGTTGGCGATCTCGACTAAACCATCGATATTCTGCTGTGTATGATTACCAAAGTTATGAGGATGCCACCACAAATGATATACTTCATTATTTTGAGCCGCTACCAACATTTCCTTTTTTATTTTTTCGATTTTCAGCCTGTTTAAAACAAACTCCTTTGGTCGATAAGGCCTTAAAAGACGGCTCGCTGGCAATAGAAAAACTCCGCTTTCAATTGTGATGGCATCAAGAGAATAAGAAGTTTTTCCTCCAATCGACATATACGCATCAAGTCCTCTGTTTAGACGCTTCCACATTGACTCGTTTTGAGTGCCATTGATCTGCCACCACCAGTCAATTGGATTTACTCTCACAATCTGTATTCCCTCTTCAGCACAAACAGACAAATATTCCGGGTTATATTGGTTTCGTGGAAAAACCAACGACTTCAAGGTAACATCCCAAGCTACAGCCGCTGATCTGGATGCCTGAAGATCATGCCTGAACTGCTCGGAACCTTGTCCGATTTCATTGCAATAATAATGTGAAAAGGTATGTGTGCCGATCTCCTGACCCGGCACTTTTTTTATTGCATCGATTAACGAACCGGCATAATGAAACGGGTCAGTTGACTCATTCTCCCCAATACCGGCCTCCCTGATGTAATTGTAAGCTGATAACTTTTTCACCTCATACTCCGGGAGGACCTGCGGAACATGTTCCAGAAGTTCTCCTTTGGTTATGTGCATAAGCAGCCCCACTGTAGCCCAGGTGACGTGAATATTACTTTGTTCGAACAAGGACAGCAAAGTGGGAATACAGCGTCTGGTATTCAAAAAATAATTTTTATAACGTTCATTTAGTGGCCATTTTTCAAAACCACCCCAATGAAGCTCAAAGTCAAGTGAAATAGTTAGAATGCCTCTCATGGTGTAACATGATAAATTTCAGCCCTCGCTTGTGATCTTTTCTTTTTGCTCACCCACTTCTTATACTGAACCATTTTTTTATCGCTCAGGAACTTGAGAATAATAAAAAGGAACAGCATCATAACCTGACTCTTTTGCCTAATTGCTATACCAAGGTTTCCGGAGATTTGCGCCAGCGCGATGGATACAGTAATGAAGCTAAAAAAAGCAGTTTTGATCAGAAAATCACCCCTAAGTAAATATAAAACGCCCCCCTTAACTATAAAATAAAGAGTGATCAGTAACAAAAAAACGTTTTCAAAAGAAACAACAATTCCCAAAAATCCCGGGGCATCAAAGAACAAAGGCCTGTATAAAAAAGTAAAAACCTTCTCAGGAAGGGAGTAATCTCTTATATCCACACCTGACGTTGCTTTCGAAAGCTCTTTTGCCCGGTGAGCCAGATCTAACCCCTCTTGTAGTTCCTCACCTTCTTCAACACCCACCAATGCCAACACATCCTGATAAACAAAAAAGAAGGCCCCGACTGAAATTACAATAACAGCAAACCTGGTTCCCCAGCCTACACCTCTCGTACTAAATGCAAAGCCAATGGCAGTAGAAGCAAGTATTACAAACATTATATGTGGCCGAATATGATAAGTAATCAAACCGCCAATAATAATTATTATCCATCTTTTCTGCACATTATTTAGTCCATAGAAGAACATGCTGATCCCCAGAAATATGAAAGAACCTTTTCCAAAAGACCCTGACCAAAAGTGTAAGTTTGGCAACAGGAAGAATATTGTAAGTAAGTTATAGCCAAAAAACCTTTCCTTAAAAACGACTTTTTCCTGAAAAAAAAGGTAAAAGTAGATAAAACCGAAAAAACCGAAGATAGAAAAGAGTGCCATTATAGCTTCGTAACTAAAACCCAGGTACTTAATAAACGGGTACCCGGTGAATTCTATGAATCTTGTACTGACACCATAGAAATCAAACCACCCCGGCCCTCTGTAATCTTCTATGACTTTTCTATAATAAAATTTTGAATCAGAAGACTCAAATAAGGCATATGTATAGTAAACAGCTGATAGAAAAAAATGATAAAAGTATAGCCTCTTCAAAAAGACATTACTTTCGAGAGACTTAGGTGACCTGGCAGGGATAATTTTATCGATGTAGGCACCAGCTATGAAATAGCCTAAAACTATTATAAAAATTCCGTAAAGCATTAATTAAAAGAGTTCCATATCTCCAAGACACGGTGTCCAACTATTGAAACCGGCAAATGCAGTCAGATCCGTGAAATTTAAGGCACGAACGGTAACAACTGGTCCTATTTTAGCCGATAACCTTAGCATCCCAGGTAGCTTAGCTGCGTTAAACCCATCTAATGTCATGTAATCAAAGCTAACTTTAAAAAAAATATATCGCAAGGCGGCCTCTATGGCGGGTTTGGTCCCAATTGTCTCAACCACACGCAGTTCACTACCATATGCAGTCCGCTTCAACCTAAAGACGATGAGTGCATTATCATTTCTATATCCATAGTATTTCACCATAGGCACATCAATGTACCTCCAGGTCAAGAAAGCTTTGGTTTGGGGAGTGCGCCAGGTAAGTGCTTTGTCACTTACCAAAGAGTCGTCAAAGTGAGATAAAACCGGTACCAAATCAAAATCAGAAGTATTAAGCTCAAGAAACTCAATCGGCCTGGCATGCCTTAACTTATTTAAGATTAAGGTGACTGGCTGCTTTATGCACATTTTTACGGGTAACTTTCCCGCCTCTTTCCACCCCATCTTAATGTAACCGGGCATACTTTGAGAATTGGGTGTGTTAAAAACAAAATCAACACCTTTTTTTCTACACTGCTCCAGCAACTGAAGGGTCAATTTTTTAAAAATACCTTTTCCCTGATGGTCGGGGTGAGTGGCTGTATCTACGGCTCGAATAGCAGAAAGTGTTTTGCCTTGCCTCATCCACTGCCAATTCATAAAAGCTCTAACGCCAATAAGTTGCTTTCCTTCCAGGGCCAATATCATCGGAGAAGCACCGAATGGATTTCTTACGTGCTTCCATTCCCAGTATGCTTGCGACTTGGGCATCAATGACTCCCCAAGGCTTGTTCTCAGGAGCTCCACTATTTTCGGTACATCTTCATTTGTTGCTGCTCTGAATTCCATCTATTTCTCATTTACGGCTTTTAAATAACGTGCCTCTATTCTTTCTACCATATTTTCCAAACTAAAAGATTCTACAACACGCATACGGGCATTTTCTCCCATTTTTTCTACCGCTTTTTGATCAGCCGTCAGTTGTTCCAGTAATTCTGGCATTAGTGACCAATCGGAAACATTTACCAGAAGCCCTTCGTTCCCTGAGTGAATCACTTCCTTCACCCCTCCGGCATTTGTACTCAGGATAGCACATTGGCAACTCATTGCTTCTAAAAGCGCAATTGGTAGTCCTTCAAATACTGATGTCATCATATAGATGTCCATTGCGGAAAACCAGTCAACAGTATTTGTCTGCAGCCCCGGCATAACTATTTTATCTTCAAGTTTTAACCTTTTTCTTTCCTCGATTAGCTCATTTTTTAATGGTCCATCTCCAACAATTACTCCATAGAGTGAATGGTTTACCTCGGCAGCCTTTGAAAAAACCTGCAACCACTCCTTCAAGCGCTTCTGAAACCTGAAAACTGCAATAGTTCCCACCACAGTGGCATCTTCGGGTATATTATATTTCTTTCGCACGCTTAAACCTCGCTGTTCATTTCGCTGAAACTTATTAGTATTGACTCCGTTAACTATGACCTCCACAGGAATACTGGGTTTGAGATTGTCATAAATTGATGAAGCTACATCCTCTGAGACAGCAATCACGGCTGATTGGTAGTTAAAAGATAACTTGTTTAGCCAGTAAGTTATCTTATGGTATCGTTCCTGCTTGTTATGCTCCGTATATAAAACCGGAACACCGGTTTTGAAATGTACTATTCGCGCCAAAAACCCCGCCCAGGGTAAATGAGCATGGATAACATCTATGCCATGTTCCTTTACATATGAGATAACATGACGATACTGCGTTAATATCTTAATGTTATTGCTGGCTTTAAAACAATGCACATTAGCTCTGTTTTCCAACAAAGCAGGCACCATCTGATCTTTCCAGGGCAAAAAATAAACGTAGTTAAATTCAAATCTATCACGATCATGCAGTGGAAGCAATTCCGCTAATAACATTTCTGCTCCTCCACGTCCGAGTGACTTAATAATTTGAAGTACTTTAATCTTTTTCACTAATTACCTTATCCTATTTGAGTAAATCTATCCATTGCTGTATAACGTTATTTAATTCAAATGAAGTTATGCTGCTTTTTGTGGCATTTCTAAGTTTTTCTATTGTGTTGGAGTCAAAAGCAATCTTGTCCAACATCTTAATAAGTGCAGCCTCATCGTTGGTTGGAATCAAATAACCATTCACATTATTTTTAACCATATCCGAAGGCCCATAAGTGCAATCTGTAGCTACAACCGGTAAAGACAAAGCCAAAGCTTCCAGAATAACGTTACAAAAACTCTCCTTAATAGATGTGTTAACTAAAAAGTCTGCCTGTTTCAGAACCGGGTATGGATTCTTCAGGTAACCCAAAAATATTACCCTTTCGGTGATATTTAAAGAAGAAACCATCCCATGTAATTTTTGCTTTAGTCTCCCATCACCAATAATAACCAGCTTATACAGGTTTCTAACTTCACTTTTGGCGAACGCATTTAACAAAAGTTCGAAGTTTTTATCTTCACTAAGTCTGCCCATAGCACATATAAACTTGTCAGCGGAAATAAAAGCCGCCGGTGCATCTGCCAAAGTGGTAACTTTTACAACGTCCAAAGAGTTCGGAATAATAACTAACTTCTCTTTATACCGAGCTCTTTCCATCGACACGGCATCATACATTCCGGTGGAAGGTACAACCACCTTACGGATAAATGGCCATTTAAAAACAAAGTCTGCATATCGGTGCTGCTTTTTACTCAGGATATAAGGATTAGCATCGAATCTTGCTATTATTTTTCTATGGAAAGTAAAGCAAGCAAGAAAACTACTCACACGACTGAAGGCAATAACATAGGCAGGCCTCACCCGGAGACATACAAAAAATAATTTTATAAAAAGGGCGTAAAATTTATAGAATTTATTTTGGGAATTTCTTTTTCTTAAGATATGAATTTTATCATCTGGAATATCATTGGGTAACTCTATGATATTTCGTTGTAGTACATAGTGCACGTCATATCCCCGCTTTTGCAACTCGGCTCCTGTTATCACTGTTACACGTTCAGCTCCTCCTGTTTTCAGTGAACCAACAACTAAGAGTATTCTTTTCCCCATTCCCTAGCTTTTCAACAGTTTCTTCAGTTTCTGAAGTAAACTTACGTTTAGTATCTTATACTTTACAAGAAATATGATGATTTCACTAGTAAAATTGACCTTGCGCTTATATCCAGCCAGTAGGGTCCGGTAGAGTGTAGTACCCTCATGATCCCTCCTGATTTGTGATTTGTATAACATTTTGAGCAAAAACATAAACATGGCCTGGTCCGATACTTTTGTTTGATTTTTTGTTATGAAATACTTTGTTGATTCATGTTGCAGCTTACTACTTATTCTATCATCGGAAGCTATATGAAGGGTGGTATCACAGTAATTGGTATACCCAACATTGTAGTGATAATCAACATTAATAAAAAGATCCCAGTCTTGATGTTTTTTTAAGTTATGATCAAAGGATATGCTTTCCAAAACCTGACGTTTTATAACAAACGTAGATGTTCGCGCATCAAACGGTGTATTTAGTAGTAAATGATCACGCAAAGGCCTGTCAGGGGTAATTTTAAATTTTTGAGGTGACACTTTACCGTTCTCATTTAGCTCTATTGAGCCTATCACCATATCCAGACCTTGTTCGATGAGCATACCTACTTTTCTGGACAAATTATCCGGCTTCATCTCATCATCACTATCAAGAAATGCAATCAATTCAGAACCGGCATGCTTCCAACCTCTGTTACGGGAAAATGGTGCTCCCTGAGATTCGCTGTTCCTCAAATAAATTACGTCAGGATATTTTTTCTTAAGTATCGGACCAACCTCCTCTGCAGAGCCATCGTCAACAACGATAATATTGCTCACTGGGTAGCTCTGAGCTTTAACAGAGGCAATTGCCCTCATTAAAGCCTCTTGCCTATCCTTTACAGGTATTACTACGCTTAAACTAAGAGGCTTATTAGTCATAGAACAACCGGTCTAGAGTATTAATTCTATCCTCGTGCTTTTCGGCATCCGCCGGGATAGTGTCGAGTTTCGCAAGAACTTCAGTAAAGTCGTCTTTTGGATAGCAGTAGATTAGTTTCTCATCGAGAGAATCAGTAAAATATGACATGCCTTTTTCACTTAAGAAATAAGTCGGAATCTGAAAGTAACCAGCCTCTATGGCCACACTTGAATAGAAAGTTATATGTATGGCGGTATGTTGTAGCAAATCGGTCAAAGGTGTGTGAGAAGCCTTCCTGACATCCACTTTTTCAAGTAAACCTTCCCTGGCAAAAAGGCTTTCTATTTTATCTATTTCATCTATCTGCCTGGGGTGGAGACGAGCATACCACTTTTTATTACCAGTGTAGCCCTTAATCAAAGAGAGAACATAATCGGGCAAAAAGTCATCAATAGGCTGCAGGCTCAACAGAATAGTATCATTTGATACTTTCTTTGCACGCTCTTCAAACCATTTATTTGATCCTAAGAGTATCTTATCTGCATCCTGTCTCCATTCAAGAATGGCGTTAAATGAACTGCGGTCCCAAACATAGAAATGGGTGGGTAAGAATTTGGCGCGACATAAAGTATCAAGGGGCCATTTTGCGTATGCCATGTGCTGCTTTCCCTGGACGCCATGCTGCAGATCGATGGTCTGAAGTCCTAGGCGATTGGCTGCTAACATAAAACTGAAACATTTAGCATCATAGTAGCACACAACAAACAAATGTTTAACACCGGATTTCCTAAGCACCATTTGGAAATAATCGGCCTGAAGAAAAATTAGTTCAAGCTTTTTTATAAAGCTTGTATCTATTGAGAAGTTGATCTCGTAAACTTGAAGAAGGTTGTTTAGTGCACTAATATCGCCTGTCAGTTTATAATTTGACCTGCGGAATATTCGTTTCATTAATGAAAAAAAGTACACTTCCTGATGTATTGGACGTAAATTTTTTCGATAATTTATGTCTTTATCATATGCGTATTTCCCCGTAAATTCAAAGACTCTAAATTTTTTTCCTTTATCCGTCAAATATCTGAGTACAGGATCGATAATACGATCATAGACACGTCCATTTTCCACTACCTTGTAATGGCTTGTGGTAACCAAAGCGACTTCGTGCTTACCAGGGGTTAAGTTAAGGACCTGATTTTTGAGAAAGTGCCAACCGCCTGCTAATAAAAAGTTCAACCTCTTTAATGGAGATACTCTTCCTCCTGAAGTCGACTTCGTGGAGCTCAGGTAAATAGCTATGCGAATAACAGGCCAGACGTCCTCTTCTCCGAACCTGTATCCCGTGATATCCAATTGCTTTTCAATGGCTGATATTTTATCGCTGATATTGGTCATGAGTTTAAGAAAGCCTGTATGCTATATTGCGGTCCATCCACCATCAACTATCAAATTTTGTCCTGTTATATATCGGGCTTCTTCAGAAAGCAGAAAACTAACAGCCGGAGATATATCTTCGGGCTTTCCCATTCTTTTCATTGGAACCTTATGCTCATACGCTTTCACAAAAGCTTCGGGTTGATGATCATAAATCCCCCCAGGTGACACACAGTTAACCCGAATGTTATGTTGCCCGTAAAAGGAGGCGAGATATCTCGTAAAATTGATCAGACCACCTTTGATTGCAGAATAGGCTGCAGGTGGTTTTATTGTCGTATTTTCATAAATGGTAAAGTCATTCCCAACGACACCATATATAGAAGCTATGTTAACAACTGCTCCTCCCGATGCTTGTTTTTTCATTGCTTTTAAAACTGTCTGGCAGCAGGCCACATAGCTATTCATCTGAATATCAACATTCTTCCTCCACGAAGTCAGGTCATCTTCCTCAAATGCCACTCCCCAGTCAGAGGTTCTTGGATACGCATTATTAACCAATCCGTCAATTCGCTCATAGTTTCTTAATACAAGATCTACGCTTTCCCTGATGGAAAGATCATCAGTTACATCACAGTGAACATTATGATCATCCAGGTTACTTTCGATGCTAACATCAAAGTTAATGGCCACATAGCCTTTTTTCCTCAGATCATGTAATATTGCTCGTCCAAGTAATCCGCAACCTCCTGTAACAATAACTATTCCTTTATTATCACTCATTAAATCCCAATTTAAAATCCAGTTTGTTATTGGACAACACAAAATCCATGAAATAAAAATCAATCATTTCATCCAGATCAAAACAGATGTGGGGGGAGACATATACTTCAGTTTTATCTGTGACAATGGATTTGTAACCATAATCAAAAAAAGTATGTCTCATGATATATAGCATCCCATTGGAAGCATATACCTTCGGAGATTTTTGACGGGCGAGGATATTGTCTGAAGTGGGTTTTGAAAGTCCCCAAAAGCCATCCTCTTTTTTCTCCCACATGTTGTAGTAAGGGTTTTTGGTTACCGGGCTCACACCCACGATTATATGCGCCTCTTCATTAGCAATCAATTTTTCCAAGGCAACCTCTATGTCATCGAGGTTACGAAGCGGGGAAGTAACTTCCAGGTCGATCACATAATCATACTTCTTCTGCCTCTTTCTTTCCTCAAACTCCTTGACATCGCGGATTACTCCAATTTTCCCTGCGCCATCAGTAGCCAAATCCTGCGGCCGGGTATATTCGGCTTTAAGGCCATATTCAGCTGCAACATCTTTATACCTGGCACTATCTGTAGATAGAGCAATATCTGCACCGTATTTATCCTTAATTTGACGGGCCAGCAATATAGAATAGGCGATTAGAGGCAGCCCGTTTATAACTTTGATATTTTTGTCAGGGATGCCTTTAGACCCTCCCCTTGCACATATAGTTACTAAAATTTCCATTACAAGCTTAGGTGGTTTATATCTTCCTGGGCCTTTTTAAAATCCTCCGGGTTGCCGATATCCAACCAGTACCCCCTAAGAGGATATGAATTGACCTTCATTCCATTATTGATCAAGTGCTCCATAAGGTCCGTGGCGTTATAGAAAGATTCTTTAGGTATGTACTTCAACACATGCCTCTTCAACAGGTAAATACCACCATTGGAATAGTAGGTATATGTAGGCTTTTCTTTAAATGAAAGTACATGGTTATTACTGGTTTCCAGAACCGCATATGGTACTTTTACGGCATATGGTATAGTAACCACGCTCAGATCCGCCTTACTGTTTAAAAAATCCAGGAAAAAATCTTCATAATCCAGGTCTGTAAGTAAATCTGAGTTGGTGACAAGAATATTGTCGTGTTGCAAATTAGATATTTTACTCACTGCTCCTATCGTACCTAATGGCTCATCTTCCCAAATGTATTCTATTTTAATATTCTTACTATCTCCGTCACCCAAATACTCCTTAATCTGGTCTCCACGATACCTTATCGATATCCATACATCATCTATGCCATAGCTAATAAGCCTGTCAAGATTATGTTCAATAATGGGTTTATCACCTACATGCAGTAATGGCTTTGGTATTTTATCCGTCAAAGGCCGCAGCCGAACACCTCTTCCTCCCGCCATTATGATCGCATCCACCGGCAAATAGGATTTAAAAAACCGAAAATTAATAATATTAATAACACGGTTATTACCATCTAAAACCGGAAGAATTCTAAACTGCTTATTTCTGAACTCTATTACTTTAAGGATATTGTCGTCTCCCTTACGAACAAATCGAGGGTTGGGCTGCAGGAAATCATTTACCACATTATCTAAATTGAGGTTCTTCAAAAAGCCCCTGCGAATATCTCCATCAGTAAGAGAACCAATTAACCGTTGGTCCTGGTCTACTACAAAAAGTATTGCATCAGCAGCCAATTGATTTAGCTTGGCCAGTGCACTCTTGATTGGGGAACCGGTCAATATTAAATGTTTTTCTATATTCTGCACCTATCTAAAAATTTCTTTTAATATTTTCTTTACTGCCCCTCCCTGGTAATAGATATTACCACCCTCATACTGCTGCTTCTTCTCGATCTGACCAACAGCATTTAAAATTAGTTTTTCGCCAAAAGGCACATGAACCACATTGTCTCCTGACATTCTTCCCTTCTGTCGATCTCCCAAGTTTATGACATATTTTTGAAATGAGGCCGCTTCAATAATACCACTTGAAGTATTTCCCAAAAGAAATGAAGAGTATTTCATACAGGTAAAATAACTTTGTGTGCCGAAATTTTCCACCAATTTTAATTCATTTACATACTTCTCCCTAAAAGTCAGAATTCTACGTCTTAATTCAGTGCCAAAAGTATCAGCATTGGGCATGGTAATTATCAATTGATATTTCTTAACAAGCTGGTTCAACGCGTTAATCAACGCGTCATTACGCTGCTCCATGTGCTTTATATCAACCGTTTCCGGATGAACGGTTATTAGTATACTTGGAATGTTTATATCTATATTCCATTTTTTAAAAAACTCTTCTTTGGATAGCAGGCATAAGTTTTCCAGGTTATCCAATCCTAACGCCCCAACGGTAATTACACGGTCTCTTGAACCTATAATTTGAGCAATTCTTTCACTAAAAGAGTCGTGAGCTGTGAAATGCCAATGTGATGCGAGACTAATTGCATGCCGGTATATATTGTCTATAGCGCCAAGCGTGGTTTCTCCACCATGCAGATGAGCAAACTTAATTCCATAAGGTATACCGGAGGTAACAGCCGCAAACATTTCATAACGGTCGCCAAGGCAAAAAACCGCATCAAAGTCTTGAGCATGATTTTGCCAGAATTCGGCAAACTTAAGGCTTGTGAGCGCTACAGCGGTAGATATGGAGTTTGCATCGTCATTGATTAACAGTGAATTGATCCGATAATCTACTGAAAACCCATCTTCTAGTATTTGATTGACTGTGTGCCCATGAAAAGGGGAAAGATGTGTACCAAAAGCAATAACACTTAGTTGACATTCTTTATGTTCTTTCAGAGCCTTCAATAAAGGTTTATATATACCGTAATCTGCTCTGGAGCTCGTTAGTACTGCAATATTTTTCATTCGTCTAAGTCCTTCCAGATTATCTTGTTTCCAGCCGCAATATCCCGAACCACTTTTTTACCAATTATCAAATCTACGTCCATCGGGGATATTCCATCACCCGGGCGCTTCATAACAATATTTTCTCTTGTTATTATTGCCCCCTTTCCTACGCTTTGCTTAATATGAATGCTCTTTCTTGCCGCCACTTTATTAGCTACCTCCGACTGAGAAGGAGACTTTATACCGCTACCACCAATAGCCTTTTCAATATTTCTTACGGCCATAACCATCGCTCTTAATTCCATAGGCTCCAGGGATGCTTTATGATCTGGTCCAGGCATATTTCTGTCCAGCGTAAAATGTTTCTCTATCACCCTGGCCCCCAGGGCTACTGCTGCAATGGGTACCTCGATACCCAATGTATGATCAGAATATCCTACTTCAATTTCAAAATCCTTTTTCATACTCAACATCGCCATAAGATTAACATCTTCCATGGGAGTAGGATACTCCGTATTGCAATGCAACAAAGTAATTGAACTTTTTTTGAGTCCTCCGTTTATCAGTACGTTGACAGCAGCTCTCACCTCCTCCATATCCGCCATGCCGGTAGATAAAATAACCGGTTTTCCTTTTTTGGCCAGATGCTGTAAATAAGGCTTGTTGGTAATCTCCCCGGAAGGAACCTTAAAAAAAGGAATGTTAAGAGAATCATTCAGAAAATCTATGCTTTCTTCATCAAACCCAGTAGAAAGAAAACCGATATTCCTGCTCTGAGCATACCTGGAAAGAACCATATGATCATCTTCACTCAACTCCAGGCTCTTCAGCATAGTATATTGGTCATTGGACTGTTCCGGTTCATTTTGTACCTGATATGATGCTTTTTTTGCATCTTTTGCTACCAATCTGTCGGCTTTAAAAGTTTGGAATTTTACGAAGTCTGCTCCTGCATCGGCAGCAACATCAATCAATTCTTTGGCTTTTCGCATATCTCCATTATGATTGACCCCTGCTTCTGCTATAATAAGGACACTATGCTTTACCTGATCGTTCTTCTTCATTGAATTCACCTAAAGATTATATATTTCCGGCTTATAGCGTGCCAGGTTCTCACTATTTTTAAACCAGCTTATGGTTTCTGTCAAACCTTGCTTCAGTGAGTAGTTCAACTCCCATGAAGTATACCGCTTTATCTTCTCGTTTGATCCAAATAATCGAAAGACCTCACTTTTTTCCGGCCTCAAACGCTGGCTATCGGTAACTATTTCGGCTGCTGGATTTATCTGATCAATTATCTCCCGGGCGAGGTCACCAATTGATATTTCAGATTGTGTTGCAATGTTTACCTCGTGCCCCAATAATGCTTCGGTTTTTGCTATTTCGACAAAACCATTAACAGTATCTTTAACAAAGAGCAGATCTCTTGTAGGTGTGGTATCCCCGAGTTTTATCTGCTCTGCTCCGTTGAGCAATTGGCTAATGATTGTTGGGATAACTGCTCTTGCAGATTGACGGGGGCCATATGTATTAAACGGGCGAATTATTACTACCGGCAATTCAAAGCTTCTGAAAAATGATTCGGCCATAAAATCTGCTCCAATTTTAGAGGCGGAATAAGGGGACTGCCCCTGCTTTGGGTGCTGTTCAGTAATAGGCACAAACTGTGCGGTCCCGTAGACTTCAGAAGTAGAAGTTACCAGCACCCTTTCAATATTAAGGTCACGAGCTGCCTGCAAGACGTTTAGAGTACCCTTTATATTTGTGTCGACATATGAATCTGGCGAGTGATAACTGTATGGTATTGCTATCAATGCAGCAAGATGAAATACGACCTCAATGCCTTTCATCGCTGTTCTTACTCCATTAGGATCCCTTATATCGCCGGTGAATATCTCCATTTGATCTAACTTATCTTTGGAAAACGTATCCAGCCATCCCCAACTGTTGAAAGAGTTATAGTAGGCAAATGCCCGTACGTGACATCCCTCTTCAAAAAGCCTTTCCGTCAGGTGACTTCCAATAAAGCCATCTGCACCGGTAATCAATATTTTCTTTCCTTTCAATTGCATTGCCTTCAAATAAGATCAAACTGGTTTTAACTTCCTATAAATGGATTTCAAAAAAAAGTAGAATAACGATTTGGCAGATCTGTTCATCGTGTAGCCACTCCGTTCTTCTCTGTTAATTAAAGCCTTAAAGTTATTAAATCCTACCTGATCATCCGGGAAAATCTTGTAGAAGGTTTTCTGTTGTTTCCGTAACATTTTTGATAAACCCTGCTCATTGAGCTTTAGCAGACCTTCCAACTCCTCGCCTGAGGTTACTTTTTCAGCCAGTCCTAAATGTGTATAAAAAGATTCCAGCCCTCCTTCACTCTCTACCGTCTGACTGAAGGGTACATGAAATTTATGAAATTCAAGAGCTGGCACCCCCATAGCCAAACAATCTGTGACAGCAGAGGACCAAAAGGACAAGTTGATGTCGGCAAGACACGCCAGCACAAATGTATTGTGGTATTGAATTGTATACCGGTTGGAATCATAGCCCGACAGAAAAGATTCTAATGAATTTATATTTTGTCTTGGATGCGGCTTTATGATAACAAAATGATTGGTACTATCAAATAACACTTTTAAGGCCGTGCGAAACAGGTACTCAAAGTTTTCGGCGTTCAGGTAAATACGATGTACATCTCTGATTGTGAAAAGTACGACCATACTCTTTCCATCGGTAGTAGCAGGGTTCTTAAGATTTGCTTCAACATAAGAAGATACGTAGGCCCTCCACCAGGATGTATAGCCTAATGCCCCGGAGAAAACTAACTTACGTTCGGGAAACCGTTGCCTTAGCCACGGCTTGTCAAATGGGTGACCATATAGTACATAATCAGCTACCTCATCCTCCTTTTTATACACATAGTTCTCATTCCGCCCTTGCTCTTTGTATCCAAGCAATGCATATGCATGTGGAAAAAAAATAAGTTTTGCATAGGGACAGCAATGTCGAATCTTCACCACTATATTACTTGAACTTACCGGGGTGGTGTCTTTAAGTATCAAACTTACCCTTTTTCTCTTCTTTAAAAGAAAAGAAAAGATTTCGCTCGGTTTGAGTATGGAAGCATTTTGACTGATCTGATCATAGAAAAAAGTGTCATTGACTGTTTTATCATAAATTTTGCTGTTAACAAAGTAAAAGTAGATGTCCAGATCACATTCTTTCCTTGCTTTGATCAGGTAAGGAAGAATAAAATGAACCTCTCCGAGTGAATTATTAACTACCACTAAGATTATTTCCCGATTTCTCATTGCAACGTTTCGAAGGATTCGATATAGTCGTGATTGGCTTTCAACCTGTTGTTGTTGTAAGCATAAAATGCTATATTATTTTGTTTTGCAGCTTCATAGTCATTGATAGAATCTCCTACCATAACGGTAGCTGCAGGATCATATTTATATTCTGACATAATATGCCTAATCAATTCATTCTTGGGAGTAGGTGAGCCCAGTATAGACTTGAAGTATTTATTGATACCCAGGCTTTCACAAAGGATATTAAGCTCTTGTCCATCGGAGCCTGATACAATATGCATGTTAATTCTCTGATAGTTCCTTTTAACAAATCTCAGGCTATCATCAATCAAGAGCTCTGGCTTTTTTAGCTGGTCAAGCATTATGCCTGAAAATTGATCAGCCATTTGCTGTACCCTTTCTTCGGTAGCAAATTCCCCGAGTTCCCTCTCAATGAAGTAGCGAAACTTAACATACCTACTGAGTCCCCCATTTTTTCTGTGGAAATCCAAAAGATTATCAACTTTCTCTTTTGGGTAATCTTTAAGTACTAATTCAAAGCCCCTATCCCTCACGGACATCGAATTCAATAGCACTCCATCAAAGTCCCAAAGTATTGTTTTAGCTCTGGTAAAGTTTTTCATATATAACTTCCGCAATTTTAAAATCCTCTTCCCAATCGATATCTATAGACTTCAACTTGCCCATCTCAAATAAAAAAGGCTTTGCCCCAATCCTGTCACTTTGATTTATGTATACCTCCCTTTTTGTAATAAACATGGCATGATTCACTTCATAAAGAGGCTCCAGGTCCTGAGTACGAGGCCATTTCGTACCTCCACCACTATAATTGTATATCTTTCCCTCAGGTTTTGTGAGTAAAAAGTTTTGAAAGGGTAAGACGCTAACCAATGAATCGTACCCGTTTTTTATAGCTTTGAAATACATCCCGATCCCCTGATCGTAATCAGATCCGTCTACAAAGGGTGTTGTAACATGCCCCCAAATGATGTGCTCCGTTTCTACTATAGAAGGTACATATTTTATCAGATCAACCAAAGGGGTGGAACTTAAACAAAGCTGTTCCGGACGGGGTACTACAACTATTTTATCTTCCCGAGGATCAATTTCTCCCGCAATCCTCATAGAGGCTTCGTCATTAGTAGAAAGCACTACCTTCTCAATCGACCTGGTGTCCATTAACTGCCTGAGCTTCAACTCCAGAATTCCCCCGGAAATGGACGAAAATGGCCTGGTATTTTTATCAATTACCCTTTCACTTCCCTTTCTGGTAGGCAAAAAAAATGTTATGCTTTGATTACTCATGTTAAAAAAGAATAAACAGAGCTCACCGGAAGCCCTTTATAGTTGGTAGGGGTTATAAACTTCACATCAATTTTATAGGCCTCAATAAAGGCGCTGAACAGGTATTCATTCTCCTCCGATAGGCTTCTTTCCAGTTGAGTTAGTGTCGACTCCTGGTAACCATCATATCCGGTTATTACTATTTTCTCCGCCCCAAGCTCAATTGACGTTTGCAGCGCCAGTGCTGTGTGGGTATCGGTCAGTTTGTTAGTAAAATCAATTTTGGCCAACTCATAGGTGCCCTTTTTCACGGCATCAGGAATATATGTGCCCATTTTTCTTGGGAATGGTGGCAGTATACATGCCCCTTTAAAGTCACCAAAATCTTCAAAAACTTTTTCGAGCCTATGTCCTTCACTACCTACAAGACAAAAAAACTGATCAACAGACAAGTCGCGGTAAGCTTTTGCATTTTTTGAGCTGGCATGAATAATACAGATGTCCTCCTGCGACTTAACGTATTCCTGAACTGCCTGACTGTGCTTTATCGCATTGGGTCCTCCTCCGACAATAAGTACCTGTCTGTACTTCTTTGGAGCTTCAAATACCGGTAAATGTTCGTTGTCCTGAACACCACTCTTCTGATTTTGCAGAGCACGAATAATACTGTTAAAGGAATAGAATCGTTGTGTTACCCATTCCATTACATTTTTTTGAGGTAGTGAATTTGCTCCGGAAACCATATAAGGCAGATTTGTTCCCCACCCGTGCTGTTCCTGTAATTTTTCAAAGTCTGAAACTACATTACTCAAAGCATTGAAGTTCACCTGTAAATTATCCCTAGAATTCAGGGCCGTTAACAGCAATTCTGTTTTTAAATTGCCAGCACCCCGTCCCATACCAGTTATGGTAGCATCCACAATGTCTGCACCTGAATCTATTGCAGTAAGGGTGTTTATCAGGGCCAACTCAAGATTATTATGACCATGAAAACCAATTTTGCATTCCAGCTTTTCTTTCACCATGTCAATAGTCTGGCGGACATCTTCAGGATATACACCACCATAGGAATCAACAAGATAGAAGTAATCAAGAAGGCCATTAGCCTCTGGCAAAAAGTCAAGAAAGCATTTGTTCCCGCTCCACTTCGACATATACATTACATTGAAGCTTAACTCAAAGCCCATACTTCTCACCTCCTCAGCTAATGAAAGCGCACGCTTGAAATTGGCAGGATCAACCGCGATTCTTATCATGTCTATATAACCGAGACAAGGAGAAAGCAGGGACCGGGCATCGACTGCGCGAACATCCTTTTCATTCAGTATTATCGCCAGTTTCCTTTGAGATTGCTGCCTGATTTTTTCAAGGACGTATGTGGGACAATAGAAATACTCCCCAAAATACTCTGTCATCGCATTGCTCCTGTAGCCAATTTCCAAATAATCCACAGGAAGATGATTAAATGCGTCTATATAATTTTGCACCAATTCATTCTCAAAATCCCACTGAGTGTAATATCCTCCATCACGGAGTGTACAATCCAATATCTTCATTTATTCTTCTCTTTAGATCAACTAATTTAGAATTTTCCAATGACCTTTCCACTAAAGAGAAAGGTGTACTTCATCAGAAATGTCAATCCACTATTTTTGTAAAAGTATACTCGTTTACCTCGCGTGAAAATATCTTTTGATTTCTATTTAACCTATCAACCGGCCAGTCCCACCATCTTAGCTTAAGCAACTCTTCAATGATATTTTTATCAAAACGATACCTGATCACTTTAGCAGGGTTTCCTCCTACTATTGCGTAGGGTGGCACATCTTTCGTCACCACACTACCTGCCGCCACGATAGCGCCATCACCGATACTAACCCCCGAAAGTATTATTACTTTGGCACCAATCCACACATCGTTACCTATTTCTATAGATCCTTTGCTTTCCAACTCATTTCTGCTATTCTCCTTAAACAGGTTTTTTCCGATGTAGTAGGTAGACATGCGATTGATAGGGTGATTATATTCCTGCATTAAAACATCTCTGGCAATAGAACAGAATTTACCTATGCTAACATCATGTACTTTCGCAAGTATCTGTACACCAGGACCGTTAATAGTAGTATGACTATTTATCGACACATTTCCTGTTATTTCCGCGTATTTAATGATACAATTTTCACCAACTGTAACATTTCCCCTGATATTTGCCCCCTTTAAAAAAGCTTTTGGGGATACATTTCCCTCAGCCGATAAAGAAATCGTATTCTGATTTTGAAGGAAGTTAAATAGCTTTCTGAGCCATGTTGAATTCATATTACGACATTTTATCTTTCAATTAATCCAAGCCTTTCAGGGACCTGTTCATTTTAAAAATAAAGAACATCCCGGTCAAAGCCATAACTACGGAAATTAATAGTTTCAGATAAAGCGGGTATTCAACAAAATAAATTGCTAAAACTGTCAGCAGAACGGTTAATGCAATCCAAAATGCCGGATAATAATTTACCGAATTAATTTCTTTGAATACTTTATAGTAAAACCCGGCATACCCCATATACATTAAAGCCGCAAATGTTGTATATGCAGCCATTTCAAAACCAAAAAGTGGTATCAATATGAGATTCAGCAAAACATTAAGAATACCTGCAACTAAAGTTACCCGCCATAGCACATTGGTTTTTTCTGCAAACATCAATTTGGCATTTGCACCGAAGTACATAGGCCTGTAGTTGTAGGACATTACGATGATAATTCCGAGTGGATACATTGCTGCTAAAGTTTCATTGCGAATGAGAAAAGCAAAGACTTCTTTCATCCATATACACAAGCCGAAAGAAGTGACAAAAAAAATGATCTGAAGAATAATCACGAGCTTCTTAGCCGCTTCATCATTACCTGCCTTGTACATTTTATTCAACAGCGGTCCTACAGACATGGCGCTGGCGTTACCCAGACTCCCCATAATACCGCTAACGGTATAAGCCACATTGTACTTACCCAGATCGCCCGTTGATACCTTCAACAAATCCATGACAAGGCGATCAGAACTGTTTAACAGATACCCTGAATAGAAATGCGGTATTGTAGGCAAGCTTACTTTCAGAGAGTGCCGTATTAGCCTCCACTTAAAATTAAAAATAGGAGTAATCTTCAATATAAAATTTACGGGATAAAAATAGGATAAGCTGGTAAGAATGCCAATGATGCAATTGGTCCAAAACCACCCCATATATCCAAGTTTCATATAGCTAATAAAAAACACATTTAACAGAACCGTACTAATACCAAATACTATATTTCGTACTGCTACCTGCCTCGGCTGCTGATTCATCTGGTAATACGTCCTTCCCAGATTCTTTGTCTGCCCGAACAAAACCAAAGGTGCAACATTTAATATTACAATGAGCCACCGATCATGGAAAGCTTCCTCCGGAACAGCGAAATAGATAATCATTGCCAGTATGGCCGCATATACGAAATTCCATAAAACCAGAAAGCCATACACCTGGCGCCAGAGCCACTTATAATGTCCCGGAGATTTAAAGAAGCTATTGACCAATACTACTTTAAGACCAAGTGCGGCAAACACTGAAACAGCTGTAGTATAGGCTGTTATGATACCCGAGATGCCATAATCAGTTGCAGTAAGATCCTGAGTAATCAGGGGAAGGGCTAAAAAATGTGCTACTTTGCTTAGTTGGTCCCCTAACCCATAAATTGCTGTATGTGAAAATAATTTCTTAAGCATTCAGCCTCTTGTAACGGATAAGCCTGGCAGGGACCCCGCCAACAATGGCATTTTTTTCAACATCTTTGGTGACCACAGCATTCGCTCCCACAATGGCATTATCACCTATTTTGACCCCCGGATTAATAAAAGCATTTGCACCAATCCATACGTTATTACCTATTTCCACACTCTTGCTATAGCTTTTTTTCTTCTCTTTTTCCCAATCACCATCAGGCACTATTGAGGTGGTATATATTCTTACATTATGACTCAACGCACAGTTATTCCCGATGGCAACGTGGTGGCCATCGGCAAGTTGCACTGTAGAAAAGCTCCCAATATATGAACTATCCCCCGCTATGAATGCACCGTTACCATAGAGTTGCACTCCTTCTCCATTAAACCGGAAAGACCTGTTTATTTTATATTTTCTATAATATGCTTCATAACGTTTTTTGTTATAAATGCCTCTACCCTTTTTATAAAGGTAGTAGATAATGTTTTCCATCAATCTTTTTATCATAAACCGATAGCTACACCATTTTCAAAGATTAATTTACTACCAAATATACATTATCTCTCCATGGAGCAAGGTCAAATGTTTAATTACTCCGCTTCAATAGGTTCTCAAATTCCGGAAATCTATTCCTATAAGTCATACTGGTGCCTTTCACGCTTCTTACTTCGCGTGAAGGAACACTATCTATTAACCTGATCAGCTCGCGACTACTTTTTTCGTGCAATAAAAACACTTTCTCTTCCTTGACATAGTCATCGTAATAACTCAGACCCGGGGCCGGAAGAAGAACGGGTTTAATCCCTAGCTGAACAGCTTCGATAATGGTACCGGAAGATGGAGAGATAAGAGCTGAACAATTTCGTAAAGATATGCTCAACGGAACCTCCGTTGAGTCTTCCACCACCACATATTGGTCAATCTGCAACTCCCGGAGTTGACGCTCCACCTTATTTTTTTTAGTAATTTGACGGGGATGCAGTCGAAAAATCCACTTTTTTGATGTTCCATAATGGAGAATGGTTTTCACCAGATAGTCATCTACCTCAAGATCAGCCATATTGTAAAGCACATAATCTTTATCCCTGGCCTCCCCTTCCATCAGACAAAGAGAGTCCTCCAGCCAGGGATTTCCCATGGTTATCGCACGGTGAAAGCCCGAAGAACCCGCCCAGTTATTGATCAATGCAGAGCTACTGTCATCCCATGTCCAAAAATATCGTGGTAAAAGCTTGTACCCATCTTCTGGCACGGATGTCCATCTGTCATAAGAAAAATGGCCTCTACCCATCCCGCCATGTTGCAAATCGATAGTATTGATTCCTAACTCGTTACATGCAGCCAGCAATGGATAGTATAATGATGAATAGTAACAAAGCACATAACAACTTTCAATATCTGACTTTTGGAACAGGCGTTTTAAAAACTCCTTTCGGTCATGAAAATTAGTCATACCTTTTCTTACGGTTGCCGGACTAAAACCCTTCAGAAGTTTCTGTGTATAATCAAAATTTTCAAGGACGTACTGATAAAAGTCTTCATATCCGCTAAGTTCGATGTTATAGTGATTTCGTTTAATCAGCTTAAGACGCTTCAGGCTTTCGTAAATAACGTAAATGGCGGGTAAACTAAACCAGGCTTCATTATGTGGATATTCCTTCTTACGCAGGGAAGTTCCCCGATCCAGAATGACTGACTGCTGATCATTACTTTTAAAGTCATTTATTGCCAGGTCAAAATACTTATTGTATAACTTACCATTAGCGTTTACACGATGAGTTTTAGCCCCTAAAAACAGTCGCTTGGCTTTTCTGATTCTTTTTTTTAACCGAAGAAAATGAAACGGCAGGAAAAAAATCAACTTGCTGTACCGCTTGATCAGCTTCTTTTTAACACTACTTTTTTTACCCGTTGCTGTAGCATTAAAGTTTTGCCGCTGGGTAAATGCCAAAGCTGTACGCAGGAAAGGCCAGAAATGAACTCCATTAATTTTCCATTCATTCACTGGAAAATCTCGCTCTATCACGATAATTTTTTCAAGAATTTTCTCCGGGTTATACTCTTGGTGTTCCATTCTATCCACTAATTCAGGTCTTACTACTTGTTGTCGGCCCGTGGTATAAGCCTACTCAGCAAAAGATCTACCTTTTTAAAAATAAATTTATGCCCACCCTCTTTCATGTGATGAAAGTCTTCTGTTATTCCATCTTCAGGAAAATCAGAATTATCTATAAATATGGTATTTTCCTCCAAGATAGTATTGTATAAATTTATTCCGGCCTGGCAGGAATTATACCAATGCTTACCAGCGGCAATTCCAGAAACTTATTCTTTATTCTTCTTATAGTTTTTTGAAAATTGTCCCTGCTTGTATAAGTAAGCTTCCTGGCCTTTCGCAAGCGTCTGGAAAGTCTTTTTACCACTTTTTCCAACCCCAGTCTGGAAACAACTTTTTTCTCAAAATTTGTAAGCGCCCGCGGGGCGCAATCAACAATACCTGCATGTAGTATGATCAATTGCGGGTTAGCATGAACATAGTAGTTTAATGCTCTATATAATTCCGCAATTGTAGCTCCACCTATTCCCACTTG
Organism: Fulvivirga imtechensis AK7; assembly: GCF_000331535.1. Classification (GTDB taxonomy): domain Bacteria; phylum Bacteroidota; class Bacteroidia; order Cytophagales; family Cyclobacteriaceae; genus Fulvivirga; species Fulvivirga imtechensis. The sequence continues at coordinate 62,007 of NZ_AMZN01000051.1, read as the reverse complement.
AATGAACTCGATATCCTGCCTCGACCTTTTAAGCAGACTTACGTAAGTGTCTTCCCACTCCACTTTGCCCCCCTGGTAAGCCCTTGGTAGCGATAAGGAATCTGTCAGTATTAATACCTTCATCAGCAAAATATTCGCTCAATAAATAATTTCAGGTGTTAACCGGGTTCCCTTTTCTATATCTTTCTTTGCCTTTTTTCCTAAAACGGAAGGCAGATATTTGGGATGCATACCAAAGCCTGGCCTTATCGACCTCACATGCTCCTGCGTTATTACCTCACCCTCCTTAAGGTCTTTCACTACATATAATGACCTCGAAAAGTCGCGGCCCTTCGTTTGCTTTTCCGTAAGGGTATAATCCACATGTCCTATAGATGCTTCGGCTTCCCTTACAGCTTTGACCATGGCTTTAAACTCAACTTCATCAAGGGAAAAAGATGCGTCCGGACCTCCTATGGACCTGTCGAGAATAAAGTGTTTTTCTATAACCTTTGCCCCTAACACCGTAGCAACTACCGGCACTGTTATACCCATAGTATGATCGGACAAACCACTAATTACACCAAAACGTTGTCTGAAGTCAGGGATCATCGCCAGGTTTGCTTCTTCAACCGGTGCAGGATAGCTTGATGTACATTTCAACAGTACGATCTGATCATTATCTTTTCTTTTGCACGCATCAAGAGCCAGGTTGATGTCCCCCTCTTCTGCAATACCTGTAGATATTATTACAGGTTTTCCTTTCGAGGCCACATACTCTATCAGTGGAATATCTGTAATCTCAAAAGAGGCTATTTTATAAGCAGGCGCGTGCAACGACTCCAGCAGGTCTACTGCTGTAGGATCAAAAGGGGACGAAAAACAAATGAGGCCTTCCTCTCTTGCCACCCTGAAAAGCTCCGGATGCCACTCCCACGGGGTGTAGGCTTCCTGGTAAAGATCATATAAATACTTCCCATCCCAGATCGTACCCTGCTTTAGCCTGAAATCATCATTACGGGAGTCTATGGTTATGGTGTCAGGCGTGTATGTCTGCAGTTTAATAGCATCCGCTCCCGTTCTTTTTGCCGCTTTTATTGTTTCGATAGCGTTCTCTAACTTCCCGTTGTGGTTGGCCGAAAGCTCGGCAATAATAAAAACACGGCTACTATCAGATATTTCAACATGCTCTATTTTCATCTTATCCTTCCAGAGTGTTTTATGAATTTAATCGATCCTGGTTGTTCTATATCGCTCTCTCCTCTCTGAAATCCCAATCTTTCAAAGATTCTGATCGATGGAATATTGGTGTCCATTACATATCCAACTATCTCCTCAATTTGCCGTTGCTCTTTCGTCAATTGTCTGATCCCTTCTGCCAGCAAAACGCGTCCCAAACCCTGGCCCTGATAATCCACATCTAAAAGATAGTTAATTACGGCTTTCTCATGAGATAAATCAAATCTTACAGATCCTACAAACCGCTCTTTTATCTTCGCCAGATAATAAAAACACTGATCAGAGTTGACTTTGCTTTCAAACCACTTGCAGTGTCCCTCCCAGGTAATTTCATCGCTGGAGAATGACAGAGAGCGTATATTTTTATCTGTTGCCCACTTGTAGGTGACCCGGGCATCGTCCATCGTTGCTTTTCTCAATGTCATTTGCTGCTGCAGTGCACACTCGCGAAATAATTTGCTATAGCGCTCGTGTGAATGACCGTCAAATTGCCGGAGTTGCTTACTTCTTATCTTCTCATAAAAACCCGGGCTGCAATCGAAATCATTTACATCACTGATGTCCAGTGCAGTTCCTGAACTCAACAATCCCTTATAAAGATATTTCTGATTTTCTGCGGTCTGCACCACGTATAACACCCCCCCCACATGAGCATACTCCAGCGCCATAGTGCTGGAAGGTAATACAGCCACTCCTGCCCGTTGCATGAGTTTGCTAATAGACCTTTTATCCAGGTTTTTATGAATGTTAAATCGCTGATGGTCACCGCATTCAGCTTTCAGCCCCTCGATATGTTGATATGCACTTCCCACAATAATGTCCACCCTGTCAAATCGCAGAAAGAAATCCCGATACTTTTGCACTATTGACACCGTCTTGTTATGCGGGTCTGCGCCTCCCATACATAGCAAAATATTATTTATTCTTTCACCAAAATTGTACGAGGAAGGAGCAAAAGTATTGGAGACCAAACTGTACTTCCCTCCCAGGAACCAGGAGGTGTGAAGCGCTGTATCTTCAAATAGAGCGGGTTGAATCCCCGGGCAATGATTGATAACAACATCGGCTCTGATCCCCGGTGCAAAAAGGTCATCAATATAGATTATCAACGCTCCGAGTGCATTCAGGCGATCCACATACGTAGCATCGAATGAATAACCATCCAGGATCACCAGGTCCCGCGCATTAACTGTAGAAAAAAAATCTTCTTCATCTTCAATCTGAACAACCTCTACCCTGGCGTCAGGAAACGTAGTATCGAACAGTGTCTTATCCCGTACGTAAAATGTGATTTCGCGGGATGGCTCCACACAGGTAGCAAGAAACAAGCACCGCGACCAATGCCCCAGCCCGGTCTCTTTGCCTCCATCCGCTCTTATCAACAGACGCCCCAAACTACCTGACTTTAAATAAAGGCTCTAATACCTTACCCTCAATAACACTTTTTATATTACCGCTCTCCAGGCAATTTTTCATCACTGCAAAGAAATGGTCGTACGCATTTAACAATACCCTTACATGGTCGTCATTATGCGCGTAGCTGATATTATGTGTACCGATTATGTATATGCCTTTCTTAAACATTTCCTGAAGAAACAGCGTCTTGATTTCCCATGAGGTGAAGGATTCAGTATCCTTAATGGTAAAAAAAGACCACACCGGATACCCGGAGACACCAAAAATATCCTGCAGCCCATGTTTAGAAATCAAAGCCGATACTCCCTCAATGATTTGCTTTCCAACGCTATTCAGATGCCCGATCACATCGTGAGAGAGGAGCTTATCGAGCGCTGCGTTAGCTGCGGCCAGCGACAACAGTTCACCTCCAAATGTGAACGAGAAGAAAACCTCTTCCATCAGCTTCATTATATCAGCTCTGCCTGCAAGCGCTGATACCGGATAGCCGTTTGCCAGTCCCTTACCAAAGCATGCGAGATCCGGGGTAACACCAAAAAACTCCTGGGCCCCGCCATTGGCATATCTGAAGCCGGTAATTGTTTCATCAAAAACCAACACGGCACCATGCCTATGGGTGAGCTCCTTAACTTGCTGAAGGAAATTATTCTTCGGTTCAAAAATATTTACAGGCTCCAGAATGACCGCGGCCACCTGATCCTTAAGATCATTAAATAATCGCTCCAGGGAGTCGATGTCATTATACTGAAACGTATGGGTCAGTTTTCTGGTAGCTTCCGGTACCCCCAGATTTCTACCCGTGCTTCCGATATACCAATCCTGCCAGCCATGGTAGCCGCATACCAATACATGATCACGCCCGGTGTATGCTCTTGCTATACGCACTGCACCTGAGGTAGCGTCTGATCCGTTTTTTCCAAACCGCACCATTTCCGCACAAGGCACCATCTTTACAATTTTCTCAGCTACAACAAACTCCAGCTCATTCGCCAAAGAAAATATTGTGCCTTTTTCCAATTGCTGCCTGACCGCCCGGGTAACATCAGGATCATTGTACCCCAACGTGACAGAAGCCAGCGAATTGACAAAATCAATGTAGCGGTTGCCATCTACATCATACATATAGGCTCCTTCCGCATGTGACGCAAAATAGGGAGATGTGCCATACGGCAGTTGCGTTTTGCTTTTACTAAAAGTCTGTGAACCTAATGGCACTGTCTTTAAGGCTCTCTCCAGATATTCCTGAGACGTTTTATATCTGCTTTTTGTCATTTTTTAATGATTTAATATACCCCTCATTTCGCAAAATACTAGCATTAATTGATCCTAAATCATTTTCTAAAATATACTCGGTATATTTAAGCCATGTTTGATCAACACCCAATTGCCCTATTAAAACTTCAGTCAACCTCAAATCAGCAGGCTCATCTACAGTCATCCGCACTTTGCTATAGTCAGTTCCGCACTTATAACTAAACCCCTTGAATAACTTTCCTCCTTCAATGTTAGTATTCTTTCTTATATAAGGGGTGACGTGTTCCATCTCCGATTGTAACTTTGCATCTTCCCAGGCCATTTTCAACGACTCAAAGGAAAACACTTCAATATCTTGTCCATCAGGAAACAAATTTTCAAATGTGTTGGTACCGTAATCGGCTTTAGCCTCTAATGTCTTCTCGATAACAAGATCAATCAGTTCCGGATCAATCAATGGACAGTCTGAAGTTAATCTTACCACCCAATCTGCCCGCATTACTCTCGCTGCATTATAAAAACGGTCCAAAACATCATCGGTAGAGCCCTGATATACTTCTACGTGGTTCGCTGCTGCGATTTTCGAAATCTTGTCTGCTTCAGGCTCATTAGTTGTTGCGACAATTACATCATCTATTTTTTTTGCTCGTAATATTCGCTTAAGATGTATTTCCAGTAGAGTGGCGCCCTTAACCTCCTTAAGAACTTTCCCCGGCAAACGAGTTGAGCCATATCTTGCTTGTGTTATAGCTATAATTCTCATTTCCAATTGACAGGATTTAGCATTTTGCTATGTAAAATATCAATTTTCTTCACTCGTTCGGTAATTTCATTGTCCAGCAACCCTTTTAATGAAAGTACATTTGCTTTCAATTGGTCAAGTGTATTAACTCCGATGATCGCGTAGTCAACAGCAGGGTTGTGCACTACAAAATTCAAAGCTAGTTCCTCCATACTTATCTCAAATGAAAAACAAATTCTTCGTAATTCCGCTAATGGCTTTTTTAGTAACTGAAGATTTCCAGATAACTGATCCTCAGACATGAAAAATAAACCTTGTAGAAATATCGACCTACAATGGATCTCTGTTCCGTCAGCTTTCAACTTTTCAAAACAACTCTCAAATTTTCTATCTAACAGGTTATAAGGAACCTGAACTAAATCAGGAGTAATTTTTAAACTCCACAACTTATGCAACTGCTCTAGGGTATACAATGACACTCCTACCCTGGCCACCATCCCCTCATTTTTCAATCGTAGTAACTCTTCCCAAATGTGAGAGTTTTCGATCAAAAAATTTGCATCATGAGCCATATATCCATAGAGACGACTCACTTTTAATGCTTTAAGAGAACCTGCTAGCTGTACCTGCAAACTATCTTTTTCGTCAACTTTCAGACACTTGGAAACAATCTTGAAGGAACCCGCCAATGCTGACTGTCCTAACACCTTCTCACTTTCTCCATATGCTTTGGCCGTATCAACAAGATCAACCCCTGCTTCCTTTGCATATTGAAGTATTGATTTAACCTCCTCAAGAGAGGTTTTCCCATATATATTACTTATACCATAGTCCAGCCCGAATTGAACTGTTCCTATACCCAATTTAGAAATCATTGATTCTCCTCTTTGGTGTTAAACAGCGCCATCCTCAGCACATTGTGAAAAATTCCGTTATAACAGCTATGGTTCCTATACACCCCTTCAACTTCAAAGCCTAATTTTTCATACAGCTGTACCGCTCCCTGATTATCTTCTACTACACCAAGGGTAATTTTCCTTAATCCCAAAACCTCAAAACAAAACTGAATAACTTTCTCTGATGCTTCCCTGGCATACCCTTTTCCCCACTCACTTTTCTCTCCCATCATGATACCGTACTCCCCTCTCAGGTGTGTCATACTTACCGGATCAATTTTAATATTGCCAATGTGCTTGCCGGATTCCCTGATTACAATCGCCCAAAAAAGTATTTTCTTTTTTTCAACGTCATTCAAATACTCACGGAGTTTTTCAATAGTATAGTCACCTCCGCTCTCCAGGTATTTGTTTACTTCCTCATCATTCATCCAGCCAACATATTGTTCTGTGCAATACTTTAAACTCAGCGGTTCAAGTTTCAATCTTCCGGTCTCCATTTCTGGCGTTTCCATTGACTGACTTAGTTATAAAATGACAAAATCTTTGAAATCACAAACTCCTGTTCCTCTTCCGTTAAGGTGGGGTACATAGGCAGGCTGATGCATTGCTTATAGTAATTTTCAGCAAAAGGAAAATCACCTTCCTTCCATCCAAACTGCTTGTAGTACGGCATCAGGTGACACGGAATATAATGTATTTGTGTATAGATCCGATGTTCTCTCAAATAATTATAAAGGCCTAAGCGATTTTCTACCTCAACAACGTACAGGTGATAAGCATGTCCCTCAACCACACCTGATTGTCCCATTATAAAAGGTTTATCCTTAAATGAATCCTCATAAGTGGCAGCAATTTGTCGTCTCCTGTTTAGCCCGTCATCCGCTCGTTGCAATTGACTGATTCCCAACGCGGCCTGAAAATCGGTCAGGCGGTAATTGTACCCCAGACTTTGCATTTCCATGTACCAGCCGGGCCAGTCCTCGCCCTGCCCTCCATTGGCAAAAGACCTGGAATTTTCGAACTGGTTTGTATCGCGGGTGATCCCATGAGTGCGCAGCTCCAGCAATTTCTTATAGAGCGTGGGGTTATTGGTGGTTATCATGCCACCTTCGCCCGCTGCGATATGTTTCACGGGGTGAAAAGAGAAAATGCCCAAATCTGCAAATTCACTGTTACCACAGTTGTATTTATTATTCTGCTTGTCGATGAAAAAGCCACCGGGGGCATGGCAGGCGTCCTCGATGAGCCAAAGACCATACTCATCCGCCAGTGCTTTGAAGGCCTGCATATCCACAGCCCGACCTGCAAAATCAACAGGTATTATACCGTGATAGGTGCCCTTTGGACTTGCTTCCAGCAGCATTTGAACGCTTGCAATGTCCAGTAAATACGTATCAGGGTCAATATCGGCAAAAACCACCTCACCACCGCAATACCGTACGCAATTGGCAGATGCTGCAAATGTTATGGGTGTGGTGATCACTTTTTGCCCTTTCTCAACCCCAAGTGCCAGCGCGCTCAGGTGCAGCGCGGCTGTTCCATTGCTTACTGCTACGGCATATTCAGAACCGATGTAGCGTGCAAATGCCTGCTCAAATTCAGCGATCTTAGGCCCCTGAGTGAGATAGTCTGACTTTAAAGTTTCGGTTACGGCTTTGATATCCTCATCAGTAACAGACTGTCGTCCATATGGGATTGGGTTCATCATAATTCAAACGTAGGATCAACATGTTCCTTAATCAATGTTCGTAATTCTTCAACAGAAACCCATTCGGCATTCTCACCCGAATTGTATTTAAACCCCTGCTCCACCTTTTCAGCATTAAAATGCGATACAAAATCAGCAACTTTCCACATTGGTGTGGAGGGTATGATGGCATAGTATTTTCCAAGATCGTAAGTATAAAACGAATCTGAAGAGGTAATCATCTCTTCGTGAATCTTTTCTCCGGGCCTTATACCTACAACTTCCTTTTTACATTCAGGCGCTATCGCTTCCGCCATATCTATTATCTTGTAAGATGGTATCTTGGGCACAAATATTTCTCCACCCCAGGCATTTTCAAGCGCATGAAGTACCATGTCCACACCTCCTTCCAAAGTAATATTAAACCGGGTCATCCGATCATCGGTGATGGGTATAACTCCCTCTTTCCTCTTCTTAATAAAAAAAGGTATAACCGAGCCATTTGAGCCCATAACGTTTCCGTAACGCACTACAGAGAACTTTATGGGATTCCAGCCTTTGATGTTATTGGCGGCTACAAACAGCTTGTCTGAGGCAAGCTTTGTAGCTCCATATAAGTTAACCGGGGCAGCAGCTTTGTCTGTTGAAAGAGCAACAACTTTTTTCACCTCTGTCTCAAGGCATGCATTAATAATATTTTCTGCTCCAATAATGTTGGTCTTTACACACTCCATAGGATTGTACTCTGCAATGGGTACGTGTTTCATTGCCGCTGCATGAATGACGTATTCAATGCCTTTCAGAGCTCGCCTGACTCTATAATAATCCCTTACATCTCCTATAAAAAACCTGATGCCCGGATACTTCTCTACAGGAAACTCCTGAGCCATTTCAAATTGTTTCTGTTCATCTCTTGAAAAGATAACCAGTCGTTTGATGTCCGGCCAGCGCCCAAGGATTGACTTAGTCAGGGCCTTTCCCAAAGAGCCGGTTCCACCCGTAATTAATATTGACTTATTACTTAGCATAAATAAAATTAATATCTAAGCCAGTTAATGATCAGTATCACTAACATTTAAATTAGCTTATTACCTCCTTATTAATCTTCACTATAATACCCATAACCGCTTTTGCCCTTCCTGCCATAGCCGTACCCATAACCATAGCCGTACCCATAACCATAACCATACCCATAACCATAACCGAGTCCTGATTTACGTATGTCGTTAAAGACTATGCTAACATTTCTTAATTTTCCTGTCGAATAAATCTCCTGAATATTTGTCAATGCTTCTTTCGGTGTGTAGTCCTGGCGAACAAGAAATAGAGTATGATGTGCTTTCTTTGCTATAACAAAACCATCTGTCACCAATGCAATTGGCGGAGTATCCACTATGATATAATCGTAGCTTTCAAACAGGTCTTTACACATTTGTTCAAACCTGGGGTTCATAAGCAATTCACTGGGATTCGGAGGAACAGGTCCTGCGCTAATAATATCGAGAAAAGGTATTGATGTTTTTTGAATAATATCTTGCAGAGAAGCCATTCCTGATAAATGTTGACTCAAACCTCTATCGTTCGTCAATCCCAGATCATCAAATATCTTGGGCCTCCTCATGTCTGCTCCTATGATCAATGTTGGTTTTTCGGCAAAAGCAAAAATGGTTGCGAGATTAATCGTAGTAAAGGTTTTTCCCTCACCGGCAATCGAAGAGGTAATAACAAACAGCTTTTTATCCTTTCCTTCAGTGAAGTAATTTAGGTTACTTCTTAAAGCCCTGAAAGACTCGGCAACCGCTGATTTTGGTTTGCTATAAGCTACAAGATTATTGTCGTCTTTGTTGTGCCCTATTCCACCAATTACCGGTACTGTGGTAAATTTTTCGATATCTTCCTTTGACTGAATTTTTTGATCCAGAAGATCGCGAACTACAAAAAAGCCAAGTGGTATAAGCAAACCTATAAAAAAAGCAGTTATATAGTTTCTGGTTACCTTTGGGGTGATCGCCCCTCCTGCCAGATGGGGAGGGTTGACAACTACGATGTCGGAAGTAGTTGAGGCTCTTGAGATACCTGCTTCTGCTTGTTTCTGCAAAAGATAAGTATATAGATTTTCCCGGATATCATAATTTCGCTGTATATCAATCAGTTGCTGTTCTACACCCGGCAGCTTGCGTAGCTTTTGTTCCAGAACCCGAATCTGATCATTTATGAAATCCTCGTTAATTTTCCTTGTTTTTTTATAGTTATTAATACCTTCTCTGATGGATACTTTCAGTCGTTCATATCGTCTCTGCAATTCCTTATATAATGGATTTTCCTGCAAAAGCTGAGCCCCTCCTGATAACGCGATCTCACTTTTTAATGTGATAAGTTCATTAATAAGACTCACCAGAACAGGGTCCGATATATCTACACTGGAAGGAGTCACTATCTCCTCTGACATTTCAGCCTGATCAAGAAAATTTAACAGGTATTTAAAATATGTATCCTGAAGCCCCATTTGAACCAACTGATTTTCAAGCACTTGAAGCTTCTCATAGGCACGACTGGTTTCACTGCCAAAATCATTTATGGCATTATCTTTTTTAAAATCCAATATTCTGTTCTCGTAATACAGTAACGAATCTCCTATTATTACAAGTTGTTCATTTAAAAATTCAATTGATTTGGCTGCTGCCTGGCTTTTCTTATTAACATCATATTCCTGATAAGTCTCAATAAATTTATTTAAGAAATCCATTTCTTTTTCAGGAATGGGTCCATTGATATTTAAATTTACCACAGAAGCTCCCTGCTGAGCCCATGAAGCAGAGAGCTTTTGAGAGTATAACTTAGCCAGTCCAAAGGGATCAATAAATCTAATAACATAATACTTTTCTAATATTGGTTTTATAAATGTTCCATTCGTACGAACTAAAAACTTAAAGCCATTTATATTCACAGTATCATTTAAAGGAAGATCCTGAAACTGTTCACCTTTTACAGAAGCATCTTCGCTCAGGTATTCCATTATAAAAGTACCATTATTTTGTAGCTGGAAACCCATCGACCGGCCCCATGGCATACTTTTCCCGTCTAGAACTTTTATTTCAACAGGAAAATCATTCTCATAGATTTCGGTAGTTTTAATATTCCCTTCGCGATAAAAGGCCACAGTGAAATTAAGATCCTCCACTACCTGCTGCATCAAAGGATATGACTTTAAAATGTACAGCTCATTATAAAAATTGCGATATGGATTTACAAAACTATTATTTAAAAAAGAAGCCCCGGGATTCTCTTCATTTTCTTTTATTAAGATTGAAGCGGTCACTGGAAAAATACGGGTAGAATACCTATTAGTAAGATACGCAATGGTAAGACTTACTACTATGGTAAATATGAAAACATACCAGTACTTTAACGTTCTCGATAATATCCTTTTGAAGTTAAGAGAGACAACTGATTGTTCTCTCTGAACATTACCTTCAAATTCATTAAAATCCACACTTGAAGTTAAATGATTATCCAAGTTGTTCCTATTTAGCCAATGTTATTATGAATAATACCGTGGAAACTATAGATGCAGCAAGCCCTAGGTTTGAAGCAAAATATTTCCTGAAAGTTCTTTGCTTTAAAGGAGGCACAATTATGATATCATTCTGTTGTATGTAGTAATAGGGAGATTCAATATACTTTTCCTCCAGTAGGTTTACATAAAAAACTTCAGAGATATCTCCTTTTTGCCTTATAACTTTCACTATGCTTCTATCCGCCAATTCTGAAAAGCCTCCCGCCATACCAACCGCTTCCATCATTGTTATTCGCGTATTGGTCGAATTAATCACTTTTCCCCCATTTACCTCACCTAAAATTGTGAACCTAAAATTCAGTAATCGTATTCTAACAACTGCATCCTTAAGGTACAGATTGACTATTTTTTGTAGTTTCTCTTGCGCTTCAAATATGGTAAGTCCGGAAACATCAACTTTTCCTACTACAGGATACTCTATAAACCCTGAAGCATCAACAAGTACTCCCCCTAGTGCCGCACTATTCGCACCACCACCTGCTATCCTTGTCTGTGGAGAGGACCTTGAAAAAAAATCATATTCTTCGGCAGTAAGGCTCTCAAAATTAATGGATAATATATCGAGGGGTTGAATTCGGTATTCACGAATCTCCATGCTATGAGACCTTAATATGGAATCCCGGGGAATTTTATCTCTGTTACTCAACTCATCCCCATGCTGCAAATACACAATTTTCTTATTCGGCACACACGAAGCCCCCAGCACCACAATAAAAAGTAAAAAAATATAGTTCCTCATGTCAAAAATTAAAGCCTCGGCTATTTTACAAAACTTTTCCCCAACATCCACACATCTTTCAACATCTTTAAAAAATCCTCCATCTCATGGAGGGGCACCATATTAGGGCCATCACTGAGGGCCTGGGAAGGGTTGGGATGTGTTTCAATAAAAAAGCCATCTACTCCTACCGCTGCTGCTGCCCGCCCCAGATATGGAGCAAACTGTCTTTGGCCTCCGGAAGTTCCCCCGGCTCCACCGGGTTGCTGTACGCTGTGGGTAACGTCAAAAACTACCGGAGCGTATTGGCGCATGGTGGGTAGCGCACGCATATCGACCACCAGGTTGTGATACCCGAACGATACTCCTCTTTCGGTCAGACAAACATTTGGGTTGCCTGCGCCTTTCACTTTGTCTACTGCATACTTCATATCCTCAGGCGCCATGAACTGCCCCCGTTTTACCTTCACCATCTTACCTGTTTCAGCGGCAGCCAAAAGCAAGTCCGTTTGCCGGCATAAAAAAGCCGGGATCTGCAATACATCAGCCACCTCTGCTACCTCATTAGCCTGCTGTGACTCGTGTATGTCAGTAACGATGGGTACTTGCAAATCTTGTTTTACTCTCGATAAAATATTGAGTCCGCTTTCTAACCCTTTCCCCCTATACGAACCTGCAGATGTTCTGTTTGCCTTATCAAATGAGGCCTTAAAAACATAGTCTATTTCAAGCTTCTGGCATATTTCCTTTACTTTACTGCCTGTCTCCATGCATATTTCATAGCTTTCTGCTGCACACGGTCCGGCAAATAGCACCAGCCGATCTCCTCCAAGAGTTATATTGTCAGTTATCTTTGTTTTCTCTTTATAGATTTCCATATAGGTTAGATCTGAGATTTGAGATATGAGACATGAGATACCTCAATCCTGGTCTCATTCAAAAAATTACTCCAAATATTTATTTACAAGATCTTCAAGCACTCTCTGAGCTGCAAGAATGAAGTCAGCAGCTTCACGCACCACTCCGTCTCCACCACCCTTTTCAGTGACTACATCAGCATGTGATTTCACATATTCCAATGCATCGGCTGGCGCAATTCCTAATCCGGCTTGCTTAATCAATTTCAGGTCAATGATATCGTCACCGATATAAGCTACTTCCTCATCGCGAAGTTGATACTTTTTTAGCACCTCCTGGTAAACAGCAAATTTATCTTTTACGTTCTGATAATGAAAATCAAGTTTTAACTCCTTACAGCGCCTGTCAACCAATTCTGATGTTCTACCTGTAATTGCTCCAATGATGATCTTATGATCTCGCAGATGCTTAATGATCTGTCCATCCTTCACATTGAAGACTTTCAGTTCGTCTCCGGAATTCGTATAAATAATACCACCATTGGTTAACACACCATCCACATCAAATATAAGGGCACGGATCTTTTTCGCCTGAGCTATCTGGGATTGACTATATTTTTTAAGGATAATTTCCATTCTTCAGTAAAAACGCATCAAATATAGGAGTATTATTTTTTGCAATCCTTAATATTTTGGTGATTTATAATTACTTTAATGGATTAAGAAACCAACATCTGCCGGTATAGATGTATTCCACTTGCTAATCCTGAAAACTACATGAGGTTCGTTAAATTTTTGGTCGTTTCAGCCATTGCCATATCTGTTATCTATGCTTTTAGTAATCGTCTTGTTATATCCAATGTACCCATACCGCCTTTGGGGAAATTTTTGGATCCCAATCATGGCTTTTGGCAAAATGCAGAGGTAGATAGCTTTCCATATCATACAAACCTGGAACTCCAAGGACTTAAGAACGAGGTGATAGTAAAATATGATAAAAATGGCGTCCCTCACATTTTTGCTAACAACAACCATGATCTATACATGACTCAGGGCTACATTATAGCTCAGCATCGCCTATGGCAGATGGAATTTCAAACGCATGCTGCTGCGGGTCGTGTATCTGAAATTATTGGAAAAAATGGGTTGTCTTTCGATCGTTTGCAAAGAAGAAAAGGTATGGTAAAGGGTGCAAAAGCCACTTATGAGGCCATGCGAAAAGAGCCGGAAATTAATGAATACCTGGATGCCTATGCTGCCGGAGTTAACCAGTATATTTCCTCTCTGCCCTATGCTAATTTACCTATAGAATACAAACTGCTCGGCTACGAACCCGAAGAATGGACCCCGGTGAAGTCTGCACTCATACTGGAGTACATGATTGACAACCTCACCGGTTATGATGATGACCTTGAAAATACTAATGCGGTGCGATTATTTGGCAAAGAAATGTTTGACTTCCTGTTTCCTGAAAGATTGCCGGGAGTAGACCCCGTGATACCTACAAATATCGGACAACCGTGGGATTTTGAGGTGGTAAAAACTGAGAGGCCGGTATCTTCCGTATCAGAGGATAACATACAAACGGCCTTGCCTAAGCCAGACCCGGACAATGGTAGTAACAACTGGGCCATAGCAGGATCGAAAACAGCAAGTGGAAATGCCATTTTAGCGAATGACACCCACCTTGGCCTTAATCTGCCGTCACTTTGGATCATGCTGCAGTTGCAGTCACCCGATGTGAATGTTTATGGTTATACTTTTACAGGTGCAGCCGGCATTACTATCGGCTTCAACGATTCCATTGCATGGGGGTTTACCAATGCTCCTCGCGACCACAGAGATTGGTATAAAATACAGTTTAAAGACGAAAACGGGTATCAATACTGGCATGATGGCCAATGGAAAGATACATATAAAGAGATAGAAAAAATTGAGCTGCGTGGTCAGGAACCGTTCTATGATACGATCACCTATACGCACCATGGTCCGATAGTTTACGACAAAAGCTTTGGTGACATGGATAGTCGCAAAAACTACGCGCTCAGGTGGATTGGCCATGAGCCTTCTATGGTACAAAAGGCATTACTCAGATTAAACAGCGCTGACAACTATCAGGACTACCTAAGCGCCATTGAGTATTGGGACGCCCCTCCTCAAAACATTGTATTCGCTTCTGTAAGCGGAGATATTGCACTCAGGGTACAGGGTAATTTTACGGCTAAGTGGAAAGAGCAGGGTAAATTTTTAATGGATGGCTCTGACCCAAAAAATGACTGGCAGGCATTAATTCCAAAAGACCAAAACCCATATCAATACAATCCGGAAAGAGGTTTTGTTAGCTCTGCAAATCAGCACTCTGTCGATTCATTATATCCTTATTGGGTTTATGATGCCTCGTATGAATACTATCGCAACAGGACTATCAATAAACTGCTCTCAGAAATGGATAGCGTGACTGTTAAAGATATTATGGAAATGCACCACAACAGCTACAGCATGCTGCCACAAGAAACGCTACCATTGATGTTGGATTCCCTGGACCTCAGTAGTCTAACCGAACAGCAAAAAGAAGTAGTGAATGAATTGAGGCAATGGGACTATAACTACCTGGTGCAAGCTAAGGCTCCTTCATATTTCCAGGCCTGGTGGCGACAGTTCAACCTTGCGCTTTGGGATGAATTCGATCATGACAGCCTGGCTCTGGACGCTCCGGGTGAATACACAACAACCTACATCATGAAAAATTATCCTGATCATGAATTCGTTGATGTAGATTCCACACAAAAGAAGGAGACGTTAACGGAACTGATCAATTATTCCTTCAGACAAGCTTTGGCAACGCTCGAACAATGGAAAGAGGAACGCAAAATGGACTACACCTGGGGTAATTATAAAGGAACTTTCATCCGGCATCTGGCGGACCTGGGAGGGAGTCTGGCGGGTTTTAGCCATTATAATGTACAGGTAAACGGAGTCGCTGACGCCATCAACTCCACCAAGCGTAATCATGGTCCCTCTCAACGGCTGATAGTGGAAATGAGCTCACCTCCCCGGGCATGGGGTATTTATCCGGGGGGGCAATCGGGTAACCCCGGTAGCATCTGGTATGACAACCTGATCGATCTTTGGAGGGACGGCAAGTATATACCCCTGCTATTCATGCCTGACAAAGAGGCGGATAGTGACAAAATATTATTCACACAGACTTTCAAACCCGCAGAAAAATGAGATTTTTAGTCAAAACAATATTAATTGCAATTGGTGGTTATATCGCTGGTTTGTATCTGCCATTTTGGTCGCTGGCGTTGGTCGCTTTTATTGTAAGCCTGATCATCAGAACGAACGGCATATCCTCCTTTCTCTCCGGATTTCTGGCAATATTCGTTATTTGGGCCACCTTAGCGTTCAGTATTGATCGGGAAACACAGTCACTGCTTACAGAGAGAGTAGCCCAGGTTTTTATGGGAATATCGAGTATGACGTTGATCATCATTACAGGTGTAATTGGTGGTCTGGTTGGCGGGCTTGGAGCAGCCAGTGGAGCTTTATTGGTATCGATGACTAACAAGAAGCGTCAGCAGAAATACTACTCATGACCACATTACCGCTACACACAGGTTCCATGCGGCAGTGTTTAGAAAGGAAGAGATGAAAAGAGAATTTCTTATGGGAGAATTCTCTTTTCATCTACTTTTTAAATACAAGATGTTGGACTTATTCGCTGTCTTTAATGATCACCCCGGTAGCAACAAAAGTTACCTCGTCCTTAGGTTCTGTAATGGCATCAATTTCTTCCTGAGACTTTCCTGCATCTTTAGCAAAGTGCTTTAATGTTTCTATATCTGTAGTCACTTTCTTGGCATAGCCTTCCATTACTACATTTTTACCCTCAGCACCATCCTTAGGAACAAAAAAACCATAATCCTTAAAGGTCACTCTCATGTTATCCTCTCCGGGTATATCGACATTCATCCAGCATCCCTTCATTTTACAGGTAGCCAATATTTCGCTATTCACTTTCACTTTCACAGAATCTGCCCTTTCCAGTTGAGCAAGCATCTCTTCCGTTGAGATCACTCCTTCTTCAGTGATTTCTTCTCCAAAGCTGCCCGTTACCCTCATTTCTTCCTCCACAGGCTGCTCAACAGCCACCTCTTCTGTTTCACTTATTTTTTCTGTTACATTCTGGTTGTTATTGCATGCGCCAAGTATCAGGCTCAATACAACTACTGGTACTAGATTTTTCATGTTCTACTATTGGTTTGTTCGATAGAGTTATTACAACTTCCAAAAGTAATCATAAAAATGAAATAATCAGTAACCCCGGTAACTGTCGCGGATTGTACTGTGCGTCATTTTACTGTTAGTGAACTTGCGAGGATAGATTTCGGTTGTACTCAAAAACAAAACAAAGAGTATGCATTCAAAATTGTTGATCTTTCTCAGCTACTTATCTACAACATTTGCCATGGCTCAAACTGACAGCCAGAAGTATATTGAATGGACACCCTCCTATCAATTAAATTGGAATGATTTTGCCGGACAGCCTGGTGCCGGAGCCATTGGTGACGCGGGTACTGCTGTAGCTATTAAAGCTAAGCCCTATATCGAAAAGAGTAAAATACATTATATCGTGCATGCTCTGTTCGACAAGCACAAGTCATGGTATCGCGACAAATCCCCGTCCCTGTTAGCCCACGAACAGCTACATTTCGACTTAGCAGAACTCTACGCAAGAAAGGCCAGAAAAAAGATCATTGAAATAGCCTTGACAGGTGAAACAGATCTTAAAGTATATAATCAAGCGGTACAAAAGATCTTAAATGAGAGCAATATGATCGACCGCCAATATGATGCTGAAACGCTGCATGGTTCAATAACAAAAAAACAGCAGGAATGGAAAGAAAGGGTAGATAAAGAACTTATAGCTTTACAATCTTATACGGATCAACGTGTGGATTTGAAATAGAGGCCAGACTATTGGTTTACTAAAATTTGCCGCTATTTTTCCCTTTAGACAGAAAAATTTGAACGCATAGCACCGATATGGTTTGAAGTTTCAACGTAGTATAAAAGAAAAAGAGGAGTGAATAGCGATCATCACACTAGCGTTCAACAGCCTCTTTAATAACCTCCCATGACCGCCTTACATCAGCTTCCGTTAAATATGTTTGGCCTGTAACCATCCGGAGTACCAGTTTATCACCGATTTTGGTGTGGGTAAGATATATTTTGCCCGAAGCATTCAGTTTATCCATAAGATTTTTATTTCGCTGATTGATCTCTTCCAGGCTTTCTGCCTGATATGGTCTTAACCTGAAGCAGATCAGGTTGAGCGAAACAGTTAACACTTCAAAACCGGAATGTTCCCTGATCATTTCGGCAAGGCTTTTTGCCATATTGATATGTTCCCTGATGATCTTTTTCATTTGGTTTACACCATAACTCCTGATCACAAACCAAAGCTTGAGCGCTCTGAAGCTCCTTCCCAGTTGTATACTCCAATCACGATAGTCCTTTACCTTACCTGTAGTATTTGTCTTGAGGTATTCCGGCAATATACTGAAGGTATTGCTCAAGGCTTTTTCGTCTTTCACAAAGTAGGCCGAACAGTCAAAATTAACAAACATCCATTTATGCGGATTGAATACAAAACTGTCGACATCTTCTATCCCTTCAATCATCCATCGGTACTCCTCCAGGATAAGCGCTGTGCCGGCATAGGCCGCATCTACGTGCAGCCAAAGGTCAAACTCCCTGCACACGGCGGCTATTTCCTTTAGAGGATCAATGGCAACAGTTCCAGTGGTGCCAATAGCTGCCACCACCGCCAGTGGCTGGAAACCGGCCTCTATATCCTTTCTTATGGCCTGACGTAGTAAACGGATATCCACCGCCTGATTATCATCGACCCCTACCTTCACCAGGTTATTATTACCAGCACCCATAATCTTTACTGCTTTCTCTACAGAAGAATGGGTTTCCGCTGAACAATAAATACGCATAGGTTTTTGATCAAAAAAACCGTTACTGTTCACTCCGAAATTCGATTTTTTCTCCCTGGCAGTTATTAAAGCACACAATGTGGCAGTAGATGCCGTATCCTGAGTAACACCGGAAAAGGACTCCGGCAATCCTATCATGTCACGCAGCCAGATCATCACCTTTTCTTCCAGTTCAGCCGCTGCCGGTGAGGTATCCCATATCATACACTGGGCTCCAAGCGCTGAAGTTAGCATTTCCCCAAGAAGTGAAGGAAAACTGGTATTGGATGGGAAATAAGCATGAAAGGCGGGGCTCTGCCAATGGGTAATACCTGGCATAATGATATCCTCAAAATCCTTCAGTATCCGAGACATCTGTTCGCCCTCTTCGGGGGCTGCTCCATCCAGCTTATTAAATATCTCACCCGGACTTACCTGAGACCTAACAGGATAATCACGAATATTTTCATAATACGAGGCTATCCACTCTACTATTTCGTGTCCATACTTTTTAAATTCTTCTATATTCATTTCTGGCTTCTGGCTTCTGGTTTCTAGCTTCTGGTTGCTGGCTTCTGGTTCTCTAGCTAACGGGTTTCTGGCTGCTGGTTCTTGCTTCTGGCTGCGGTATTCTGGTAGTTTCTTGTTACTGGTGGCTGGGTTTCTGGTCGATTGTTGCTCACTGATCACTTGTCATTGGTCATTAGTTGATTTTTGATTATCCCTCCTGAATGCGATTACTGATTACTGATTACTGAGATTACCGATCAGTACCATAAAGTTTCTGCCCTGCCTCGTAATACTTATCCCCTTCTACCCAAACCGGAGTAGCATCAGCATTGGCAATATTCCTGCAAGACAAGACATATGATCGGAAAAACTTTTCCAGGTAATCGTAATCCAGTGTTTCGGGGTTATCAGTTACCTGGTGGTAGTACTTGAAAACCTCTGCGTCAAAAGCAGTAAATCCCAGGCTGAAGGTAGGTGCTGGAATGCCCTTTGCTGCAAAATGTACATTATCAGATCTGTCAAACAGATTTTGCTCCGGCGCAGGATCATCGATAGCCGTCAAACCGAAAGCTGCACAAGCATCTTTGATGTGCTGGGAAGCTGTAGTCCTCTCCAAACCCACAATTGTAGCTTTGGTTGTATCATTATACGAAGCATTGTCGCTGTTAAAGCAGTAAACCGATTGCTCCAGGGGTATCAAAGGGTGCTCAACATACCATTTACTTCCCAAAAGCCCCTTCTCTTCTGCTGTAAAAAGTATAAACAGGGCCGATCTTTTTGTGGGATACCTGGCAATATTCTCTGCTGCGCTAAGGACAGTGACAGTCCCCACCGCGTTATCGCGGGCACCGTTAAAAATAGAATCGCCTTCCGCATTGGGAGCACCAACACCTACGTGATCGTAATGTGCAGAATAAATAATGAATTCCTTTTTCAATTTGGGATCTGTACCTTCAACCATACCCACCACATTTCGTGAAGTCAGCGTCTTGTTATCAATACCATTCACTGTTAACTTCACTTTCAAATTTTCTCCCACCTTTAATGTTGTGAGCATTTTGGAAGTATCATTGACCCATAGATGAGCCAAACCATCTTCCTCCTCACTTCCATTAAAGATCGTCATTTTTTCATGATTGAGGTATCCACTCACCGAACTCCAGTACTGTGGGTTGAATTCGTGTATCTCTAACAAGGCCAGTGCGCCAGCTTTTTGAGCCAGTCCTCTTTTTTGAAGTGCCAGTTTAAACAAACTGCCCGGGTCTGTCTGATCAGGTCCACCTGCATAGGTAACCACGACTTTCCCTTCCACATGCTTTCCTTCAAAATCCTCCGCAGTTCCATAGTTCAGAAATACTGCTTGTCCGGCTGTTACTATGTTGTCTCCCTTTAACAGCGCAAGGTTCTCCTTAGCAAAGTCTGTGCTACCAATAGATGCTTTTATAGATGTAGGGACAGTGACATTCTTCAGCTTCACATGTTGAAAATATCCTTCTTCAGCTCCTTTCACCGGCTGCACACCATATGCTTTGAACTTATCAGCGATATAATCCGCAGCCTTTTCAATTCCCGGCGTACCTGTTTCACGCCCCTTGAGCTCATCAGACGCCAGATAATAGATGTGGTTCTTAATATCCTGTTTATCCACAGTGGCCTTTACCTTTTCGATATCTGTCGACTGCGCCAGTGCTATAATGCCGATCAAAAAGCAGCCAGCGGTTAATATTGATTTTTTCATAATGGATGTTTTTATAGAGAAACTGTCAAAATAAACAAAAAAATCATCCTGCCGTAAGGAAGGATCCCACTAAGATGGATGCATTCGCTGTGTTCTTAGTAAGATCCTTCGCAAAGCTGAGGATGACTTCTTTTTTAGGACACCTTCCTGCACGGTAAACGTACATAAATAAGGTGAAAACGGGAAAAATTTTATTAATGTTTCAACCAAAGCCCATCCATTTCTTCCAGGGTCTTTCCTTTGGTTTCGGGTATCATTCTCCAGGTAAATAGTATTGTTACAATACACAAAGTGGCAAAAATAAAATAAGGCAACGCGCCATTAAAAATATCGCTGTTGACCTCACTGCCATTAATTATCGGGAAGGTGTTAGCTACAATAGCATTAAACAGCCATTGTGCTGCAACCGCTATTGACATGGCCGCGCTTCTTACCTTATTAGGGAATATTTCAGAAAGCAACACCCAGGTAACAGGTCCCATTGACAGTGCAAATGAACCGATAAAAGTAAGCATGCCAATTAGCGATATTAACCCCAGTTGGTTGAGGTAAATGGAAACCCCCAATGTGCCAATACCAACGAACATACCGGTGGTACCCAGGATAAGCAATGGCTTTCTGCCCCATTTATCCACCTGGTAGATAGCTACAAAGGTGAACACCAGGTTGACTGCCCCTAACAATATCTGTTGCTTAAGTGCGTCCTCAGGGCCGTAGCCAAGTGCGTTACTGAAAATTTCGGCACCATAGTATAATATAGCATTAATACCCGTCACCTGTTGCAATATTGAAAGTGTAATACCAATGAAAAGCACAAGTCTCATACTTTTCGAAAAAACAGAAACCTTCTCTACCTTGGTTTCTCTAAAAAGTGACTCTTTGATCTCTTTATATTCACGTTCTGCTTCTGCCGGTGAGGATGTAACTTTGGCAAGTACAACTTTAGCTTCTTCATCGCGTCCTTTCATCATGAGCCAACGTGGGGTATGAGGAACAAAGAAAAGAAGTATGAAGAACGCCAGTGCGGGTATTAATTCCGACCAGAACATCACTCTCCATCCCCTGGAAACATTGTAATCATGTAGCTCTTCAATTTCGCCCGGACCAAGTTGAGAAGTATCACCACCACCAATGAAATAGGTTGCCAGGAACACAACAAAAAACCCAATAACAATGGCCAACTGATAATAAGACACCAGCCTTCCCCGCTCCTTTGGAGGGGCTACCTCCGCGATGTACATTGGCGCCGTCATAGAAGCTATACCCACACCGATACCTCCTATTATTCTGAAGATCACTAACACAGTTAATGAATCAGGAATCCCTGATCCCCAAGCTGAAATGGCAAAAAGGAACCCCGATAATATAAGCGAGTACTTTCGACTAAACCGGGAGCTTAAATATCCGGCAAAAAGAGCACCAAGGAGACATCCGTACAGGGCACTACTCACAGCCCACCCCTGCTCGGCTTTTGAAAAGCTAAAATATTCGGTAAAGTACAGTTGAGAACCTCCGATAACTCCCGTATCATAACCAAACAAAAGACCTCCAAGAGTGGCTACAACGGTTATCCCTAAGATAAAGCGCTTATAGCTTCCCGGTTTTGCAATTTCATTCATAGTTTCAAATTTTGTGGTTAGTTGTTATGTAATCCTCTTATTATGAGGAGATTAAAATTCAATTTTCATACACTCGAATATAATCAATTTCCATTCTCTGAGGCCATATAGAGTTGTCCACTCCATATTTCCCACCCCAGTCACCGCCAACTGCTATGTTGAGTATAAGGTGAAACTTGCTATCAAATGGCCAGCCGTCCCTGTTATCACCATTCTTATAGACCGTATAGAATTTCTCACCGTCTACAAACCAGCTAATATGCTCCGGCCCCCAGTCTATTGCATACACATGAAAATCCTTATGGATGTTGGCAATCTCCACACTGTCTGATTTTTGCGTACCAATTCGATGATTATATTTTCCGGTATGTATAGTACCGTAAACGGTACCCATATTATACCCTACATGCTCCATAATATCGATCTCGCCATCCATTGGCCAGTCTAGCTTCCGGTCCAGCGTTGGCAACATCCATATTGCCGGCCATGTGCCTTTTCCATAGGGTAGCTTTGCCCTTACTTCAATATAGCCATACTTCCAATCGCCCTTGCCGGTGCTTACCACTTTAGACGATGAATATGCATAAGGCATATTTTCCTCCCGATGGGCCTCTATAATCAGCTTACCATCTTCTACACGTACATTCTTCTCATCATCCGTATAATATTGGAGCTCATTATTGCCCCATCCACAAATCGTTGGACACCCGTCACCCATTTCAAATCCCCACCTGGCAGTATCGGGCTTTCCTTCGTAATTGAATTCGTCACTCCAGATCAACTGCCCGGTTTGTCCCTCAGCCGACACCACAAAAGAAAGGCTTAGGAGCACAACAAAAAATAAAGATTTCATAAAATTTTAATTTTTCAAAACAAAATGCTGTTCTTTTACATTTTTCGAGTCAGATCCGATGAAAATTTGAAAATCACCCGGCTCAATTCCGTAAGTCATATCATGCCTGTAAAATGACAGGTCATCGGATGAAAGCGTAAAGTCAACTTTCACGGTCTCTCCGTTTTTGATCATCAGCTTCTTAAAACCCTTCAATTCCTTTACAGGCCTGGTAACGCTACCCACAAGATCGCGGATGTAAAGCTGCACTACTTCCTCTCCATCATAAGGCCCTTCATTGGTTATGCTAACAGAAGCTGTTATGCTTTCACCTGCATTTAACGTATCAGCACTTAGTGTAATATCAGAATATTCGAAAGTAGAATAGCTCAAGCCATAACCAAACGGGTAGAGCGGTGAGTTTTGTACATCGCGATACTTGGACCTGTAGATACGCTCGCTCAGCGGTTCGGAATAATCTCCCTCGTATGGGCGGCCGGTATTCTTATGATTATAGTAAATGGGTACCTGCCCTACGTTGCGCGGAAATGTTACGGGCAGCTTTCCCGATGGATTGTAGTCACCAAACAACACGTCAGCCGCTGCATTACCCGCTTCTGAACCTAGCGTCCAGACTTCTAAAATAGCCGGTATGTTTTCATCCAACCAGCTCAGGTCAAGTGGTCTGCCACTCATTACCAATGCGACAACAGGCTTCCCGGTTTTTGCAATTTCCATCACCAGTTCAGGCTGTATCCCTGGTAGCCGTATATCTGATCTTGATCCTGCTTCGCCATTCATCACAGCACTCTCACCCACTGCAAGAATTACCACATCTGCTTTTTTTGCAATATTTACAGCTTCAGCAAATTTATCTTTGCTGCGATCGTACAAATTGCAGCCTTCAGCATAAAGCACCCTTGACTGGCCACTCACGGCATCTTTTATACCCTGCAGGAAGGTTATGGGGTGTTGTGCTTCACCAAAAAAAGACCATGTACCATTCATATCGGCCTGATTGTCAGCAAGAGGACCAATAACTGCAATAGTCCCAATACTTTTTTTCAATGGAAGTAACTTTTCTTTATTTTTAAGCAATACAATCGACTTTTTAGCCACATCACGGGCAGCCTCCAGGTGTTCCACTGCCCGGATATTATTCTTTTCCCGTATTGTATCACTGTAGCGGTAAGGGTCATCAAACAATCCCAGGTCATATTTTAGCTTAAGAACGTTTCGGACTGCCTCATCAACAAACTTAATATCCAGCTTTCCTTCGTTAACCAGCCGGGGTACCTCCTCAAGGTAGACATCGCCCATCATATCCATGTCTACTCCGGCTTTCAACGCCATCATGGCTGCCTCCGCATTGTTGGCGGCATTTCCATGGGCCACCATTTCATTAACAGACTGCCAATCGGAAACCACCATACCTTTGAAGCCCCACTCTTTTCGTAAAATGTCTCTGAGCAGAAACTGGCTTCCCGAAGCCGCAATGCCATTCAACTCGTTAAATGACGTCATGATGGTAGCTGCACCTGCATCTATGCCCGCCTTGTATGGTGGCAGGTACATCTCGCGCAACAGACGTTCTGACATATCCACAGTATTGTAGTCGCGTCCTCCGTCCGGAGCGCCATAAGCAGCAAAGTGCTTCACACATGCTGCCATAGTTTGTGGGTCTGTGAGTGATTGTTCCTGAAAACCTCGCACACGGGCTTTGGCTACTTCTGACCCCAGAAAAGGGTCCTCCCCTGCACCTTCTGCAATACGTCCCCATCGCGGATCCCGGGATATATCCACCATAGGGGCGAAGTTAAAGTTGATGCCTGCCGCAGTTGATTCGATAGCTGCTACCCGCTCGGCCTTTTCTATAGCCTCCAAATCCCAACTGGCGGCTGATGCCAAAGGAATAGGGAATACCGTTTTGAAGCCATGGATCACATCTGCGCCAAAAAGTAGTGGTATACCTAACCGAGACTCCTCAACAGCTATTTTTTGAAGGCGACCGGTGTATGCGGCTCCATGGACATTGAACAAACCGGTTAATTTTCCCTCCCGGATCAGTTGATCAAACTTATCAGATTCTGTTGTTCGCACTGTTGGGCCCGTATTGAAAAGGTCACCTACATAGAAATTCAGTTGTCCTACCTTTTCTTCCAGGGTCATTTGCCGGATTAAGGCTTCTATTTTCGGATTTTCATAGGTTTGAGGTTGATTTCGATTTCCTTCTGTCAGACATCCGTAGAAAATGAAGCTAATAAAAAAGAGTGGTATTTTTTTCACATCAAGTAATTTAAAAGGTTCTAAGAAAATAAAACAGTTGGCAGCACGCCAACCAATGAAACCAGTCCAACCCCTCAGACTCTTTCACTGGAAGGCATGCCGCAACATTATTGGAGGTTATTTTTTTAGCAGGCAGTGACAAAAGCCTCGGCACACCTGCCCCGGCATTGAAACTATTGGTCCTGAAATACTCTTACGTAATCTACCACCATACGCTGGGGAAATGTAGTAGAATCGTCAGGGCTTCCAGGCCAGTTACCACCAACAGCCACGTTAAAAATAAAGAAGAAATCATTCCTGAATTCACTGAGTTCAGCGGGAGTGATATCTATTTCATGATACTTAATATCATCTATGTACCAGGTGATGCTGGAGGCATCCCATATAATAGTAAACACATGAAACTCATCCGCCAAAATGCCTGAACTTAAGGTGTAGTGACCACCATAGCTGGCATATTCGCCTGCATTTTGCCAGTGAACTGTACCATGAACGGTGTTATCCTTTCCTGTACCCCCTATCATCTCCATAATATCTATCTCTCCGCAAGCTGGCCAGCCTACTGTGCTAAAGTCTGACCCCAACATCCATAGCGCAGGCCAGATGCCCTTCCCCTTTGGTAATGCAGCACGTATATCGATCCTCCCATATTGAAAGGTCTGCTTATCTTTGGTAATGATCCTTGAAGAGGTATATTCCTGCCCCTGAAATGACTCTTTTTTGGCTGTAATGATCAGGTAGCCATCGCGAACTTCCGTATTTTCCTGCCTGTAGTATTGGAGTTCATTATTTCCCCACCCGTTACTACCGGTACCTATCTCGAATGTCCAATCTGAACTGATGCCACTGCCATTAAACTCATCCTGCCATACCAGGTCCATACCTTCATAGCTCTCAGGGGTGGTGTAACCTGTGGCGGGTATATCGTCACTTTTTTCCTCCACTTCTACTACTACCTCTTTTTCCACACTCACAAATACTTCTGCTGTAGCATGTGCCTGAACAGTCACCACATAGGTGCCGGAAACTGAATAGGTGAAGGCAGCCTTTCCATCATTTGAGATTATGGGCTCATCGCCACCGTTGCCTTCTCCGAAATAGTAGCTGTAGTAGTTGGTATTATCTGCCGATGCATGGAACGTCACTAAACCTGACCCCTCATTATTCGCTTCCACTGTGACCACCAGATTGGAAGGTGGCACCAACTCTTCCGTAGGTTTGTCCTCCCCACATGCTGAAGCAAAAAGGAACAGTAATACGGCTATTAAACTTTTTTTCATATTATGGATTTTCTATAAGTAAAGTACTGCCTGAAAGGTTGGCCACAGAGGCCAGTCAAAGACTTCGGAGAGACTTTCTCTGTTAACTCTGATCATCTCTGAGACCTCTGTGGTTAACTAAACCCACTTAATATTTTATGACAACAACTTTTGTTTTTATTTACTGTTGGCTGATATCATCAAAATAGAACGTACCTGCATTGGAAACATTCCACCCCGGGAATACCACCACACGGGCATAGGTATCTGTAGCCGCAGGTGATACATCGAATTGTACCTCTACCCAGGTATCGGCAGTAGTTACATCCGCGTCCACCTCATAGAAGTCGGTATTATCCGATATATTCTCCAACTTTAACCGGAAAGTACCTGTCTGAGGAGCATAAACCTTTATCGATATAGTGGTCTGCGTGCTCAGGTCTAATGGTTCATCCAGGTCTACAAAAAGTCCCGCCCAGGTTTCTCCCCCGTGAACAGTCTCAGCCACCCTGGCACTGGTGTTGATACCTGAAGGATCAGGATTATCCACCACGGTGTAAGAGCTGCCTCCAAATGTGCTAAACACTGGCTCCTGAGATTCAAAATCAACAGGCAGCGCTACCGGAGGTGTTGCCTGGCGGATATCGTCAATATAAAATGTGCCTCCATTGTTGTTATCAAAATCCAGGAACATGGCTATTTTATCATAGGTATCAGAAGCTGCTGCCGAAAAGTCAAAAGTCAACTCTTCCCACTCGTTGGTTTTTGTGACATCGGCAAATACCTCTAGGGCAGTGGCAGTACCATCAACAGACTCAAGTTTAAATAATGCTCTGCCTGTCACCGGAGAGTAGACTTTGTACTTGATAAACTTATGAGTCGAGAAATCGATTTTACCATCCAACGTAGTCTCGATACCTGCCCAGTTACCATCCAGGCCTTTCACATACTCTCCTACTTTAGCACTGGCGTTGATACCGGAAGCGTCAGGATTATCTATTACCTGATATGTTGATCCTCCAAAACCATTGAAGGGAGGCACATCACCTTCGAAATCAATAGGCAAACTTGAAGTGGCAGGTGACAGTGGTGGCTCAGGAGAATACCCCTTCCTGATCAGTCGGTGATACCAGGCCAGATTGGCGCTGGCAGCATCTCTGAATCTTATGAACATCTCATCTTCCGTAATGGATAGTATCTGATATTGACTCACACCAGTGGCATAACCGATAAATCCTCCGTTGGTAATATTGATAAACTTATTGCCATCACCGTCTTCACTAATGGCATAATTCATGTTCTCAGGAGCGTTATAAGGAGCGGTAAAATCTCCCACTGATGCCTCTGTAGCTCCCGCAAAGTTGGGTGCTTGTGCCCCATTCAGGTAAACATTCCCGTTTGTTTCCTGCACAAATTTCGATTGGTTCAGAAAAAAGGTGAATTCGTCATCATACATCCCCCCACCTTCTTTTTCGTTAGCGGCCGCAGCGTACCAATCGGGGGTATAGGTAGGTCCACCCACAGCGGCTGTTGCCGGTCCTACACCAAAATGCCCTGCTCTACCGGCATCGATCACCCAGGTTTTACCCTCAGGAAAACCACAACCACCTGTCAGCAACTGCAACAGCTCTACATTACATATTTCCGGATCGGTCTCGTTTATGGTAACACTCTCGGATGTACTCACAGAACCCCCACCGGTATAAATAGTTAGTGTAACAGTATACTCGCCCTTAAAAGGGTAATATGCCGTAACATTATCACCTTCTGCAGTTGCCCCATTTCCAAAGTCCCACTTCTTTAAAAAGGCCGAGGAGCTATTGGAGAAATCAACATAATTGGGGCTACCTCCTTGTGGCTGGCTGGTAAACACTGCCTCGCCCTCTGCAGGAGGAGCATCCAGCTCATACTCTTCCACACAAGCGTTAAGCGCAAGTGCGAACAGTATCATGAAATATTTACTTAAATTTTTCATATTCATATTTTTTAATACCCTTTATTTTGAGCCCATCCGGCACCTGCAAGATCTATTTCGTCCTGAGGTATTGGGAATAGCTCATTTTTATTGCTCTTGAAACCTTCAATTTCATTGGCAGCTCTACCGGTTCTTACCAGGTCGAAGAAGCGATGCCCCTCTCCTGACAGCTCAACCCTGCGCTCGTGGTATATGGCTTCTGTCAACGCTGCTCCGGTAGCATTTACGGCTGGCATATCCACACGATCTCTGACTTCATTGAGATACAAACGGGCGGTTGCATCATCAGATGCTGCCTTTCTATTATGAGCTTCCGCAGCCATTAAAAGTACATCAGCATAGCGAATAGCCACATAGTTCAAAGGACTGGTAAGGTCAGTATCCGGCAGGCCCAATTCATCCTGTCGTTTAAGGTATTTATTGTTGTAGTATCCTGTGTGTCCACCTGCACCTTTTACATAGCTGATTTCATCGGGATTCTCCTGATTAGCAATAAAAGCCTCGATATCAAGCACTGATGCTTCCAATCGGGGGTCACCAACTTCAAATTCATCAACAAGGTCCTGTGTCGGCAGATTATAACTATTACCATCTGCGTAGATAGGGCCGTTATATCCTCTGATACCATGGAAGCCAACAGCGGCATGTCCTTCAAGGCAAACAAAGCAACCATAACTTCCTCCTTCCAGTGCTACATATTGTACATCGAAAACCACTTCTGAGTTATGCTCATTATCTAGCCGGAACAGTGTACCAAAATCATCAAACAGACCATATGGACCCTCATTGATCACCTGATCCAATGCCCCTGCCGCTTCGACAAATTCGTTCTGATAGAGGTGGGCCTTACCTAAAAGGGATAATGCAGCTCCTTTTGTAACCCGCCCTCTTACTGGAGATGTCCAATCCAACACACTGGCGGCATAAGTCAGATCTGCTTCTATCTGGTCGTATACCTCTGCTGCCGGTTTCCTGCTAAGGCCAGATACATCATCACTACTTAATCGTTTATCTACCACCAGCGGCACATCTCCGAAAAATTTCACCAACTCGAAATAGTAATAGGCTCTCAGAAATGCTGCTTCACCAAGTACTCTTTCTTTACCTGCGAAATCGATATTATCCTTATTTTCGAAAATAAAATTGGCTCTGGTAATACCTGCGTACATCCATCTCCAGATGCTTCTCAGCTCGGCATTTACTCCGCCATGGGTCATCGCATCAATTTGATGCAGACCTTCGCTGTCGGTAACGCTCTCACCTCCGGCTATGGCATTGTCAGAAGCAATTTCGCCAATCCACAAGCTCAGGTAGGAAGTCTGAAGCAGGTCGTATGCTGCTGTCAATGCTTTATCATAATCTTCGGGAGCTTTAAAGAAGTTATCCGCATCCCGGGTGTACTTTGGTTCTATATCTACATAGTCTTCACAGCTAAATGAAGCCACCATGCAGATCAGTAACATTATTGTTGTTTTAAATAAATTTTTCATCTGCTTAGAAAGTTAAGTTTACACCAACCATATAAGTCCTTGGCTGCGGGTAGAAGCCATAGTCTATACCGGAAGCTACAGGGTCGCCCGATGAGAAATCAGGATCATAGCCCATGTATTTTGTAAGCGTGTAGAGGTTATTGGCTGCCACATATATCCTGAACCGGGTGGCTCCGATCTTTTCAACAAGTTGCTGTGGCAATGTGTAGCCCAATTGAACGTTCTTCAGCCTCACAAAAGATCCATCCTCCACATAGTAGTCGGAAATTACTGCATTGTTATTAGCCGCAGTAGTAAGTCGTGGATGCTCATTGGTAGAGCCGGGGCCTGTCCAGCGATCCATCCTGTAAGCCAGCAAGTTGGCCAAAGGTTGCTGACGTTCATAGTTTCTGAGGATGTCGTTTCCTATTGATGAGTAGATATTCGCGGAAAAGTCAACTCCTTTAAACCTTAACCCCAGATTTAAGCCCATGATATAGTCCGGAATAGGTGAACCTATGATCGTTCTATCGGTATCATTGCTAAAATTAATGACGTCATCTCCGTTTTGGTCCACATATCGAAGGTCACCCGCCTGAGCTCCATCTTGTGTTACCCCTCTGTTAGACACTTCCTCAGACGACTGGTAAACACCATCGGTTTCGTAGCCAAAGAAATAGCCAATGGGATAGCCCACTTCCATGCGGGTAGCAGTAGCGCCACCGACTCCAAATGCTCCGAATTCAAAAAAGTCTACACCCTGAGGAAGTTCTATTACTTCATTATTAATGGTGGTAAGGTTATAGGTAACATTAAAATCAACATCCCTGGCTATTTTGGTATTGTAGCTCAGCAGGAATTCAAATCCTTTGTTGCGCACCGTACCGGCATTGATATACGGAGGGCTGCTGCCTGCTCCATATGCACCCACAACGCCTGATACATCAGGCTGAAACAGCAAATCTTTCGTAGTTTTGATATAATAATCCGCGCTGATGTCTATCTTACCATCAAGAACAGTCAGATCCACACCAAAATTGGCCTGGTGCGTAGTCTCCCACTTCAGATCCTGGTTTCCGAGAGTTCCCAGCGCCACACCTGTCACCAACTGATCATCAAAAGGGTATACGCCTTCTCCGTTTAGCAGACCACGGTAACGGAAATCACCTATGCGGTCGTTGCCGGAGACACCGTAGCTGGCCCGTACTTTGGCAAACTGGAAGAACCCAAAGTCGAAGAAGCTCTCATCAGAAGCCACCCAGGCAGCAGAAACAGCAGGAAAATAACCGGCCCTGTTGTTTTCTCCAAATCGTGAAGAGGCATCTCTTCTTAGGATAGCTGACAGCAGATACCTTTCATTAAAACCATATTCGGCCCGGATAAAGTATGACTGCAGTCTGCTCTGAAACTGAAAAGAAGAGGTGTTGTTGAGCAGGTCTGTACCATCCGTTGCAGAGATATCTGCAAAATCGTTGGAATTGTAGGGCACATTATAGCCGACTCCAGTCAGGTTCTCTCCACTATCCTCAAACAAAGACGCTCCTAAGGTCGCTTTCACCCCATGTACCTCTCCGAAGGTATGGCTGTAGTTTAGGAAGGCCTCCAGGTTATAGTTAAAATAGGTAGTGCGGCTCTCTGTAACACTATTGTTTATGGGAATTTCTACTCCTTCAGCAATTTTTGTGGTATTGGGCTGAAGGGCTGCATTGAGGGCGGTATTTTGGGCCTTCCCCGAGCCATAATACACCAAGGGCGAAAAGGCTTTGAAATCTACAATAGCATAGTTATAACCCGCTCTGCCTGTAACTTTAAAGTCATTGTTGATATCATAAGTCAATTCCTGTTTCCCGACAAGTTTATTCACTGCAGTTTCGTTAAATGAGTTAGCCATCTGTGCCATCGGGTTGATGATGTCGTTTACCTCTTCCAGGTAGGTAAATCTACCGTTAGTCATCACTGAGGCAGTAGGAGCCGCATTGATGGCGTTGTATAACACTGAGGAAATAACGTTTTCAGGAAGCGTACTACGGTTTTCGTTGGTATAGAGGAGCACATTTTCCAGCTTCACTTTCGGAGCCAGCTCAGTTATAAAGTTCAACCGGCCATTGTACCTTCTGAAAGCCGCTTTGTCGCCACCTACAATCCCCTCCTGATCGAGGAAAGAACCTCCGATGGAATAGCTGGTCTTTTCACTACCACCACTTACAGTCATACTGTAGTTCTGAATTGGCGCTCGTTCAAAAACTTCACCCTGCCAATCTGTGCCTTCACCTAAATTGACATTATTAAAGGGAGGTGTATTTCCTCCTGCTGCATAAGCTTCGTTTTTGAGGATCGCATATTCTCTGGCTGTGAGCAGGTCGAGTTTATTGGCTGCTTCCTGCATACCATAGTAGCCACTTACCTCAAAAGTAGGCTGGCTGTTAAGCTTTCCTTTTTTGGTAGTGATCATGATCACACCGTTGGCAGCTCTTACCCCATAAATACCGGCTGTAGCATCCTTCAGCACATTGACCGACTCTATGTCAGACGGATTAAGAGCATTTAGTCCATCCGCTGAGTATGGTACCCCATCAACAAGGATAAGGGGCGCATTATCTCCATTGGTGGAGAGCCCTCGGATGCGGATGTTTAATGCCCCACCCGGTGAGCCCGAAGCAGAGGTAATATTTACCCCTGCTACCTGGCCTTGAAGCGCCTGCTCGATCCGTTGAGGATTAAGGGCTTGAATGTCATCGCTGGACACCGCAGAAACTGCTCCTGTAAGTTCCTTTTTTGTTGAGGTGCCATATCCCACAACAATTACCTCCTGAAGAGCAGTTACATCAGGGGTAAGCTGAAGATCGACCACCGTGCGTGAGCCGGGCCTGATCTCTTCAGTAACATAGCCAATAAAGCTAAAAAGCAGAATTCCATCTTCGGATACCTCGATACTATAGCTACCATTAATATCAGTAACCGTACCTTGTGTAGTACCCCGCACGAGAACGTTTACCCCTGGCAAAGGTTCTCCGGTTTCGTCTGTCACTTTACCTGTAACTTTCGATTGGGCATACAACCCGGTCGAGAGCAGTAATGTGAGCATGGTCAGTAAAATTTTCATCATAAGAAATTAGGTTGTTTAATTATTGGAAATGCAATCGTTTCCAAACCGTGGATCAAGGAGGGACTTATAGGCCGGAATGGCAAAAAAGATAATACATCATAAATACATCATCGTGCTTTTTACGACTATTCAAAAACACATCATCAATAACATAAAATTGCCTTATTTGCCTAAAATGACACATCTGTCACTTAAACCAATTGATTGTACAATTACTTCATCAATGAGTTCACAATACATCAATATTTAATTATCTTTAGCTTTAGACCACTATTAAATGCAATGAAAAGATCTATACTACTCGTAGTTGCTTTATGCAGTCTTTGGTTAGATTTATTAGCTCAGGATTATAATCTGGGGCTCCCTTTTGTACGGTATTATTCAACCCGGGAATATGGCGGTGGGATACAGAACTGGTCGATAGCTCAAAATAAATATGGACTAATATATGTTGCCAATAATTTTGGCGTACTGGAATTTGACGGCTCCTCATGGAAGATACACACCCCACTCACCGGCACGAAGGTCAGGCATGTGTTTATAGACACAGACGGCAAAATATATGTTGCCAGCCAGGGTGATTTTGGATACCTGTTCCCAGACGATCAGGGCAAGTTGGTATATACCTCGCTTGCAGACAGCCTACCCCGGCAGTACCGAAATTTTGATGAAACGTGGCGTATTTTTAAAGATGGTGACAGATTATTATTTTGTACTTTCAGGCAAATTTTTATATATAATTCATCCGGTGAAATAGAGGTGGTCGATCCCGAATATGCTCCTGAAAACTTTTTCTACAGCAATCACCAATTATATGTCAACCAATTGGAGGAAGGGTTGGCCTATCTCAGCGGCAATGAATTAAAGCAGATCAATAACAGCTCCTTCCTAAAGGGAAAGACAGTAACGGGAGTGATCAATCTGCCCAACAACGAACTATGGATAAGTACGCTTCACCATGGAGTATATGTTTATAACGGAACTGATTTTCTGGTTTGGAATAGAGCAAACCATGACACTTTTATTCATTCCTCCATCAATTGTGCCTTACGGCTAAGGAATGGCAACTATGCCATTGGCACCCAAAGTAACGGTGTGTTTATTCTATCACCCGATGGGGAGATACTCCTCCACCTAAACAAGACCAGGGGCCTCAATAACCGCACTGTACTGAGCCTTTTCGAAGACGCACAGCACAACCTGTGGCTTGGGCATAACAACGGATTAAGTTTTATCGAGTTAGGCATGCCTTTTACCTACATTAATGAACAGGTTGGACTGCCAGGTACCGGCTACGATGGATTCCTGGATAATGAAAGGTTATACCTGGGTACCAATAATGGCCTGTACTTTAAAGATATTACTGACAGAACATCACAGAATTTCCAGTTCGTTAAGAATACCGAAGGACAGGTCTATGCCATTAATAAAATAAAAAAACACCTTCTTTTAGGACATCATCATGGTGCCTTTCAACTCAACCACAGCGAAGCACATCAGTTTTCTGATATCCTTGGAGCATGGACTTTCCTCAGGTTAAAGGATCATCCAGAATACCTTATTGAGGGCACCTACAAAGGTTTGCTGCTTCATAAGGAAGTTGATGGTAATATTGTTTTCCAGCATAAGATCAAAGGCTTTAGTGAGTCATCAAGAGTCATGGAGCAGGATGAAAATGGCCAGATCTGGATGACCCATGGCTATAAAGGTGTTTACCGACTGGAACTCAGCGAAGATCTGGATTCCGTGAAGTCTGTCAGATACTATGGAGAAGGGTCCGGCTTGCCATCCAACCTGCTGATCAATGTCTTCAGGGTCAGAAACAGACTGATCTTTACTACTCAAAACAAAATATATCGCTACAATAATGCCACCGATACTTTTGTGCTTGACGAATTCTTTAAGGGTTTTTTCGATAATGACCCGGTGATAGCCATGGCGGAGGACCCATTTCAAAACATTTACTATATAACGTTAAACGATATTGGTGTACTTCAAAAAAATGCCAGTGGTGAATTTCAAAAGAGATCGAGCATGTTCAATAAACTCAAGGATATGCTTAATGACGACCTGCAAAATGTGTCGATACTTAGTGCCAATCAGGTGCTATATGGAGCCAAAGAAGGCTTTATTTTATACCAGGCAGATAAAGTTGATGTTGAAGAGCCCACCTTCCATACGCTGATCAGAGAGGTAAGTATCAAGGGTGATTCGACCATACAGTTGTTCAGCGGATTTTATATTGAAAACGGGCAAATAAGTAGCCGTCAACCAAAATCATATGTGAAGGAGATCCCTTACCAACACAATTCCATACAATTTTCCTTCAGTGCTTCTTTTATTGATGGCTTTGAAAAGACCGAATATCAATATTGGCTTGAAAACGCTGAGAAAGGATGGAGCAACTGGTCACCAAAAAAAGATAAAGAGTACACCAACTTGCCTGAAGGCAAATATATTTTTCATGTAAGGGCAAAAAACATCTACGACAGGGTAAGTGAGCAGGCGTCTTACGAATTTGTGATCCAGGCTCCATGGTATCGCACCAATATGGCCTACACAGGTTATGGTTCGCTTGTATTTGTTTCACTCTTTGTTTCTTTTTACCTGTTTGACAAAAAACATAAAAAGGAACGCAAGCTGTTAACCATTAAGCAGAAAAGGGAGTTAAATGCCAAGGAATATGAAATAGAATCCATCACCCGCAAATCAGAGGAAGAGATACAACGCTTAAAAACTGAAAAGTTACAGAATGAAATAGAAAATAAAAACAAGCAGTTGGCCACCTCTACTATGCACCTGATCAACAAGAACGGCTTTATATCGAGTATCAAAGGAAATCTGGGTAGTATCTCGAAACGCAGTAAAAATCAGGAAGTGAAGAAAGAGCTCAAAAAGATCATCTATACTATTGACAAAAACATTTCGCAAGATGATGACTGGGAGCACTTTGCCTTTCACTTCGACCAGGTGCATGGAGACTTCACAAACCGCTTTAAAGCACAGTATCCGGACCTTAGCCCGCAGGAAATGAAGCTAAGCGCCTACCTGAGAATGAATTTGTCAACCAAAGAAATAGCACACCTGCTAAATATCTCTGTTCGGGGGGTTGAGATAGCCCGCTACAGGCTTC
Organism: Fulvivirga imtechensis AK7; assembly: GCF_000331535.1. Taxonomy (GTDB): domain Bacteria; phylum Bacteroidota; class Bacteroidia; order Cytophagales; family Cyclobacteriaceae; genus Fulvivirga; species Fulvivirga imtechensis. Next base: position 25,725 of record NZ_AMZN01000051.1, on the reverse strand, counting down.
GCAAGAAGCTCGCACTGGAAAGGTCCGTCAACCTTCAGGAGTTTATCCTGAAGTTTTAACCCCGGTTATTCCTATCGGCAGCGCCAGATATCATCCATCCATTAAAAACTTAACTGCGCTCTCCTCGTCCGGGAAGATCTTAAAGGGCATGTTGAATTTATTAACTGCCGAAAGGATCATATTTAAATAATATCGTTTAAAAACATTGCCGCCTGTAATGGCAGCCGACCTTCTTAAGCCGGCTGCCATGGCCGCAGGAACCATCTCCTTCTCGAACCATTTACGGTTTTCCGGTGACACCACTCCCTGATCACGTGTATCCGAAAGGAAACGAGGCACGGGATGGCCCTTTGATGCCCAATCGAGCAATATTTCAAAAGGCTTTTTATATTGTTCTGTTGTGGGATTCCCCGACCAAATTATTTTCCCTATCTGTCTTTCTCTGTCATACAAAACCTTAGCATAAGGTTCATTCATTAATTCCATATCCATATCAGATTTCAATTAACGCCATCCAAATTTTATAACAAAATGCCTCATTTTCTAAACTTTCTAAGATACCACATGCCATATAAAAATCATAACATTCCATTAATGGATTGTGTATACCATGTACTCAGCGTTACAATTCTCAATTCCTTCGCATGTTTACAACGTATTCCTGATATTGCTCGAGTACCCATTGCCATCCCTGCTTTGAATCCATAGCTTCAAGATAGCTTTCCCAGCCTTCACCATGTTTGTGAAAGGCACGATGTTCCAGAACCAATTGAGTACTGGCTGCATTATCAGACACAAATGATACCTCCACCTCACTGGCTTTTGATGGATCAGGTACCGGCTCTCGAGAGGGACTGATCTGCCATGTAAAAGCTAATGATCCCGGTGGGTCGAAGCTAAGCACCCTACCCCAGTCACATGAAAAGTCAAAAGGTCCGCGCTCATAGCAACGGCCGTCCACTTTCGGCTCTATAACGATCTCCTTCAGCACATCCCCGCTCCAGGTATAAGCTGAGGGCCACCACACAGAGAAGTGCGTAATGAAAATATCAAAAGCCTCCTCTCTGTCAATATTAATGGTAACAGATTTTGTTACTTTATTATTTATTCCTTTCTCCGCCATAATTTTATTTACTTTAATGTTCAAAATGGAAAACTAAGCTTTCCCTTAAGTTCTTAACAACGGATCAGGAAAAATGTAATAAAAAATGCCTGCCGTTTTTCAACAGCAGGCAACCTAAACCTATTTTATTCACGTATTAATTTCCCACATCTACCAACGCTACCTCATAGATCAGCGGAGAGTACGGCTGTGCTTTGGTAACAATAATATGGTCTTTGATCAATTCTTCCCTAATGGTTGTAGGCAGTACCTGAATACTTTCTCCAAAGGCAATTTTTGAAGGCATGATCAGGAGGGCCTTACCTCCCTTCTTCATCTGAAGCAAACCCTCCTTAAGACCCGGAACTACCCCGCTGCTCAATTGAACGCTCACGGGGTTTCCTGTATTCGTTTTCTCAATAAGCGTACCGTTCAGGTACCTGCGAGCGAAGTGGAACGTAACCCTGCTGTGTTCCAAAGGTTTTACCCCTGCTCCTTCTTCCAATTGCTTATACCTCAACCCGGACGAAAAGGCCTGCACATTTTCCAGTGCTGCTGTGTCTATATAATTCTCAATAGCAGCCATTTCAAGTTCGTTGATCTGCGATTCCGTCTGAATTTCAACCAGTTCCACATCAATGATGAATATTGAACCTGGCTCAAAGAAGTCGGAGTCGCCATAATCGCCATAAGCCATTGTAGAGGGGATAAAAAACCGATATTTTTCACCTTTATTCATCAGGTGTATTCCATAATCCAGCCCTAAAGGTATCAGGCTCTTAAAGTTATGGCCAAACACAACCGGGGCCAAAGAGTCAGTAGTTTGCCCTACCAGTTTACCTTCCAACGTACGCATGGTATAGTATATTGAGATCACATCATTGGTACTTACAGATTTGCCTTGAGGATTTTCCTTCAATGGCAGATAGTAAATCCCGCTTGGATCCCTGATGGCGCTTATATTATGCTCCTTTAAATAATCCTTAATCTCAGCCTCTTCACGTTCTCTTCGCTTCTCAAATTCAGATTTCTCCAGTTCACAGGCGCCAAGAAGCATGACTGCCAACATCATGTATAGCAGCCGATACACTGTTCTTTTACTCTTCATCTTTGTTATAAAATGGTTAGTTATTAGCTTGTAACTTTAAGACACCAACAGCGCTTGATCGGTTGTAATCACTATAAAAAATTACCCCGAACTGGATGTTTTGAAATACAATGGTGATATTTGATACAACCAAGACCTTAGCAAATGAAGAAGAAAACGCCACGAGGTTTTTGGATTGCCATAGGTGCGGCTTTGGGGCTGGCACTTGGAGCTGCTTTCGACAGCACAGCCATAGGTGTAGCCGTGGGAATCGGTATTGGAGTAGCTATGGATGCGGCCCAAAGGAGTAAAAGGAGAGATGAAGGTTAAATATACCTGGCCTTCATCCATTTGTCAATCCTACTCTTTGCCGTTGCTAATTGCATCGAATGCTGCTCCGGCAGCTACCGCATATACAAGGTGCAAAAGTGCGTCTTTGCTTAATGCTTTGGCTCCCCATTCCGTAGCAGGGGGTGACTTGGTCATATTGGGGATCATCACCAATTCGGTGCCCCAAACAGCACCAAAATGGATAACGCTGGCTGCAGGTCCCTTGATATTAACCAATGAAAGCAACCCTCTGCAAACACCCCAGCCGGTGCCATAGCCCCAATGCATCAACTGGCCAAATCTCTCCTGGTTCGCTTCCTTGTCCGACTTCTTTTCACCTTTTTTCTTTCTATCTGCTCCCCGGGGCTTAACGCCCAATACTTTGCCACCTACCTCTACAGGTGCATTACTCGGCTCACGGCCCGATATTTTCATTTCTATCATTTGGGCAATAGTTATTGCAACCGTACCTGCTATCCCTGCTATCAGCCCCTTACCTATGGCACTACCAACTCTTCCAACTGCGTTACTTACACCTGACATATTTTTACTTTAAGTTGCATGTTCCTTTTGATCTGTTTTTTTTCTCTTTTCCTGCTTTTCCAGACTAGCGGGTAGCTCAAGCCTATTTTCTTTGTACCACTTCACCGGATCTTTCTTCAGCTTTCCTATCATTACCGGGATGGTGTCCGGCAGCCTCCTTTCGGGCGCCCATCCAAGTAAATCCTTTGCACGGGAAACATCGAATTCATAATGATCATCAGCACGGTCTATCATCCACGGTTTTATAAATGAATCTTTAAACAGATTCATTCCCCACGATCCTATTTTTGCCAATGATTCGGGCACCTTGTAGGTCTCCCACTCTTCACCATGTAGCAGTAATCCGATCTGCATCTGCAGATCTTCATAGCTAGGGGTCTCCGGCTCACCAATATTTATAGCCACCTCATCGGGCAGTGATGCTCTTTTTTTTACAGTTTTCTCCAATGCGACCAACAGGTCATCCATATGCAAAAACACATTGCCGTGGGTAACATCACCAGAATAAAAATGGCTGGTAAACTGCTTCTCATAGATCCTCTGTATTTGGTGTGAAATGGGTAAGGAATGGCAGTAGTCGTCATAGACACCCGCCAGCCGAAGCAGGACGGCTTTAATTTTACCCCGGTTATGACGGATTAAATTCTCCGTATCAACCTTTGACTCAGGATAATCCCAATGTGGTTCTATCGGGCAATCTTCGTTGATCTTCTGACCGGGAACAGTGGGCTTGTATATCAGATTAGTGCTTGAAAAGATAAACTGCTCTACTTCAAAATTCTGAAGCTCGTGTAAAAATTTCTCTGTACCCTTTACTGTTACTTCTTCGTACATAGGGCTGGGCTTACCGCTAAAGTCGTAATACGCAGCAAGGTGAATTACAGAAGCTATTTTACTACCATAGCCATAACGAACGCGCTCCATAGCCATTCTGATACTGTCTTCGGAGGTGATGTCAAATGAAACACATTCAGCCTCAACAGGTGGGTAAGGGTTTCCAACTCTGTCCAAACCAATGATCCTGTAATTTCGGGCCAGTTTTTTAATGATTTTTGTACCGATTAATCCGCTGCTACCCGTGACAAGCACCACCGGCTTATCCGTATTTCCAGCTCCTGAACTCCTTGTGATCGACTGATTATCTAATTCATCCATAGCTCAACCCATTATAAGCATATAACACCCTGCTGATTAAACTGTTTTTTTAAAGACAGTGGATAAAAAGAAAAATAATCGGACCCTACTGACATAACGTTGTCAATCCCATCATCTAATTTTATATCATGTTAGAAAATATATCAACTTAATGCATACATCATGACGAAACGAAAATGTGCCATATTTTTATTTGACGGCTATGCCGACTGGGAACCCGCCCTTGCCATTGCAGGCCTTAGGCAATACGGAGGTTTTGAGGTTAACTCATTTGGTATCAACAGAGAACCCATCATTTCAAATGGAGGCCTTAAGATACTCCCGGATCTAAATGCTGATGAAGTGAATGTTGATGATTATGAGTTGCTCATCATTCCCGGAGGAGCGGCATGGGAAGAAGGCAAAAACAGGGAAATAATTCCACTAGTAACTGAATTTCAACAAAAAAAGAGGAAGGTTGCTGCGATTTGTGGAGCCACTATCTTATTGGCAGAAATGGGCCTGCTGAATGCATCAAAGCATACTTCAAACAACGATTCCGAATACATCAGGCAGTTCTGTCCGTCATACCAGGGGGCTTCACTATACCAAAAAGAACCCGCAACAACGGACAATGGTATCATTACAGCCAACGGTGCAGCTATGGTTGAATTTGCCCATGAAATATTTAAAAGCATGGAGATTATGCCACCCGAAGTGCTGGACAATGTAAAACTACTCTATAAAAGTGGAGGTATGGATAACAGACTGATGCAGTATAGTTAACAGCATCAGGAAGTGATGTCGCTTAAGGAGAGTGACATCACCTACCTTTTAAAAAAGAGCCTCATCTCCACAAAAGACGAAGTGCCATCATCATTATCTCGCACAACCACGGCAGTCAATTGATCACCCTTTTCCTCTTTAATCACAATTGACTCCAATTTGCCAGGGTATGGCTTATCGCCTTTCATAACCTGTTTACACACCAACTCTTTGCTCTGCTGGTCATTCAGATCAAGAATGCCGATGAAACTGCCCAGGATCTCCCCATCCTGATACCAGTCTTCCGTATCCTCAATGGTAGCGGTAAATACAACCAGATCAGTACCAGCCAGTAATTGAGCGCCTGAAAATCCTGCTTCAATACCGTTGATTTCGGGTAGCTTGTATTGGCGAACTTCAGGATTCGGAATATTTTTACCGTCTTCCAAGTATTGGTACAGCTCATAAGAGTCAAACAAAAAAAGGATATTACCTCCCCGATTGAAAAGCAATAGTTGATTATTCCAAAACGCAGCAGCCTCAAGGTTCATCTCAGCACCCTTATCATGTAAAATCTGCCGGAGGCGTTCATATAAATTGTGTAAGTCATACTCTCTACCTGCGCCCGCTCCCGGCCATCTGTACATAAAATCACGCTTCTCCGGTAACGATCCTGAGCCAAAAGCAAACAGTTCACGATTCCCGTTCAGGGAAGCAAAAGTAAGCGCTTCATAGTCTCTTTTTTCTTGCTTAATGATCCTTCCGTCAACGGTTTCTGCATCAGGAGATATCCTTATTCTCTCTGTTATGGCCATTTCGTTATTCAACAGGAACAACCAGGGCGTATCATCACCAACTATATACATGGTATCTCCTTCTATTTCAATACCTGAAGCAGAGGACAAGCCGGGTATATCACCTTCTTTAATAAACTCCAGCTCGAAATCAACTATTTTTTTCATACAACCATTAGCAATGACCAACAACCAGGACAAAATGATGCCATACTGCAAAATACGACTTTTGTGCACACCGTTTTTCATAGAGCTATCTTCCATTTTAAAATAAACACGTTCACAACCACCGGGTTAGCATTTTACGATAAACTTTGGATGCCTCCCAGTGTTTTAAATTGCACACAGCACCCAAAAGACACAAAGCTATGAGAAGAATATTAATGATACTTACCTCGCATAAAGAACTCAACAACACAGACAAAACTACAGGTGTTTGGCTGGGCGAATTTACAGATCCTTATTATGAATTTATAGACAAAGGATATGAAGTTGTATTGGCGAGCCCAAAGGGAGGTGAACCACCACTCGATCCACGGAGCAAACTTACCGAGAACATTACTTCATCAAATCGTAGGTTTGATGACGATGCAGACGCACAGCAAAAATTTAAGAGTACATTTTCTCTGTCAGAGGTTAGTGCTGCCGACTTTGATGCCTTATTTTTTCCCGGAGGTCATGGACCAATGTGGGACCTGGCTACTGATGATCGCTGCGCTCAGCTTATTGTAGACTTTTATAGTCAGAAGAAACCCATTGCGGCTGTTTGTCATGGTCCGGCAGCATTGGTTAGAGCTGCCGAGCTAAAACCTGAAATACTCAGAGGCAAAAAAGTGACAGCATTTTCAAATAAGGAAGAAGTGCTTGTGGGTTTGGCTGACAATATACCTTTCAAATTACAGGATAGGCTTAAAGAACTGGGCGCTGATTATGATGCTTCGTTCATTCCTTTCACGTCAAAAGTACGGGTTGACGGATTGCTAATTACAGGAGAGAATCCTGCATCAGCGGAGCCGGCAGCAAAGAAGCTTATAGAAACGCTCGAAAAACAACCATCGAAAATCCACTAAATGCCAGCAATCAATGGATACCAGCCCTCGGGGTCCAATGATTGCTATTAGTTTAGAAAAGAACTAATTAGTGTCTCTTAGAAAACGCCAATGTCTGCGTTACGCTCGCCCCAAAAATGCTCACTTCCCCCAGTACGCTCCGCTTTTTGGGACTTCCTCCCGCCCTTTGGCGGGAACGTTTTCTTAAAGCCACTTAGAGTTTTCTTACAAACACTAATTATTGATTCCTATTTTGTGCGCTCCAATTCATCGCCTCATCACCTGTCATCTTTTCTCCATCCCCATTCATTAAGTACAATGTTCTTGTCGGGTAAGCTATCTCAACATCCATTTTCTTAAATTCTTCGAATATGCGGAAGTTTATCGCCTGCTGAATATCCATGTATATGTTATAATCTGAGGATAATACATAATAAACAATTTCGAAATCCAGGCTGGAATTTCCATAAGCTTTGAAATGAGCCCGATCAAATTCCACATTTTCCTGGTCTTCTACTGCTGACTTGAGTACCCCCGGTATCCTTTTTAGATTTTCATATGATGTTTGATAAGTGACACCAATATTAAAAAGCACCCTCCTCCGTTGCATCCTTTTATAGTTATGTATCCTGGATCCGGTGAGGTCACTGTTGGAAAATACCAGTTGCTCACCCGACAGGCTTTTTATTCTGGTGGTTTTGATCCCGATATATTCAACTACTCCCAGTTTATCATCGATGATCAAAAAATCGCCTACCTCAAAAGGCCGGTCGAAGAAGATCACAAAATAATTGAACAGATCACCCAATATATTTTGTGCTGCAAGAGCAATGGCGATACCACCGATACCCAATCCTGCGATAACGGCTGTAATGTCGTAGCCCATATTATCGAAGAAGAACAACAGCCCCATGACCCAGATAAAAACATTAATGATCAGTATAACACCGCCAAGCTGTTTTACCTTTTCTTCGCCATTTTCCTGTCTTCTGACGTAATGCCGGAGTAATTGTAAAATGGTAGATGATACAAACCTGATGACCAAAAAGGTTACCATCACAGTGATTGCAACAGATAAAATATCCTGAACCCTGGGATGCAGGGTCAGATAACTCAGCCCAAAGTACACTATCCAGGCATAAACGGCAGGTATGATAAACTTATCGATGGTGGTGATCACATAATCATCAACATGATTGGCTGTACTCGCGGCCCATTTCTTCAACCGAGTGATGACAATACCCTTAAAAAGCCTCATGATGGATAGTGCCACCAATATGCCCCCTATCACAATCAGGTAGTCCTGCACCGTATTGTTATAATAGGTCTTTTCAAGAAATTCATTCATAGGAACATATACGTCTATTATTTTCGTGCTCAGTAGTATAAACACCTAAAAGGCATTTTGTTCACTGTGATGTTTGAATACTTAGTGTCTCTAAGAAAACGCCAATGTCTGCGTTACGCTAACCCAAAAATGCTCATCCGAGGCATCCAACAACTTTTTTAGTTGATTTTGAGGATAATGACATTACACCATCATTAACCACAGAGGAAGCAGAGGAGCAACAGCAATCATAAACCACCACGTCATGCTGAAATTTTCGCAGAGCAACGGAGAAAATATTCAGGATCCCCCTGATCCGTTGGCAGAGGCTGAAGTTCAGTCACAGCCAGTAGAGAGGAGATCCAGGATCTTCCCCCGAGTCCTGGCTCGGGACAGACGGGATGACTGAAGCAGGGAATTGAATAATTATCTGACTATCAGTATATTGGTACAACTGTACGGAACTCCGCTTTTGGGACTTCGTCCGCCCTTTGGCGAGAATGTTTTCTTAAAGCCACTACTTAGGTATGATCTGCCGAACTATGCACTTCTTCAATGTTGATGAAGTAAATGATTAAAAGGGAAACCGCCACTGCTGTTGTAATAAAGGTGGCCTTCGGACTAACATAAAACCATATGAGTCCTGCAAGCGAGCTGGCCAGTAATGTGGCAATACTTCGAAAAGCCTCGTAGGTACCTATTGCCGTTGCCATATCTTCCTTTTTACAGGTATTGCTTATCCATGCCTTGGAAACACCCTCTGTGCAAGCCGCATAGACACCGTATAAAAAGAACAGAACAAAAAACATTTCCTGATCTTTAAAATATGCCATACCAAAATAGACTATGCTAAAGAAGGCCAAGCCTGCAATAAACATTTTTTTAAGACCGATATTGTCCGCCACTTTTCCAAGGGGGTAAGCAAATACAGCAAAAATAAGATTGTAAAAAATGTACATACCTATGAGCATAGTATCGCTAATTCCGTGATGTTTGAGCATAAGAAGAAGGAAAACATCAGAACTATTGAACAAGGTAAATACCAAAAGGCCTGATAGCAACTTCTTATACGCGGCACTACTTGTGGGGAGATAGCGAATGAAGCTAAAAAAAGACACCGCCTTCTTTCTGACAATATTGATCTTCTTTTCTTTAATGGCCAGGGTACCCAACACACCTGCTACACCCGGAATGAACGCCAGGTAAAACAGCATATGGTACGAACCTGGATTTAAGTACAAAAAAACAAGCGCTAGCGTAGGACCCAATGCCGCTCCAAAAGTATCCATAGTCCGGTGAAAACCAAATACTTCACCGCGTGATCTGCCTGGCGCCTCTCCTGCCAATAGGGCGTCCCTGGCCCCCGTTCTGACTCCCTTACCTAATCTATCGATCGTTCTGGCAGAAAATATCCACCAAGGCCACGTTAAAACTGCCATCATGGGTTTTGATATGGCGCTAAGAGCATATCCAAGCTGCACAAAAGGCAGCCTCTTTCCCTGTACATCCGATAATTTACCAAAATAACCTTTGCTCAATCCTGCTGTGGCTTCTGCAAAGCCTTCTAACACTCCGATCAGAACAACTGAAAAACCGATGCTCTTTAAATACAAAGGCATCACCGGATACAGCATTTCGCTTGAAATGTCTGTAAAAAAACTGACAAGGGACAGTACCCAAACCGTTCGGCTAATTACCTTCATCGCTTAAATTTAGAGATTTGACATCGATCTCCTTCCAAATCTCACAGTTTTTATCAAACTAACTTACAGGACTTTTTTATCTTCTATTCACTAACGTTATATTTGCGCTGAGCGTACCCGGAAATGATTTGTGCAAGTATGAATAGAACACCCATTAGAAGACATCCCTCACTGGTAGCTTTATCAAAAGATCATCACTTTGGTCTGTTATTATGCTGGAAAATAAGAACAGGTTTCAACAGAGGTATCTCCCCTGGAAGGATGCAAAACTATGTACAGTACTATTTTTCAGAACACCTCTTTGATCACTTTGCCTGGGAAGAACGTATGGTATTCACTCTTTTAGATGAACAAGATCCTTTAATAAAAAAGGCGCTGAGTCAGCATAGAAAGCTAAGAAAGCTTTACAACCAACTGGAATCAAAACCTGAAAAGTGTGAGGTGAGCCTGGGATTGATCGAAGAGCTGCTGGAAAATCATATTCGTTTTGAAGAACGTGAACTCTTCAATCATATACAAGAGGTGTGTTCGGAAGCAGCACTTGACAAGCTCGGGAATGAAATAAATAATGAACATATCTCTTTTAAAGATGAATGGAATGATGTTTTTTGGGATAAAAAGAAATAGAGAATGTTTTCAAAGGCATGTGAATATGGCATAAGGGCCGTCATATATATTGTTTCGGTCAGTTCATCAGGCAAAAAAGCAGGTATTAAGGATATCTGCAAACACATTAAAGCGCCCGAGCCATTTACTGCCAAAATACTTCAGAACCTGAGCCGGTTGGGCATTGTTAAATCTACAAAAGGCCCACATGGTGGATTTTATGTGGAAGAAGGAGCCCACGATATTCGTCTTATCGATATTGTAACTGCCATTGATGGTGATAAGCTATTTACAGGCTGCGGACTGGGGGTTGACGTTTGCTCTGAAAAAAAGCCGTGCCCGATACACAATGAATTTAAAAGTATCCGCGAGTCATTACGCATTATGCTGGAAAAGACTTCCATTCAGCACATTGCCAAGGATCTGGACAAAGGACTTGTATTTCTAAAAACTTAATTATGGCTGTTGACATTAAGGGACTAGCTGAAATAAAGATCCTGGTAGACCATTTTTACCTGAAGGTCAGGCATGATGACCTTCTGGGTCCGGTTTTCGAAAGCAGGATCAGGGGACACTGGCACCCTCACCTTCAGAAAATGTACACCTTCTGGGACTCGGTGCTATTTGCCAGTCAAACCTATAAGGGGAGCCCTTTCCTCAAACATTATGATTTACCTGTGTCTGATAAACATTTTACACAATGGCTGCACCTCTTCAACCAAACTATTGATGAATTCTTTAGCGGACCGAAAGCTGAAGAAGCAAAAAACCGTGCCTATCTGATGTCTGAAATGTTTCAAAAGAAAATCAACGCCTATCGCCAGTCAGGAAGTCAACCTCTATTATGAAAGGCTAAAAAAACGGCTGCCATCAGACGGCATAGATGACAGCCATTAAAAACTAAAAGGATTAAGTTAATATTTACAACTACCCTACCAGGCAATAAATTACGATCATCAGATGAGCTATCGTGCTCAATACAAAAATTGAAATGGTAACACGTGTAGGCATTACGGCCAGGTTAGAAACCAGGATCATAAATGAAAAAATGGTCATGACCAGGTAAGGTATGGCCCCGGCATCTGCATGGAGCATAAGAAGTAATGTGGGCGGCACCACCACGCATGTATGTATCAGGATAATGACTGCCATGACCAGCAATCTGTTAAATTCCAGTGTCTCTGTCCAACTGTTATAACGTCTTATTAATGCTCCCATTTCATTAAAAGATTAAAAGGTCTTTAATTCATTTATTCAAAAATACAGACTGGATTTGATAAATAAAAATAAAAAGACCTTTTTATCCTTTAATAAAATAAAATGAACGGGAGGCTATATTAACCATCCCATCCATTCGCTTGGATCACCCAACCCAAAACTAATCTCGTCTTGAACCTCCGATACACCAGATGCAGTCACGATAACCTGCTTTATGGGCAGAAATTAAAGAGGGAAAAGGTCTGTCTCCACCATCTTCCATTATATCATTGATCTGGCAGTTAGTTTTGACGTTAAACAGGTCATGAACCTCTCTTTTACCAGTATCTACCATATACCGCTGGCCTTTCATATTGCCTCTGTAGGTAATGAGTATGCTTCGTGCTTCTTCCATTACATTAAAAAATTTGGTTCTACATTATTTCAGTTCACGCTTTTGCTTCCGGGGTAGCCATTATTCAACAGGTGGATCCGGCCTCTTGTTCTATACCCTTCAATCTCCTGTTGCCTGCTGATTACAGCATCTTCTTTATTTGTTAAAGAAAGTTCCATGTTCTTTGCCCTCTTAGAGGAGGACGAGCTGGAAGGTTTAGCCGCTGAGGAGTGCTGTATTTGCACCCCGTGATCATCTGCATCAGGCATAGGTGAAAGACCCATAGTTCCAACCAACACAACAAATAGAATAGTCTTCATAAAATTGATTTCTATTGACAATGCAACTTACAAATGAAAAATAAATTTCTGCCCGGGGATTATTCCCCTAAAATGTCATAAACGGCTTTTTTGAAGCAAAAGAAAGGTTTTCAACTATTAAGGCATAGGTAATTTTACCTATAAAAAGGAGTAAAATTCACTAATAAGGGTCTATAAGGAAACTCAAAGTCAAAGGTCCAGGCTTGTGAAGTGCCAAAAAGCGGAGCGTACAATCCGGCCCACCGGTCATACATATATACTTTAGCTCTTGTATAAACATACCACGTCTGATCAAAAATATACCCGATCAGGTATACATTAAAATTCATTAGTAGCGGAAAATGTCTAATTGAACTTTTAAAGTCCACCCCTCATAAATCAATTTTAAATCACTGTAAATCAGCAATTAAAATAAAACTCCAGCAACATAATCAAAAAAGTCAACACACACCAATTTTATCCCCAACTGAAGCTCTGTCTTCAATACCCTATTTTGGATCATCAAAGTAGAAAAGCATGAAAAAATTAAAAGATAAAGTAGCCATCATTACAGGCGGTGCACGAGGAATAGGTTTTGCCTCCGCCAGTAAGTTTTTAACAGAAGGGGCTCAGGTGGTGATATGGGACATCAGCGATGATGCCGGCCAGCACGCCCTGGAAAGCCTGAAAGGAAATGGCAGTATCAGCTTTATAAAAGTAGATACCACAAGCCCGGAATCAGTTGTCCGTGCTACAGAACTGGTAATAAATACCTATAAAAAAATAGATATCCTCATCAATAATGCGGGTATCACGCGTGACGCCACGATCAAAAAAATGACTTTGGCCGAGTGGCAGCAGGTGATCGATGTCAATCTTACAGGGGTATTCAACTGCACTCAGGCTGTAGTACCGCACATGATTGAACAAGGCGCTGGTTGTATCATCAACACCTCCTCTGTGGTGGGGCTTTACGGCAATTTCGGCCAGGCCAATTATGCCGCCACTAAGTCCGGACTCATAGGCATGACCAAAACGCTGGCCAAGGAGTTGGGCAAATATAATATCACCGTCAATGCTGTGGCCCCCGGTTTCATTGCCACAGACATGATACAGACCATCCCAGAGAAGGTGATCAATATGATGGTAGGCAAAACACCGCTGGGCAGGCTCGGAAAGCCTGAAGATATCGCCAATGCCTACGCCTTTCTTGCCTCAAGCGATGCTGCATTTATCAGTGGCACAGTGTTGAGTGTGGACGGGGCTGTTTCAATTTAACTATTCTGAAATCAAAGAATATATGCGCAAAGCAATTATAAGATCCACAGGTGCCTATGTACCTGAAAAGGTAATCCCTAACAGCTATTTCTCTGAACTTCTGCGGGAAGATGTAGACGGGTGGTTAAGAGAGAATGTAAATATCTATGAAAGGCGATGGTGTGCAGAAAATGAGTCGGTAGCTGACCTGTGCCAACGCGCCAGCGAGCAGGCACTCCAGCGGGCCGTCCTGAATGCCAGTGACCTCGACCTGATCATAGTAGCTACGGATACACCGGAGTACATCTCCCCCTCCACCGCTGCCGTGCTGCAAGACCGGCTTGGCGCTGTCAATGCCGGCACTTTCGACCTCAACACTGCCTGTGCCGGTTTTGTAACTGCCTTTGATGTAGCAGCAAAGTATATTACCGCTGATGAACGGTACAACAACATATTGGTGCTGGGCGGATACGCCATGAGCAAACACCTCAATATGTCTGATAAAAAAACAGTCACGCTCTTTGCAGACGGTGCAGGTGCAGTAATACTATCAGCCGAGAACAACAGTGACAATGGTTTTATCACCAGCGAGCTAAAAACCAAGGGTGAATACAACGGGTGGATGGGCATCTACAGTGGTGGCTCACATGAACCGGTGAATGCCGATGTGATCAGCAGGATGGATCATAAGTTGAAGTTTGTACATAAGTTCCCTAAAGAGATCAATCCGGTGATGTGGACGGAGATGACATTGAAGATGTGTGAACGGCTCGGCATCACACCCGATGATATTGACCAATACCTGATCACCCAACTGAATTTCAACTCTATCGATGAAACAATGGACCGTTTGGGTGTAGACCGCAGCAAGGCGCATAAGATCATGAAGTATTATGGCTATACCGGATCGGCCTGTATTCCCATGGCTTTGAACGATGCCATTGAAAATGGCAAGATCCAGCGTGGAGATATGTTGTTTTTGATAGGCTCCGGTGGCGGGTTGGCTTTCGCCTGTGCGGCTATAAAGTATTAAAATATGAATGACCTCGCTTCTAATGAACAAATAATAGCCACGTGGGTCCTGATCATTGTTTACATAGCCGTGGTGCTGTTGTTTGTGATCAGAGGGGCACGCAGAACCCAAAACATCAGTGATTATGCCCTGGGCACAATTGGTTTCTCGCCGGTGGCGGTTGGGTTGGCGCTGGCAGCTTCCATGACCAGTGCCGCCACCTTTATTATCAACCCGGGGTTCATCGCGCTTTATGGGATCAGCGGTGTCATCTCCTTTGCTGTAGTTATGCCACTGGCTATTTACATCTCTCTTATTGTAATGACGAAGGGTTTTCGAAAATATGGCGCTACGGTAAAGGCGCTAACCATGGCTCAATGGATAGGAAAAATGTACAACAGCCAGAGGTATTCTATCTTTTTTGCCTTTCTGTCATTCCTATTGATCACCTTCATCGTTTTGATCTGTGTGGGACTCACTCAGGTGCTTTCCAGCGCCCTGAATGCCGAACCCGTATGGGTGCTGGCTGCCGTCATCGCATTTGTATTTGGCTATATGATGTTTGGTGGCGCCAATTCCCTGGTATATACCAATGCAATCCAGGCCACACTTATGTTGGTAGTCGCTATCATCCTTCTGTCATCCGGCACTAGTTATTTTGAAAAGGGAATAGATGGATTCATTGGACAACTTCAGGCCATTGACGAGCAATTGGTGAAGCCTGTCAACCCCGACAGCTTCTTATTCCGCGATTATTTTGAAATCATCTTTTGCCAGTTTATCATAGGAATAGCCATTGTATGCCAGCCCCATATTATGACCAAAAGCCTGCTATTGAAAAAAGACAGTGATGTAAATAAATACCTTACTGTCAGTATTATCACCTTGATCATTTTTTTCGCTGTCGTATTCACCGGGTTATATGTCAGGCTATATTTTCCCGACCTGACCGTTAACGGAGAACCCATGCCTATGGATAGCCTGATTTCTGCTTATGTGGTAAGTAAATTCCCTGTTTATGTGGGTATCATGGTGATATTGGGGCTGATCTCAGCAGGGCTCTCTACATTGGAAGGGCTGGTACAATCGTTAAGCACCACCATCACAGCCGACCTTCTCGATCCTTTGGTGGGGAAACACCTGGGCTTTCATGAACATAAAAAGCAGGTATTCATCAACAAAATGGTGATTGTGGCTTTGGCATTTGTCAGCTTTGGGCTCTCGTATGAGCAACTGAAAAACCCTAACCTCAGTGTTGCTATTTTCGCTCAAAATGGCGTGTATGCCTACTTTTCCGCTGCCTTTGTGCCGGTGCTTTTTGGCACATTTTTAAAGAAATCTTCACTAACAGCAGTATTTTCAGCATCAATTACGGCTATAATTGTGCATTTTGGCGTTTATTATGGGCAAATAACTCCCTACATGAAAGAACCGGTAAACAACCCCGCCATTGCTTCAACATTTGCCATATTGAGCTCACTGCTCGTTGGTGGAGTAATTTATTATTTCAGTTTAGCGTCAAACAAACGGGAAGAGAAAGTATATGTACACTAAAGACTGGTTAAGCAAGTGGGCCATTTACAATCCTGACAAGATTGCGATTGAGGAGTATGAAACGGAACGAAACCTCACTTATTCGTATTTAAATACCAACGCCATTAAACTTGTGGCTTTGCTCAGGGCCTGGAATGTAACCAAGGGAGATCGGGTACTAGTGGTCGCAGAACATAGCCTGGAATTGGTCACATTGTTTGGAGCAGCTCAGAAGTGTGGTATTATTATCGTGCCAGTCAACTACAGGCTGGCACCTGCCGAGATAGATTTTTTAATAGAAAACTGTAGCCCTGCCCTCATACTACACGATCGGCAATTTCTTCAAAAGGTAGCATTGTTAAAAAACGCCAGGTCGATCCATACTGAAATACTCGAGGACCTTTCCGCACTCATAGAAAAAATAGCTATCAAAGAAACCGAGCCTGTATCATTGCGTGAAGATGATCCCTTATTCATTTTATACACTTCCGGCACTACCGGTTTCCCGAAAGGGGCAATATATACTTACAAGATGCTATTTTGGAATAGCCTGAATACCACCATGAGCCTGGCGCTTACCCCGAATGACCACACCATCAACTGCATGCCTGCCTTTCATACCGGCGGGTGGAACGTACTGCTCACCCCAATGCTCCACCGGGGCGCTACTGTAGGCATTGTTAAGAAATTTGATGCAGAACACCTGTTAAATCTGCTGGATCAACAGCAGTCCACTGTTTTTATGGGCGTTCCAACTATGCTTAAAATGATGATGGATGCGCCTGCTTTTGATAAAGTAAAACTGGAAAAACTCAGGTACTTCATTGTAGGTGGCGAAGCCCTGCCCCACCCCGTGATCAAGCGCTGGCACAACAAAGGCATCAGCATCAGACAGGGCTATGGGTTAACGGAAGTAGGCCCGAACCTGACTTCGTTGCACCAGGAGGATGCAGAACGCAAGCTGGGGTCGATCGGCAAGCCAAATTTCTATGTAGAAGCCGCACTATTCGATGAAAACATGCAGGAAGTGCGGCCTGGTGAGATAGGTGAATTTTGTCTCAGAGGTGAGGTGGTTACCCCCGGCTACTGGCAAAACGAAGAAGCCACCAGAGAGGCGATCAGTGATGGCTGGTTCAGGACCGGGGACCTGATGGAAAAAGACGATGAGGGATACCTGTATGTGGTCGACCGGAAAAAGTGTATGTTTATTTCCGGCGGGGAGAACGTGTACCCTGCTGAAGTAGAACGAGTGCTGATCTCTGCTGAAGGGGTGAGCGAAGTAGCCGTTGTCGGTGTACCGGATGATAAATGGGGTGAAGTAGGCAAGGCTTACATAGTAATAAAGGAAGGATACAAGACTGATGGAATTCAATCCTTTTGCTGTGACAAACTGGCTAAATTTAAGATACCAAAATACTTTGTAACCATCGATGAGCTTCCCAAAAATGATAGCGGTAAAATCGATCGGAAAGCTTTAAAAACATTGCATTATGAAAGTTAAATATCTCTTTTCTCTGTGCTTATTACTGATTTCCTTATCAGCTATGTCTCAAGAACGAACCATCGCCAGCATTATTAAACCCTATTCATTTACAACCCATTACCTGGATATCAACGACAGCACTACCATTGCTTATGTAGATGAAGGCAGGGGAGATAAAACATTGATTTTTGTGCATGGCCTGGCCACCTACCTCCCCTCCTGGCAGAAAAACATACCCGAACTAAAAAAGCACTACCGCTGTATCGCCATTGATCTCCCCGGCTATGGCCGTTCTTCGAAAAGCCTTTCCCATGCCACGATGAGCTACTACGCGCAATCGATCAATCAGCTTATTGAAAAGCTAAAGCTGGAAAAAGTAACTATGGTCGGGCATTCCATGGGCGCCCAGGTAAGCATGACCGTAGCGCTACAATATCCGGAAAAAGTAGAATCGCTGATACTCGCGGCACCTGCAGGTTTTGAAACGTTTAATGAGAAAGAAGCCATCTGGCTAAGGTCGATTTTTAAACCGGAGGCAGTAGCCGCTGCCAGCCCGGAACAGATCAGGTTTAATTATGGGCTAAACTTCTATAAAATGACTGCCGATGTAGAATTCATGATCCAGGATCGCATCAAGATGACAGCCGCTAAAGATTTCATGCTATACTGCAAGACGATATCCAAAGGGGTATCGGGAATGCTGGATGAGCCGGTATTTCAACAATTAAAGGATCTTCAGCAACCTGTTATGGTGGTTTATGGTGAAAATGATGCGCTAATTCCAAACCCGATCTTACATAAAGCCGTGACCACTGCCGACATTGCAAAAAAAGGACACGAGCAACTCCCGAACAGTCAGCTAAAAATGATCCGCGAATGCGGACATTTTGTTCCCTTCGAAAAACCTGATATATTCAATAGGATTATTGTTGATTTTCTTGGAGGAAGGTAATAAATCGGGTATAGCATGGAAAATGATGGGATTGAAAACGTGTCACTACCGAGCAGTCATAGAAGCACAGAGATGAATAGATCTCTCCTTGCAGTCGAGATGACCGGGCGATGAAAGACGAGCTTTACGAAGCCAGGACATCCCAAACATGAGGAACAACACGCGATAATAGAGGAATTTGCTCTTCACCAGGCAGTTATCCCGACCCAAGGAGGGGTCTATGCAGATCAAGATCGCAGCAAAGGTGCTACTGCATTTTGGCCTTTGCTCTTGGTAAGAAGATAGCTATGGTAATAAAATGGCAGGTAGTAACCTTCGTTAGGGGGAATGTATTTAAAGGTAGAAGTTCAGAGATGAATAGATCTCTCCTTACAGTCGAGATGACCGCGCGATGAAGGACAAGCTTTACAAAGCCAGGTCATCCCGACCATGAGGAGCAACACGAGAGATGACAAGATAATGGAGGTAATCTACTCTCCACCAGGCGGTCATCCCGACCCAAGTAGGGATCTATGCAGATCAGAAACGAAGCAAACCATTATGGCCGTTAAAAAGAAACTAAAGAAGTTTAGCGAATATGCAGAAAAGATACTCCCTCATGAAGCATCTTATCTGCTGGGCGTTGAAAATTTTGAAGACCCAGAGAAAAAGAGCATCCTCGAAAAAATTGCCCACAATAGCAATAACTTCAACAGAGCCGAGTCCTACGACACCTCCATCGACAAAAGAAAATATACCAACCTCAAAAACTGGATCGATGCCAGGCTGGACGACATCAATGTCGACAAACACTTTGAATGGATCAATGAAATGGACAGGAAGGTCATGACCGACTCCATTACGCCAGAAGATGAGTTGCTTTTACTCAAAACCATCAAAAGCTATAGACATCCCATCTATAATTTCATGAAATACTACGAGCTCATGCTCAACTTCCGGCATTTTCTCCTGATCAGGCTCCGGTATGATGACCATAAGATCGTTAACCAGTTCATCACTGCCTACAAAGATCCGTATGACAAGGCCCGGGAGGTAAATCAGAAGCTACACCAGGCCACCGTAGATATCATCGATCAATACTCTCTTAACAACACGGAATCACGTCATTGGGAAAGCTGGCTCACCGACATCTTTTATAATGAACAACTGGATGGCAACAACCGCTATTTCGCTATCATCAGGCTTACTTTCATGTACTTCAACTATAGAGAATTTGATAAGCTGAAAACGCTTTATGACCATCTGGACGGCCTGCTGGCCAAAGGCTTCTTCTACTCCAGGAGGATCTTGTACAACTATTATGCTAACAGGCTGATGCTTCATTCAAAATTTGATGTGCTTCAACAGGCCGAAGAATATGGCTACCTCTCCATCCGGCAAAAAAATGCGGACCATCTGCAATACCTGACCAATTTCAGTTCTATTCTGTTGAGAAGAGGAAAGATTGACGAGGCCCTAAGTCTGCTAAAGGAGTCTATGACAGAAATGAAAATTTCCCATAACTTTCACAATAAGATCGGCTTTGTCGCTTTTTATGTGAAGTGCCTGAACCTCAACAACCAGCCGCAGGATGGAGAGCGATACGCTGAGAGCTTTTTGAGGATCAACAAAGAGCATGTACTGGCCAAAAGATGGTATATCTTCTTTACGGCATACCTCAATTCACTCCTACTGCAGGAAAAGTATGAAAAGGTGATACATACCTGTAAAAGGTACGGACTGCTTGTACGCGACCGGGAAGACCAGAAAAAACCAATTTACCTGCCCACTATCAGGTGGTATTATGAAATGTCAATGTATATGGAAGGACGAATAGCTGAGGACAAGTTGATTGAAGCTATAACAACTTCAGGCAAAGATTACCTGACCAACCACCACAAATCATCTGTTATTCAAGACCTTCTCGATGACCTGCAGATACATGTTCCGCACATCATCAAAGAAATAAAGTCATCACTACATTTTTAGCACATAAATTTCTATAAAACAGATAGTTACATAAAAAACACAAGCTAAATAGCTTCAAAGTCATCCCTTTCTTATTTTTATGCTGGTTTAATGCCCTCTCAGCAATGATTAGGTTAGAGGTAACAATTAACCCTATCCTACTATGAAGAATTTTTTTACAATATGTTCACTGCTCTTGCTTCTGTTATCCTTTTCGTTAAAGGCGCAGGATGGAGGTATCAAAGGGCAGGTAATTGAAGTCAGTGGCGAGCCTCTCGTGGGAGCTAATGTAACCCTAAAGGGAACAACAAAGGGAGCCACTACAGACCTCAGCGGAAACTTCACCATATCTAACGTTGATGATGGTTCATATGCATTAATAGTCAGTTTCGTTGGCTATGAAGAGGTGGAAAAGTCAGTTACCGTATCAGGCAACATCACCGATTTGGGAACGATCAGCCTAAGTCCCTCCCTCCTGTTTTTATCCAATCAGGTGGTGATATCGGGTACACGAAGGGCTGAAAAGCTTACAGAAACTCCTGCTACCATCCAGTTGATCAGTTCGAGGCAAATTGTCGAATTGCCTTCTTTCAACCCGGGAGAATTACTGGCACGTGTAAAAGGCGTAGAATTTGTGAGATCAGGTGTTGTTGGTACAGGTATTAATATCCGTGGTTTTAACAGCAACTTTAACTCCAAGAACCTGCAGATCAACGATGGACGTTATGCCACCCTGGTAGCCACAGGCCTGCCCTTCGGCCCTTTGGGGACTATTATAAAGGAAGATGTAGACCGGATAGAAGTTATCCTCGGCCCTAATGCAGCGCTTTATGGCCCCAATGCGCACAACGGATTGGTCAACACCATCACGAAAGACCCCAGAAGCTCGGAAGGGACCACTTTCGCACTCGGAGCAGGTAATCAGAGTATGCTCACCGCGCGCCTGCGACATGCCCAGGCGCTCAACGACAGATGGGCTATTAAGGTCACCGGAGAATACACCAAAGGCGAGGAATTTGAATTTGCCGATTCCGTATACATAGACAGGCTAAATGCCAGTGGCAACCCCGGCCGGGATGGTATCAAAGAAGGATACGAAGAACTTGAATTGGATAATGATTTCAGTTTCCTTAGAGGGGGCGCCTCATTATACTACAACGTATCGGATGATGCCGACATTATAGCCAGTTGGGGTGGTAGTAATAGTACCTACCTGGCGCCCACCAACGTGGGCCGGAACCAGATCATAGACTGGAAGATCAGCTATTACTCGTTGAAATATACTTCACCACATTGGTTCGCCCAGGCTTATATGACTACCAGCAAAACCGATGATACCTATGCCATCGATGAGCGAACAAAAAGATACTACATAGGCATAGATACCGGCTTACCTGATGCAGAAGCCAGGGGTGAATATTCCTACTCAAGCGGAGCCAGGTTTATCGATGACTCACAGCGTTACAATGCCGAAGTACAATACAATACTACACTCAGCGAATTCAATATAGTGCTGGGAGCACAGTGGCAGCGCGACCTCGCCAACAGCCACGGCACCTACCTGTTGGACAATAATGAAAAAGACTACATACAAGTAGACCAAACAGGCATATATGGACAGTTAGAGCGTGAATTTGGATCAGGATTTAAAGTAACAACTGCATTCAGAGGTGATAACCATGAGATCTACGGCTTCAACTTTGTGCCGAAAGCAGGAATAGTAAAAACTGTTAACAACGGTTCATTCAGGCTGACCTACGCACAGGGTATAGCTGCACCAACTATTCTTAACATGTATGGCAACCTTTTCTCAGGCCTGATCCTGGGCAATGCTGAAGGGTTTACACTGGCAGATGGCTCAAAAGTAGAGAAACAGAAGGTGGAAAAGATCCAGACTTTTGAAATTGGCTATAAAGGACAAGCAGCTAAGAAGCTATTCCTGGATGCCAATGCATATTACAATATCTCCGAAGACTTCCTGAGCCCGGTAACGGTAATAGGAGTTACCACACATAGAGGTGACCAGCCTACATCAGAAGTACAGGACGCTTATGCGGTATACCAGGGTCTGGTAGCCACCTATGTCAACTTCGGGAAAGTGAACACTTACGGATTTGACATAGGCCTTAACTACAGTTTCACCCCTAATCTGAATCTTGATTTTAACTACTCTTACTTCGATTATTCTGTAGATGAAGATAACCTGGAGGAAAATGATTTCAACAAAGATGGTGTGGTAAATAAGCTGGATGTGCTGGTGAATGCACCTACCCATAAGTTTGGAGTAGGCCTGAACTATAGCAGTGATAAATTCTTCGGAACGGTATTTACCCGTTGGGTACAGGAGTACGACTACTTCTCAAGCTTCCAGATCGCGGCAAAAACACAGGATCTTGTTTACAGAGGGGTACCTGTGGTGGAAGATGCCAGAAGCGCTGATACCTGGAACTACGGCCCATTAGGAGGCTTTGTGAATGTTGATCTTGGTGTGGGGTACCATATCAATGATATCTTTACCGTTTCCGGTCAGGTCACTAACCTGTTCGATGCAGAATTCAGAGAATTTACTGCTTCACCATTCATCGGAAGGCTTTATTCTGTAGAGTTGAAGATCGACCTTCCTGCTATAAAATAAATAGTGGCTGTAAGAAAACTCTAAGTGGCTTTAAGAAAACGTTCCCGCCAAAGAGCGGGATGAAGTGCCAAAAAGCGGAGCGTACTGGGGTACGAGAGCATTTTTGGGGCAAACGTAACGCAGACATTGGCGTTTTCTTAGAGACACTAAATAGTAAGTTTTGTCAGATAATGTAGGTTTCAGTTGATGCTGGAACCTACTTTTTTCTAACCATTTCTAACACATACGCCTCAGGCAAACGATGAAAAGTCCACCAATTTTCATCACGCTATTTCCTACTGATAATCAATACAATAAGCACGAAAGCATATTTATAATCCAGTAAAGTCATAGTGTTTTATTTGGGCTCATACATTCTCCTTTTCATCAGTAAGTGGTAATATGAGATAACCACTTGGGTAATACACCTTAATTGTCTTCAAAAATGGCTATTATCTCAAAACCATTTTAAATAACCTAAACCCTCACTACAATGAAAAGGCTCACTCTACTTCTTGCACTATTTCTCACTTATAGCATAGCCTTACCTCAAACCAGGGTAACCAACTTTGGCTCCAATCCGGGTAATCTGGCTATGTATGTGTATTCTCCGCCCGCTGTACCTGATAACGCCCCTTTGGTACTGGCACTTCATGGCTGTACACAAAGCGCCACCTCGTATGCTCTGGAAAGCGGGTGGAATTCCCTTGCTGATAGTTATGGCTTTCACGTCATTTACGCGGAACAGAACAGCGCCAACAATTCATCCAAATGCTTCAACTGGTTTGAAAGTCAGGACATTGCCCGTGGCTCGGGAGAGGCAGCTTCTTTAAAATCTATGGTCGATTATATGAAAAACCATTATTCCTTAGATAATACCAGTGTTTTTGTCACCGGCTTTTCCGCAGGCGGTGCCATGACAACAGTAATGATGGCCACCTACCCTGATGTATTCGCTGCCGGGGCTGTAATGAGCGGACTTCCTTACAAGGTAGCCATTGGCTCCAATGCAGCATTTATGGCTATGTTTGGGAATGTCAACAAGTCTCCGCAGGAACTGGGAAGCCTGGTAAAAAATGCCTACCCTTCCTATAGCGGCCCCTGGCCCAGGCTGGCCACTTTTCATGGCACATCCGACTATACGGTATATTTTATGAATCAGAGAGAATTAATGGAGCAGTGGACGGATGTTCATGGTGTAGATCAAACCTCTGACGAAGAAATTAATCCGTTTGTTGGTAATCCGGCAGTGACTAAAAAGAGTTATCGAAATAGCAGCGAACAAGACGTTGTTGTCTCATATAGTATTACCGGCATGGGACATGCCGTAGCAGTTGATCCTGGCTCAGGAGAATACCAGGGAGGCGCTACCGGATCTTATGCTACAGATGTCAACTTTTTCTCCAGCTACTACGCTGCGGAGTTCTTCGGTATTACAGGCTCATCCATGTCACCACTGGAGGCTCCTGACAATATTCAGGCTGTAGGCATTTCTGACAATGAAATCCGGCTGACCTGGCGTGATAAATCCACTGCAGAAACAGCCTACGAAGTGGAGAGGTCAGAAGATCCGGAAAACGGATTCAGCACCGTGGCCAATTTGGCAGCTAATATTGAAGATTATAATGACACGGGGCTTTCACCCGACACAAAATACCATTATAAGGTGACAGCCATTGGGTTAGCAGGAGAACGTGCCACTGGTAATATAATTTCCGCAACGACTCTACCGACCGGTGACGGAGGTTCTGTCGTAACTATTGAACAGCTCCATGGAAATGGTATATTAAGCTACAACAATAATCAAAACATGGGACAGTCTTTTACTTCACCGGTTGATGGTACTCCGACTTCAGTTTTATTCAATTTGGTTAATCCCATATCCAATTCAACCCTTAAAATATATGAAGGGAATACAGTCTCGGGTTCGGCATTCTTTGAGCAAAGCAATATATCCAAATCGGCCGGCTGGCAAACCATCAGTTTACAAAATGGACCTGCGCTGAGCAATGGGCAACAGTATACCATTTTGCTCACCAATTCATCTTTAAAGTACAGCTACTCCAATGTATATGCCGGTGGTAATTTTTGGTACGGCAATATCGCGTATGGCGTTTTTGATGCAGCTTTCAAAGTCGAGCTCCGCACCATCGCAACAACTTCCGCCCGTAGAACAGCAGTCCCAACATCTGAACAGGATCAAATAACTGATCCTTTTCTACTATATCCAAATCCCGCAAATAAAAGGCTCTATTTTCAAACAAGCTTTCCGGGTACCAGGTATCAAATAGAGATTATTTCACCCCGTGGGGCTATATTAAAGCTACCCGAAAAGATAAATGCAGATCAAACAAATATCGACTTGTCTTCTATCCCCCCTGGTTTGTATTTGGTGAGGGTTAGTCTTCAGGGAAAGCACTATACAAGAAAAGTTATGATCCAGAGGTGAGATAATACTCCGTGTGGGCTCCCCAATGCTATTAGGTTAAGGATGTCATCCCGAGGAAATCAACAACTTTCAGTTGATTTTGAGGATAATGACAATACACCATTATTACCATAGCAGAAACTGAGGAAACAGAGGTTGTAAACCACCC
>NZ_AMZN01000050.1 GCF_000331535.1 Fulvivirga imtechensis AK7 | reverse complement strand
ATGGCACACTCAACTTCTCGTTTAAACCCGGGGCTTCACCCCGGGCTACAAAGATTTACCCCCTCTGGGCTCGTTATTCTCTTAAGTTAACGGCTATGGGGCTCGCCACGGGGAGGAATCGAAGCGATCCCCCTCTTAAAGTGCGTTAAAGAAGAGGGGATTGCCGCACTTCGTTCGCAATGACGATAAGTTCGTGAGTTTTCTTACAAACACTGATTAATAAAATGTTTCATTACAACAACTCCATTAAAAGTAGCGTTTCCGGTTACTCAGTAGCCTTTTTCAGAATAAACCAAAACCAGCACAATCAATAGTAGCTTTATTTAGCAAGGTATTTGCTTCTTCTTCTAAAACTAAAATTATGCAATCACTAAAACAACTTGGCACTTTATTATTGGCGGCTGTTTTTCTTTTTGCCGCATGTAGCACTGACGATGACGAAATTAATGCGGGCACTGCGCCTGAGCTACCTCCGGCAAGCTCCATGGAAATTGATTTCTCTAACTTTCAGGAAGGCGGCAATTCTGGTGGCCGCGAAATGACGACTGACAACTGGAATTTAGCAGCTTTCACCGTGGGAGTCTGGAATACTGTCCTCACAGTAGGGCTGATCGTTCCGGTGGCCTCTTTCAAGGCAGCCGTTAGTCAAAAACCTTCTTATGATACTGATAGAAAAGTCTGGGTTTGGGCTTTTGACCACAAAGTAGTGGGCCGAACTTTTAGCTTTGAATTGACCGGGGAAGTGGTTGGAAACAATGTAGAGTGGAACATGTATGCCTCAGAACAAAATGGTTTTCAGAATGTGCTTTGGTATTCAGGGGTAACGGCTATTGATGGTAAAAGCGGATACTGGAAGCTGAATAAAGACGGAAATAATCCTACTGAATTTCTGAGGATAGATTGGGAGCAGGAAAATGAAGAGGTAGCCTACATCAAATATGAAAACATCGAAGTTGGCGCTGACGGCTTTGGCGGTTATATAGAATATGGTAAAACCGATGGCACTGATTTTAACAGATATTATAATGTGGTAGGTACAGATGCCAGCGTAATCATAGATTGGAATGAAACCTCTGGCGTTGGAAGGATCAAGGTGAATGATGGCGCCTACGCTTGCTGGGACAGTAATTTTGAAGATGTAGCTTGTTAGGATAAGCACTGTTCTATTAGTAGAGGCACCACTATCTGCTCAGGGGCAAGAGTGGTGGTGCCACGACTGACTACTCCTTAGCTTATAGCCACATTAAAATAATCATTCATAGGCTTTATCTCGCTGAAAACGGAAACACATTTATCTGCGGAGATGCTGTGAATCTCTTTATCCGACAGTTTGTGGATAACTATAAAGCTCTTCAACTTGAGCAGCTCAATATTAGGATGATCTTCCGCATATCCTTTGGGTGCACGCTTTAATCCATCACCCTGTACGGCTCCGAAAAGGGCTTTAAAGCTCTTTTTATCAACAATTTTCTTGAGTTCGGCAGCATTATAGTCGATCTCCTGACGAATTTTTGCCAGTTTCTCCGAATCGGGTGCATATATACCCCCGGCCAAAAAAGAATTATCACCCGGCTCTAAATGCAAATAATAGCCCGCCTTGCCTCCATTTTTGCCTCCTTCAGATAAATACATCCCAAAATTGGTTTTGTAAGGGCTCTTATCTTTGCTAAACCTGATGTCTCGGTTGATCCGAAACACACATTTCTTCGGGTCTAATCCATTTAACCCTTCGTCTACCAATTGCATTTTCGCAAGCAGTTTCCCTGCAAACTCTAAAAACTCGTCTTTGGCTGCCTGATAACTGCTTTTGTTATCCAGCATCCACTCCCGATTATTATTGAGCCGGATCTGCTTTAAGAAATCGATGGATTTATCGAGTGCCATTATTTTTTTATATATTCATCAAAGGTATTATGCTCCTTGGCAAAAAGCTCTTCCTCCGTCAGGGTTTTGAAGTAATCATAAGTGATCTTCAGGCCATCAGCTCTGCTCACTTTGGGTTCCCAGTGCAATATTTCCCTTGCCCGATCTATGTTAGGCTGCCTTTGCATAGGATCATCCTTAGGCAGAGGTTTATAGATGATCTTCTGCCGGGTACCTGTCAGCTTAATAATTTCCTCGGCAAACTCCTTGATAGTGATCTCGTCAGGATTACCAATATTTACAGGGTAAGCATAATCACTAAAAAGCAGGCGGTAAATACCTTCTATCAGATCATCCACATAGCAGAATGACCGGGTCTGCGAACCATCACCGAAAACCGTCAGGTCTTCTCCTCTTAATGCCTGGCCTATAAAAGCGGGCAGCACCCTGCCATCATTCAGCCTCATTCTCGGGCCGTAGGTGTTGAATATCCTCACTATTCGGGTTTCCAGGCCATGGTAGGTATGATAGGCCATAGTCATTGCCTCCTGGAAACGCTTGGCTTCATCATAAACCCCACGCGGACCGATCGGATTCACATTACCATAATAATCTTCTGTCTGCGGATGAACCAATGGATCACCATATACTTCAGACGTAGAAGCAATGAGCATTCGCGCATTTTTAGCCTTTGCCAAGCCCAAAAGGTTATGTGTTCCTAAAGACCCTACTTTTAGTGTCTGAATGGGTATTTTCAGATAATCGATCGGGCTGGCCGGTGAGGCAAAATGCATGATATAGTCAAGCTGGCCGGATACATGCACGAATTTAGAAACATCATGATGATAAAACTCAAAGTCCTTGAGATGAAATAAGTGCTCTATATTCTTCAGATTTCCTGTGATCAGGTTGTCCATACCCAATACCTTAAACCCCTCGCTAATAAACCGGTCACACAGGTGTGAACCCAGGAAACCGGCCGCTCCTGTTACTAATACTGTTTTCTTACCCATTGATAATTTGTCTTCCTATGCTAATATATGTAAAACCTAAATCTTTCATTTCATCTAAAGTGTAAAGGTTTCTGCCGTCAAAGATCACTTTGTTGTTGAGTGAGACCGATAGCTTCTCAAAATCAGGGGTTCTGAATACCGGCCATTCTGTTGCTATCAGCAACGCATCTGCACCATCAGCACAAGAGTATGCATCTTCACAGAAGGTAATTTTATCACCAATTAAATTCTTCACATTATCCATGGCTTCAGGGTCATAAGCCTTTACAGTAGCCCCTGCCTCCGTTAGCATATCGATATTGTAAAGCGCGGGTGCTTCGCGGATATCGTCAGTGTATGGCTTAAATGAAAGCCCCCAGAGCGCAATGGTCTTACCGGACAGGTCGCCATTGAAATATTCCTTGATCTTCGGGATCAGCTTTGTTTTCTGGTTTTCGTTTACCGCCATTACTGACTTTAATATGGTAAAGTCATAATTTACGTCCTCGGCTGACTTTGCCAGGGCCTGTACATCTTTAGGGAAACAGCTTCCTCCGTAACCAATACCCGCAAACAAAAAGCGTTTTCCGATACGCGTATCGGTTCCTACACCTTTCCTAACAGCATCTACATCGGCTCCCAACAATTCACACATGTTAGCAATTTCATTCATGAAGGTGATCTTCGTAGCCAAAAATGAGTTTGCTGCATATTTTGTAAGCTCAGCAGATTTTTCATCCATGAAAATGATGGGGTTACCCTGCCTTACCAGAGGAGCGTAAAGGGTTTCCATTAACTTCTTGGCCTTCTCTGATTTCGTACCAATTACTACACGGTCCGGCTTCATAAAATCATCAACGGCAACGCCTTCTCTGAGGAATTCGGGGTTGGAAACAACGTCAAAATCTACTTTTGCATTAGCGGCTATTGCATTATGCACCTTTTCCGCAGTACCTACAGGCACAGTACTTTTATCAACAATTACAGTATAGTCTTTCAAAATTGGCCCAAGATCATCTGCAACTTTTAACACATACTTCAAGTCTGCAGAACCATCTTCACCGGGAGGTGTGGGCAGTGCAAGGAAAATGATCTTCGCTCCTTCAATTCCTTCTTTCAGGTCGGTAGTGAAGCTTAGCCTGCCCTGCTTCAGGTTTCGCTCAAATATTACTTCCAATCCTGGTTCATAAATAGTGATTTTGCCGTTTTTCAGGCTGTTAACTTTTCTTTCATCAATATCAATGCACGACACAGTATTGCCGGTCTCTGCAAAACATGTACCTGTTACAAGACCTACATAACCTGTTCCTACTACAGCTATTTTCATTTTTTATTCGGGTTTACAATTGATTCTCAAAAGGGTCCAAAATTAATCATTAATTCTTTAAAACCTTATCAACACAAAAGTTTAATAATTGTTAAAAAATTACACCCAAACTAACATTCGTTTGGGTGAATCGTAAGAATGTCTATCTTTGTCTTTCTGAAAACGTTTGAAATTAATCTCAACCCCAAATATGGAAGCTTTAACCGCAGAAAACCCAATGACAGGTTTTGAAGAAAATGAAAATCAAAAAATGATAGCCCAGATGATCCGTGATTTTGGCGAAAAGGAAATCAGGCCAAAAATGATGGAGTGGGATGAATCACAGGAGTTTCCTGTCGACCTTTTTAAAAAATTAGGTGAGCTGGGACTCATGGGCGTGTTGGTTCCTCAAGAATATGGTGGCTCAGGCTTTGGATATCATGAATACGTGACAGCCATTGCTGAGCTTTCAAGAATAGATGGGTCTATTGGACTTTCAATGGCCGCACACAACTCTTTATGCACAGGACACATTCTCCAATTTGCCAGTGAGGAGCAAAAGCAGAAATACCTGCCGAAGCTGGCCACTGCCGAATGGATCGGGGCATGGGGCCTGACAGAGCCCAATACCGGTTCTGATGCCGGGAATATGCGAACTGTTGCCGAAAAAGACGGTGATCACTACGTGCTGAACGGAGCAAAAAACTTTATTACACATGGCAAATCAGGAAATGTAGCCGTGGTAATAGCCAGAACCGGTGCAGTAGGCGACTCACACGGAATGACAGCGTTTATCATCGAAAAAGGAACCCCCGGCTTCTCAGCAGGCAGAAAGGAAAACAAGCTGGGTATGCGTGCCTCTGAAACAACAGAACTGATCTTTGACAATTGCCGTGTGCATAAAGACAATGTGATAGGACAAGAAGGCGAAGGTTTCGTACAGGCATTAAAAGTACTTGACGGCGGCAGGATCAGCATTGCAGCCCTCGGCCTTGGTATTGCACAAGGCGCTCTTGATGTTGCTCTTCAGTATTCGAAGGAAAGGCATCAGTTCAACCAGCCCATTTCTAACTTCCAGGGCATCTCTTTCAAACTGGCAGACATGGCTACAAAGGTAGAAGCGGCCAAACTGCTAACCCACCAGGCGGCTGACCTGAAGAACAAGGGAAAGTCGGTGAACAAGGAGTCTGCCATGGCAAAATATTACGCTTCGGAAGTAGCTGTGGAGAACGCTACTGATGCCGTTCAGATTTTTGGTGGCTATGGCTATACAAAAGATTACCCTGCTGAAAAATTTTACCGGGATTCTAAGCTTTGTACCATCGGAGAGGGAACTTCCGAGATACAGAAACTTGTTATCTCAAGAGCAATCCTTAAATAGTTTTTATAGTTCGAGTTAATTTTAAAAAGGCCTCTTTCGGGAGGTCTTTTTGTTTTTGAGCATGGTTGATCATGAGTAGAAAAAGTCATCTGGCAAAAAACGGATCAGACAGCAATTGCCAGGGAGATGTGTAAAGAACCTGTAAGCTGTTAATCCACTGTTTTTTCTCAGATCAAGAAAAGCCATTTGTATATATGCAATATATTTTCTACATTTGCAATCCATTTGAAAGGAGGTGTATAAAAATGATCGTAGTAAACGTAAAAGAAAATGAATCAATAGAGAAAGCTCTGAAAAGATTCAAAAAGAAGTTTGAGAAAACTGGTGTATTAAAAGAATTAAGAGCCAGAACATTCTACGAAAAGCCTTCTATTCAAAGAAGATCAGAAATAATTAGAGCAAAATACAGACAGAAGAAATACGCTGAAGAAAATTATTAATCAGCTATTAATTCCCGTATAAATTCATTAGATTGGTACTACTCAGAGATTGGTGGGTAGTACTATTTTTTTATGCGGGAAACTTTCCTAAAATACCTTCAGTACGAAAAGCGCTATAGCCAACATACGATCACCTCGTATGACAACGATATAAGCCAGCTTGAAGAGTTCATAACCACAAATTTTCCGGAATCAGATCTTGCTACAGCCTCACATGCTGTGCTTAGGAATTGGATTGTCAGCCTTGTTGATAGTGGGCTGGAACCCCGGAGCATTAACAGAAAGATTGCCTGTCTGAGATCCTTTTATAAGTTCATGTTAAAGCGTGAAGTAATAGACAAGGATCCGACCCTGAAAATAAGAATACTAAAGACCAGCAAGAAGCTGCCCCAGTTTGTACACGAAGGTGACATTACCCGTCTGCTTGACCAATGCGAATTTAGCGATGATTTTTCCGGGGCCAGGGACCGTCTGATCATGGAGTTGCTCTATGGCACCGGGATCCGCCTTGCTGAGCTTATTACTTTGAAAACATCCGATATCAACTTCCAAAATCGCACCCTCAAAGTTTTAGGGAAAAGAAATAAGGAGCGCGTGATCCCGTTCTCTCTGAGCCTTGAAAGAGTGATCGATCAATACATTTCAGCAAAAAATTCTCAGGGTTTTACAAACGATGGAGGTGTATTGCTCGTTACAGATAATGGAGACGATTGTTATCCTATGATAATATACCGCACTGTTAAAAAGTATTTAAATCAATTTACCACGATAGAAAAACGTAGCCCTCATGTATTGCGCCACACGTTTGCTACGCATCTGCTCAATAAAGGAGCCGAGTTGAATGCGGTAAAGGACCTCCTGGGTCATACCAGCCTCGCGGCAACGCAGGTATATACGCACAATTCACTCGATAAACTAAAAGCGGTCTTTGACCAGGCGCATCCAAAAGCTTAATTTTATAACCTTTTAAACTTTACTATTATGAAGTTACAAATGCACTCAATCCACTTCGATGCTGACCACAAGCTGATCGATTTCATTCAAAAGAAGGTAGATAAACTGGAAACTTTTTACGACCGTGTGGTTGATGGAGAAGTGTTTTTAAGGTTAAATAATTCCGGAATTGAAAATAAAACCGTGGAGATCAAATTGAATATCCCCGGTAGTCAGCTTTTTGCAAAAGAAGAGGCGAAATCATTTGAGGAGGCCACCGATCTGGCAACAGAGGCATTGAGACGACAATTGAGAAAAGTTAAAGTAAAACAAATGGCGCATTAGGAACTGTTAAAATAGTAACGGATAAAGAAAAAAGGGCTTGAAAAAATCAGGCCCTTTTTTCTTTATCGAACTTCTATACGAAGATTATTCTGTGCTTTCAACTGCCATTAAGCCAAACGACTCCTTCACCTTATTTACATAATCCAGTTTTTCCCACGGAAATAATTCTACTTCCATTTCAACTGTCTGACCACTTGCAGAAACAAACTTCTTCTTCACTACCTCATTTGTACGCCCCATATGACCATAAGCTGCTGTTTCAGAATAAATAGGGTTCCTGAGCTTTAGTCTTGTCTCGATAGCGTAAGGACGCATATCAAATATCTCCTGCACTTTTTTGGCAATTTCACCGTCTGTCATGTTAACTTTTGCAGAACCATAGGTATTTACAAAAATGCCCATTGGCTCCACTACGCCAATGGCATAAGATACCTGCACGAGTACTTCATCAGCTACTCCTGCTGCTACAAGGTTTTTAGCTATGTGCCTGGTAGCATAAGCTGCAGACCTGTCCACTTTAGAAGGGTCCTTTCCTGAGAAAGCGCCTCCTCCGTGCGCGCCTTTTCCTCCATATGTATCTACAATGATCTTTCGTCCGGTAAGACCGGTATCTCCGTGAGGCCCCCCGATCACAAATTTTCCGGTAGGATTAATGTGATATTGGATATTATCGCTAAATAGTTTCTGTATTTCCGGCTTCAGTTGGGCCTTTACCCGGGGTATTAAAATGCTGATAATATCTTCCTTGATCTTTTTTAGCATCTTCTCCTCGGCATCAAATTCATCGTGCTGAGTAGAAACCACTATATTCACGATACGCTGGGGAATGTTATCATCTGAATACTCTATAGTAACCTGTGATTTGGCATCAGGACGAAGATAGGTGATGTCTTTTGACTCTCTTCTCAGCCTGGCCAGTTCAATGAGCAGCTTGTGAGAAAGATCCAGCGCCAGGGGCATGTAATCATCTGTCTCGCTTGTAGCATATCCGAACATCATCCCTTGATCTCCGGCTCCCTGCTCCTCAGGGTTTGAGCGGTCCACACCCTGATTAATGTCAGGTGACTGTTCGTGGATTGTTGAGATAACCCCGCAAGAATTACCGTCAAACATATACTCTCCTTTGGTATAGCCAATTTTATTGATCACATTTCGGGCGATCTGCTGTACATCAAGGTAGGCCTCTGATTTTACCTCTCCGCTTAACACTGTTAATCCGGTGGTCACCAGTGTTTCACAAGCCACCTTGGAGTTTCTATCAAATGCCAAAAAATTATCAATCAACGCATCAGATATCTGATCCGCTATTTTATCAGGGTGGCCTTCGGACACCGACTCGGAGGTAAATAAGTAGGGCATTGTATATTATTTTAAATAAATGTCGTATTCGTTTGAAGCGGACAAATTTAGAGGAAATGCAGGTAAAATAAAATTCCGCATGTAAAGTAATCCGGTAATTTTACTCCCCGGCATACAGTAAAAAAACAGTGGGAACCTTGTGCAGGTCAACCTTGGTATTTTTCCATTCCCGTATTTTGGCTGATCGGATGAATTCATCCTGCCCGGATATATCCTTTGCTACGCACAACATTGTGTCGGGGTGGCAAAACCGTGTCAGGTTCTCCAGAAGGTTATTGTTACGATAGGGCGCTTCAATAAATATCTGAGTCTGGCTCTTTTTGCGTGAATCGACCTCTATCTGCTTCACTATATGCTCCAGTTCTCTTTTTTCAATGGGTAAGTAGCCATGAAATACGAAGCTCTGCCCGCTAAACCCCGATGCCATCAGCGATAGAAATATAGAAGAGGGTCCGACCAGTGGTATTACCCTGACCCGGTGCGCATGGGCATATTTCACTGCTACAGAGCCCGGATCAGCAATACCCGGGCAACCCGATTCGGAAAGGATCCCAATATTTTTTCCCTCGAAAACTGGTCGCATCAGCTTTTCAAGATCAGCAGGGAGTGTGTTTTTGTCCAGAACGTCAAAATGCAAGTCCTCAATGGTAATGCCTAATTTGAGGCTGCTGACATACCTGCGGGCGGTGCGCAGATTCTCCACCAGAAAATATTCCGTATGCTTAACCACATGTCGAACTTGTTCAGGTATTACATCTGTCTGATTTTCGGCTATTACAGTGGGAATCAGGTACAAGTTTCCATTTTGCATTTTTGCTGTGTTTGTCCGAAGTAAAACTAAAGAATCACTTTCATTTAGACACAAGATTTCCCACAGGATCGGTTTCCAAAATACGAATTAGTGCCTCTATTGACATTCGTCATTGCCCATCCATTACCTTAGTCAGTTCCCTTCGGTAGTCAGATGGGCTCTTCCCTATGAAGCGCTTAAATTGTTTATTAAAGTGTGAGAAGTTATTGAATCCACATTCATAGCACACATCTGTAATGCTGGATGAGCTTTCCGAAAGCAGTTTAGAAGCATGTACAAGACGGTATTCGTTGACGAATTTTGTAAATGTCTTCCCTGATATTTTCTTAAAGTATCGGCAGAAGGCCGGCTCGGTCATGCTCACTGTATCTGCGATCTCATCAAGGCTGATCGGGCGTTGGAAATTTTCCCTTACATACTTATAGACCTTATTAATACGATCGGCATCCCTGGGTTCGATCTCCAGGGCAAAGCCATCCACATTCAGAAGGGTGTATTCCTGAGAGGCTGCCAACTGCTTTAATATGGCCAATACTTTTAACAACCTGTCGTATGGATCGCGATCAATCAGCTTTTCTATTTTCTTACCTACGGCTCGCTTGGTTTTGCCATGAAAGGCTATTCCCTTCCTCGCCCTTTCTATCAATTTTTTAACAAGGGCCATTTCAGGTATTGAGAAGAAGTATTCGCCCAGAAAGTCTTCCCGCATTTGTAAAATAGTCTCGGAACGGTTGCCCGTCAGGCGGTCAGTAAAACCATAGTGCGGAAGGTTTGCTCCGATAAAGATCAGGTCTCCATTGTTAAAATAAGACAACTGATTGCCAATATGGCGCTTGCCGCTACCGCCATTGACATACACCAATTCCATTTCAGGGTGGATATGCCAGTAAGGTAACTTATTCCGACACGGGTCTCGATACTGTCTGACTGTGATAGAAGTACCAAAGGCCGGGTTGATCTGTTCAAAGATGGGCTTTTTAATAATCATACCTGCAAAATAAAATATCAGCACTGAAGCCAGCAATGTAAAATTAACCAATTTATGTGCAAAATTAACATCATATATACTATGCGGCAAATATGTGGTTAAAATAGAACATAAAGTGGTCAAACCGGAAGTAGTGTAGCCCTGAAGATGAACCTAAATTTGTATCATAAGTTTTTCAAAACTCAAACACAACAGACATGAAAACATTTAGAAAATTCATAATAGCTGTAGTCGTATCGACAGGGTTATTTACGGGCGTATACGGTACACCATATGTAAAAGTGACTTCTTATGACGCCAAAAAATTTTTTGTAATTGTAAAAAGTACTGACGCATCACGTATAAATGTGTCGTTAAAGGACAGTTATGATTTCGAGCTTTATAAAGAAAGCTACAAGAACAAGAACAACTATGTCAAGGGCTTTGATCTTGAACCTCTGCCTGACGGGCAGTATTTCCTGGAAATTGAAAGCAATGAAACTATAGAAAAGTTTTCATTATCCATCCGAAACAACTGGCTATCAATCGATCAGGAGAGTCGATTAGTGATGCACAAACCCAGGGTGACTCAAAAAGGCAATAATATGGACGTGGCTCTTCTAAATACAGATTCGACTCTAAAACTGAGCATTCTTGACAAGGCTAATGAGGTTATTTTTCAAGAGATTGTTGCGGATAATGGCAACCTGTCCAGACGATACGATATCTCACAACTCGACCCTGGCTACTATACCGTATTAATAGAAGTCGCAGGCAGAAATTTCCGCGAACGGATACATATAAAATAAAGTAAGTTATCTTCATAGGAGAGGGTAAGGGTCGTTTCGAAAGGGGCGGCCCTTTATTGGCTTCTGGTTTCTCAGTTACTGGAAGCTGGTAACTTGTTAGGTCTTGTTTCTGGTTCTGTCCAATCCGAAATAGAGTTGACTGTTTTTAGGGTCGTTGATATTTATTTTAATTTGAGTACGATATAAAATGCTTAAAAAAGGGTAGCCCAACTACCGCGGAAGTAATTACTTCCGTGCCAGTGGGTGGGTTCTGCTTTTGATACGTATACAATTTAATCGGTTCTGCTATATCCACCTCACGTTATTTTCTTCAATTTCAAAAACCCTTTTAAACTCAGGCTTTGTCCAGGCTGTACACTTGTCTGTTAAACTCTTTCTGGTGAAATTTGCCCCTATGGGAAGGATGTTGATCATTATAGGAGTTATACTCATCGTTGTGGGAGTTATACTACACTTCGGGCCAAAGATCCCATTTCTTGGCAAGCTCCCGGGTGATATTTCCATTAAGAGAGATGGTTTTCAATTCTATTTTCCCCTGATGACCAGTATAGTGCTAAGTATCTTGCTTTCCCTGATCATCTACATTATCCAGAAGTTGAAGGGGTGATACTATTTGCTTGGTCGTGCCACCACTATCGCCCCCATGGCTAAGTGGTAGCATGACTACGTTGAACCGGGGAGTTCTTGAGAATTTCTACAGGTGATCTTTCATAGCTCAGTTTCTTAGTTTTTGTCTTGAAACAAAAAGTAAGCAAAAAAATTTAAGGCTGCTTTTGGGTTATCAGGAGGAGCTTTTTCCGCCTAAAGTAAAATTGGGTGTCTATAAGAAAACTCTAAGTGGCATTAAGAAAACGCCAAGATCTAGGCTTGTAAAGTGCCAAAAAGCGGAGCGTACTGAGGTACGTGAGCATTTTTTGGGGCGTGCGTAACGCAGACATTGGCGTTTTCTTAGAGACACTAATTATCAAGGATACGCTGGGACTAATTTTTAGTGCTTTGGGCTCCCCAAAAACTCTCTTACCATTCCTATTAGCACCTCCGGTTGCTCCGCATGCACCCAGTGTCCTGCATTTTTAACCGTTTTTACCTCTGAGTTGGGGAAAAGCTGCACGATCAAAATATTATCTTTATCCTGGATGTAGTCAGACTTCTCGCCTCTTATAAAAAGCACCTCCCTTTCAATGGCCAACCGGTCCTCAATACCTTCGCCCATGGCTTCAATGTTTTTATCGATCACGGGAAGGTTTATTTTCCATTCAAAGCCCCCATCGGACTTCCTTGAGAGGTTTTTGAGTAAAAACTGGCGGGTACCAAGATCCGAAACATAGTTGGCCAACTGCCTGTCCGCATCACCCCGTGATTTCAGATTGGT
This sequence comes from Fulvivirga imtechensis AK7, assembly GCF_000331535.1. GTDB lineage: Bacteria > Bacteroidota > Bacteroidia > Cytophagales > Cyclobacteriaceae > Fulvivirga > Fulvivirga imtechensis. The sequence continues at coordinate 69,161 of NZ_AMZN01000050.1, read as the reverse complement.
CACATCGATAGACTTCAACCCCTCCAAAATAGTATCATGACGCACCGGATAAGCCTTTGGAGCAATGTCAACGACAATCAGTTTTTTCCACATATCGGCGTGGGTTATTGCAAATTTCATGGCCGTTTTACCTCCCATAGAGTGACCCAGAATATACGGCTTTTCAATACCGTGCTCATTGATAAACTCATTGAGATCATCTGCCATCGCAGTGTAACTAAACTCCTCGTTATTGGCTGACTGACCGTGGTTGCGCTGATCTACCAGGTAGATCTTATAATCAGATTCCAGCTCCCTGGCAATAGACATCCAGTTATCAGATGAGCCAAAAAGCCCATGCAGGATGATCAATGGTTTTCCATGGCCAAGTTCTCTGTGGTATAATTTCATTGTATTTAGTATTGAGATATTAGTATTGAGACATGGGCATACCTCTGACTGCGCACATATGCTCAGTCAACCTCCCGGCTGCAAAGTTAGTGAATACAGAAAGTATCACGGGTATAAATGAAGCACTAATCAATCACCACGGGAAAGTCATGCCCACGAGAGAAGGTGTAAGGGAACTGCAACTTGCCTTTAAACTTCTTTGAAAACTCCGGTACCTGGTCATCAAGATACGATTTGAGTTCATAAATAGTAATTTTGCCATCTTGGGGCGCTCCATCAGCCTTCCCGGAAAGTGCTTCGAGTAATACATAGGTAAACAGCCCGTGACCTAATTCGGTAAACTCGATCGCAAACTGCTCGCTGCCCGCTGCAGCCAGTACATGAATACCCGTGCTTCTGGATAGTTGCGCCAGCGCTTTTTCTTCTCCTGCACCTCGCTGTGCCAACAGCTCAACACTTCCCCCCGACTGGCAGGCATCAATAATGATGAGTTGCTTTAAAGCCGGTATGGCTGCCAGCTTATCCTGAAGGTCTCCGGCATAGATTGCGTTCTTCTTGAGTTTTTCTTCATTGTAAAGTTGCACATTGTCGGTAGGGATGAAGTAAAAATCATTATCGACCATACTGCCATGTCCTGCATAATAAAAAAACAAAACATCCTGAGGTTTAATAATTTTTGAAAGCACATCAAGCTTACTCATGATATCCTGTCTGGTGGCCTCTTCGTCATAAAATGGGATCACTTCTATTCTGTCAAATAATTTTTTCGACTTTTCGGTAATGGATTTTATAAAACCTTTGGCGTCTGCTGCAGCATAATTAAGATTCAGTGCCTCATTTTTATATTTGTTAATACCTACCGCCACAACGTACAAGGTTGAGTTGACCTTCCCTTCCATTCCTACCTTTACCTCTTGCCTTTCCGATTCTATCCGCCCCCTGCTGAAGGCTGAAACGGTAATTGCATTGCTCCCGGGAATAAGTCGTAGTGTACAGGTTACTAAAGCTGATTTACCCTTGGGAACATCAGGTACCTGGGTGTTAACAAGTTTGCCATTATGCAGCACTTTCACCTCATCCACCCCTCCACCAGCGTCCGTTACTTTTATCATTACCTCTGCTTCATTGTTACGAAACGCCTCTCCCTGATGTGGAGTGATGATCTCAATAAGCGGTGGTGGTGATTTCTTAATTTTATCATGCAGGTTGAGCCGCTCATCTTTTGCCGAGCTAAACGTTTTATCCAGAAGATCCGGCTGGAAAAACTGTTCGAAAAACTGGCCTGCACCGTAGCTTTTCATACCCTTAACAAAAGCGATCTTGTCGAAAGCGCCATCGGAGGCATTGAAGTAGCCTTCCGAATTGATTGCCATCCAATCCTTATTCTCCAGCAGGATGTAGGAGATGAGCTCCTTGCCATCATTAATATCCCAGATCTTGATCATTCCATCCTCACTGGCGCTGATCAAAAGCTTATCATTTTGGGAAAACCGGATGTTAGTAATGGCGGCTTTGTGACCAGTCAGCTCTTTAACTTCGTCACCATTTTGGCTGTTGACCACCCTCAACACCCTATCCCCTCCACCAAAAGCCAGGTACTGACCATTACCGCTATAGGAAACAGAATATAATGGTTCTTCTGATGAAATTCTCCACTCTTGAAGTCCTGTGGCGGCATTCCAGACCTTTAGCTTCCCATCCCAGGATACAGAGGCTACCTGGTGGCTATTCGGGTGGACGGCAAAAGCCTGTATGACATCGGTATGTCCCACATAATTTTGTACCTGTAGTTTAGCATCAAGTTCATACAGTTTGAACGACTTATCGAGTCCGGCCACGTAGGCATAGATGTCATTTTTAAAAAATCCAATCTGATAGGGCGAGCTATTTTCAAAAGTTAGTGTCTGCAGCAGCTTTCCGGACGAGGTGTCCCATATTTTTGCTGTTCCATCCCAACTACCGGTAATGATCTTCTTCTCATCAGGGCTCAGGGCAACAGAAAAAATTACCTCACGATGCCCTTTTAATGTTATAAGCTCCTTTCCCGAGCCTGTTTCCCATATTTTAACTGTATTATCCGCACTGCCGGTCACCACCTTTTTACCGTCTTTAGTGAAGGCCATGCATAGCACCGCCTTGTCGTGCCCGTAAAACTCCTGAACAATCTTCCCCGAGTTGATCTCCCACATACGGGCTATCTTTCCTACTTTGCCTTTTAAAAGATATTTTCCATCGGGGCTCACAGCAAAATCGTGCTTTAGGTCAGTATATTTTTTGATATAGTAATCCCACCGGGAATTAACGTCATAGTCCAGCCCGCCTTTATCTCTGGTAGCCAGGTAGCCTCCCAGCGTATGAAGCAATTTTCCGGTACCCGCGTCATAGAGATGCACCTTCTGATCATCACCTACGGTAACAATGTATCGATTATCCGGACTGAAGGTGGCATCTGTGGCCGGCATCTTGTGGTGGTGGCGGATTGCATATTTTAGCCGGCCGGTAGCTACATCGTATGTTTTCAATGAATCTTCTCCAAGCATCAGCGCCCATTCGCCATGAGGGCTGATGTCTATGGCTCTGAAAGTTTCCCAATTGCTTTCAAAAGTCTGAAGTATCTCTCCACTCTTACTGTTGCGAAGAACGAAATCTCCTTTATTGCTGGCTGTAATCAGGTGTTCTCCATTATCCGAATAATCTACGAAAGTTGCACAGCCCCCGCACCAGCCTTCCGCTGGTTTTAATTCCTGCACCAGCTCCCCTGTCTTCACATGGTAGACAGTGGTAGTGCGATTGTCTGCTCCGAACGCCACCAGTCTGTCATCAACTGTAAACCTGGCATCTATACCATATCCCAGGCCTTTGTCAGGGTTGACCTTGAATGTACGGAGGGTATCACCTGTGGTTACGTCCCAAAGGATGGCTACCCAATCGTAGCCGGCTGTAATCAATTGTTTGCCATCACCGCTCAGGTCGACAGTAGTGAGCAAATCGTTATGGCCCCGGAAGGTTCGAATGAGGCGGCCTGTTTCAATTTCCCATAAACGTGCCACTTTATCAGCTCCACTACTTACAAAGTATTTTCCATCATTGCTAACATCCAGATCATTGACAGTCGAAGAATGCCCCAGAAAAGACCTGAGTTCTCTACCTGAGGCGACATCCCAGAGTTTTATGGATTTATCTCGACTGGCTGTAAGCAGATTTTTGCCGTCCGGAGTAAAGGTAACGGCTTTGATCGCTTCATAATGTCCGCGTTGTACCACAGTTTCCAGTTTCTGGGAGCGTAGCTGCGTTGTACAAATGATACTGATGACCAGAATAGTAAATGTCTTCACTTAATACTGTTTTTTGAAAATTGAATTTATGAATTGTTTTGGAAATGTTTTTGCTTTAATGTTTATATTTAGAATAAGTAACCTAAACATAACGTCATGTCTCGCATTACCAGAACGAGTGTTTTCGTCCTTATTAGTCTTATTGGCTTTGTCAATATACAGGCACAGGATGAGCTGAGAAAGCTGCCGTCTAATATCAACCGGGCCTCCATCAATCTCTATGCACCATTTATCAGTGGTGACGGACAAACACTAGTATACCTGTCGGACTATACCGATGACGGGCATCACAGTATGCGATGGACCACAAAAAAAACAGTTTCCACCTGGAATGACGAACTCGAAATAACTAAGCTGATCAACCGGCCTACGCTCAACTACAGGGGAGGTTACAGTCTCAGCTTTGATGGTAACATGCTGCTTTTCACCTCCAGAAAATCCGGGTTGGGGGGATTCGATCTTTGGTATAGCAACAGAAGAGGCAACGACTGGGAGGCACCGGGTAATTTCGGAATGCCTGTAAATAGTCGTGAAAATGAGGGGGCCCCAATGTTATCTCCTGATGGAGAATACCTATACTTTATGCGCTGCGAAAAGATGAGTGAGTATGGTGGTGCGAGCGGATGTCGTATCCTGGTCTCTAAAAAGACCTACAATGGCTGGGGAGAGCCCAAAGAGCTACCTGCTAATATCAATACCGGAAACTCACAAACACCACGGATACTGGCAGATGGTGAAACCATGATCTTTGCTTCGGACAAATTTGGAGGAAAGGGTGGATTGGATCTTTTTATGACTTCACGTATGGGAGAAACATGGACAGATCCTATACCCATGGAGTTTATTAATACGGAAAAAGATGATCAGTTTGTCAGTATTCCGGCCAAAGGTCGATACCTTTTTGCGGCTAAACAGGGTACACGCAATAGTGAATTGGTACAGATATTGATCCCGGAAGACTTTCAGCCAAAAAAAGTAATGCGCATACAGGGTACCGTTACGGGGGCTTCCGAAGTACCCCTCAACGCTAACCTGACGGTGTTTAACATCAATGAGCGCGACCGGTTATGGAATGAGAAAACCGGACCGAAGGGGGAGTTTGCCATTGTACTCAAAGAAGGAGCGGCTTATGATGTGGCCGTAGACCTGGATGATCCTTCATATATGTATTTTTCAAAAATTTATAACCTGAAGGAAGAGATAGGCGCCAGAGACAAGGAAATCCTTAAAATACAACTGATGCCCATTCAGAAGGGGGCGGTTTATGAGCTGCCCATCACCTTTGAATCAAATTCATCCGAAATAGATGATATCTCTACCTTTGAGCTGAGAAGGATCTCTGATCTTTTAAGGAAAAATCCATATATGGCCATTGAAATTGCCGTGCATCAAAATAGCTACCGGGAAGATTCCATCCAATCAAGTCCTGACCTAACGGAGGTGGTCATAGATTCTATATTCTCCCAGGTGGAACGTCCGATATTAAGTCGTGATTCTCTTGAAACATCATATGATTCCATGGCAGGTGATGATGTTGACTCTCTGGAAATGGTAGATTATGATGAAGAGCTTGTGGCGGATACTGCCGATGTGGTGTATGAGATAATAGAGCAACTCGAAATCAGGTACACATACCACAACGACCGAACTCAAAAACAATCAGAAGCCATAAAAGCTTACCTGGTTGGTCGTGGTGTAGAGGAAAGCAGGATCTGGTTAAAGATATCGCGTTCTGAAAAAATTGCTTCAGTCGATGAATCCGAGGAAGTCAACACTGAGAATGTACAGGTAAAGCTAAAGGTAACATCCTTCTAATTTTCCGCTACATAGATGGGCACTACAATTAAAGTATGATCCCACATAAGGATCATTTCTATTTCTTTACCCATTCTCTCAAAAGATATGGTGAATTGTTCGAACAGGCTCTTGGTTTGAATTGAGGGTATCTCCATTGTCAACACATCCTTTTCAGGGTCACGGTTGGCCCTTCCGCTAAATGGAGATACTCCCCACTGCCCGGTTTCCTGATTGAATATCACGGTCCAGGTGTCCGGTCCGGGTATAGTAAAGAGAGAATAAGAGCCTGCTTTCAATAACTTGTTGCCGATCCGAAGATCTTTGTTGGTGGTAAATGTTGTTGTCTCATTGGCTCCGGTCCTCCACACCTCACCATAGGGCACCAGGCCACCGAAGATCTCTCTGTCCTTTTTATATGGACGGCTGTAGTCTACCTTAATAGCCACGTGCTCTCCCTGGTAAATGGCAGTATCCTGAGGGCTGAATGATTTAGTGTAAAAGCGCATGCCTGCCATGCCTATTACAATTACAGCAACTATTATCCCTCCAACGACTATGATTTTTCTCATACCTCTGATTCTTTTGTATGTGCTTATACTGAAAATTCGCCTGGAAAGTTACTTTTCCGTATGATCTTCTGTTTCCCGGAGCCTTCCGTTTTTATAGTAATAGTACCAGGTACCGGTTTTATTGCCGTTTTTAAAGTCTCCCTCCGCTTCTTTTTTGCCATTATCATAATAAAACACCCATCGCCCCTCCCGCAGGCCCTTTTCAAACTGACCGATTTCAGCAACATTGCCATCCTGGTAGTAGTAGGTCCAACTTCCATGAGGGACGCCTCCTTCAAACTGACATTCAATCTCTATTTTTCCATTGGTATAGTAGTTGATCTTCAGACCATTCCCATTCTTTAGCGTACCTGATGACAATGTATCTCCGTATATAGTATAATAAGGACTAACATTCATCAATTTCCCTTTATCCCAGGTTTCCTCTTGCATGAGTAATCCTGTACTATGAAATATGCCCCATAAGCCATCCTCGACTCCTTCATGGAAGCTACCTATTGATCTCAACTGTCCTTTGTCATAATAGGTATACCATTGACCATGCTGTTGATCATTTTTGTACATACCCTCCTCAGAAAGATAACCATTGCTGTTGAAGTATCGCCAATTGCCGGTTTTTACGCCATTTTTATAGAAACCCTGGACATGTGGCTTTTTCTTTTCATAATAGCTCAGATAAACACTGTCCTGCCACCCATTTTTATAATATTTAACTTCCTCCAAATCGCCATTACGATGAAAGCTTTTCCACTCACCTCTGGGTGTTCCTTTGTCATATAACTTCGTGCTTTTTGTCTCTCCATTTTCATAATATTCCACCCAGACACTATCCGGCTGGCCCATTTCATAATTTTCTATGGCCTGAAGTTTACCAAAATCGTAATATTCTTTCCAAATACCATCTTTTATTCCCTCATAAAAATTGCCGGAAGTAACCACGCGGCCAAAATCATTGTATGCTTTCCATTCTCCGTGAGTAGTATCCGCTTTGTAAGTTGCCTCCACAAGCAGTTCACCATACGGGCCATATAAGCGATAAGGCCCTTCCATAATATTAGCAAAATAGGTCCTCACCTCGCGGGGTTGTCCTCCGGGATAATAGCTGACCCATTCCCCGGACTTTTTTCCTTCCGAAAATTTTCCTGCCAAGACAATATCTCCTGCCGTTGAATATTCCAGGTAGTCGGTAGGCAGATTATCCTCATATCTTACTTTTGCCTTGATTCGACCCCCTGGATGGTACAGTCTCCACACACCGGAGCGTTCTCCGTTTAGAAATTCCCCCTCTTCAATTTTCACATCCTTGCTGTCATAAAACTGCCACTTGCCAGTCTTCACACCATCCACAACATCTCCAATAGCATACGCTGAACTATCGGGGGTATAGACCCTCGATTGCTGCCCGTAAGATGATCCGGCCATTATTAAAAACAGGAGGATTACCAGGTTGATATTTATTTGTTTCATGTAATATTTAATTTATTATCACTGGCCACATGGAATAACCAAAGTACTTAGTGTCTCTAAGAAAACGCCAATGCCTGCGTTACGCTTGTCCCGAACTTATTTAACTTATTTCAGGATGGAATTCGCATGACTTCATTTCTTGAACCGAAAGTTTATCCCAGGCTATGATATCAACTGATTTTCTGCAATCACGCTCATTTCATGACCTCAGTGAAGCAAATATTGTGCAAGGTAAATTAGTATTTATTTTAATATATTAGTTGCCTTATTATCTTTGCACGAAATAAAAATACATAGATATGGGTTATTTAGCACTAGTTCTTGTTTTGATATTGTTCGTTCTTGCCATAGTATCACCTATCATCTTTCCTAATAAGATGATCAGCGACAACAAGCATGACATAGATGGCACTACTGAATAATAGCAGTAGCTTCTATTTCCAGTAAATATTCCGGGCTTATTAACCTGCTCACCTCGATCATTGATGTAGCGGGTTTAATATTCCCAAAAAATTCTCCGTGTGCCTTTCCGATCAACTGCCACTGACCAATATCAGTAACAAACATTCTTGTACGGACAACATCATTTAGATTGGCCCCGGCCTGCTTTAGACTTTCTTCAATAATTTCTAAGATACATACTGTCTGCTCATAGGGATTGTTCTCCCCCACCAACTTGCCATCGCGAACGGCCACTGTCCCTGATACCTCAACAATGTTTCCCACGCGAACCGCTCTGGAGTATCCCACAATATCTTCCCATGGGGCTCCGGTAGATATATTTTGCCTTTTCTTTGTTGTTGACATCTTTTTGTTAGTTTTATAATTATGCTCCCGAAAATATGAATAATATCTGTGTCTTTTGTGGTTCCGGAAAAGGTAATGAATCTATTTACTATGAAAAAGCAACAACTGTTGGTAAAATAATTGCTAAAGCAGGAAAAACGCTCGTTTATGGTGGGGGAAATGTGGGTTTGATGGGTGCCGTTGCTGATGCGGTGATGACCAATGGAGGTACTGCTATTGGCGTAATTCCCGACTTTCTCATGAAAAAAGAAGTAGGGCATCTGGGCCTAAGTGAGTTGATAGTGGTAAAATCCATGCATGAACGCAAACAAAAGATGGCTGAACTGGCTGATGCTTTCCTGGCGCTGCCCGGGGGAATGGGCACACTGGAAGAGCTGGCGGAAATACTCACCTGGGTACAACTCGAAATTATTAAAAAGCCTGTTGGCCTGTTTAATTTGAATGGCTACTACAGTCACCTACTGGCTCAGTTGGATGTAATGGTCCACCATGGATTTTTAAGGCCACAAAACAGGAAAATGCTCATTTCCATTGCTAATGCAGATGATATTATACCACAGCTTTCTGCCTACCGGTTTGGCAAGTACAGCATCTGGGACGACCTGGACAGGACCTAATCTTAGATCCTGAAGTGTTCAAAAGTGTACGAAAATATTGTTTGAGTTTGAACATCTTTCTTTCCGGCAGCCCCTTTACTGCAGTTTAATAGCATTTCGCAAGCTGGTATGCTTCTTGGATTACACATGTTTGAAATGTTGTGGAATCATTTTATCATATCGTTCAGGAAGATTAAGAAGCACACGGGGTACTATCTGTTGGCAGTGACTTTACAGACCATTGGTTTTATTGGGTTGCTCAACAGTTTCTTTATGTACAGACAATATGGACAAATACCATTTATTATGATCGTTTCTGCCCTTATTATATTTGTTCTTAGTCGCATTGGCGGTGTAAACTCCCGAACTGCCATCACGGAATTTAGTGTTCGCAAACTGCTCGGGGCTACGTCCGGGAATATTTACACGCTTCTGGTCATCGAATCTTTCTATATTTCAATGACTTCTGTTTTACTAAGCCTTATCATCCTCGATCTGAACATATTTAATGAAGTTGTTTCAATCAGGAGCTATTTCAGCCCGCCGGATATCATCAATCTTACTTTTTTGGTGGCCAGTATTGTTTTTGTAAGCGTACTCACAGGCTTGGTTCCTGCATACCGGCTTTCCAAAATAGATCTTGCTCAGCGGTAGATTTATTAAAATTCCCCCAATTTGGGTTATATTTAATTACGTCCGGGAAATTAAGTTTAAGTTTCCATGAATAATGACCTAAAATGCTTAACTTTTAGTTTACCGGAATATAGTCGATCTTGAATGAGGAATATCTTAAGAAGCATAGTCATTTTCTTCCTTCTCTTTAGCACATGGCCATCACTTCGGGCACAAACTCTGGGATTTAAAATAGTTGGAGACGCTAAGCGGGTACATATTCCGTTTGAGATATATAATAATCTGATTGTAGTTCCTGTGGTTCTCAATCAAAGGCTGCCCCTCAGGTTTATACTCGATACAGGGGTAAGGACTACCATTTTAACGGAGAAATCTTTCAGTGATATACTTAATTTGAAGTATAGCAGGAAATATACCATTTCGGGTCTTGGAGAAAAATTAGTAGATGCCTATATCACGAATAATGTAACTCTTACCCTTCCCGGACTTCAGGGTCGCGGGCATGCCATGCTTGTATTGGAAGAAGACTATCTGGAGCTGAGGAACTACCTCGGCACAGATGTACATGGTATTTTAGGGTATGAAATATTTAGCAGGTTTATAGTGCAAATAGATTATGACAGACGTATTCTTACACTCACCACTCCTGAAAACTTTAAACGCAAAAGAGCTTATGAAGCCATTGATATCACTATTGAGGATACTAAACCCTATGTGAAAGGCCATATTGTTTACAAGGATGGCAGACATTTGCCGGTGAAGCTTTTGGTAGACTCTGGCGCCAGCCATGGGTTAATGCTGGAGCAGGAATCGGACCCGGAGATCACCGTGCCGGAACCTAATTTAACAACCTCGCTTGGACGTGGCCTGGGCGGAGCGCTCGAAGGGAAAATTGCACGAATGAAATCTTTTCATCTTGGAGATATGTGCTGGGAGAATATCCTCGCCACTTTTCCTGATAGCAATACGCTTTTGGATAGCCTAAAGAGTGCCGGAACCTTCCGTAACGGATCAATTGGAGGAGAAATCCTAAGCCGTTTCAATGTCATCATTGATTTTCCCGATGAAAAGCTATTCCTGAAAAAAGGAAAGCAATACAAGAAGGATTTCTCTTACAACCTAAGCGGATTAGTAGTGAAGGCAAAAGGAAGCCGGCTCAATACGTTTGAAATTGTGGAGGTAAGGAAAAACTCAGTTGGTGAAGAATTGGGTTTCAAAAAGGGTGATATCATAGTTTCAATAAACAATATAGACGCGAGCAGGCTACACTTAAACCATATTATCAACTACCTTAATGCCCGGGAAAATAAGAAAATAAAGATAACTGTTCTCCGGGACGGAGTACGAATATCGGAAAAATTTCGCCTCAGAAGCAGTATCTAACCTATTGTAAGCTGAATTCGCGACATAGTATACATATCAGCAAACAGAGCAAAAAAACCTCTTTTTAAGGTCATATGATTCATGAAGCATCTTACTAAGTTCAAGGGTTCAGTTGACGGGCTTTTGTTAAGTATTTTACATCGAACTCACCTTATTTTAAGAAGCTCAGCAGTTGCGTTTTCCTCTTTTCATAGGATTTGTATACATATTTATGCATGGACTTCCATTTTATGGAATTTAAAATGGAGTTGGACAAAGCCTCAGAAGTGATCCCCTCTTTCAAAAGAAAGTCCTGGGCCTCTCCAAGGTAAGAATTACCGTAGTTAGAATTTTTTATAATAGTAATGGGAATGTTCCTTGTCTTGCCCCCTGAAGACAGTTTTTTGATCAGACTTTTTAAATAGAGCCCTTCCAGATTATCATCAATAAGGATACACTTCGGGTTAAATTTCATAATCCTCTTGTAGGCATCTTTCAGATCGAAGCCTATTTCCGCATTAAATCTTTTAGTCCGGATTCCTTTTAGCTTCTCGTAAATGTTGCTAAGTTCAATAGGGTTATTACCCAATAAGAATACATTAATAGAATCACCAATGGGTTGTTTAGTAGATAATGTTGCCATAGACATCGTGTTTTTTTTATTAAACGTTTTTTTACATCATAATGTTAATCTGGTTGGTTTAAAAAAATCGGTAGGTATATCATTCATTCTTGAAAATTGAGAAAGGTAATCATCATAGGTGGTGGCTTAGCCGGTTTAATAGCTGCCATATGCCTGCGCAGGCATAAAATAGACGTATTATTAATAGAAAAAAAAGTTTATCCCTTTCAGAGAGTCTGTGGTGAATACATATCTAACGAGGTAAGAAATTTTCTTGAGCATCTGGACATTTACCCTCACCGCCACGTTCCATCACAGATCAACCGGTTGCAACTTTCTTCTGTCAATGGTAAGTCTGCCTTCCTGGCGCTTCAATTAGGTGGCTTTGGTATCAGCAGGTTTACCTTTGATCATTTTCTTTATGAAAAAGCTGTTGAAACAGGGGTCGACTTCATGCTGAACACACAGGTAGCAGATGTGAAATTCAGCCAGGATCTCTTTACTGTAGCTACCGATAGCGGGGAAACGCTGCAATCAACGGTGGTAATAGGCGCCTTCGGTAAGCGCTCTAAGCTGGATAAGTCGCTGAATCGGCCATTCTTTAAACGCAAGTCGCCTTATTTGGGCGTGAAATATCATGTAGAATATGGCTCGCATGCCCATGACCTTATAGCACTGCATAATTTTAACAATGGCTATTGTGGTATTAATAAAATAGAGGATGGAAAATATAATCTCTGTTACTTATCAGCGCGGTCTAACCTGAATAACAACAGGAAGATTTCCGAAATGGAGCAAAATGTACTCTGTCGAAATCCTGAGCTGGAAAAGATATTTTCCTCGGCCAAATTCCTTTTTGACAAGCCTGAGGTGATCAATGAAATTTCCTTTGAAACGAAAAAACCTGTTGAACAGCATATATTAATGTGTGGCGATGCTGCCGGCATGATTACACCCCTTTGTGGCAATGGCATGGCTATGGGCATTCATTCTGCCAAAATCCTTTGCGAGGAGATCGTCCCGTACCTGAACAGCCACAATTCGAGATTTCTGCTGGAGCAAAATTATGTACGCAGATGGAATACGCTTTTCAAAAACCGCCTTTGGTCGGGAAGACAGATACAACGGCTATTTGGCTCTGAACTGGTCTCGAACTTTGCTGTGGAGGTAGCCCGGCGGTCCAAACCTATCTCGAACTTTCTGGTAAGGCAGACTCACGGCAAGCCATTCTGATGGCAAAGCCGGTACTTGTTCATGAGCATCTAATCGGAATGGCTGAAATCTGAGCCGGATATGCCTGATAACAAAAAAGGGGCTCTGATGACCCAGAACCCCTTTAATGTAAATATAATACGGAAGGAATTATTCTCCCGCCAGCTCTATGCTGCGCTTTATAAAATTGGTCAGATCTGAACCGGAAAGCATATTTTGAGAAAGCATAGCCAAATCGTATGCTTGTTTGGCCAACTGCTGCTTCTTTTCATCCTTTTTAGCTCTGAGTATCTTACCTATAATAGCATGGTTGCCATTGATGGTCAGGTCAAACTGATCAGGCATATGGCCCATCATGGCGTAACCTCCACCTCCCATCTTAGCCATATCTTTCATCCTTCTCATAAATTCGGACATGGTGATCGTTACGGGCATTTCGTCCGGGGAAAGAGACTCAACAGAAATATTCATGTTCTTGTTGTTCACCGCTTTTTCGAAGATCTCCTTTACCTTTTCCTCCTCATCCTTACTTAATACGCTTTCTATTTTCTCATCCTTATCGATAAGCTTGTCCATGGTATCGGCATCGACACGCTTCAACTGTGTTTTTTCCAGCTTTTGCTCCAGGAAGTTTACGAAATGGCTGTCGATGATACCGTTCATAAGCAGTACATCATACGACTTGCTTTTGGCTGCCTGTATGTAGGTATCCTGTTTTGCCGGATCGGAGGTATACAAGTACACCAGGTTTTTATCCTTGTCCTCCTGATTAGTCTTTACGTGCTCCTTGTACTCATCCAGGGTAAAGAACTTGTCATCCAATGTTTTCAACAGGGCAAAATCCTTGGCTTTTTCATAGAATTTTTCTTCGCTAAGCATTCCATATTTTACGAATATGCCTATGTCATCCCACTTTGACTCGTATGACGTTCTGTCATTCTTGAATAATTCTCCTAACTTATCCGCCACCTTCTTGGTGATGTGGTTATTGATCTTCTTCACGCTACTGTCAGACTGCAGATAGCTTCGGGATACGTTCAGTGGAATGTCGGGAGAATCGATCACTCCATGAAGCAGCATGAGAAACTCAGGCACTACGTCCTTCACTTCATCCGTAATGAATACTTGTCTTGAATAAAGCTGGATCTTATTCTTTTGAACTTCAAAATCGGTTTTTGCTTTAGGGAAATAAAGTATACCGGTCAGGTTAAAAGGATAATCAACATTCAGGTGTATCCAGAACAAAGGATCTTCTGACATAGGGTACAGTTCCCTGTAAAACTTCAGGTAATCTTCGTCTTTAAGATCAGCCGGAGCTTTGGTCCAAAGCGGTTCAGTGTCATTGATAATCCTGTCTTTGGTTACGGATTTATACTTTGGTTTGTCATCTTTGTCTTTACCATCTTCTACCTGCTCTTCTCTGGTGCCGAATTTAACAGGCACTGGTAAAAACTTGCAGTACTTATCAAGTATGGACTTTATCCTCCACTCATCAAGGAATTCTTCAGAATCATCCGCTATGTGCAAGATCACTTCGGTTCCTCTGTCTTCTTTATCTGCTGTGGTAATTTCAAACTCCGTAGAGCCGTCACATGTCCACTTGGCAGCCTCTGCCCCCTCCTGGTATGATTTGGTGATCAATTCAACTTCTTTGGCCACCATAAAGGCAGAATAAAAACCTAAGCCAAACTTACCGATGATGTCTTTGGCATCACCTTTATCTTTGAACTTCTCCACAAACTCTGCAGCACCGGAAAAAGCAATCTGATTAATGTACTTTTTGACCTCCTCAGCGGTCATCCCGATTCCCCGGTCGCGGACGGTTATAGTCTTTTTCTCTTTATCAAAACTTACTTCTACGGTGGTGTCACCGATTTCCTCCTTTAGCTCTCCAAGTGAAGAAAGTCTTTTGAGCTTCTGCGTTGCATCTACAGCATTGGATACCAACTCACGAAGAAAGATCTCATGATCCGAGTACAAAAACTTCTTAATGATCGGAAATATGTTCTCGGTGTGGATTGAAATTGTACCTTTTTCAGCCATTTTATTTTTGGTTTTAAAACTTAAAATTCAGGTTTTTTGAATTTTAGCTTTCCAAATTCCATTCCAGCCGCTAAAAGATGACAGAATGACAGTTCGGGTTTCGAAAAGTCATTGATTCAGGCGAAGAAGAGGCAAGCGTAACGCGAACATTGACGTTTTCTTAAAGCCACTTAGAGCTTTCTTACAGACACTATTTATATGCCTGAATGATCAAAAAATCAAGGATTCACTCTCTCACCAGGCCCAAAGTGAGCACAGTTTGATCCCTGTCATCGTGATCAATGGCTGTATTGTCGTAGAGATAGAACTGCATCACAAGATTTTCACCCAGCCATTCTTCAGCGCCTACCACACCCTGCTCTGCGGTATTAAAAGGAGTTGACATGCCATAGTCCGTTTGCAAATGAGAGAGCAGTAAAGAAAATTCGCCTTTGTCAAGCTTGTTAAAATAAACATCCAGATATTCTAATTGATCATCTCTGAAACCGAGCGTAACCTGTGATGGCTTTTTTCCATATAGTTGCTTCAGAAGCGGTCCTTTATATTTATAATACTTTACACCATATGAGATCACCAGGTCCAACTGAAGACTGCCTTTGATGCTTTCTGGCGAACAGCCAAAAGTGAAGCCTAAAAAAGATCTGGTTTGGTCTACGTGATCAAAACTTTGGCTGTAGACAGTGGTGCTCAGAAATAACAATATCACAAGTATGACTCTCATATGTGTCGTTAGTTATAGGGACACTCTTAATTAGTGTTTGTAAGAAAACCCACAACTTATCGTCATTGCGAACGAAGTGCGGCAATCCCCTCATCTTTGGCGTCCATTAAGAGGGGATCGCTTCGATTCCTCCCCGTGGCAAGCCCGGGACAGGCGCGATGACGGCAAGAGTTTTCTTACAAACACTAATTAACCACTGAGGCCAGAGAATCGCATTTTGTAGTTCGTATTGCTGTTCCTTTTCTCAATACTCACAACTCTCGCGCTACCTGATACGATCGACTGATCGCACCAGTTTTTCATCTTTTCGAATAAATCGGTTGGCGATCACGTTGCAGATCATAGCTGCTGCGGGAAAAAATACACCCATTCCATAGTTCCAGCCATATTTAAGCTGTTTTTCATCCATGATCTCACTGGCGAAATATAACCCCAGACCCATAGCCCCTGCCATAAACAATGAATTGAGTGCGCCCAGTTTCATTTGAAGCAAGCGATTCTTGAATTTAGCAATCTCAATTACCCCTACAATGGCCGCTGCAATAGCCAACACCGCCACAAAAGCATACGGGAAGTAAATTCTTTCTGCTAAAGCTGTGCCTTCCTTAGCATCAAGGTAAAAAGAAGTAAGCAGGTAAATAGTGCCCGCGTCTTCCGACTGGTAGGTCCATAATGGCAGAATTAACATAACTAGCATGAGGAGAACTACAAGTAACAGAAATACGGTTTGAATCCTTTGTAACATATGGCTATTGGCTTAAATTGCGACTGCAAATTTAAACCAACCCTTCCGGTTTACAAACGGAATTAGATATGAAAACTGCATATATAGTAGATATTGTAAGAACGCCCATCGGAAAATTCGGTGGTACACTGGCTTCTGTGCGTCCTGACGACCTGGCAGCACACGTTATTAAAAAGCTGATGGAAAGGAATCCGCATTTTGATGCAACTTTGCTGGAAGACGTAATTTTCGGAGCGGCTAATCAGGCTGGTGAGGACAACAGGAATGTGGCGCGTATGGCGCTCCTCATGGCGGGAATACCTATAGAAACAGGGGGAGTAACTGTAAACAGGCTGTGTGCTTCCGGTTTGCAGTCCATTATGGATGCTTCCCGCGCATTGATGCTGAACGAAGGGGCCGCTTACCTGGCGGGCGGAACAGAGAGCATGACCCGCGCACCATTTGTAACTGCCAAGGCAGAAAGCGCCTACAGCAGGTCGGCTGAAACCTATGACACTACTATTGGTTGGCGTTTTCTCAATCCAAAGCTTTCTAAGCTACATTACCCTTTTGCCATGGGAGAAACAGCCGAAAATGTAGCCGAAAAGTGGGGCATCTCGCGAGAAGAGCAGGATGAGTTTGCCTACAATTCCCAGTTGAAGTATAAGCAGGCCCACGAGGCCGGCAGGTTTAAAAATGAGATCGTAGCTGTAGAAATTCCACAAAGGAAGGCTGATCCGATCATTTTTGACACTGACGAACACCCTCGTTTTTCTCCTATCGAAAAACTGGCCGCACTAAACCCGGCCTTTAAAGAGGGTGGGACTGTCACCGCGGGCAATTCCTCAGGAATCAATGACGGTGCTGCTGTTTCGCTGATTGTTGATGAAGATACCCTGAAAAAATTCAATCTGAAGCCCATGGCCCGTGTGGCAGCTATGGCCGTAGCAGGTGTAAGTCCAGATTGTATGGGCGTTGGCCCGGTGCCAGCCACTCAAAAGGCGCTTAGAAGGGCCGGCCTTCAGACTAAGGACCTGGATCTCATAGAATTAAATGAAGCCTTCGCCTCACAATCCATTGCCTGCATGCGCGATCTGGATCTTGACCCTGAAAAGGTAAATGTTAATGGTGGCGCTATAGCTATCGGGCATCCACTAGGTGCAAGCGGCACGAGAATTACAGCAACACTTTTACATGAGATGCAAAAAAGGGATAATGCGAGGTATGGATTGGCAACCATGTGTATAGGCGTTGGTCAGGGTGCAGCAGTAATTTATGAAAAGCTCTAGTTATAAGTAATAGTGAAATCATATCTGAACATTGACGACTGGCCGAGGAAAGATCACTTCTTTTTTTTTAAAGAATTCAATGAGCCATTCTTTGGAGTCACTGTGGAGGTAGACTGTACAGTTGGGTATAGATATGCAAAAGAGGATGCCAGCTCCTTTTTTTTATACTACTTATACCGCTCTTTGAAAGCTGTCAATACTATTGAAGAATTCAGGCTTCGGATAGAGGGTGATCAGATAGCGATTTATGACCATGTTGGGGCTTCCTCCACCGTACCCAGACCTGATGGTACATTTGGCTTTTCCTATATGCCATTCAAGGAAAGCTTTCAAGAGTTTTACGCTTCAGCAAGTGCCGAAATAGAACGGGTAGCCAACAGCACCGGCCTGGAACCCTCTGGCAATAATGAACATGTTGTCCACTACTCCACACTGCCCTGGATCAACTTTACCTCCTTATCTCACGCCAGGCATTATGCCACAACTGATTCAGTGCCAAAAGTCAGCTTCGGTAAGCTGCATGATAAAGAAGATAAAAAAGTGATGCCTATGTCTATACATGCTCATCATGCATTAATGGATGGTTATCACGTAGGAAAATATATCGAGCTTTTCCAGGAGCTGATGAACACCCGGCTATGAGGTATTTTTTCGAAATTTCTTATGATGGTAGTCATTACCATGGATGGCAACGTCAAAAAAATGCAATTTCCGTACAGGAAGTAGTGGAAGATGCGCTTTCCATGATACTCCGTAAGCCCATTGCCATAACAGGCAGTGGACGAACCGATACCGGAGTGCATTGTGAACAGCAATATTTTCATGCCGACATTGACAATCCTGTCAAACCAGAACAATTAAGGCGCCGGCTCAACAGCTATCTGCCTGCGGATATCGCTATACCGTCAGTGAAATGGGTATCAGAGGATGCACACGCGCGCTTTTCAGCCGTTTCACGAAGTTATGAATATAGAATTACTACCGAAAAAAATCCATTTCTTGAAAATTTCAGCTACTTCTATCCAAAATCACTGGATATCCAAACCATGAACGAAGTAGCTACGTTATTACTCGGTGTACATGATTTTGAAGCTTTTAGTAAAGTTAGAACAGATGTTAATAACTTTGTCTGTGAAATAACAGCGGCCCAATGGGTGAAGGAAAAAGATCTGTATATCTTTAAGATCACTGCTAACAGGTTTCTTCGCGGAATGGTGAGGGCTGTTGTTGGTACATTATTGAATGTTGGCAAAGGCAAAATGCCCCCCGGACAATTTAAAGAAATTATAGCAAGCAAAGATCGCAGAGAGGCCGGGTCGGCAGCCCCTGCCTGTGGATTGTTTTTAACAGAAGTGAGGTATCCGGCAGAAATATTTTTAGACTAATCAGGGTTGGAAAAAGAAAAAGTTAATAGCGGAAATATAGTAGACTTCAATGTACTGAGGCGACTCATGAGGTTTTTAAAGCCTTACAAGGGCCGGTTCTTCTTTCTCATATTTCTCACCGTAGCGCTTGGCATCCTTGCCCCGGTAAGACCGCTACTCATACAGGTTACTTTAGATAAGCACGTTGCATTTGGCGACTACAACGGCATGGTAATGATGATCGTGATACTTATCGGATTACTGATCTTGCAGGCCACTGTACAATACTTGCACACCTATTTGTCCGGTTGGCTTGGGCAGTACGTGATCAGAGACATCCGGGTACAGCTATATGAGCACCTTGTAAAGCTTAGGCTCAAATTCTTTGACAATACTCCGATTGGCAGGCTGGTTACACGGACGATCTCTGATATTGAGACCCTTGCCGATGTATTTAGCCAGGGGCTGGCCGCCATGATGGGGGACCTGCTACAACTATTGTTTATCCTGATCATTATGTTCTATAGCGATTGGCGGCTGGCGCTAATCAGCCTGTCAACACTGCCAATACTTTTGGTAAGCACCTATATCTTTAAGGAAAAAATTAAGGTAGCCTTCAATGATGTGCGAAATGCCGTCTCTAACCTGAATTCTTTTGTTCAGGAACACATTACAGGGATGAGCATCGTACAGATCTTCGGTAGCGAACCTCGCGAATATGATAAATTCAAGGAGATCAACAGAGAGCACAAAAGGGCCAATTTGAAGTCTGTATTATATTATTCTGTTTATTTTCCTGTGGCGGAAATTATAAGTGCGGCCGGTATCGGCCTTTTAGTGTGGTATGGTGCAAAGGGCGTACTCCATGAGGCCATTACCGGCATTACCATGGGTAAGCTGATAGCTTTTATTATGTATATTCAAATGTTCTTCCGCCCGATACGTATGATCGCTGACCGGTTTAACACACTTCAGTTGGGTATTGTAAGTTCATCACGCATACTAAAGCTACTCGACAATGATGAGCATATTCCCAATGATGGAAAATATACTCCTGATCACATTGATGGGGCCGTTGAGTTTGATAAAGTGTGGTTTGCCTATAATGAAAGTGAGTATGTATTAAAAGATATCTCCTTCAAAGTTAAACCCGGGGAAACATTAGCACTTGTAGGTGCTACCGGAGCAGGAAAATCATCAATCATCAATCTTCTGAACAGGTTTTACGACATCAATCGCGGTACAATAAGGGTTGATGGTACCGACATTAGTGATTTTGAACTCAGCAGCCTGAGAGAAAAGATCGGGGTTGTGCTTCAGGATGTTTTCCTCTTCAGTGATACCATTTTCAAAAACATTAGCCTGGGCAACGATAACATCACAAAGGAACAGGTGATGCATGCTGCAGAGTCGGTTGGGGCCCGGAAGTTTATTGAGCGCCTGCCCGGAGGGCTTGAATATAATGTGATGGAGCGAGGGTCAACCCTTTCAGTAGGACAGCGTCAGTTAATATCTTTTGTAAGGGCTATGGTTTATGATCCGCGCATACTGGTGCTTGACGAAGCCACATCATCAGTAGACACTGAAACAGAGGAACTTATACAGCAGGCTATCGATAAAATGATGACAAACAGGACCGCTATCGTCATTGCTCACAGATTGTCAACCATTCAAAAAGCTGACAAGATCATCGTACTCGACAAGGGCGAAATTATGGAAGTCGGCACACATGAAGAGCTGCTCTCCAAAAATGGCTACTACACTCAACTGCATAAAATGCAGTACAAAGAAATTATTTGATTATTTTGCAGAGTTTTACACAATTTTCCGGTTAAGCAATTAATTTGGCATATTTGTAGCTCGATGTTATCCACCTTAAGGTACCTTGCATTCATATTGCTCTGTTTGCTGTTGGCTGATCATGCCATGGCTCAGAAGCACAAAATGAAACCTTTCTACAAAGGCAGGTATAAATCTATAAGGGTATCTAAGAGTAAAGCGCGTGTTGTATGCCCTATTTTCGAGCAGAGTAAATACCCCTATCAGGGCATCGGGATCAAATTAGGTGACCCCTTCGCTGTTACGTACAAGTTCTATGCTACAAAGAATTTCGCCATCGCTCTCGATTTTGGCTCTGCAGCCAGCGGCTTATATAATAAATACCACCGGGAAAATTTCCCCTTGTATACCGAAACAGACACTCTTGGTAGTTCGCAAAATATCAGCTACCTCGGCCACAAAGTAAAAACCGAATGGGTGGGTGAAGGAAAACTCCTGTACCATCACGATGCTTCCAAGCTCCTGAAGGGATTGCAATGGTACCTCGGTGCTGGGTGGCAATGGCGAAAATTAAATATCGATTACGAATTTTTTTTAGAAATTAGTCCTAATGAAAATGAAATAGGCCTATTCAACGTTGATAGATTTACAATGGGTCCGACAGGTGTCCTTGGACTGGAGTATGCATATTTTGAACTCCCGATTTCTGCCTTTCTGGAGGTGGAGGTGTTTAAAGATGTGCTCGAAGATCCACAATGGATACGCTTTCAGGGCGGTGTCGGCCTACGGTACGTTTTTTAAAAACTAACCATTCTATCTATGAAAAAATATTATAAAGCTTCGGGCTTTATAGTTGGCTTATTGTTTATTGCTTCTTTTTCAAATGCACAAAAGTATGATCAGGGCATTGGTTTGCGCATAGGTGATCCTCTCGGAGTAACCTATAAACTATACCTCCCCGGCTACAGCGCTGTGGAATTTAACTTTGGTACCACTTCCCGGAACTGGCATTCTTCTTACTACCAAGACACTTTCAATGGTTTGAACAAGTATGATGGCTTCAGGTATTCCGGCCATGATGTAAAGTATACTGTTGCATTGCAGGGGCGCTATCTCCTTCACCAGTCATTCCCTGCCAATGTTGAAGGCCGGCTAGACTGGTATTGGGGACTTGGAGGCCAACTACGACTATCCAAGATCGAATACACGTACTTCACACAGGAGATGCTGCTCGATTCAGACACCAAAACGAACCTGGACCTGGGTCCTGAGGGTATACTTGGTGTAGAGTATGAATTACAAGATTACCCGATAGTGGGTTTTGGCGAAGTGAGTCTGTTAGGAGAAATAGTAGATAAACCCTTTAGATTTCGTTTATTTGCCGCAGTGGGAGTAAGGTACTCCTTCTGATCCGTTTTTGATTATGGTAAAAAGAATATTAATAGCGCTGCTGATCCTGCTCGCTATAGTAACATTTATTTTCTATTATAAACTGGGGGGAAGTCAGCCTTTGGAATTTAAAAAGGCGTCACATCCGGAGTTTTATGTAACAGGACAGTATTTTGAGGGCAAATACCACGACCCGAAAATTGAGAAGTTATTTTTTGATGCCAAGGCAAGGACGGAAAAGGAACAGGGCGCTACATTAACCATTGTTAACTACGGTATACATGGAGATAAAATCATCCGGCAATTCATTGGGACAGGTACTTTAACCCCACCGGGTCAGTTACCTGCTCCTTTGGAAGTTCGGAAATTTCCAAGGCACGAGGTAATATTTACGGAGATAGCGTCACACAATGTAGTAATGCCAACACCTGGTGAGGTACTAAAAAAGGCCCGGGTTTTTGCTGAAGAGTATGGATACGAACTGGACACCATCAGCTATGAGAGTTATATTTCGGACCGGGAGCTGAAGGTGAGTTTTTTGGTGAAGGAGTAAAAAATTATGTGAAGAACCGAAAAGAGCAATTAACAAGAATGGACTTTTTAGTCTTTGTTTTATACGTAAAGATTTATTATTTTTATACGTGCAAGATCAGGTCATATGGATTCAAAATTAACATTAAAGCTTAACCAGCAAATAATTGATCAGGCTAAGAAATACGCTAAAGAGAATAATACAAGTCTTTCTAAGCTAATTGAAAATTACCTGCAGGCAGTTACTTCACGTAAAAAAAAGCGTTCAAAGATCAGTCCTTTGGTGGAGAGTTTAACAGGTGTTATAAAGGCCGAAAACACAGACTATAAAAAAGACTATACAGATTATTTATCTCAAAAATATTCGTAGTGGATAGAATCCTGGTAGATACAAATATCGTCCTCGATCTGTTGGCTAAAAGAGATAAATTCTTTTCTGAAGCTCAAGAGTTGTTTACACTATCCGATCAACGAAAGATTAGGCTTTTTGTTTCCTCATTAACATTTGCCAATACTCATTACCTACTTTCACAAAGTTTAAAAATAGGAAGCGCTCGTAAAATATTGAGAAAATTTAAAGTATTGGTAGAAGTCCTTCCAATGGACGATAAAATAATAGATTTATCCCTGGATTCTGACTTTAAAGATTTTGAAGATTCAATTCAGTACTACACAGCGATTGAAAATAACCTTGATCTTATTATCACACGAAATTTAAAGGATTTTAAATTGTCAAAAATCCCTGTTCTCACTGCTAAGAATTATCTGGAGTCTAATCGCTAATAATATTTGGCACATCATTCCTCCAGTGTCTCTTCAGCAAGCGTCTGCTTGTCATAAAGTTCACGATACATGCCATTTTGCTTCATAAGCATGTCGTGCGTACCAGCCTCCACCACATGCCCGTCATCAAGCACGATAATTTTGTCCGCAAGCTTGGCCGATGAAACGCGGTGGGAGATAATCAAAGAAGTGCGCCCCTTCATAATGCGCTTCATACTGTTTAGTATGGTGTTTTCAGTTTTGGTGTCAACAGCAGAAAGGGCATCGTCAAGCATCAATATCTTCGGGTCCCGGGAAATAGCCCTGGCTATGGATACCCGCTGTTTTTGGCCTCCACTCAATGTAATGCCACGCTCACCAACCCTGGTGTTGAACCCATTGGGAAAATCCATAATATTGTGATAAACATCGGCCTCTTTAGCCGCATCAATAATCCTTTCCTCAGTAGCCTCAGTAGCACCAAAGGCTATATTATTATAAATCGTGTCACTAAAAAGGAAAACGTCCTGTGGCACATATCCGATCTGGCTCCTCAGGCTGATGAGGTTGTATTTCTTAATATCTCGTCCGTCAATCAATATCTGGCCGCCGCTAGTATCATACATTCGGGAGATCAGGTTGGCAATTGTGCTCTTTCCTGAGCCAGTAGTGCCAATGATTGCTAAGGATTGCCCGGGGTGGACCTGAAATGACACATTCTTCAATGCCTGAATGCCTGAGTCAGGATAGGTAAAAGCCACATCTCTAAACTCTATCTCTCCTGCAAGTTCCACCTCAAGGTCTTCCGTGCTTAAAATATTATTTTCTGTTTTCAGAAACTCATTAAGCCTTTTCTGAGATGCAGCAGCTCGCTGAATAATACTGCTGATCCAACCCAGGGATGTAACGGGCCAGGTCAGCAAATTTACATAAATAATAAACTCAGCAATATGACCAAAAGTAAGCGTACCATTGATCACCTCAGCACTACCTGCATATATTGTCAGGATTGTACTCAACCCGATAAGCCCTAATATCAAAGGGAAAAAGAGCGATTGCACCTTCGTAAGCTCCAGGGAGCGGTCTTTATATTCATCGCTTTCCCGAGTAAATTTCATGACGGAGTCTTTTTCCCGAGTAAAGGATTTCAACACACGGATACCGGAAAATGCCTCCTGTACAAATGTGGATAAGCCCGATTGGCTCTCTTGTATCTCCTCCGACCGCCTGTTGATGATATTGTTAACATAATAAATGCTGATAGATAATATGGGCAATGGTATCAGCGCATACAGCGTCAGCGATACACTGATAGACAGCATGTAAGGAATAAGGATTGCAAATAATGTGATCAGATTCAGGCCGTACATGATAGACGGACCCAGGTACATGCGCACCTTGCTTACATCCTCTGAAATTCTGTTGAGCAGGTCTCCGGTGTTATTCCGCCTGTAAAAGCTTAAGGGCAAAGACTGGTAGTGTGCATAGATCTCATTTTTCAGGTCAAATTCGATAAGTCTCGACATCACAATAATGGTTTGCCTGACCATAAATAGAAACACCCCGCGCAGTAATGCCAGAATTAAAATGAGCAACGCATAAATGACTATGCTACTTGCAAATGCATCATAAATATTGTTTTGTAAGTCCAGCCCTTCGAAAGCCCTGTATACGCTGATATTCTCGCTGACCAGGTTTAGTGCATACCGCACCATCTGTGCAGGGATGATTTGAAATATATTGGAAATGACAGTAAATACCACTCCTAATATCAGGTGATATTTGTATTTCCACAGGTATTTATTCAGATAACTTAATTCCTTCATTCAGCGTCTTTCCTGCTTGGCGGAAATGCCTCTCAAAGAGATAAAACCGAAGATTATCAGGTATTCTCAATAAAACGGACAATAGCTCCTAAGGTTTTTCGCAAACGTATGCGGAATTGAAAAAATAACAAAAAAATCATAGCTTTGCGCCACCTTATCTTTTGGAACATTCCTCTTAATAAGGTTCAAAGCTACAATAAACAAATTATTTAACATTATCATGATGGATATAAATGAACTGGCACGAGTAGATGAAGATTCTGTCTTTGGAGGGCTCGCAGAACTTAATCATGAGCAGGTAGTATTCTGCCATGACCAAGCCACAGGGTTGAAGGCTATCATTGGAATTCACAATACAGTGTTAGGACCTGCTCTGGGGGGAACGAGAATGTGGAATTACGCTTCTGAAAAAGAAGCGCTGACAGATGTACTTCGTCTCTCAAGGGGGATGACTTATAAGGCGGCTATCACCGGGCTTAACCTAGGTGGCGGCAAAGCAGTGATCATTGGGGATGCTTCCACAATGAAAACAGAAGCTTTTCTGAGAAGGTTTGGAAAATTTGTAGAAAGCCTGAATGGTAAATATGTTACTGCCGAGGATGTAAACATGAAGACGCGTGATATGGAATATATTTCCATGGAGACCTCGCATGTTACGGGCCTTCCTGAAAACAGAGGCGGTGGTGGTGACCCCTCTCCCGTAACGGCCTTCGGTACGTATCTCGGAATGAAAGCTACCGCCAAAAAGGTATACGGCAACGACAGCCTGACAGGAAAAAAAGTAGCCGTTCAGGGTGTTGGTCAGGTAGGAATGTATCTGGTGGAATATCTTAAAAAAGAAAATGCCGAAGTGTTTATCTCAGATATCAATGAAGACAAGCTGAAGAAAGTAGCGGCCGAGCATGGAGCCAAAGTGGTTGGTATGGATGAAATATACGGGCTGGATGTAGATATTTATGCCCCATGCGCTCTCGGAGCTACATTGAACGATACCACCATTGAAAGGTTAAAGTGTCAGATAGTAGCAGGGGCTGCCAACAACCAGTTGAAGGATGAGAAAAGGCATGGGTATATGCTGATGGACAAAGGTATTACCTATGCTCCTGATTTTCTGATCAATGCCGGTGGTCTCATCAATGTTTATGAAGAGCATCTGGGCAACTATAACCGGGAAAGGGCTTATTCAACAGCAGAAAAAATCTACGATACCTGCTTAAGTATTCTGAATCTATCGGACAGCCAGGGCATTTCACCCCAGGAGGCGGCCATTCAACTGGCAGAAAAAAGGATTGCAGATATAGGCCGGGTGAAGTTGTCCCGATAAGCAAATAATTATTTAATTTTGCAGTTGAAATGTGGGGCCATCTCAAAGCGGAGCCACCCAATGCTATGAAGTTAAGAATGTCATCCCGACCTTTGGAGGGATCTATACACAGATAATTGCTCCAAAGGTGCATGGATCTCTCCCTCTGGTCCCGAAAGCAAGTTCGGGACAGGCGAGATGACTGTACTTCTTAGATGAGTTTTTTCTTAACTCAATAGCATTGCGGAGCCACCTCTAAAGGTGACTATCCGATGAATCGGGCTTTCGGGATGGCCTCTGCTATTTCACACAATTAATATATGTTCTTTCAATTTTTGTAAATGCTCAATAGACGAACGTTAAGAATCAAAGTCATGCAAACCATTTTTGCCTTTCAGCAATGCAGGGAGGCTAATTATGGAATAGCATTGGAATTCATTAAAGAAAGTTTCGCCCCGGATCTGAACTCTATGGAAGTACAGGACAAGGAACTGCTGAAGGCTCAGGCCCAGGAGGCGCGACAGGTTTTCAAAGAGAATTATAAAAACAAAAACTTCAAAAGTACTGCCGGGTCTGCCGACAGAATAAATGAAGTAGTAGACGAAGCCCTCAGAGACTATTACCAACAGATCGATAAAGATTTCCGGTTCTTCAAAAAGAATATGGTAGCTGAAGCGGAAAAGATACTCGATCGCTATATATCTGTCCTTAACCTGATCATTGAATTTGCCCAGCTTGCTGAGGACGATACCCGGCAAGATCATCGCAACTTTGTTAAAAATTTGTTAATAAAGGCGTTAAAATTTAACAAGTCGCTGGAAAATATTAGCTTGAGGCGAAATATCAGTTGGGCCAATGATAAGGCTGAGGTCAGACAGTGGTTTAAAGACCTTGTAAAAACAGATGCGGCTTATAATGACTATTTAAAAGCAACGCAACCTGATTTTGAAGAGGATAAAGCAATAATCACTCATCTCCTGAAAAATATTGTGTTTAAGAGTGATCTGATAGACAAGCACATGGAGGAAAGTGACCTCAATTGGGATGAGGACAGGCCCATTGTCAAAAGTCTGGCAACAAAAACCATAAAATCGATGACCCCGGAATCGGGAGAAGATTTTGAGTTGCAGGAGTTGTCCTATAACTGGGAGGATGACAAATCGTTCTTTATAAGATTGTTTGAAGAGACCATTAAGGTTGAAGCTGAGTTTGAGGATCTGATTGCCAAAAAGACCAAAAACTGGGATATTGAAAGGATTGCCATTACTGATAAAATCATTTTGGAAATGGCCATTTGCGAAATGATTAATTTTCCGAGCATCCCTGTAAAAGTGACAATTAATGAATATATTGAGGTCGCTAAAAGATATAGCACACCAAAGAGTAAAACTTTTATAAATGGGGTGCTGGATGTAATAGCCGAGGAACTTACCAGTTCGGGAACTGTTAAGAAAAGTGGACGTGGATTAATCGACAACAAATAAATGCATTAATTATGAGTAAGAAATCTGGAAACTCTTTTTTGGCCTTTTTACTTGGAGCAACAACAGGCGCCATTGTGGGAATTCTTTATGCTCCGGATAAAGGCTCTAATACCAGAGATAAATTGACCTATCGCCTGGATAAATACAAGAAAATGCTTGAGGACCTGGTGGATGACCTGGTCTCCGAAAAGGATTCCGGCTTCAGTGAAGCTAAAACTCACGGGCAAAAAGTGGTGAATGACGCCAAGGAAAAAGCAGAGCGGTTATTAGAGGATGTGGATCAGTTGATCACCCACATAAAAAGTGGTGAAAAAAATGAAAAGAAGTAAAAGGAACCATTTTTTTATAAATATGTTTAACCAAATACTGCCTGTAAAAGGGGTAGTAAATATTTAATTTTTATAAATAGTTTTTACGATATGAACAAGGGAATCAAATTATCATTATTAGTGGCTGTTTTCGCAATGATATTTGTGGCATGCGGAAATAACAAAGAGTCAGAAAAGCGTATAGCAGAACTGGAAAGCAGGCTTGCTGAAATAGAAGGAGGCAACCATGCCAGCCATGCGACTACTGCTACTCCCAAGCCTGAAGAAAAGCCTGAAGGACCACTTCCTTCTTTTGAATTTTCAGAAGAAGAGCATGATTTTGGTACAATCGAAGAGGGTGAAGTAGTAGAGCATGTTTTTACTTTCACAAACACTGGCGAAGCTCCTCTGATCATTCAAAATGCACAAGGATCCTGCGGATGTACCGTGCCTACCTGGCCTAAAGAGCCAATTCCTGTGGGTGGTACCGGAGAGATTGTTGCTAAATTTAATAGCAAAGGCCAACCTAACGTTCAGAACAAGACCGTAACCATTACTGCAAACACATGGCCTAAGCAAACCCGTTTAAGAGTTAAGGCTAACGTAACTCCGAAAGCATCAACAGAAACTCCTGCTGACGGACCGGTGAAGAAATAAGAATAACTAAAAGAAATACTTTTTTTTCATCCCAGCTCCTGCAAAGGGGTTGGGATGTTTTTTTTATTCACGTATTTTAGCAAAAATTAATGATTCACTAAGATTATGATCAAAACCATATTATTACAGGCCGGTGAAGGCGGAGGAATATCTTCACTTATATTATTTGGAGGTGTCGCCCTCGTTTTTTACTTTTTCATGATAAGGCCACAGCAGAAAAAGCAAAAAGAGCAAAAGAAATTTATAGAAGAGATCAAAAGAGGTGATCAGGTTGTTACTGTTGGTGGCGTGCATGGCAAAGTATTAAGTACTGACGATACTACAGTAGTACTAGAGGTAGATAAAGGTGTAAAAATCACTTTTCAGAAAACTGCTATCTCACTTGACGCCAGCAAACCTGCCGCAACACCTAAGGAAGAGAAGAAAAGTTGAGTCGGTTAAATGAAATACTGAAACCTTTAAGGCCCGATAAGACCAACCGTCTTCGGGTCATACTCTTATGCATATTTGCGGCAACTACTTTCTGGTTTTTAAACGCACTCAACGAAAATTATTCCACCTCGCTGAAGTACCCTCTACAGTTTATTTATGATAAGGAAAACTACATTGCCGTAGACGAATTGCCAGAATACGTGCAGGTAAATGTAAGCGGACTGGGATGGAACCTGTTTCGAAGCAGCCTGGGCATCAAAGTAACTCCTTTGAAAATAGTGCTTGACGAACCGGCCGCTGTAAAGAAGATCACCGGAGGTACCATTCCCGCACTTATTTCTGATCAGATGAATGATGTACAACTGAATTATGTACTTACAGACACTCTTTACCTCAACATCGATCTCAGGACAACGAAAACATTTGCGGTAAGGGTTGACAGTGCCGGAATCTCTCTCGACAATAACCATCGCATTGTCACTCAGGTGAGATATACACCCGATTCTGTAACATTAGAAGGGCCACAAAGTATCCTTAGAAAAATGTCCGATACCCTTCTCATTAGAATCCCTCGGCAGGATATCGATACAGAGTTTAATGAGGACGTAGCCGTAACATCACCTGGTAACGACCTTATTAAAAGAATGCCTCCCACTGTGAGGGTAACATTCGGGGTTGAAGAATTTGTAGCCCGGACGGAGGTAATTCCACTGAAAACAGACAATTTTCCTGAAGACGGAAATGCCTATATACAAGTAAATGATGTCAGGTTGGAATTTATGGCTGCTCAAAGCAAGGCTGAAAGTCTGAATTTGGAGGACTTTTCTGCTGTTGTTGATTTCAAAAAAATGGATAACGCTGACTCAACAATAGCCCCTGAACTTACTAAATACCCCGGGTTTATCCAGGATATTCGTTTGGATACCACAAAGGTTAAGGTTTATTTCAATGAAGAATAATACTCCTTTAAAGGTAGGAGTTACCGGAGGAATTGGATCAGGAAAGAGCCTCGTGTGTAAAATATTTTCAATTCTAAGTGTGCCCGTATACAAGGCTGATGCCCGTGCTAAGTGGCTAACTAATAATGACCCAGTCATCAAGGAGCGTATTGTTGAAAAGTTTGGAAAAGAGGCTTATAATTTCCATGGGTTGGACAGAGACTATATTGCCAATATCGTGTTTAACGATCCGGAAAAGTTGAAAATACTGAACAGCATCGTCCATCCCGAGGTGGGTAAAGACTATGACCGTTGGGTGTATGACCACAACTCTGCTCCTTATCTCATCAATGAAGCAGCCTTAATGTTTGAATCAGGTTCCTATAAAAAGCTGGACAGTGTAATTAATGTTTCCGCTCCTGAGTCGCTGCGTATCCAGCGTGTGCTGAAGAGAGATCCTTTCCGGTCTGAGAAAGAAGTTAAGGCCATAATCGCCAAACAGCTCCCGGAATCTGAACGGCAGGAAAGAGCTGACTACAATATTTTCAATGATGAAAAGCAAATGCTTATTCCTCAGGTATTGGGTATGCATCAAAAATTTTTAGCAAACAAGTACTTATGAGTATTCGGGCAGCAATAAATGTTAAGGTTTGCAGTTGAAGGAAGGGCTGTATCCCTGGATTTTGTTTGAAGATATGCTACGGGTGCCCGGATGATACTAAAGCCCAGCAGTAATGTTAATATAAAATGGCCCTGCATCTAACACAGGACCATCTTTGATCAAATAGAGTTTGCTATAGTTATGACTGGCCTAGCACCAACCAGGACAAGTCCGGTCTGTCTGGCATGGCTTCGATCCCGTTGGACAATGCCATTCTGTTCTCACACCTCCTTTGATAGCGTTATCGTCACCTAGCCTGGTAACAAAGCTTTTAACTTTCAAGTCATTGAGTTTTAACTTTTCCTTTTTCATAAAAATTTAATTTAGGTTATAAATTGATTTTGATTAATATTTGACATCATAACGCCGCCCGTTCAGTGGCTTCCTTTTCATACTTTTCTTCCATGTCATTCAACCGTCCAATTAGAAGCGGAATAAATTCCGGAATCTGTTGAATAGAGTACGGCGGCATAAGTTTGCGTCCATTGATGAAAAGTGTTGGGGTATGCATTATTTTATTTCTTCGACTCCACTCCTCATGTTTACTCATTAAAACACCTGTGTTTACCCTTTCAGTGGCTTTATATTGCTTTTTAAATTGAACAAGGTCCATTTTTTCATACCAGTCGTGAAGTACCCGGCCAACGGCAGTAGGTTTATTGAATATTTCGGGGTGAGAATAAATGTATTGCAATAGGTAATCCACTGCTTCCAGCACCTTGTCGCCGGGGTCTTGACCATCCACGGCAAAACGGATGGTTACGCCTAAATCAGCACTGTACCTATGCAAAAGATGCTGTACTATCATATGAGCCTCTGCACATGGCTGGCAAAAAGGATTACTGACTATTGTTAGCTGCAACAGAGCCTCCGGGTTGCCCATCTGAAGATCATTTTTCCACGGAGTAATATCTGCGGCCTTTTGCCGCTCCAGGTAAGCACAAAAAAGTTCAAAATTACGCTCAAATTGAAGCACCTGTATGTTGGTGCGTTCTTGCTCTTGCAGTCGCACCAACCAGCCTCTGACAATCGACCACAAAATTGCTACCAGAAGATAGATGCACCCTGCAGTGAACAGGTAGTGAAGGTCAATTTTCCAATCAAAATGAATGGTACTGATCAGTACTGTCAATGTCCATAATAGTCCTATAATAATTAAACAAAGGCTACACCATTGACGAGCAACTCGCCACTGATAATACAATGAATATATCGTTACGGGTAAAGCCAGGAAGGTGATAAGGAACATCATTTGTTGGAGTGATCTGCCAAAGATTGGGTGAGAAAAAGCTATACAGATTAACAGGCAAACCATACCGATAAAAAAGGACAGGGCCAGATCGGAAAATTTCATACTCAAAGGCAACCATAGCGATTGATTACGAGTCAGGGTCTCACACCCACCGGTTTTGTTGGTGCTGCAAAACCGGCTGCCAATCACAGTTTTAATTCCCAACTCTTTGAGTACAACCGATCCGCTAACTATTACGCCCCATAGCGCCACAACAAGTACGGCAATAAATTTTGGCTGTTCCAATTCATATACCGTAATAGCCAGCAATAAACATGTACTAATCACCAATATTGAATTGCTGATAAAATTATTTTCGGCAGCATTCGCATGTAAACCGGGTAGGTTGGTATTTAAGATTTCAGGTTTTTCGGCCACCACTACTACCCCCGTCCACTGATCAACAAATTCAGGTGATTGTCTTAATGTTTTATTTAAATCATCGACCAGAACAAAATTATCGTCACTATCGGTTTTAACATGAGCAAGAAAAGGGCACGGCACTTCCCTTAATGCCTCTTTTTCTGTTTGTACGGCAGCATGGTCTATGCCTAACTCACTCAGTAGGGAAGTAACACTAAGTAGCGATGGATAGTCTGGGTGTGATACTAATCGTTTAGTAACATAGTATTTAGGGATTTTAATATTTAATAGTTTCAGCCATTTATAAACGTTATAATTAAGATCTTTCATAGTTGAGGTTGTATGGTATGGCCCGCGACTGGATTCTTAAAAAGCCCAGAATTAATGAGGACCCCCACCGCGAAGTGGGAGTCTTCTACCTAAACCCAGTTATTAGCAGTCACAAACTTTTTTGCAATTGCCATAACTATCGCAGACTTTTATTGGATAGCCTCCACAGGGACACATCCCGCCTCTGATTGCTCGCTGTTGGGCTTGATTAAGTACTCTTGCTGAATTCACAAATAATTTCATGGTTTTAAGTTGTTTACAGATTGCCTACTCTTTAACAGGTTTTCGGCTTCCCCTTTGTGCAATCGCAGCGTGCGAATCGTGAAGTCGAAAAGTATTATATCTCTTCAATCCACGAAAAAAAAAGAGGTTAATTTAAGGTTAACAAGAGTAGTAAGTTACTGACTACCAGATTAATATCAAGATGTAGAGAGGTGTATTTGTGAGGAAACTAAAGGTTGATTCACCGCTTTTCCATCTCAATACCTATAATAAAGCTATTAAGTTCTTCATTAGTGTCAAGGGAAAGCCTTTTGCGAAGTCTGTGTCTGGCTATCTTCACGCTTTCAGGTGAAATATGAAGGATCTCTGCCATTTCTTTTATTGAAAAATTAAGCCTTGAAAGAGTACATATTTTTAGGTCTGTGCCGGTAAGCTTTGGATATTTACTTTTCAGGTAGCTCAAAAAATTTTGATGTACATTTTCAAAATACACCTTAAAATCCTCCCAGTTCTTATCTTGCCGACAGGCATAGCCAACCATTTTTTGAAGAGAGGATAGTTTGTCCAGAAATTCATTTGTGCGTTTACTATAACTAAGTACGGAAAGCTCCTTCCTGACTTCTTTCATGGTATTGCTTCTTTGAACCAGATCCAGTGCCATAGTGGTCAGCTCCCGCCTTTTTCGTTCCAATTCATTTTTTAGTTTACCCTCCTCTAATTCGAGATTTTGAATAGTTTTTAAATAAAATGTACTTGCCGCGCGATGGCGCTGTATCCTGTTCTGCTGGTGTTTGGCAACAACAATGCCTATAACGACTACCATACCGATAGAAAGGATAATGATGGTTATGACTCCCTTTTTCTTTCGAAGCTCCTGATTTTTGAGCGAGAGCTCTAGTTCCATAAGCTTAACTTCCTTTTCCATATTCATCTGTTCGTACCTGGATTCCGCCTCTATCATTTTTCTGATATTATTGAGGTTCAGCAAACTGTCTTTCAGACTGCTATACTGATTAAAATAGATAAGAGCAGCAGCGTAGTTATTGTCTTGCTCATATGCTTCTGATAATATTTGAAGTGATTCTTTTTGAGGTTCAACCATATTAATTTTTTTGGCAAGTTCCAGGGCTTCCCACGCGTACCGGATAGCTTCCTCAGTGTTTTTCATCTCAAGGTAAATTTTAGCTATTCGTATTGAGGTGTTCATAACTCCATATGGGTAGTCTATGGATTTTCTTATATCCAAAGATTGAAAAAAATAATCAAGAGCGGCAGGCACATTATCCATCTCAAAATACAATTCACCTATATTTCCCAACACAAGAGCCTCTCCTTTTATATCACCAATTTCCTTTTTTATACGCAACGATTGTTGGTAAGTGAATAAGGCATTTTTGAATTGACGCTGATTGAGGTAAACACCGGCAATGTTATTCAATACAGATGCTTCCGATACCTTTTCGCCGGTGGATCTTGCCAGATCCAGGCGTTGATCATAGTATTTGAGAGCGCTATCGTATTCTCCCCATTCTTTGTAGGCCAGCCCAAGATTATTAAGTGCGGCTAGTCGATTCGATACAGAGCCTTTTCTTTCATATAATTCAAGAGATCTTTTGAAATACAAAACAGCTTTGTCAAACTCTTTTAGCAATTGATGAATATTACCCAGGCCTTTAAAGCCGTAAGCTAATCCAAGTGTGTCAGAGAGCTGCTCTCTATATGATATCGAGCTCAAAAAGTACTCCTGAGCTCTGTGATAATTACCTTGCATGGCATACACGATACCAAGGTTACAATGGCTGTTGCCCATATTTCGAATGTCTGTCCGAGCCTCAGCCATAGTATAAGCCTCTTCACCATATTGTATTGCTTTTTTAGTATCTACCTGCTTAAGTTCCCAACAGAGCTGACTCAGGATTTCAATTCTATCACTGTCAGAAGCAGCGCTCAGAAGATTTTCAAGGCTATCCACAGAATTCACTGCCTGACTGTAGATCAGGGAAGGAAGACATACCAACAACCCCAGGGATAAGATTATGGCATTCATAACATGGTTTGGTTAAGGTTGAAATATCGAAGGCTGAATTAAAAAGAATGTAAACGAAAAACCGAGTTGATTTTGTTTGAGTGCAAATAGTTTCGTTTATCCGGTATTTCAACACCATACAGTGGAAAAAAATAAGGCTGTATTATCAAAATACAGCCAATTGCCAAATTGTAATGTAGTATATTGCTATACCTTATAGCACATACTTTTTAACGTCTCCGTTAACCTCTACTTCCAACGTTGCGCCCAAACCAATCTCTTTCAAATTGTAAAGTCGGCTGAAGATATTTTCGAATGATTCCACCGTGCTGTATACAAGTTTTTCATTACCATCAAATATTCTGATACTTGCTTTTACTTTACCCGGATTTACAATCGTAAGTTTGTAAACAGACTTCTCACCAGTCAAAGGATCAACTTTCACAACTTCCGGATAAGTCGCCTCTTCTTTAAGTACGGGAGCAACTACACCATGAAAAATGAGTTTTTTGCTTACCGTTCTTCCTTCTATAATTTCTAAAGTGTACACACCATCCGGCATTTGGCTGAAGTTGTAAGGCCTTACAAAAGCATTGATCTTTTTGATTGTTTCTGTATAAACCAGCTTATTTTCAGCGTTCCAAATGTTAATGGTGGTTTTTTCATCGGTTTTTCCCATGAAAAGTAGTTTGTAAATGTTTGCCTCATTTGAAATTACCTCCACTTTTGGAGTGGCCATCGTGCCTTTCTCTCCTTCTGTCGCAAAGGATGCTATGCTGATAACTGTTAAAAGCATAGTGAAAATTAAATTTTGTGTTTTCATGTCTGTTTTAATTTGAATTTTTAATGTTTAATTACACTGCAAATGTCAACAGGAAAAACCAGAGATGTAGTTATCAGGCAATCAAGGCATTTTTAAGTCTTCATTACCGACTAAATGAAAATCGGGAGGGTATGTTATGTTTTTTTGAAAAAGGACAGGTGATTCTAAAAATACCCTTCATGGGGGGATTTTTAAATGATGCCTACCCTGAAACACTATTTTGTCCGGCTACAGTACACAAAATTTTATAGCGTATTTTCTCTGAAGTATGCCTTAAAAGTTGGGGTAATAATTCCGTAATATGGAAACCGGCTCTGATTATGATTCCTGAACGTACGGCTTTTTCTTTTCTTCCTTAAAAAACACTTTTCTTATCCATCGGGGCAGAATAAGTGCACCGATTATAAGGTAGGGATAATAGGTTACAAGTCGCCAGAACAAAGTGGCCCCAAGGGTAAACTCATTTAGGTAGGTGTTGAAAAACTGGATGAAGAAATTTTCGGCCACACCTGATCCTCCGGGGGTTGGTGAGATGAGCATCACTACCCATAATATGAGATGCTTACCCAACATCAACAGGTGATCAGCTATTACCAGCCCATCCGTAAATGCGGCAACTATACAATTCAGGATTGCATAACGAGCCACCCAGGCTACAATGGTAGCTGCTATGATCTTAAACCAGTAGCGCTTCTGCTTTCCTTTGATCAGTGAAGATGCCCACATCACTTCATTTCCATGTTGATAAGCGGCATACCTCCACCTTCTCAGAAACTTAATAGAAGTGATCTTGATCAATATCCACTTAAAAAGGCGTGGGCGGAAGAAAAGGGCAAAGATCATGATGAAGGTATAGATAGTGATAAGTGAGTAGCTGGAAATAAACAACCCCCGGAGTGTGCCGCCAAAATCCGGAAAGCTGCTGTCTCCGATCAAGAGAAGAGCAAGTGGGGCGAAAACAACAAAAAACATGTTATCGAGGATGGCGGTAAGCATTACATAAGCCAGTGATTTGCCAAGGTTGATTCCCTCTTTCAGTAAAATAAAAACAGCTACTGCCGTACCTCCGACCACAGAAGGTGTTACTGCTGAGGCAAATTCCCAAAGCAGAATGACATAAACACTGCTCGTCCAGGTAAGGTCCTTATCGGTGAGTGTTCTTATCCGGTAAATGTATGCCAGCTCTT
This sequence comes from Fulvivirga imtechensis AK7, assembly GCF_000331535.1. GTDB lineage: Bacteria > Bacteroidota > Bacteroidia > Cytophagales > Cyclobacteriaceae > Fulvivirga > Fulvivirga imtechensis. Next base: position 31,918 of record NZ_AMZN01000050.1, on the reverse strand, counting down.
TGATGAGCAGTACCAAAAAAGCGAGAATCACAGGAAAAATCCTAGCCTGAAAGACCAGGTTTAGCTTTTGTGGTGTGAAATCATCATCGCTAATGATCATCCAGGCAACAAAACCCATACTAATAGCCACCGGTAACCAGATCTTGTTCGGGTTGAGGGTTTTCAGTATTTTCTTGGTATCCAGATTCATCCCGTCAGGCAGCCACTCCCTCCAACTTTTCTACCCAGAAGTTATTAAATCCTTCTCCAATGTGTAATGTAATGAGGTTCATTTGAAGCAGTTCCAAAATGGCAAGAAAATTAAATATCACGGCAATCTTCACCGGTTCATCTTCAATGATCCTTTCAAAAGGGAGCTTGGGTATTGCTCCCAGTCTGTTCATAATGTAGTCGCGCTGGCCGGAAATGGTGTAGGGATACTGGATCACCTCATGTCGTGGTTTATTCTTTTCCACTTCGTAGCGCTCCATTACCTTTTGAAAAACGCGCATGAGTTTATAGAGGTCGAGATCCTGAAGCTCTGATTCCACATTAACACTCTCTGAAAGAGAGCGGATCTCCTTCATGATATTACCGCGCTTTTCCTTAGCGATCTCCGCCTCCTCCATTTCTTTCAACTGCTCCAGCACCGATTTGTATTTTTTATATTCCAGCAGGTGCCTTACCAGCTCCTCACGAGGATCTATTTCATTTCCTTCTTCATCAAGCTGAGGCCGGGGTAGCAGCATTTTGGATTTGATACGCATCAAAGTGGCTGCTACCAAAATGAATTCACTGGCCACCTCAATATTCATCTCCTCGAGGCGGTGCAGATAATCCAGAAAGTCGCTGGTAATCTTTGAGATCGGAATATCATGTATGTCCAGCTCATCTCTTTCTATAAAAAAGAGCAGAAGGTCAAAAGGGCCTTCAAAAAGCGGTAATTTGATCTCGAAACTCACTATAGATTGATACGTTAACTACGTAAATGCAGAACTTCAAAGATATTACTTATAGATCGAAATAATATCCTGTTGTTAAAAAAAATGTAATTTTGCATTTTGTAGCCAATACCATGGTTTGCAATAGGTAAATAAAACACTTACCTTAAGTTATTGTTTAAGAGTTATATATTCGAAATATACATAAATGCTTATTGAACCAGGAAAACTTCTGGCTGCTGTAAATAACCCTGACGATCTAAAAAAATTGGATCAGACCCAGTTAGTACAGCTTTGCGATGAACTCAGAACTTTTATCATCGATAACGTATCTGTTTATGGTGGCCACTTTGGTGCGAGTCTTGGTGTAGTGGAACTAACGGTCGCCCTTCACTATGTATTTAACACCCCTCAGGATCAGTTAGTATGGGATGTAGGCCACCAGGCTTATGGCCATAAAATACTTACTGGCCGAAGAGATGTGTTCCACACTAACCGCATGTATAAAGGCATTTCGGGATTTCCAAAGATCAAAGAAAGTGAATACGATGCCTTTGGTGTAGGGCACTCTTCTACTTCCATTTCTGCTGCTTTAGGCATGGCAGTGGCATCGAAGTACAAGGGCTCCGAAGACCGGCAACATATCGCTGTGATCGGTGACGGTGCAATGACGGGGGGTCTTGCATTTGAAGCAATGAACCATGCAGGCGTATCAAACTCTAACCTGTTGATCATCCTCAATGACAACTGCATGTCGATAGATCCTAATGTTGGGGCGCTTAAGGATTATTTAACAGATATCACCACATCTCATACATATAATAAGATGAAAGATGAGGTGTGGAATATTCTTGGGAGGATAAGCAAGTTCGGACCTAATGCCCGAGAGATCATTTCAAAAGTAGAGAACAGCATAAAATCATTCCTGCTGAGCCAAAGCAACATGTTTGAGTCGCTTAACCTGAGGTATTTCGGACCGGTAGACGGTCACGATGTAAACCACCTGGTAAGTGTGCTTGATGATCTGAAAGATATTAAGGGGCCGAAGATACTACACTGTGTTACGCGAAAGGGTAAAGGATATGGTCCGGCAGAAACAGGCAATCAAACCACCTGGCATGCTCCCGGAAAGTTTGACAAAGTAACCGGAGAGATCCGTAAGAAAACATATGACTCTCCGCAACCACCTAAATATCAGGATGTATTCGGGCATACTCTAGTTGAGCTGGCCGAGAAGAATGAAAAGATAATCGGTATCACTCCTGCCATGCCTTCAGGCTCTTCGCTTAACATCATGATGAAGGCCATGCCTGACCGGGCTTTTGATGTGGGAATTGCCGAGCAGCACGCAGTCACTTTCTCGGCAGGACTAGCCACACAGGGGCTTATCCCATTCTGCAATATCTACAGTAGCTTTATGCAGCGGGGCTACGATCAGGTGATCCACGATGTTTGCATTCAGGACCTGCCCGTAAACTTCTGCCTCGATAGGGCTGGTTTTGCGGGAGCTGATGGCCCGACACACCATGGTGCCTATGACATTGCATACATGAGGTGCATCCCGAATATGATCGTCTCATCACCGATGAATGAAGCTGAACTTAGAAATTTACTCTACACATCACAGCTTCCCCGTGATGGAAAAGCATTCACCATCCGTTATCCTCGTGGGCAGGGCGTAATGCCGCAATGGAAAACGCCAATGGAGGAGATAAAAGTAGGTACCGGGCGAAAAATAAAAGGTGGTGAAGAAGTAGCCATATTAACATTGGGCCATGTTGGTAACTATGCCGTTGAAGCTTGTAAAAATCTTGAGACAAAAGGTCTCAATCCTGCACACTATGATATGCGTTTTGTAAAGCCTTTGGATGAAAAGTTATTACATGAGGTCTTTACCCGCTATAAAAAGATCATTACCGTTGAAGACGGATGCCTGATGGGCGGCTTTGGAAGCGCTGTGGTAGAGTATATGGCAGATAATAATTATTCCGCTCAAATCAAGCGACTCGGAATACCTGATGAAATAGTAGAACACGGAGAACAGATAGAGCTACAACGCGAATGTGGTTTTGATCCGGAGGGAATTGAAAAGGCTGTAATTGAAATGACCGAACAAATTCTCGCAAAAAGCTAATCCATGGCTATTGCATATAGCGACACTGGCAACGGCTTCCCCGTAGTGCTTATACACGGTTTTTGTGAAACCAATAGTATTTGGGACGGTTTCATTCCTGAGCTTTCAAAAAAATATAGAATCCTAAGCCCTGACCTGCCTGGTTTTGGCAATAGTCCTTTACCTGAAGGGGAATTTAGTATCGATGATATTGCCGAAATAGTTTGTGAGTGGCTTGATGCGCTGGGTATTTCTGAAACTGTTGTAATCGGTCACTCTCTTGGCGGCTACGTCACGCTGGCAATGGCCGATCGCCACCCTGAGATGCTTAAGGGTTTTGGATTATTTCATTCCACTGCTTTTGCTGATGATGCTGAAAAGAGGTCTTCACGAAACAAGGTTATTGAATTTGTAAAAGACAAGGGAGTTGAAGTCTTTGCTACGTCATTTGTTCCTCAGCTTTTCTTCCATAAAAATAGAAATGCCCTAAAAGCGGATGTGGATCGCGCAGTGGAAACAGCCGCTAAAACTCCCCTGGAAACCTTAGTCGCTTATACCAGGGCTATGCGTGACCGTCATGATAGAGCAGATGTGCTCAAAACTTTCAACCAGCCGGTACTTTTTATTGCTGGAGAACAAGACGCTTCAGTACCTATTGAAAAAACAGACGAACAGATCCTGCTTCCTCATAAAGCCATTGTGCATATCTACGATCAGGTAGCACATATGGGCATGTTTGAGGCAAAACAGGAAAGTCTGCAGGCTCTGAAGCAATATCTGGAGCATGTGATTGATTAGCATGGTAAACCGGGGCTCGCTTTGAATCCACGCCCCGCAAAAGTGGTCCGGTTATTTCAAAATGATGTGAGTGGTTTCAACAGAACCAATAATTTCAGTATTTTGACCCTGCAAAACCAGATCCTCTCATGAGAAACATTATCCTTTCTATCTGCCTTGTTGTATTTTCATCGGGCCTACTACTGGCACAGCTTTCTAAGACGGAAAAGAAAATTGTCAGGTCTGTAGATCAAAATAACGAACACTATACCTCTCTGCTTAAAGAGATCGTCAATATCAATAGTGGCACCATGAATTTTGAGGGAGTAAAACATGTGGGTATGGTTTTGAAAAAAGAATTTGAGACGCTCGGCATGGAAACAAAATGGGTGGATGGAGCAGCCTTCGGTCGTGCCGGACACTTAGTTGCGGTTAATAAAGGCCAAAAAGGTCCAAAAATGCTATTGATAGGTCATTTAGATACTGTATTTGAGCCGGATAGCCCGTTTCAGCAGTACACCATGCTTAATGATTCTATTATGAAAGGCCCGGGTGTTGCTGACATGAAGGGTGGTGATGTAATTATCTTACTGGCGCTCAAAGCGCTTAAAGAGGCAAATATACTGGATCAAATGCAGGTAGAGGTGGTGCTTACGGGTGACGAAGAAAAAAGCGGAAGTCCGCTGGAGCTTTCCAAAAAAAACTTGGTGGAAGGAGCAAAAAGGGCAGACATAGCATTGGCTTTTGAAAATGCTGACGGAGATCCCAAAACCATTGTCGTTTCTCGCAGAAGCTCATCAGGGTGGACATTAACAGTATCGGGTAATGCAGCGCATTCTTCACAGGTATTTACTGACAAGGTTGGTGTAGGAGCTATTTATGAGGCTTCCAGAATACTGCGGGAATTTTATGAACAGCTTTCCCGTGAAGAGAACCTGACGTTTAACCCTGGTGTAATTTTAGGAGGGACAAGCACAAGCTATGATGCCGGACAAAGTGGAGGCACAGCTCTTGGTAAAAGCAATGTGGTTGCGAAGGAAGTAGTCGTAACGGGAGATATCAGAGCCGTTTCGCTTGAGCAGCTCGAAAAGGCAAAGCGTATCATGCAGGAGATCGCTGCCAATAATTACCCCGGTACTTCTGCGGAAATAATTTTTAACGAAGACGGTTATCCGCCTCTTGCCCCTTCTGATGGAAACCGAAAACTTCTGAGCTATTATGATAAAGTCAGTAAGGACCTTGGCTATGGCCCGGTTGAAGCGGTGAATCCACGTAATGCGGGTGCTGCTGACGTATCTTTCACATCGGGTTATGTAGATATGGCCATTGATGGCATGGGCCTTAGTGGGGCGGATGATCATACCATCAATGAAACCGGCAATTTAAACATGCTTTCAATCCAGGCCAAAAGAGCCGCTGTTTTAATGTATCGACTTGTTTCTGCCCGCGTGAAAGAATAATCAAATAATTCCGCATTAGAGAGGCAGATTTTAAGGCCTTTATTTAACAGGAGCTTTGGGCGTCAAAATAACCATTCACCCTCCACACCCAAGGTTTTTCTTCAGATTTCTTTCAGGAAGGCCTCCATAATCTTTTTCATTCGCCTCTTCGTCAGGCTTTACCTTTTTGATGAGCTCTTTTTCCTTTTTTGCTTTTTTTTCTTTATTCCTCATGCCATAATACTACTTAAGTTGCCTCTTACATCGCTATTTAACCGGATTACAAACGGTTTGTATCAGTTTTAACATTTTTTTCGTTCATTGAGTTTACCTAAATCTTTGAATATTACTATAGTCTGTAAACCATTATTACCTTAACCTCAATGAAAATTATACAGCAATTACCGCTCGCTCTACTTATTACCTGTATTTTTGCAGGCTGTAAAAATAATGAAGAGCGAACCATGACTAAACCTCTACCTCCAAAGGCAGAAAAAATTGAAAAGCACCTTACAGCACACGGTCAAACCAGAATTGACTATTACTATTGGCTCAATAACCGTGAAGATCAAAAAGTGATCGACTATCTTGAGGCTGAAAATGCCTATACCGACACTATATTGAGTCATACCAAAGGTCTTCAGGATAAGCTTTTTGAAGAAATTGTTGGGCGCATAAAACAAACAGACGAATCTGTACCATACAAATCCAATGGGTACTGGTACTATACACGATTTGAAGAAGGCCAGGAGTACCCTATCTACTGCCGGAAAATGGGTGGTATGGATGGTGAAGAGGAGGTAATGCTCAATGTGAACATTATGGCCGAAGGCCATGAATACTACCAGGTGACGGGGCTAAATGTAAGTCTCGACAACAAGCTACTGGCTTTTGGTGTGGACACGGTGAGTAGAAGAAAGTACACCATTTACGTCAAAAATCTTGATACCGGCCAATTGCTGGAGATGTCTATTCCAAATACTACGGGAACAAGTACCTGGGCTAACGACAACAAAACCCTGTTTTATACAAAGAAAGATCCTAAAACGCTTCGTTCAAACAGAATTTACAGACATCGGCTGGGTGCAACAACCAAAGATGAACTGGTCTACGAAGAAAAGGATGATACCTTCTATACAGGTATATATAAAACCAAGTCTGATGAGTTTCTGGTTATCTGGTCAGGTAGCACAGTAACGAATGACTATAGGATACTCAATGCCAATGACCCGGAGGGTGAGTTCAGACAATTTACACCACGGGAACGTGGTCTGGAATATTCAATTGAACACTTTGAGGACAAGTTTTATGTAGTTACCAATCTGGATGCTGTGAATTTCAGGCTAATGGAAACTCATGAAGATGCGACTACGAAAGAAAACTGGAAAGAGGTGATCGCCCATCGTGAAAATGTATACATTGAAGACATTGAGGTCTTTAAAAAATTTCTCGTTGTAGAAGAACGATCAAAAGGGTTAACTCATCTGAGGATTATCGATCAAAAAACTAAAGAAGAGCACTATATGGATTTTGGCGAAGAAGCCTATTCTACCTTTGTTTCCATTAATCCTGAATTTGATACCGTGCTGCTTCGTTATGGCTATACTTCCTTAACAACGCCTAACTCGACATATGACTATAATATGGAGACAAGGGAAAGGACATTGCTCAAACAACAGGAAGTGGTTGGTGGATATAACCCTGATGAGTATGAAACAAAACGTTTGTATGCTGAAGCAAGAGATGGAGTAAAAGTGCCGATTTCTCTGGTTTACAAGAAATCCCTTAGAAAAAAAGAGGGTAATCCAACACTGCTCTATGGCTATGGTTCATACGGAGCCACCATGGACCCGGCCTTCAGTTCTGTACGGTTGAGCCTGATAGACAGAGGCTTCATTTTTGCCATCGCCCACATCCGTGGTAGCCAGATAATGGGACGTCAATGGTATGAAGATGGAAAAATGTTCAAAAAGAAAAATACTTTCAACGACTTCATAGACTGTGCCGAGCATCTGATAAATGAGAAGTATGCAGAGAAGGATAACCTTTTTGCCATGGGGGGAAGTGCCGGAGGTTTATTGATGGGTGCGGTGGTGAATGACCGTCCTGATTTGTGGAAAGGGGTTATTGCGGCAGTACCTTTTGTAGATGTAATGACCACAATGCTCGATGAAAGTATTCCGCTTACAACAGGGGAGTATGATGAATGGGGTAACCCAAATGAATTAGAATCATATGAGTACATGTTGTCGTACTCGCCTTATGATAATGTGAAGCCTCAAGGTTACCCAAACATGTTGGTAACCACCGGTTTACACGACTCACAGGTGCAGTATTGGGAGCCGGCTAAGTGGGTAGCCAAACTACGTGAGGTGAAAACAGATGACAATATTTTGCTGCTTGAAACCAATATGGATGCCGGTCATGGCGGTGCATCAGGAAGGTTTGAGCGGTACAAAGAAACCGCGTTGGAATATGCATTTATTTTAGACCTGGCAGGAGTGAAAGAATAACAGTAGACCGGCTGTACAAGCCGGTTATACCTATACCTTCTCTTTATCCCAACTTACTACCGATACGCCGGGTGAATAATGTGCTCTTGCAGGGACACCTGTAAGCAGAGTATAAAAACGCTTGTAGCTGACTTCCAGCTCGTGAATGTGCAGCGTATAAAGAGGCCATGGCTGATGATGGACCTGGTATTTAAAGATATCAGGCCCTGAATCCTGAAACAAGGCATATCGTTCTGTTAGCCAGATACCCAGAGGATCCTTCTCATCGATCTGCCCGATGTCATACCTAATATTGAAATGGTCATCGTAAACCTGATTTTTAGAAGTGTAGGTATATTTATCTCTTTCCATTTTGGAGTACCGGTACGGCAATACCGATGTCATTTTGGCTATCTTGCATGACAGCTTTTTGGCACCTTCCATGCTCAAAAAGTATACCCCTGAACTGTTGTTCATTTTTACGTACGTTCTGATATTCACCTCGTGAAAATCAGAGACGGGAGGAAATGGTGGTAGATTTCTAAATCGGACTTTATTCATAGTAAACGCCACTAATGAGACCCAGCATTGGCCTTCGTGGGTGTCGAATTCTAATTCTTCAGGAACAAATTCTCTTAACTTCTTCCGTGCTACCTGCCAGTGAAGAAATATCACATTATTCCATTCCTGATAAAATTTCCAACGACCGGTCGGCAGGTCTTGTGATCTGTGGTCTACTGCATTTAGAAGTTGCTTGGGTCGCATAAAAAACATGCCTTATCTACTTCGATGAAAAACACCGGAACGGATGGAAAGCATCAGATTGATTAATTGTGAACACCTCTGGTTGTTAAACGATATCATTCGAGGCCAGGTTTTATTTCTAAAACTCCAAAATCAATTGGGAGGCAGTTGCTTTTCGATTAAGGAAATATATTCAACCAATGTCTGATACCGATTATTTGTTGCAATAAGTACGATTGACACAATGCCGAATAGTTTTAGATTTTGCTGATGTCCGAGGTTTCTGTCGGAGGTTAGTAGTATTTTGGGTTCCCTGAAAATTGATTACCGAGAGGCGGGGGGACGTCCACGGGCAGCGTGGCCCGTTTGAGGCATTGCGTGTAAGCGGCTTTAAGCGTTGGGGAATGAGCGTTTAGTGCGGAAAACGGGCTTTGCCTGTGGCGCCCTTTTCTTTTGTTTCGTTTTCTTTTGGGCGAGCAAAAGAAAATGAAAACCGAAGTAGAAATCTCAAAATTCGGAGAAACTGATAAATTTTGAGGTTGTGAAAGCTGAACACTCGGATTAAACCCATCCGTAGGTCGCTAGAATATGGATTTCCCTGGGAAAATAATTATCAAGGATGCCTATTTTAAAGTAGTTGTTTTGCATCAGTTGGAGCAGCTCCGCATCTTTCTGTGAATTCCACCCTTCAGCACTTACCGTACTAACCGTAATCTCCGAACTAAACCGATATTTTAAACGGACGGGTAAGTTTTCATCAAGCAGCAGCTTCATTATCCGGTAAGTGAACGGTTAAAATGCTTTCCGCTAAGGATAAAACCTTTAGGGCGTGAGTACATGAAACGGAAGGAAAATCTTGCAAAAACTCTTCCAGACTATCCCCCCTTGATGTAGTCGAACAGGTTTTTTATTGGGACACGAGTATTGTAGAATACTGGTGTTCCGTTCAAAATTTCCGGGGATATCGTTATTAGCTGTGAACTCATCTTACTCCTCTAACACGATAATAGCGATTTTTCTTTACTTTTCATTCATATAAATAGAAGACAAGGTCTTTGGGCTGCTGTAGATCACTCAACGTTCAACTCCTCCTGCAACTCTGCAACCGCTCTTAAACGTTCCATCTCATCATTAATTCCTTTTTTAATAAAAAATATCAGAATAATGGCCATGGGAATATATCCTACATCCATGATGATCACCCACTTAAGCGGCAGATAGGTGGCAAATTCGGGAGTAAGCATATAAAAGCCCAGAGAGTAGAGTGCTACAATAGTAATGGTGACGGGCCCATGGATCTTTTTTCTCCATTGATAAAAAACAGATGTTTTTTCCATAGCCGATCTTGCATCAATGCTATATTTTATACTGTTAGATCTTTTCCGGCTTATCACTTCTATAGTGATCCGCACTATTACACCACCGATCATAAGTACGATACCCATTCTACTGATCAGCTCCTGCATGGGGGCTTTGTAGTAAAAAAATGCTGAAAGCACAAATACCAGTACGGATAGTATAACTATGGTCCATCGGTGATGATGAACCGATCTTTGTTGGCTGCGGATGGCCTGCTCGAGCATGTTGCCATGGTCTAATTTTGGGGATGGCTTAACTTTGCGTTGGCCCCATTTATTTTTTAATGATTCAAATTTATCTTCCATTGTTTCTCATCAAGTCATTTAATTTCTGTTTGATCCGATGTATTCGCACTCGCAGCGTTCCTTCGGCTATACCGAGTATAGTCGCCATCTCATCATATTTCACTTCATCCAACACCAGTGTAATGATAATCCTGTCCACCTCGGGAAGCAGACCAATTACATAATACAGTTCGTCAAAATCATCCTTATTCGTTGCCTCCTGAGGTATACTTTCATGGGACTCACTGATATAGTCAGCCTGCATGCGTTTGAATTTTCTAAGATGAAGCAGGCAGGTGTTCACACTGATCCTGTATATCCAGGTTTTTGGTGAAGCTTCTTGCCTGAAATTAGGCAGCGCTTTCCAGACATTAATGAATATTTCCTGCGTCAGGTCCTGCGCCATTTCTGTTTGACCTTTCATATAGCCCAGGCATAGGGAGTATACCATAGGCTGATATGAATCATAGAAATTATAAAATTGCTCTTTATAGTTTATCACGGTCTGTACTAAGTAGAAAAGACTCAAGTTGATCAAAAAACCAGGCCTTTTGATCAAACATGATAAAATGCTTACTGGAAGTAGCTATTCTTATTTCCTTTTGTGACAATTTTTCGAATTGCTGTTCCAGGTTTTTATTTACAGTCTCTTTGTGGGGAAAATCCGCGGCAAGGATCAACGTCCTTGCTTTAATATCGGCAATTTTCTCACGCTGATCCAACTTGAGCAGTTCGGTATATCCATATGTATATGTTTTTCGGTCTGCCTGCATGATCCAATTGATCAGGTCGTTTGTTTTGTCGGTGCTGTTGGTCATGTTTTGTGCCATGTAAGTAGCATTTTGTCTGAAAGCTTCATCGTCCATGTTCAGCATCCGCTGGTTATACGGATTGTCCAAAGTTATATCCTCTGCCTTCAGGTGTGGCATCATTAATTGCCTGATACATGGCAATGCATCTACTAATACCAGCTTAGTTACCTTTTCAGGCATTTCTGCAGCGAGGTCCATGGCCAGCATGCCTCCCATACTATGACCGACAATAATCAGATCTCCCATTTTCTCAGACTCTATATACCGCTTTAGATCCTCCAAGATCGTACTGTACCAGGGTAATTCAATGGGTTCGATGCCATTAAACCCGGCATAAGATATCTGATGGTATTGATACCGCTTTCCCAAATGTTCAACCGTCTCATTCCAAATCTCTCCGGGACAGGTAAAGCCGGGAAGCAATAACACAGGAATACCTCCTCCGTTTTTTTCCACAGCAAAAGAATAGCTCTGGGCGTAACTCGCTCCGAAATTTATAGCCAGTAAGGCCAATAACATTAACTTTCTCATCATTGTATTCATTGTTTTTAATACTTGGATACAAATGTTTTGAGATTGTTACATGGAGGGGAAATTTTTCGGAAGCTTTAAGGTCTACTGTAAATTTGGCTCCAGGTAACCTTAATAGAATGGATGCCCATCCGGCTTTCCCACCCAAACGTGGCTTTCTCCTTCATATTTCTTTTCCTTGTCGAATTGCCGGTAAGTTGGATCAACAAGAACAGTGCCTCCAGCAGGATAAGTAAAACTAAGGGCATAGTGTTCTCCCCCCTCAAAACTGTGGCGGGCCGCTATCTTTCCAACCGCAGGATATGTCTTTTCAATATATTCACGTACGGCAGCACAGGTTTCGCCACAGAGGCCGGTCCTTTTGCCATCATCAACCTTTTCCTCTATTCCGAATGCTTCATTTGCCTTATCAAGTTTGGCATAGTGTGCAACAGCAACGTTATCAATTTCTGCCTTTTTATCAGACAGCCATTTTTCCAATGCCTCTGCAGAATCAATCCCGAGATCCTCGAGATTATCTTGTTTTTGAATGGGTGCTGTCAAATTATTGGCGATGGCGTATAACTGAGCCATTTGCCTTACCTGATGACTATTATTGGCGATGGCTTGCAGCCTTCTCGACTGAATGGCCTCTGACCCATTGTCGACCAGAGGAGAGCCGGACTTTTGCATATTTTGGCCTTTTGAAGTTGCATTGCGGCCTAATGTTGTCTTAAGTTCCCGGCCAGTGTCAGCGTGGATAGTCATCATTCAAATCTGAATAGTAATCCAATCTAGCAGCTTTTTCACATTTTCAAAAGTTTTATTTGCTATTGAAGACCTATTTGTATCCGGTTCTTCTTAATCGTGTATGGATCTTTTCTACCATCTATCAAAAAATGATAAAAATCAGTTATTTATCTGAGTTGTTTTTCTGCTATTTTTTTGGGAATCACGTCTCCAGCGCATATCTTCGCAATAGTTTATAATTAATCTAAATAAAGGAAAGTGAATATACGCAGTGTAGCAGACCTAACCCCGGGAGAAAGTGGCATAATCAACGGATTTATGGACGATGCGCTTTCCTTAAAACTTTTGGAAATGGGTTGTCTGCCCGGTCAGCCTATCAAGTTTAATTTTGCAGCTCCTTTTGGCGATCCTATTTGCGTGAGTGTTGCAGGGTATAATCTTTCGTTGCGTCTGGACGAAGCGATTACTATTTCTATTCAATAAATGTCGAAACGCGATATCCCAAAAGTTGCATTAGTTGGGAATCCCAATTCTGGCAAATCTTCCCTTTTCAATCATCTCACCGGTCTCAATCAAAGGATAGGCAATTTTCCTGGTGTTACTGTAGATAAGAAAACCGGCTACTGTTCACTCAATGGAGAGACAAAAGCTGAGATCATCGATCTGCCTGGTACATATAGTATTTATCCTAATTCTACAGACGAAAAAATTGTATACGATATTCTGGGTGACAAAACTAACCCGCTTCATCCGGATGTTGTAGTAGTAATTGTCGATGCTTCAAATTTTAAGCGGAACCTATTACTGTTTACCCAGATCCATGATCTGAACATTCCAACGGTTCTGGCATTGAACATGATGGATATTGTAGAAAAGACAGGCCTGGCAATAGATGAAAAGAAGTTGTCGCAGGAGCTGGGCGTTCCGGTGATTCCTATGAAAGCGCGTAAAGGTAAAGGAATAGACCTGCTGAAAAAGACATTGGTCGAGATATGCCCCGCCAACTATGAGCCCATATTCAAGGCACATGATCATGCCCCCGAAGCAATAGATAAAGTAAAAGAAGCCTTTTCTATTAAAGATGATTATGTAGCCTACCAAATGTTGCAGCAATACCGCATCAACCAGGCACTAACTGAAAATGAGAGAAACCTGCTGGCCGATATTTCTGAAAAGTATAGTTTCAACCGTGACGAGCTCAGACGTAAGGAGACACTTGAACGATATGCTGCCATCAACTATTTTATTGACGGTGCGGTGAAAGAAAATTTCACTCAATTACCTAAAAGATGGACTCAGAAATTGGATAGCATTTTTACCCATAAAATATGGGGTTATTTTATTTTCTTTTTGATCCTGTTTCTCATCTTCCAATCCATTTTTGCATGGGCCACAATACCCATGGATTTCATAGACCTTACTTTTTCTGAACTTAGCTCATTTTTAAAATCAACATTGCCGGAGGGCGCCCTTTCGGACCTGCTGACCGAAGGTATCATTCCTGGCATAGGTGGCATAGTCATTTTCATTCCGCAGATTGCCATTTTGTTTGCATTTATCGCTATTCTCGAAGAAACCGGCTACATGTCGAGAGTAGTTTTTCTCATGGACAAGATCATGAGGAAGTTTGGTCTAAACGGCAAGAGTGTTGTCCCATTAATTTCCGGTGTCGCTTGTGCTATTCCAGCTATTATGGCTACCCGGACCATTGAAAACTGGAAAGAAAGGCTGATCACGATTTTCGTCACTCCGCTGATGAGTTGTTCCGCACGCTTGCCTGTTTACACCATTCTCATAGCACTGATCATTCCCGATAAAACCATTTTCGGTATTTTTAATCTACAGGGTTTAGCGCTCATGGGCATGTATCTCCTGGGGTTTGCCGCTGCAATTATCTCTGCGCTAATCATGAGGTTTATTTTGAAAACCAAAGAAAGAAGTTTTTTTGTGATGGAGCTTCCTACATACAAGGCCCCACGCTGGAAAAATGTGGGCATGACTATGTATGAGAAATCCAAAACCTTCGTACTGGAGGCGGGTAAGATCATTCTGGCTATTTCAATTGTACTTTGGGTATTGGCTTCTTACGGGCCCGGGGACCAAATTGAAAATGCCGAAGCCTACGTGCAGGCAGAATACAGTACAGTACAATTAACTCAGGAGGAAATCGAAAATAAAATAGAATCATATAAACTGGAGCATTCCTATGCCGGGATATTCGGAAAGGCCATCGAACCGGTGATCCGGCCTTTAGGCTACGACTGGAAAATAGGCATTGCACTGATCACTTCATTTGCGGCAAGAGAAGTTTTTGTTGGTACCATGGCCACTATCTACAGCATTGGTAATGTGGATGATGAGAGTACCATCAAAAATCGAATGAAAAATGAGATCAACCCCGAAACAGGCAAAGTGCGTTATGACTTTGCCACAGGATTATCATTGTTGGTATTCTATGCTTTTGCGATGCAGTGTATGAGCACTATGGCAGTAGTTTATCGTGAAACCAAGGGTTGGAAATGGCCGCTGGCTCAGCTCGTGTACATGACCGGGCTGGCTTATGTCTCCGCGCTGATCATATATCAATCACTTTCGTAAAAAACTTTCCGTTTGATGTAAGTACACTGCCGTATGTGATACTATCATCAGAGTTGACCGTTTTTTAGACAAATATCATTGTTTAGAACCGGTAACAGCCCTTGAATAATATATATTTGTTCACAACAAAACCAAAAAATGAACTTGACGCCCGAAGCAATTTTTAAACAAAGAAAAGAGCGATTTGATCAAAGTTACAATTCACTGAACCAGAAGTACAATGGTATTGCGGCCACGCGTATTGCAATTTTTGTTATTTCGATAGTCCTGGTCGTTTTGTTTGCGAACTACCGGCTAGGGTATGCCATAGGCATCACAGCAGTTGCTTTTCCTGTCATCTTCGGATTGGTAGTGAGGCATCACAATCGCATAACTGCCAAGCGAGATGTGGCATTGGCTTCTGCATTGATCAATGACCAGGAAATACAAAGGCTCACCGGCAACTTCAACGGCTTGAGTGAGGGTGAGGAATTTAGAGATAAAAAGCACCCTTACCTATCTGACCTTGACGTATTTGGAAAAAATTCGCTATACCAGTTGGTAAACAGAAGTGTAACCCCCAGTGGCAGAGCGACTGTGGCGCATTGGCTTCAACAACCTGCCACAACACAAGAAACCAGGGCAAGGCAGGAAGCAGTTAATGAGCTCAGGCCCCAGGTGGACTGGCGTCAGGAGTTTCAGGCTTCGGGCATGCAAAAATCCGATGACCACCATGTAGAGCTGCTCCTTTCCTGGATAAATGAGCCTAATCGGGTGCTGGATAAAAAAATTTATCAAGTAGCCGCCGTTGTACTCCCGGTAGTAAGCATTGCTCTTTTGCTGCTTAATATTTTTGCCGGGATAAGCTTCTATTTCTTTGTTGGAATGTTAGCCATCAATGGGCTGGTGTTGAAAAAATTTGCTGACTACGTAGAGAACATTACAGAAAAGACCTTCACCGGAATCAAAACACTCCAGTCGTATGGAAGGATGATCAAAAAAATTGAAATGGCTGATTTTTCGTGTACAAAACTTCGTACACTTCAAAGCGTTTTTGCGCATGATAATGTCAGCGCTTCCGATTCGATCCTGAAATTACAGAGAATACTTGACTACTTGCAGGCTCGCAGCAATCTGTTTTATCTCTTTTTTAATTTTGCTTTGCTTTTTGATCTGCAGTTGGTCATCCGTGCAGAGAAATGGAAAGCCCGACAAAAAGGAGATGTCAGCCTGTGGTTCGATCACATCGGTCAACTAGAGGCTATCAACAGCCTTTCCGGTTTGGCGTTTGCTAACCCTGAGTATTGCATTCCTGAAATCTGCGATGATCCCTATTATTTTCAGGCAACAGATCTGGGCCATCCTCTTATCCACATTTCAGAGCGTGTTGTCAATGACTTTACGATGGAGGGAAAAGGCACTATTAATATTATTACCGGTTCAAACATGTCGGGCAAGAGTACATTTTTGCGCACCATTGGTGTTAATACTATACTGGCTTCAACTGGCGGACCGGTTTGTGCTGGCTCCATGAAGGTTTCCAGAATGCAGGTATTTACCAGCATGCGCACTGAGGACAATCTTGAGGAACACGTTTCTTCTTTTTATGCTGAGCTGCGTAGGATCAGAATGCTTCTGGACATGCTCGAAGAAAAAAAGCTGCCTGTTTTGTTTATGCTTGATGAGATACTGAAGGGCACGAATTCCAAAGATAGACATGCCGGGGCTGCTGCTTTGATCAGACAGGTGTCGTCAACTGAATCCATGGGTTTTGTTTCTACCCACGATCTTGAACTCGGCCAATTAGCTAACGAACTTCTTAATGTGAAGAATTATAGCTTTAACAGTGAAGTAAAAGATGATCAGATCATTTTTAATTATCAGTTGGAAGAAGGCATTTGCCACAGCTTTAATGCCAGCAAGCTCATGGAGAATATCGGGATAAATATGAAGCGGTAGTAGATTCGGGCAAAGG
Organism: Fulvivirga imtechensis AK7; assembly: GCF_000331535.1. Lineage (GTDB taxonomy): Bacteria > Bacteroidota > Bacteroidia > Cytophagales > Cyclobacteriaceae > Fulvivirga > Fulvivirga imtechensis. The sequence continues at coordinate 15,166 of NZ_AMZN01000050.1, read as the reverse complement.
CTGGAAACAAAAGTCAGGCAAGGAATTACCTGACTTTACAGAAAGCTAAAGATGCTTTGTCAAATTAACAACCTGGTTCGCCTTGCAAAGTTGCACCCGCCATACATTTTTCAGGTACACACGATTCTTCTCCACAACTACAAGAAGCAGGACCGCAGCTTCCTGCTAAACTTCCACCCGCCTTTAAGGTAAGGCTTTCATTGGGGTTAAAAGAGGTAACGAAGCTTTGTACGTTCAGGTCCTTTAGGTTTAATCGAGATTTTTTCATGATTGTTGGTTTTTTGTTTAGAATATTATTGAATGGTATTCAATATAATAAAAAAAACTCAGTAGCGCTGTGACTGAAGCTGAGCCTTGCGCCAGTAAGTATCTCCGGTATCTCTTTTAAGTGAAATTTTCCAGGCAGATATTAGTCACTGGGTTTTTTAAATTGAAAAAATCACGCTGACACTTTTTCATAGATCTTATCAATCTCATGCTGGTAGTGTTGCTTAATAACCTTTCTCTTTAGACTAAGCTTCGGGGTAATCTCTCCTTTGTCGATCGTCCATGGCTGCGATAGCAGCCGGAATTTTTTAATTTTTTCGTATTGAGCAAAACTTTCATTCATTGTTTCCAGCTCCGACTCGTATTTTTTAATTACCTCCGGATGTTCAATCATCTGTTCATTGGTTGTATAGTGGAGACGATGCCTATGACAATAATCTTTCAACTTTTCAAAGTTTGGTACTATCAGTGCTCCCGGAAATTTCTCTCCTTCACCTACTACCATAACCTGGTCAATGATCATTGACTCTACAAACTTGTTTTCCAAAGGCTGCGGGGCTATGTACTTTCCTCCTGATGTTTTGAACATCTCCTTCTTACGGTCCGTGATCTTTAGAAATGTACCATCGACCATCTCACCGATGTCACCTGTATGAAACCAATCACCCGTCATAACTTCTGCCGTTGCTTCCTGACGTTTGTAATAACCCATCATCACATTATCACCTTTCACCAGGATCTCACCATCTTCAGCAATTTTTACCTGCACCCCGTCCAGTAAAGGACCTACCGTCCCTATTTTAACCGCGTCAAGCCTGCTAAAACTCACGCCTGGTGATGTCTCCGTCAGACCGTAGGCTTCAAGTACTTTTATTTTTGCCGCCCAGAAAATATGCCCTAGTCTCGGCTGCAATGCAGCTCCTCCGGAAACTATAAATTCTATGTTATTACCCAGCGCCTCTCGCCACTTGCTGAATATAAGCTTGTTGGCCAAACTAAGTTGGAGATTATACCATGCTCCTTGATTTTTATCCATATCATATTTTTTGGCAAGCTCCAGCGCCCAAAAAAACAGAGATTTCTTCAAGCCTTTTAATTCGTAACCTTTGGTTACAATTTTTTCATAGACCTTTTCCAACACACGAGGTACCGTTGCAAAAAAGTGTGGTTTAATTTCCCTGATATTATCACCTATCGTCTCCATGCTTTCCGCATAGTAAATAGACACTCCCATTTGCATATAGGTATATAGTGCTGTGCGTTCGAAAATATGGCACAAGGGCAAAAAGCTGATCGTTCTATGCTCAGGACCACCCATGGCGAATGCCTTATGAACCGATCTGGAATTGGAAAGGATGTTTTTATGGGACAACATCACTCCCTTCGGATTACCCGTGGTTCCGGAAGTGTAGATAATAGTGGCCAGATCTTCATAATTAATCTGTCCTTTCAGGCCTTCTATTTCAGACAGGTCATTTTCTGTAACCGGTTTTAGTGCCTCTTGCCAAAAAGGGGTTCCTTCAATTTTGTCAAACGTATATAGGGCTACAATATCTGTAAGCTGTTCGTTGGCTCTTCTAATTTTGTGAGCTATCTCTGCATCTCCGGCAAAAGCGATCTTCACCTCGGCATCGTTCATGATGAAAGCATAATCTTCTGCAGTAGAGTTAGGATACATCGGAATATTTATGGCCCCTATTTGCTGAATGGCATAATCTGCAAAAACCCATTCCGGTCTGTTAAAAGAAGCAAGCGCAATCTTGTCTCCCTTTTTTACACCCAGTGCCAATAACCCGGTAGATAATTGATTGACAACTTCAACTACTTCGGCGGTTGCATATTTTTTCCATTGTCCTCTCACTTTGCAAGCGAGAGCATCCTGTTTAGGAAAGTGAGTTAATTGATATTGAAGAATATCGAATAGTCTGGTGATCTCCATACTGCTTTTTGGTAAATGGAGATTAAATTACGCAATTATTACCAGTAATTATAGCTCATTATTGATGAATTGTTGATCTAGCTCATTATGGTCTCCTCGCAATTGCCGGAATCTTTTTCTGGCCTCCGCCACATACACACTTCCTGGGTATTTTGTGAGCAATTCTCGATATATCTCCATGGCTTTTTCCTTGTTGTCAAGTTGCCTGTCGTATATTGAACCTATCATAAAATAGGCATCATCACTTAAAATATCATAGTCGTATTCATTAACAATTTTTTCAAGCAGTGCGATGGCATTCTCAAAATGGCCTAGCTTCTTTTCTATATCAGCTTCAAGCCATAGCAGTTCATCTGACAGGCTATGTCCCTGGTATTTTGCTCTCATTTGCTGTATTTCATGCAAGGCTTTGTCTATTTTATTTTGAAAAAGCAACAGCTCAATAGCTGCGTACTTTTTCATCGCAGTTTCTGTACTGTCAAAGGCAATGTTGTCTTTGATCAACAAGCCTAAGGCCATGGCATCATTGGCAATTTCACGGGTAGTCGCCTGTTTCAGGATGTCAAGGTGCTCCTGTGCCAATTGAAAATCACCTTTAAAGTACGACAGTTTTGCATTTCGCAATTTTGCCTCATATCCCAGGAGATCTTCTTTGTGTGACTTTTCTACCTGTGAATAGAGCAAAGTAGATTCCCATGGTTCTTCTGTTAAAATATAAATATCGCCCAGGTCTAGTTTCGACTTTGCTTTAATATCCGGATTCGCGCGGGGAGTATCTATTATTTTTTTCAATATTTGAATTGCAGAATCCTTCTCATCAAGATAAAATGCATGCAGCAAAGCCTTATTTCTCAAAGCCTCCAATGTGTTTCTGGAAATACCTAATTCATTGATAAAGTTGTTGTAGTCATTAACCAAATTTCTGATCTCCCGCTCATCAACGGGATAAGTATTTTTCACACGTTTTTCATAAGAACGTATCAAATACATTTTGGCCAGGCCATAATTGTAACTGCTGGGATATTCCTTGATAATATAGCTAAAAATATTGATGGCATTATCATAGTCATTATTCTCCAGTGCTATCAAACCAATGTGTATACTCCTGCTACCTTCAGTTTTCAGACGCTTGTCGATAGCACGTGCCTGCACAAAGGCACCATAAAAATTTTTTTGTTGCAAATTAACCCAGATGAGTAGCTCACTATATATTTCACTATTCGGCTCATTTTGAATTTTATCATACAAAAGCGCCTCCAGGCTTTGGAGTTCCTCCGGTTTCACCAATAGGCTCTGTAAAGTATTTTTTACATAATTAAGATTTGAGGGATTTTGACTAACGTAATTGAGATACTCCCGAACCATCAGATCCTTTTCGTTCATGATCCTGTAAATGTTGGCCATTTCCAACGAATAAGCATATGGATTATTAATAGCATCACGGGCATTCCGAAAAGTTTGTATAGCCAACGGGGTCAGTTGTTTAGTTACAAAATAATCAGCCGTAATACGGGTTCTGTAGTTGTCATGCTTTACTTCATTTATTATTTCAGCAAAGTATTTTTGTGCTTTGCCTTCCTGACCACTGTTTTTATACAATACACCAAGGTCCAGGTGGTAATAGAGATTATTCGGAAATCTTTTAATCAGCCGTTTTATATATTTCTCTGCTTCATTATGCTCGTTAAGCTCCATGAGCAAAAAAAAGTAGTTATTGTGGATAAGTGGAATATTATCCATGTTCCGCGCAAGATCATCGTATAGTTTTTTTGCTTTTTCATATTCTCCTTGCGAATAGTATTCATTGGCGAGCTGAACATCCTCTTTATTTTGAGCTATCAAAAAGGTTGTCGTTATGAATATAAAAAATAAGGAAGTAAAAAAATTTTTCATTTCAGCTTTATTAACATCCATCCACACACCTAATATTATATAATATAATTATATATAAAAGTTATTATTATATTTAACATGTGGATACGTGGATAAATTCTTCAGTTTTAATTTGCTTATATTAATTGTGGATGAAAGGTTATCTATTAAAGAATTTATCCACAATCAGTAACCTTTTAATTCATTGAAAATTAGGTAATTATGAATTGTCCACAGTCGTTATTATGGATTGTGGAAAAACAATTTACTTATTTTTATCTGTGGATTGCCACAGGTATAAAACGTATTTGTTGATAGAAATCAACAGTATGTTTATGCATGGAACTATTTGCTAAAGTTAAGCACATTTGAGCCTGCGTAATCCACATATTGTAATCATAGTTATCCACATCAAAATGAAATAACATGCGGACCCACTTCCCAGTTTGCACGTAGTGTAACGGTCTGGTTGCCTTCGCTGTTTTCATAAAAGATGACCGGCTCAGGTTCTTTATTTGCCTTAATATTGCCAATGTCCCATTTGCCATTATTGTCGCTGTCTATGAGAACACGGATCCGGTATTCTCCAGGTTCAATATTTTTGAATTCAAAAGCCTTGCCATTAATATTTTCGGCTACGACTGTATTCTTGCTTAGAAGTTGTACGATATAATTTGTTACTTCTGTTTGTATTTCTACGAGAATAACTCCTAACTGGTTGGGTTGTACAAAGCTTAGGTCCTTACTAAAAATTTTACTGGTGTCAGACTCAGCGCTGATGAATGCGCCTTGTCCCATGTATAAATGTGGTGGGACTGACACAGTTGGAGACCTGGTGGTGTCTGTTTTAGTGTCTGGGGATGACTCTTCTGGAGTTGTGATTTTTCCCACGCCCTGCGGCTTTTGAAATTGTGATGGTACTGATTGATTCTCTGTTTTTGTCACAAACAGATCGGGACTGATAGCCTGATTTATACTAAGGATATCTCCTGTGGTGTTCCACGTGGAATTTTCCTGTGTCATAAAAATCACATTGGCTGAATCAAGATAAATATATAAACTGTCGGGGTTTACGGAGCGAACCGGTTTATTGAATTTTATCTCCGCTTTTATGACAGGCGTTTTGGTGACGATGCGCTTCAGATCAGTTGATGTTGTAAAACTTACAGGACTTCGCTGGGTGGGCTCGAATTTAGCGTATAGTGTATCTACGGCTACTGTTTCAATTGAATCTGACGCTTGTATATAAAACAATATACTATCTTGGTAGTCAATGGGTTTGAATAGTTGTATAGATGTATGGGTGTCATCCGCGAAGTTGTTGTAGGTTAATGTCGTGGTATCTGGTAATATCAGTTTATAGTCAGTTACGTACTTATTGTATTTAATATTGAATGTTGTGCCTGATTGACGGGCATTTTGCAACGTAAACTCACGTACATCAAGAAAGTGTATGGGAATATCGATATTGGTAACGCTTGTATCCAGTTGTATGGGTTCTGCCAGGAAGCCGTGTTTTTCTGTTTTGCTGTCTAGCGTTAAGTTTTTGTTTTTGTCGCTCACAGCGTATATGTTGTAAATTCCATTCTTAAGATTTTCAAACAGATAGGAGCCATCTGCATATGTTTTTGTGAGGTATACAGGTGGGCTATTAAAAATGTCTAAGGTGTCGTTGGCTTTATAGAGTGCAACCATAACATCGCTTGCAGGGCTGCCAGACAGTAGATTTTTTACTTTGCCTGAGATCGAGAGGGAATCCAGAAAGTGACCTGTACTAAAGGCGAGCCTTAATGTATCGGCAGCATTTCCTTCTGTAAGGTCTTTAATACCCTCGCGAAAGTTGATTGAGTAGGTTGTACTGTCCTCCAGGGGTTTATCAAATTGAATGATCACTTTATTCTTGCGATATTTTATCTGGTATTCTTGCGTAGGTCTGGGTGTGATAATAAATTGTTCCTTGGCATTGTCTGTTCTTACCAGTTCATCGAATTCTAATACTATTTCATCGCCTTTGAAATTGAGTTGACCTTGTTTCGGAACAGATGTCATGAGTTGTGGCGGTGTTTCATCTTTAGGGCCACCTGTTGGCGCCACCTGGTTAGCGCAGGAATATAATAGAGCCAGAACAAAACAAGCGATTATACACGGAATACGATACATCTATTATTTAGTAATTATATATATTAAACTTGAATAATTTTTATTGTTTTTTTTAGCGTATATATTTGATTTCCAGCCGGTTATAAATGAATTCACATACTTTTTTAGCCCCGGTCGTTTGTATCCCTCGCTGAGCATACTCACATAGTAAGCGTCCAATTTCATAGGTACTATTTCTCTTACTTTTAATTGATGCTTGGCCATCAGTCGCAACATAGCATCCTGATCAAAGTGATATAGATGTCTGGGAACGTCATATCCAGCCCAGTATTCTTTATAATGTTGGGCATCGAACGATCTGTAGTTGGGAACTGCTACAATGATAGTTCCATTATTATCCAGTAGGTCGTAGAGTTTTGTAAGATATGAAGTGAGGTCCGAAACATGCTCCAGTACGTGCCATAGTGTTATTATGTCAAAGGTCGTTTCTAACTTGAACAGGGTATTAGTTATTTGGATACCTGTTTTATCAGAGGCTATTGCTCTTGCCGTAGGGTCCGGTTCTACCCCCATTGCTTGCCATCCTTCTTTTTGGCAGGCTTTAAGGAAATGGCCGGTGCCACAGCCTACATCGAGTACCTTGCCTGTAGTTGTTAGTCTTTTTAATAAACGTATTTTTGATTTGATGGTAAAATGACGGGCGATTTTGTAAATTAAATTGATAGGATTCGTGGACTTATTTTGATGCGAAATGTAGTTTTCTGATTGGTAATAGCTCGAAATTGTCTCTGCGGTGGGACGAGGATTGGTCAGTAGAAGGTGACACTGGTCGCATTGAGTGATAGTGAATTTTTCATGAGATACGGTGAAATCTTCACAAACAATATAATCATTAAAATGCCCGCCATTACATAGCGGGCAGTTATCTACTTTCTCCAACATATCATTTACTTAGGTAGACCATTAGAATGGATATATCTGATGGAGATACGCCACTTATTCTTGAGGCCTGCCCTATTGTTTGAGGTTTTATCTTTTTTAATTTTTCTCTTCCTTCTGCGGAAAGCGCCTTTACTTCATCGTAGTTGAAGTCATTTCTTATTTTTTTGTCCTCCAACTGTTCCATTTTTTCAGCAAGCTGTTTTTCCTTTTCTATATAGCTATCGTATTTCACTTGTATTTCGGCCTGTTCCAATACGTGTTGACTATACTTGTTCAGGTAATCCTTAAGATCGTCATTCAACAGTTTTATTTGTTGTATGTTTAGTTCCGGGCGTTTCAACAAACCTAGAACCGGTACTTTTTGACGAATGGAAGCAGAATTCATGTGGGTAAGGCTCTCGTTGGCATATTCCGGAGCTATCCTTTTTTGATTTAGATCGTTGATGAGTCTGGCTACGTCATTCTTTTTGTCCAGCATATTTTGTAACCTTTCATCTGAGGCGAGTCCCAGAGCATGACCTTTTTCTGTAAGACGTAGATCAGCGTTATCCTGTCGCAATAAAATTCTAAACTCTGCACGGGATGTAAACATCCGATAGGGCTCCTTAGTGCCCTTGTTAATTAGGTCGTCAATAAGAACGCCTATATACGCTTCAGATCTTTTTAGCACGAATGGTTCCTTTTCGGTGATCTTATTATGTGCATTTATTCCGGCGATCAGTCCCTGGCAAGCGGCTTCTTCATATCCTGTGGTGCCATTGATTTGTCCTGCAAAGTACAGGTTTTCAATTAGTTTGGTCTCAAGGGTAAGACTAAGCTGTGTGGGTGGAAAGAAATCATATTCTATAGCATATCCAGGTCTGAACATTTTGGCTTTTTCAAAACCCGGAATTAACGTAAGTGCTTTATACTGAATGTCTTCCGGTAAGGATGTTGAAAATCCGTTAACATAAATTTCTACAGTGTTCCAGCCTTCTGGCTCGACAAATATCTGATGTCTATCACGTTCCGCAAAGCGATTAATCTTGTCTTCGATAGAAGGACAGTACCTGGGTCCTATGCCCTGTATTCGTCCATTAAACATTGGTGATTTGTCAAACCCCGTTTGTAGAGTATCGTGAACGGCACTATTGGTATAGGTGATATAGCAGCTCCGTTGCTCGAGGAGCGGTTGTGTAGTATTGCTAAAGGAGAATTTTTCAGGTTCGTCATCACCTTTTTGCTCCTCCATTTTACTATAGTCTAAGGAGCGACCGTCTACCCTTGGAGGTGTTCCTGTTTTCATGCGCCCGGCTTCAAACCCTAATTGGACTAACTGCTCCGTTATTCCTTTGGCGGCCCTTTCTCCTGTACGCCCACCTCCAAATTGTTTTTCACCGATATGAATAATGCCATTAAGAAAGGTACCATTCGTGAGAACGACTGCTTTGGCCTTTATTTCCAGTCCTAAACTCGTTTTTATGCCCGTTACTTTATTACCAACGACTGTTATACCGGTAACCATTTCTTGCCAAAAATCCACATTTGGCGTGTTTTCTAATGCTATTCGCCACTCTTCAGCGAATCTCATGCGGTCATTTTGAGTACGTGGACTCCACATGGCGGGCCCCTTAGACTTGTTAAGCATGCGAAACTGGATCATTGATTTGTCAGAAATAATACCCGACATTCCCCCCAGCGCATCTATTTCACGCACAATTTGACCTTTAGCTACCCCCCCCATTGCAGGGTTGCACGACATTTGCGCAATGGTGTTCATATTCATGGTGGCTAAAAGCACTTTTGAGCCCATCATCGCCGCAGCATGTGCAGCCTCACATCCGGCATGCCCAGCTCCTACTACTATAACATCATACTCCTGAAACATAATATTTTTTAAATGGTGTTCCACGTGGAACACCTGATAATTGCAATAGTTCTTTTCCGTAGATGTTCCACGTGGAACACTTGTATATTTTTTATTGGCGCAAAGATAAGCAAGCCTCTTCTTTTTTACGCATCTGCGTTTTTTCATTCTCGGTTTTATCCCCGTATCCTATCAGGTGTAAAACGCCATGGATCATTACACGGTGTAACTCCTCTTCAAAAGGCAGGTTCAGATTTGAAGCGTTATCCTTTACTCTGTCAATACTGATAAAGATGTCTCCTTCTATTTGTTCTGCCGCTTCAGAGTTGTCGAATGTAATGATATCTGTAAATGTGTTGTGATCCAGATGCTCTACATTCATTTTATAGAGATACTCATCGGAGCAAAAAATATAGTTCAATTCTTTTAACCTACATTTTTCGGCCTTTATCACTTGTTTGACCCAACTGGCAATGGCTCGTTTATTTGCTAAGTCAAACTCAATTTCTTCTTGAAAGAAGTTGATAGAGGTCATTAATTAATATAGAAATTGAGTTCTACCACTTTACCCTCCTCTTTGAATACTACTTCATCAGATAGGTGCTTCATCAGGAATATGCCCCGACCGCCAGGTTTTTCCAGGTTTTCAGGAGAAGTGGGGTCAGGCAGGTTTTTAAAGTCAAAACCCTTGCCTTCATCGCGTACGATAAACTTGATAAGACTATCCTGAAGAGATAGAGATAATGCCACATTTTTTGCCTTGTCATGTTGGTTTCCGTGTTTTATGGCATTATTGACGGCTTCTGTTACCGCGATCATAATATTGCCATAGATGTCATCGTCCAATTGGAATTTTTCTTTGGCGTTATCAATAAAACTTTCGATCATTCGGATGTTCTCGGAAAGAGAAGGGATCTGAATTTTGATAGTATTCATTCTGATTTAATTATTAGGTTCTTTGCCTAGCCTTTTAAAATAGTCGTTTACTTCTTGCTTATAATATGGGTACAGCTTTGGCGGTACCGTTTTTAATAGTTCAATTTCTTTTTCTTTCATTTTGAAATACTCTTCAAAGGCTTTCGGCAGGGCCTTTTCATAGTCTTTGGCTGTCTCTCCTTTTCGCTCTTCGTCCAGTTCTCGCTCACGCATAGCATTCTCTGCTTCCAGAAGCCGGGTGAGTATTTCTTTTTGTCTTTTGATAGTTTGCTCCGTGATTTGCTTGTTTACCAAATCAATCTCCGTTTCTTCCATTTTTTCTGGAATACCATCTCCTGGCTTATTTCCATTGTCACCCGGCCCCATTTTTTCTTGCATTTCCTGCAAAGCCTGTCTTATCCTTTCCTGTTCCGCTGCTAATTTAGCCAACTCTTCTGAAAGTTGCCGCCCTGATTTTCCACTCTTCTTGAGGTTGTCAATCTTTTCATTTAGCTGTTGTTGCAATTCACTTAGTGAAGGCATCTTATCTTTGCCTTTTCCTTTCTGTGGTTTACCCATTGCCTCGCTCATGGCATTTTGCATCTGCTGCAATACATCGTCCAGCAATAGGGCTAAGTTATTCATGGAGGTCATGGCAAACTGCTGTTCCGAGGTAGCAATTGGCTTCTTTCGCTCTTTAATGGCTTCAACGCTTTTCTCCATATGATCATTCATATCCGCCACTTCGCGAGTTACAAATGATTCGATTTGGAATACACGCTTAGCAAGTGCCAGCAGACTGTCTTCTACTATTTGAGCATCATCCTGTAGTTTGAGTTGGAACTGTCCTAATTCAACAAATCGAGGATCGCTCTGGTTGACTTCGGAAAATTCTGTCATGAGCTTTTCCTGATCGAAGGAAAGCTTGAGAAGGTTGTGTACAATGTCTCGCAAATCGTCAAGGTTTTCCTGCATCATGGTCATTTCCATACTGCTCTGCATTTGCTGTAGCTTATCAGACATCTTTTGCATCTGTTGCTTAGCCTTCTGTTGAGACTCTTTCGCCTTTTTGCGCTTGTTATTTTCTAAAGATTCTTTGGATTCCTGTTGCTCTTGTTCGATTGCTTTTTCCTCTTCCCCGGTGTTTGGAAGAGATTCCGGATTTTTAAGCTCCTGGTTGAGTTCTTTAAGAGCACCCATGTCTTCTTTGAATTCTTTAAACTTTTCTTGTAATTGATCTTGCCTTTCAATCAGATCTTCTTTTTCCCTATTTTTATCAGAGGTTTCTTCAATAAGCTCTTCTTGTTTTTCTATCTGCTTATTGAGTTCATCGATGGCCTCATTGAGCTTATAGTCGAATTTCATACGTTTGAATAACTCCAGCGTGCGTTCCAGTTCCTTCTCCAGATTGTTCTCCTTGTTATTGAGGCGTTTCAAAGCATCCTGAATTTCTTCAACATCACTTTTTTCTTCCAGAAGCTTTTTTAGTTCTTCATATAATTTCTTCGTTTCTTCATCGAGAAGTTCATCCATTAGCTTTTGTAGTTGCTCAACTTTTTCTTTCATCCGCTCGTCCTGTTTAGAGAATCGTTCACGTTTTAGTTCGTTGCTACGGTTTTGTTCCTTCAGTTCTTCTATGGCTTTGTTTAACTCCTCCCTTTTCTTAATGATATCTTTCATCAGATTTTCATCCTGCCAGTTCAGGTCTTTTTTCCCTTTTAGCTTCTTTTCTGCCTTTTCGAGCTTTTCACGAAGTTCTTTTGCCTCTTCAACAGTTTTGTCTATATTTTTTTCTGTTTCATTAGTAGTTTTCTCAATATCTTTCTTTACCTCTTGCCTGGAGGGTATTTTGAAAACGTAGGTACCCGTTTTGGAGGTCTTGCTACCATTTACTCCGTCATTATCCCAAACTTGCAGGTAATATCTGATGCTGCTTCCCTGGGTCAGTTCCAGGGAGTCTAAATACCATTGATAATAATAGCGCTGGCTGCTTTGGCGACTGGCAATAGGGATGTTAATGGAGGTGTACTCGGATTGTTTGTGTTGTCCAACAATCTGATAATACAACTTGAGTTGCCGTAGCCCATAGTCATCAGAAATATTGCCGCCAAGGGCTATAAAGGAATAAAGTGTCGTGTCCTGATACACATTGAGATCGATCTGAGGATATTGATCGGGAATTACATCTATTTTATACAGTATCTTTTCTTTGTTTTCGCTGTATTCATTTTTTAAATTGATACCATAAATTTGCGACTCTTTGAATGTATCTTCATATTCAAAGAGTTGATTATCAACAGCTTTCAAATTAATCTCCTTTCCGGCATTCTGAAATTCGATGGATACTTCATCAGATTGTAAAGTGTTCAGTTGCCATTTTACAGAAGTGCCTTCCGGTATCTGCAAATTGCCTACGTTGTTCAGGCGTTCGTTTTTTTTACCCAAATAAGCTGGGTAGTCCAGGTATACATTGAAATTTCGCAAGTTTGGTCGATTAACGACCTTAATCGTGTTTAATGAAGAGAAAAATCCTGCTGCTTCAAACTTGAACGCTTTATCGTCCTGTATTTTCTTGAAAGTATAGGTGAACTCACCAGCGGATAACTTAGCCATTTTAATCTTGCGATCATTGGTAATGAGGTATACATTTTCAGGAATAGCACTTCCTGTTAAACTCAGATTTAACGTGAAGTCCTCATTTTTAAATGCCAGTAGCTCGTTGTTCTTTAGCACAAAATTGAAAGGAGCCTGAGGGACGAACTCATTGTTGAATTGAAGAATTCTGGTTGAGCTGGTAGTCAGAAATGAAGGGCTAAGTAATAGCACCCCCAGAATAATTGCCAAAGGGATAATTACATACTTTAGATACCGTTTGTTTTGTCTGATATCTACAGCATCCGGGAAGTAATAGTCTTTAATGCTTGCCGCTTTTTGGCTAATACTTGCCTGGACCAGGCTTCCCTGATATTTTCTCAACTGTATGATATTCAGCAGCTTATCTCCAATTTCTGGAAAAACAGCACCAATATGCAAAGCCGCCTGTTCCTCAGTAATACCCCTCCGGGCATTCAACATCTGATAGAGTGGTTGAAAAACATATTTGGCAAGAGCCCACAGGGCAACAGCTACAAATAAAAAGAGAAGACTTGCCCTTACCCAACTGCCAAACCGAAACGAATATTCAAGCGTATTGATCACCAAAAAAATGGACATAGTCAGCCCGAGAGAAATTATTAACCCGCGCAGAGTCAGGTTGAAATAATATTTTCTCCTGTAAGATTTCAGTTGAGACTGAATGTGCTGCTCATTATCTGTCATATGCCACTTGCTCCTTCCACGTAAAACTTTATACGCATTTAAAATAGCCAGAGTTTGCTGTAAACAGCAGAAGCTTATCTAAATAGTGTTCTCTAAGCAAACGTCAATGTCCGCGTTACGCTCGTTCAAAAATGCTCTTCCCCAACAACTGTACGGCACTACGGCTTTTGGAACTTCATCTCGCTTTTTAGCGCGAACGTTTTCTTAAAGCCACTTAGAATTTTTCTTACAAACACTAAATATAAAGCTTTATCACCATTTCAAACCAAAATCAATCGTTATAGTTCATTTCTAAACCTACTTCCTTTTCAAAATATTCGATCACATGCATTTTTAGCAGTTTTTCTTGTTCCAACAGGTCAAAATGAGGAAGCTTTTTTACCAATTTCCAATGGGGCCATCCCTGTTCATCCAGTCCCTCAAGTTGATAGAATCCTGATAAGCTGAGTACTTTGCAAATAGCTATATGCATAAGATCCTGCTTTTCTTCCTTTCCAAACACTTTTTTACCTTTTCCCAGCTCCTGAACACCTATAAGAAATAGTACGCTATTCAAATCTTTTGGTCGTTTGCCAACTATTCTCTCCAATTTTGCCAGGAGAGTGTTCCATGCTCGTTCGAGTTCAAGGTCTTTTTTAATCATTGACTGGTTTGTTCCAATTCTTCCCAATATTCTACAGCCCTTCGCAAATGAGGTATTACAATAGTACCTCCAACTAAATTCGCCACGGCAAACGCTTCAAACATTTGTTCACCATTAAAGCCTAATTCATGACATTTCCCTAAATGATATTTTACACAATCGTCACACCTAAGTACCATTGAGGCCACGAGGCCCAAAAGTTCTTTGGTTTTAGTATCCAGAGCTCCTTCAGCATAAGTATTGGTATCGAGGTTAAAAAGCCGTTTGATTACCTTATTGTCTGAAGCGAGGATTTTTTCATTCATCCTGCTCCTGTATTCATTAAATTCTTCTACTTTATTCATTAAATTAAGCCTTTGAAATAGGTGCAAATATATCGAATATTCAATCAATGCTCAGCGATTTCATTTCATTGTTCTTTCCCAGATATTGTATGGCGTGTGGAAACAGCCTGGTAAAGGGTGAAGAGGTTATCTGCCTGAAGTGTGATTATGAAATGCCGAGAACAGAAAGTCACGAGGATGCCCAGAATTTTGTTGCAATAAAGTTCTATGGTAAAGTAAGGCTTACTGATGCTGTTGCCTGTTACAAGTTTTCAAAACATGGAAAAGTTCAGAAGCTTCTTCATAGACTTAAATATGATGGAAAACCTTCTATCGGGGAGTTTATCGGCCGTAAGTATGGCATCGAGCTGCGAGACAATGGTTTTTCCGAATGTTATGATCTTATTGTTCCTGTCCCTCTGCACAAAATTAAGCTGAGGCGGAGGAAGTATAACCAAAGTGCGGTATTTGCAGACGGCCTGAGCCAGTCCCTGGGTCTTCCATTTTCGGACAGACATTTGGTTCGAACTATTAAAACATCTACTCAAACGAGGAAATCAAGATTTGAGCGTTGGAGAAATGTTGAGAGTATCTTTGAAATTAATTATCCGGAAGTATTAAAAGAAAAAAGGATTTTGTTGGTTGACGATGTAATCACTACCGGTTCTACAATTGAATCCTGTGCAAACGCTCTTTTATCTGCAGGCTGTAGATCTGTGGGTGTTGCTGCTATTGCCGCGGCTAAATAATGTGAGTTCGATATAAAATGCTTAAAAAAAGGGGCAGTTATCCTGCCTGTCCCGAACTTGCCTAACTTGCCTCGGGGAGGCAGCCAACAACTTTTTAGTTGATTTTGAGGATAATGACAGTTACCTGAACAGTCTTGAGGAAATGGCGTTAAGAATTTCAACGCCACAGGTACACTTTATAAATCACACTGTTTGAGCCCCAACTAGCGCGGAGTGTGCTGTGAGTGAAGCAAAGGCTTCACGTAACTGCAA